>DATKOY010000269.1:0-16037 GCA_035524415.1 Solirubrobacteraceae bacterium | reverse complement strand
GCTGCGCGTGCTGTACCGGCGCGCCATGCGCGACGAGCTCGTGCGCGACAACCCGACCACGTACCTCGACCTTCCGGCCGTCAGACCGCGCGAACCGCGCGTCGTCAACCCGGCGCAGGCGGCCAGGCTGCTCGACGCGCTGCCCGCCGAGGACCGCGCGCTATGGGCGACCGCGTTCTACGCCGGCCTGCGCCGCGGCGAGCTGCGCGCGCTGCGCTGGGATGACATCGACCTCGACGCCGCGGAGCTGCGCGTGCGGCGCTCGTGGGATGACGTCGCGGGCGAGCAGACACCCAAGAGCGCGGCGGGCTCACGGGACGTGCCGATCGTCCCGCAGCTCGCGCGCCTGCTGCGCGAGCACCGCATGCGCACCGGCAGGCGCGGCGAGGCGCTCGTGTTCGGCCGCACCGATGCCGAACCATTCGGCCGTGAGAGCGTGCGCCGACGCGCCGACACCGCATGGCGCGAGGCGAAGCTCGAGCGCGTCGGACTGCACGACGCCAGGCACACCTTCACGAGCTACCTGCCGGCGGCCGGCGTCACGATCAAGCAGGCACAGACGTACGCCGGGCACAGCGACAGCCGCATGACGCTCGACGTGTACGCGCGCGCCATCCCCGGCATGCTCGCCGCCGACGCCGTGCGCCTCGGCGAGTACCTCGAGGCGCAGGGAGCGTGAGGATGGTGCGCCACAGTTGCGCCACAGTCGGCACCCGAAACCCGGCGGTCCTCAGCGGTTCGCCAGCGGTCGAAAGCCCAGCAAACACCGCGAGAATGGCTTAGGTATCGACCGCTCGGCCGCTTTCGAGTCCTAGTCCCGCAGTAGTAGTAGTAGTAGTAGTCCCCGAAGACCGGTTGTCGGGTCGTCGGCTTCTTCGACAGGGTGCGACGGTCACAACCCAGTGGAGCGCGGCCCCGAAACGCTGTTTACGACAGGTCCGCCCAGGTGTATGGCGCTCGGCCGCGGACGTGCGGCGTGTGCTTGAACCACTTGGCGGTGAAGTGCTCGGTCCGTTTGCAGGTCCCGCCGCCGGCCAGCCGTGTGGTTGCGGTGGCTGTGCCCGTCGCGCCCTTCGAAGTGAACTGCCCCTTCCACGTGATCTTGACCGCGCCGGTCGGAGCGCTGTACGAGCCAGCGAATGTGCCACTGCGGCTTATTGTGTCCGTCTGCATCGCTGGGGGGTCTCGGATCGCGAGGACGACATCACAGTTCATCACGGGGCTGATCTGCGTGTGCTGCAGATGGCGGCCGTCGGCTGCCACCTTGAGGTAGACGAGATTTGAGACGTCGGGGATCCGCTGGTCTGTCAGCCCGTCGTACTCGCCGCTCGTCTTCACGGGGGACCTGCCGGCGAGTCCTGGGGCGGGCATGAGGAGAAGCACGCAGAGCGTGCTGGCCGCGACCGCGATCGCGACGCCCATGGTCCTAGAGCCCGTGGCGTGATCAGACGGGCGCATCGCGCGCCTCCTCGTCCGGTGGTTCATTGACGATGACCGTCTATGTCGGTAGTGCGCCGGCTTGAGCGCTTGCCGGACCTGCAGCCATGGAGGCTGCCCGGACGCGAACTATCAGAGCTGCGGCCGCTGCGCCCAGCAGCGCCCGGCGCCCACGCCGGGACTCCCAGAGCTGCTCTCGTTCGATGCGGTTACTGTCACGGTCCGGGTCGCGCTCGTGCTGGTCGTAGACTACGGCGCGGGCGGCGGTCGTGGCGGTCGTCTTGCGCGTTATGGTCGTCGTGGGTTGCTCGGTGACCGTGGTCGTCGTCGGCGCTGCCGTCGGGGTGACCGTCTTCGTCCTCGTCTGGGCCGGGAGTGTCTCGGTGACGGTGCGCGTCTCGGTGGGCGCGGAAGTCGTCCCGGCCTCCGTGGCGTGCCGGTCGTCGTGCCGGTCTCGGTCGTCGAGGTCCCAGTCGGCACCGTGGTCGTGGGCGCGCTCGCGGTCGGGACTGCTGCCACCGTCGGGCGGGCAACGTTGACCGTCGCGCGGCGGACGTGCGAAGCTCCTCCGGTGACCGATCCGCGCAACGCGCCGTTCGGTGCCGTGCTCCTTTCGGACGTCGTCGCGGCGACGGACATCTACCCGGACTACCCGGACGCCACCGACGGCGAGTTCCGTCTCGTTCGCCGCCACTTCGACGTTCGAGCGTTCGGGGTGAACGCGATCACGGGCGGCGCGGGCGACGAGCTGGTGGAGCCGCATCACGAGCGCGACGACGAGAGCAATCGCACGGACGGCCACGAGGAGCTGTTCGCGGTGATGAGCGGACATGCGGTGTTCACCGTCGACGGAGAGGACATTGACGCCCCCGCCGGCATGCTGGTGTTCGTGCGCGACCCGGCGCTGATCCGCAGCGCCCGGGCGACGGTCGACGGCACGGCGATCCTCGCAATCGGAGGCCCCCCGGGCGTGCCGTTCGAGATCTCCCGGTGGGAACGCGAGTGGTTTCCCTGAGCGCTTGAGCCATCTTTTCGGCCCGGTTTATGCCGTCCACAGCGGCCGCCGCTGTCCTGTGTGAGAGCCCGGCCGGCGGACCAGGATGGTCCCTGCCGCGCCGGGCTCCTCGGTCGAACGTGTGTCCCTCGGCCCTTGCGCGGGCGTACCGTTCGCCCATGGGCGACGCGGCAACAGCCGGCCTGTCGGACCGCACCACGGAGAGCACGGTCGCTCACGAGCGCGCCGAGCAGCGGGCGCGGAGCAGGGCACGCCGCGCCGATCAGCGCCGTGACCTCTACGCGACCATCCTGGACCTCGTCGACGAGCTGCCGGCCGGCGAGCCGCCGCCGCAGACGCTCAGCTGGGTCGTGGCGACGATCGACGCCGACGTCCGGGACGGGGTCGCTGAGCTCATCGACCTGCTGCACGGTGAGGTCGACCGCACGATGTCGTTGCTGCGGCCCGGTGTGCCGCCCGAGGAACTGACCCCGCACGCGCAGCTGCTGGCGCTCGACCTCCAGGCTCAGTCGCGGGTCGCCGATGCGCTCGCCGCGTGCGCGCGCCTGCGCGACGCGTTCCGCGATCGCGGGTGGCTGTAGCTCTGCGCTGAGGCGCGGCCCCGCGCCGCACCGGTCTTGGGCCGCGTCGCTGGGGCCGCGCGCTCAGTGCGGCGCCAAGGCCAGATTAGGCGGGTGCGGCGGCGCGCGGTGGGGGAGATTCGTACACCGCGTGCAGAACCCAGGCGCTGCGAGCCCTCGTCGACGTGTACGCTCGGCGGTACCTTCAGGCGCCGGCCGCCGCCTCGAGGTGGCTCGGCGCGTGGCTCAGCGCAGAGGAGGGTGGCGTCGTGGACACCGAGATCAGGTGCGCAAGGTGCGGCCGCTGGTACGAGTCGTCGGACCTGGGATGGGTCGAGGACGTGGTCACCACGCCCGACGGAGACGAGGAGGTCGAGTACCTCTGTCCTGACTGTGCGGTCGAGACGGGGGACGCCGACATGGTGATGGACGAGATCGGGTCGGCGCTCGAGGGCTGGGAGCGCCCCTCGGACTAGCGCCCGCGCGGGACGGTAGGGTGTCCCCAGCGTTCGGGGAACCATGCAAGGCACGCGGACAATCGCCGGCACCGAGCCCGCCGGCTCAGGCGATGGCGACGAGCTCGCCGGTCGGCGCAGCGACTACCGGCGCATCCGCCGCGCGATCCTGAACGGTGCTGCAGCGGTGCTGGCCGAGGACCCCGGCGCCTCCTCGTCGACGATCGCCCAGGCGTGCGGCGTGCACCGCGCGACGCTCTTCCGGCACTTCCCCTCGCGCGAGCGCCTGACCAATGCGCTGCTCCTCGAGTACAACACTGAGCTGTGCGCGGCGATGCACCGTCCCGAGCCCGATGAGCTGATGGACCGTGACGAGCTGGTGCGCGTCACGGACGCGATGGTCGGCGCGGCGATGCGCTGGTGCGTGCTGCGCTACGTGCCCCTGTACGCCCCCCAGGTCGACCAGGAGCGCGCACGCGTCCGCCACCTGGGACGGGGGATCATCGCGGCAGCGCGCCGCACGCCCGGGCTCCTGCGCGACGATGTCGACGACGAGGTGCTGCTGCGCGCGTGGCTGACGCCGCTGGTGACCGCATCCGCCCCGGAGGCCGATCCACTCGACGTGCGCCGAGCGATGCTCGTCGGGATCCTGCGCCAGAGCTGACGGCGGGTCACGCGGGCCGCCCGGGCAGTGCCGCGAGCCGCCGGCGCAGCGCGCGCACGTCGGCGACGCGCCCCGAGTAGAGCTCGACGCCGTAGCGGCGGTCGAGGCGCGTGCGCATGATCACGTCGGCCATGAACGCGTCGCACGTGATGAGGCGACAGCGAGGCAGCGCGAGCGCCAGGGCCCGGAGGTCGAGCTCGTCGCTTGCGCGCGGGCGCCGAGCGGGATGCTCGCGCTTGATCGTCTCCTCCAGACGTCGCTCGATCTCGCGCTCCTCGGGTCCCGGCGTCTCGGGCAGCCGCCGACCATGCGAGAGGCCTGAGAGGAGCTCCAGGACGCCGAGCTCCGGCCGCGGCGCCGACTCGATCTCGTGCACCGGGGATGCAGGCACGAGCACCGCACCCCGCTCGACCGCCGCGCGCAGCATGGGCTCGAGCTCGCGGAACACGGGCTTGCCCTTGACGATGCCGCTGAGGTAGTTCTGGTCGAGGTAGAGCAGGGGAGGGGTGCCCGAGGGCATGGCGCCATGATGCTGCGGGCTCGCCCACGCAGGATTCCCGCTCTCCGCGGACGTTCCCCCGCCCGTGGGGTTGAACGGCGCTTCGGGCGGTGCGAGCCTGGAGCCTGAGATGAGCGGTCGACGGGCTGGAGACGGCATCGAGACCGGGCAGGTGTGGCAGAGCGGAGGACGCGCGGTGCGCGTCCTCGGCAGGGAGCGCGCGCGCGTGCTTGTCCGCGACAGCTACGGCTGGCGGCGCTCGCTGACCGAGGAGCAGCTGCAGCGAGGGTTCCGCAGGACGGGGTCGGCGTCCGACGACGACGCGCGCGGCGTCATGGCGTGCCGCGCGCTGCCCGACGTCGAGCCCGCCTGAGCGCTCCGCCGCGGCCGCTAGCCTTCGCGCGCATGTGGCCGGTCGTCATCACCGTCATCGTCATCATCCCGCTGCTCGTGCTCGCCTGGGTGCGGCTGCGCAGGCGCTGAGCGTCCGCCCGCGGCAGCGCGCCCGATGAGCACGGCCGAGACACCCGAGAGCCAGCCCGACCGCGCCGGGCAGCCGAAGCAGATGACCGTCCGCGGGGCGACGGTCCTCGGGATCGGCTCGATGATCGGCGCCGGCATCTTCGCGCTGCTCGGCGAGGCCGGCGCGGTCGCCGGTGCGGCGGTCTGGATCTCCTTCCTCGTCGGCGGCGTCGTGGCCGGCCTGCTCGGCTACGTCTGCGTGAAGCTCGGGGTCCGCTACCCGTCCTCCGGCGGCCTCATCACCTATCTGGTGGAGGGATTCGGGCTCGGCCGGCTCGTCGGCGTCGCATCCTGGCTGGGCTACATCGCCGCCGTCGTGATCGTCTGCTCGATGGTCGTCGTCTCGTTCGGCGCCTACGCCACCTCGCTGTTCGTGGGGGAGAACGCCGGCGGCGCGTGGAACCACATCTTCATCACGGCCCTGGTGATCGTGATGGTCGCCGTGAACCTCGTGGGCGCCCGGTTCGTCGCACGCGCGCAATCGGTGATCGTCACCGGCGTGCTGATCGTCTTCGCGGTCTTCATCTGCGTGACGCTGCCGAACATCAACCTTGACCTGCTGGCCTTCAGCGGCTACCCGTCGGCATCGAAGATCGTCGCGAGCGTCGCGCTCACGTTCTTCGCCTACCTGGGCTTCAACGTCATCACGTTCACCGCCGGCGACCTGCGCGACCCGTCCCACGACCTGCCGCGCGCGATGTACGGCGCGCTCGGCGTCACGGCGACGGTGTACGTCCTGATCGCGCTCGGCGTCTTCGGGACGCTCACCGTCACCCAGGTGATCGGGTACGGCGAGACGGCGATCGCCGAGGCGGCGCGCCCGACGCTCGGGGACGCGGGGTTCACGGTGATGGCCGTGGCGGCGCTGCTCTCGACCGCGGGCGCCACGAACGCGACGCTCTACGCGTCGGGCAACCTCACCGGCATGCTCGCCGAGCTGCATCTGTTTCCCGCGTTCTTCGGCTCCGGGTCGCGCCTGGGCCGGCACGCCGGGCTGCTCATCACCGCCGCCATCGTCTTGGTCGTCGCGAACCTCGTCGATCTCTCCGCGATCGCGTCGGTCGGCAGTGCGGTGGCGCTGATGATCTTCGTGCTCGTCGGGGTCGCCGGGTGGCGCAGGCGCGCGGACACGGGGAGCAATCCGGTGATCGTGCTGCTCGCGATCGCGGTCACGGCGATCGTGCTCGTCTTCTTCGCGGTCAACACGCTCCAGACGGAGCCGTGGACGTTCATCGCGATCATCGCCCTCACGGTCCTGTCCTTCGCACTGGACGCGGCGGTGCGACGTGGGCGAGGCAGCGCGGGCGACGCAGCGCACGCACCCGCGGTGTAGCGTCGCGCCATGGATCGCTACGAGCAGCTCTGCGCCGAGCATCGCTGGGTCGTGCCCGAGCGCTACAACATCGCGCAGGACGTGTGCGACAAGCACCCTCGCGAGAAGCTCGCGATGGTCTGGGAGCGCCACGACGGCGCCCGGCGCGAGCTCACCTGGGGCGACATGCAGGACCTCTCGAACCAGGCTGCGAACGTCCTGCACGACCACGGGGTGCAGCGCGGCGAGCGCGTCGCCGTTGTCCTGCCGCCCACCCCCGAGACCGCCGCGATCTTCTTCGGCGCGTGGAAGAACGCCGGCCTGCTGCTGTCGATGTCCGTCCTCTACGGCGACGAGGGCATCGCGCACCGCCTGCAGGACTCCCGCCCGCGCGTGCTCGTCACCGACAGCGCCAACGCGCCGCGCTTTCAGCACTTCGTCGGCGACGGCGTGGGAGAGCTGCTCGTGCTCGACGCGGACCTGCTGGCCGGCGCCTCGACGCAGTTCACGACCGCCGACACGAGCTGCGACGACCCCGCGCAGCTCTACTACACCTCCGGCACGACCGGGCTGGCGAAGGGGATCGTCCACGCCCACCGCTACCTGCTGGCGCACGAGGAGTTCATCCACTGCCACGAGGTGCAGGACGGCGAGCGCTTCCATGGCATGGGCGAGTGGGCGTGGGCGGCGGGCATCGCACCGCTGCTGGGCCCGTGGCGCCTCGGGGCGGTGCAGGTCGTGCTGCAGCGCCAGGGCGGCTTCGACCCCGAGGCACAGCTGGACTTCCTCAGCCGCAACGCGGTCACGAACGTCTTCACGACGCCGACCGCGATGCGCTCGATGATGGCGATCGAGGACGCCGCCGCGCGCTTCCCGTGCGGCTTCCGGCGCGTCTGCAGCGCCGGCGAGCCGCTCAACCCCGAGGCGATCCGCTGGTTCCGCGAGCAGTACGGCCTCACGGTGCTCGACTACTACGGCCTGACCGAGTCCTACCCGCTGTGCGGCAACTTCCCGTGGATGGAGGTCCGCGAGGGGTCCATGGGCCGGCCGATGCCCGGCTGGGACGTGCGAATCCTCGACGAGGACGAGCACGAGGTCGCGCGCGGCGAGCGCGGCGAGATCTGCCTGCGCGCGCGCTCGAACCCGCACTACCCGCTCGGCTACTGGGAGAACGAGGAGGCCGCGCAGGCGACGTTCGGCGGCGAGTGGTTCCACACCAAGGACGCCGCCACCCAGGATGCGGACGGCTACGTCTGGTACGCCGGGCGCGCGGACGACGTGATCATCTCCGCGGGCTACCGGATCGGCCCGTTCGAGGTGGAGTCCGCCTGCATCGAGCATCCAGCCGTGCGCGAGGCCGCTGCGGTCGCCTCGCCCGACGAGCGGCGCGGCACGGTCGTCAAGGCGTTCATCGTGCTCGCCGACGGGTACGGGCCCTCCGACGAGCTGGCGCAGGAGATCAAGGCGTTCGTGCGCGACCGCCTGAGCGCCTACGCCTACCCGCGGCGCATCGAGTTCGTCGCCGACCTGCCCAAGACGCTCACGGGGAAGATCCGGCGCATCGAGCTGCGCGAGCGCGAAGCGGACGCGCTGGGATAGGAGCCCGCCTCAGCTGCCCGCGACGCGGCCGACCTCGGCCAGCGACGTGTGCCCGCTGCGGACCTTGTCGAGCCCGTCGTCGCGCAGGCGGCGCATCCCGGCTGCCATGGCCTGGCGGGCGATCGCCGGAGCGGCCTCGCCGCGCATCAGCATCGAGCGGATCTCCTCGCTCACGTCCATGACCTCGAACAGGCCGATGCGCCCGCGGTACCCGGTGCCGCCGCAGCGCCCGCAGCCATGGGCCTCGAAGGCGGGAAGGTCGTCGTCGGCCTCGTAGCCGTTGGCGAGCAGCACCTCGGCGGGGATGACCGTCTCGACCTTGCACGTGCAGAGCGTCCGCGCCAGGCGCTGGGCGACGATGCAGTCGAGCGCCGAGGCGGCGAGAAACGGCTCGATGCCCATGTCGACGAGCCGCGTGACCGCCGTCGGGGCGTCGCGCGTGTGCAGCGTCGAGAGGACGAGGTGACCCGTGAGGGCGGCCTCGATCCCGATCTGCGCGGTCTCCCGGTCGCGGATCTCGCCGACCATGATCACGTCGGGGTCCGCACGGACCATCGTGCGCAGCCCTTTGGCGAAGCTCATCCCGACCTTCGGGTTGACCTGCAGCTGCTTGATGCCGTCCACCCGGTACTCGACGGGGTCCTCGATCGTGATGATCGAGCGCTCGCCGGTGTTCAGCAGCGCGAGCGCGCCGTAGAGCGTCGTGGTCTTACCCGAGCCGGTCGGGCCGGTCACGAGGATCGCGCCGTAGGGCTGGGCGATCGCGCGGCGAAGCCGGTCCAGCTCGCGGTCGCGCAGACCGAGCGCGTCGAGCTCGATCATGCCGCCGTCGTGGTCGAGCACGCGCAGGACCACCGACTCGCCGCCGACGAGCGGCAGGGTGACGACGCGCACGTCGACGCTGCGCCCGTCGATCGCGAGCGCCAGGCGGCCGTCCTGCGGGATGCGTCGCTCGGCGATGTCGAGGTTGGCCATGATCTTCACGCGCGAGACCACCCCGCGCACCATCCGCCTGGGCACGGCGTTCGACGGCTTGAGCACGCCGTCGATCCGGTAGTGGACGCGCAGCTCCTGGCCGTCGGGGTCGAAGTGGACGTCGCTCGCCCGCAGCTCGATCGCCTCCGCGATGATCGAGTGCACGAGCTTGATGACGGGCGCGTCGTCGGCGTCGCGCACGTCGCCGATCAGCAGCTCGCCCTCGTCCTCGTCGTCGTCCTCGGCCTCGCCGACGTCCTCCAGGCGTGCGAGCTTCGCGATCAGCGCGCCGATGTCCTCACGCGAGGCGACCACCGGGTGCACGTCGAAGCCGGTCATCATCGCCACGTCGTCGATCGCCAGCACGTTCGCCGGGTCGGAGGTTACGAGCAGCAGGGTGCGCGCGTCCTTGAAGCCGATCGGCACCGCCTCGTAGCGGCGCGCCGCCTCCGGGGTCACGAGGCTGCAGGCCCGGAAGTCGACGCTGTAGGCCGAGAGGTCGACATAGTCGACGCCGAATCGCTCGGCGATCACGCGCGCCAGCTGGTCGGGCGTCAGCGTGCCGCGGTCGACGAGCACGCTGCCCGTCGTGCGGCTCGACGCGCGCGCCTCGGCGACCGCCGCCTCGACCTCGAGCCGGTCGGCGAGCCCGAGGTCGACGACGATCTCGCCGATCATGCGGCGCGAGCGCTCGCGCTGGGTGGGGGCGACGATGCCGAGCGGCAGGCCGTTGTCCTGCCGGGTCGGGATCAGCACGGGCGGCGCTACGGAGAACTCGGGCTGCGACATGGGCTCAGGGGTCGGGAACGCGAACGCGGACGTCATCCCCTGATCGGCATCCGGCGCCGAAAACCAAAGCCGGGGCCGATCAGCCGAATCGGATGAGCCTGCGCCCGTACGGCGCCGGTAGGTTCCCAGGCGACGAGCACCCGACCGGCGAACGGAGGATCAGCGATGGCGTTGCGGCACCCGATGGGCCCCGAGGAGACGACCGCGGACATCTCGCTGTCCCCGATCTTCGGGGTTGAGGGCAACACGATCCCGCGGCACACCTTGCCCGACGGCGAGATGGAGCGGGTCATCGCCTTCCAGGTGATCCACGACGAGCTGATGCTCGACGGGAACGCGCGCCTCAACCTGGCGACCTTCGTCACCACGTGGATGGAGCCCGAGGCCCAGCTGCTGATGACCGAGTGCTTCGACAAGAACATGATCGACAAGGACGAGTACCCGCAGACCGCGGAGCTCGAGATGCGCTGCGTCAACATGCTCAGCGGGCTGTGGCACGCGCCGGACAGCTCGGTGGCGACGGGATGCTCGACGACCGGCTCCAGCGAGGCCGCGATGCTCGGTGGCCTGGCGCTCAAGCGCCGCTGGCAGCATGCGCGCAAGGCCGCCGGCAAGCCGGCCGACAAGCCGAACCTCGTGATGGGGATCAACGTCCAGGTCTGCTGGGAGAAGTTCGCGAACTACTGGGACGTCGAGATGCGTCTCGTCCCGATGGAGGGCGAGCGCTTCAACCTCTCGGCGGCGGAGGCCGTCAAGCGCTGCGACGAGAACACGATCGGCGTCGTCGCGATCCTCGGTTCGACGTTCGACGGCTCCTACGAGCCGGTCGAGGAGATCTGCGACGCACTCGACGCCTACGAACGCGAGACCGGCATCGACATCCCGGTTCACGTCGACGGCGCCTCGGGAGCGATGATCGCGCCCTTCCTCGACCCGGAGCTCGTGTGGGACTTCACCCTTCCCCGGGTGGCGTCGATCAACACGTCCGGGCACAAGTACGGGCTCGTGTACCCGGGCGTCGGCTGGATCGTGTGGCGCGACGCCGATGCCCTGCCCGAGGATCTGATCTTCCGCGTCAACTACCTCGGCGACACGATGCCGACGTTCGCCCTCAACTTCTCGCGCCCCGGCGCACAGGTGGTCGCGCAGTACTACAACTTCCTCCGTTTCGGCTTCGACGGCTACCGGCGGGTGCAGGGGTACGCGCGCGACGTCGCGACCCGGCTCGCGTCGCGGATCGGCGAGCTCGGGCCGTTCGAGCTCCTGACCCACGGGGACGAGTTGCCCGTCTTCGCGCTCCGGCTGAAGCCGGACGTGCGGAACTACACGGTGTTCGACGTGTCGCTCGCGCTGCGGGAACGGGGCTGGCAGGTGCCGGCGTACACCTTCCCCGAGAACCGGACCGACCTCGCCGCGCTCCGCGTCGTCGTCCGCCGGGGATTCACGCACGACATGGCCGACCTGCTCGTCGCCGACTTCGAGCGGCAGCTGCGGCCTCTCGAGCGCCAGGCCGGGCCGACCCACGACGCGACGACGGCGACCTCGTTCACGCACTGACCGGCCCCGGGCGGCCGCCCTTCCGCCCGGGGCGATTCCGAGATGCTTCGGCTCAGGTCGTCCGCGCGTCGTCCCAGTGCACGATCAGGGCGTAGAGCACCACCACGGTCAGGCCGAGAACGACAAGTGCCCAGAGCGGATACTGGGCGCCGCCGACGAAGCCGAGCTGGCCGATGATGTTGAGGCTGGCGACGACGATGGTGAACCAGCGAGCCCAGCTGGCGCGGGAGAGCAGCGCGAGGCCGGCAAGGATGAGGACGACTCCCCAGATCATGGTGAGCCAGCCCCAGGTCCTGAGATCGAAGACGATGATCTGGTTCGCGGTCAGCACGTAGTACTTCCCCCGGATGACGGCGATCAGCCCCTCGAAGAGATCGAGTGCGCCGACGATCACCATCAACCATCCTGCGAAGGCGATCCACCCCGTCCAGGCCGATGTCCTGGCGGTCGATGTGGTTGCTGCCATGTCGCTTCCCCTTTCGTTCGGATTGGACCTACCCGAAGCGCTCGGCGAGGAGGCCGTGCCGCAGCCCGCGGTCGGAGACCGTGAACGAGCCGCAGCCGAGCTTGCCGAGAATGGTGCGCACGACGCAGGCGCCCGCGAGGATCACCTCGGCGCGCTTCGGCTGCAGGCCGACGATCCGGCGGCGCTCCTCGACCGTGCTCGTGCGGTACAGCTCGATCTGGCGCTCGAGCTCGGGCAAGTCGAGCACCGTGCCCTGCACGACATCCGGGTCGTAGACGGCGAGCGCGTGCTTGACGGCGGCGAGGTTCGTCACGGCCCCCCCGAGCCCGACGAGAGCGTCCGGCGTCCGCCTTCCGTCCAGTCGGGAGAGGTCGGCCGCGATCGCAGCGAGCGCCTCGCGCAGCCCGTCCTCCGACACGACTCCGGCGAGCCGGAAGCGCTCCGTGAAGCGCACTGCACCGACGTCGACGCTGAAGCGCTCGTCGACGCGCCGTCCGTGTCCGAAGGTGAACTGCGAGCTCCCGCCGCCGGTGTCGAAGACGACGAGCGAGCCCTCGCCGAGATCGAGCTCCGCCGTTGCCGCGACGAACGCGAGCCGTGCCTCCTCGTCGCCGCTGATGACCTCGATCCCGACTCCGCAGCGCGCCTGCACCGCCTCGACGAGCTCCGCGCCGTTCGAGGCGATCCGCAGACCGGCGGTTCCGACCGCCGCGATCGCCGCAGCGCCCTCGCGCCTCGCCTCGTCGACCATGCCCGTGATCGCGTCGACCGTTCGTCGCATCGGCTCGGGCTCGAGGCGACCGCTCTCCTGAAGGCCCTCGCCGAGCCGAGTGATCTCCGAGCGGTCGACGATCGTGCGCCAGACGCCGCTCGGGCGCCGCTCGCCGAGATGGAACTTGACCGAGTTCGTGCCGACGTCCACGACCGCGTAGCGCACGGCGTCGAACCCGACGAGCGCTTTCAGACCGCGCGCGAGGCACACGTTGGGCCGCGAGCCGAGCTCCAGCGCGCGCACGGTCTCGAAAACGAGCGACGGGTCCTCGGATTCGACCGCGATCGTGCGTGTCGCACCGCGGGCCGTCCGCACCTCGGAGAGCTCCACCATGCAGCCTTCGATCACGTAGTGCTCGCGGTGCTTGTGCACCTCGACGGCCCTGAGCTCCGTGCTGGGACCCACGATCTCGTCGACGAGCTGGTCGAGCGTGTACTCGGCGCGCTCGAGCCGCGGAGGCGTGACAGCGAGCGCATCGAGCACGGTCGCCACGTCGGCCCGGGAGAGCGGGAACGCCTCCTTCAGCACCGGCCGCCACTGCTCGAGCCCCTCGTCGTTCACGTGCTCGAGCCGCTTGACGTCCATCAGGCCGTCGCGGACCTTCACCGAGGCGTCGCTCTCGAGCGACAGGACGTACGTCTCGTCGCTGTCCTGGACGCGGTCGGACGTGAGAGCGGCGAGACGTTCCTCGGCGTCTCCGAAGCGCCCGCCGAACGTGCGCCATTCCCAGCGAGGGACGATCGCCGACAGCGGCGTCGCTCCCTCTGGTGCGCTCGAGCCCGCGGTCACGGCGACTCCGCGCGAAGGGCGTTCGCGAAGTACTGGAGCGCCGTCCGCGTCTTCGTCTGCTGCTCGCCCGTGAGGTCGACGCCGCGGCCCCCGAGGAACGCCCGCGTCTCGGCCGCGACCTGGAACGCCTCGCCGGTCATGCAACGGGTGGACAGCTCGAGAATGCGCGACCCGTCCGGGTAGAGCCACATCTCCGCGACGACCCTGCGGCCGAGCTCCTCGGGCGTGAAGCGGAGCTTGAGGACGAAGATCGGCCCGAGAACGACGAGATCGTCGAGGCCGATCCCGTCCGGAGCGTGCGCCGCGAAGAACTGCCGCTGCTCCTTCGAGAAGAGCTTCCGCGCCGGCAGCTCCCCGCGCGCCGCGCGGAGGACGTCGGCCGCGGGCGGAGTACCCTTCAGCGTCCCCGAGCAGACGAACCCGCCCGGGAGGGCGTCCACCTCGACACGGAAGCTCGCCGACGCGCGCAGCTCGGCCGGGAGCTCGGCCGGGACGACCGGCCGCAGCTTCACGATCGAGTCGCCACCCTTGCCCTGGATACGGCGGGCGCGGACAACGATGCCCTGCCCGTCCAGCGCCAGCTCGGGTGTGTCGAAGAAGAAGACCTGTCGGATCTGCGCCTCCAGCGGATCCATCCCGAGCGCGGCCACGGTGGAGCGCTGGTGCAACTCCGGCACCGTCACCTTCAGCTCGACGCTGTCTGCCTCCTTCAGCAACGCGAGGAGGCCCACGAGCTCCTCGTCCGTCAGGGCCGGCCGTTCATCGGTGGACGCCATCTGATCCCTCCTCGCCTCAGTCGCTGGGGTCGCCGGCAGCGGTCTCGTCGTAGACCACCGTCGTTCCGGCCATGTAGTCGGGCAACGCCCTCCGCCGGCTGTCGAAGAGCGCCGGCACGAAGCCCAGGAAACACGGGATGATCGCGAGGGCGAGCCCGATCGTCCGGACGACGGC
Source organism: Solirubrobacteraceae bacterium (assembly GCA_035524415.1). Lineage (GTDB taxonomy): Bacteria > Actinomycetota > Thermoleophilia > Solirubrobacterales > Solirubrobacteraceae > Palsa-465. The sequence goes on along the minus strand of DATKOY010000269.1, from coordinate 1,675 downwards.
CCGCCCGAGCCCGATCCTCGCGTCGCCGGGGGAGCGCCGGACGCGCACGCCGAGCAGGCGCATGCCGGGGGTCTGCCCGGCCGCGCTCCAGAAGAGCGCGAAGTACCCGCCGGTCACGAGCACCCAGCCCACCGCGACCAGCGTGCCTGCCAACCAGTGCGGCCGGACGCCGCCGACGAGCGACGCGATCTCTCCCACGAGTGCGCCGCCGATCGCGACGACCGCGGTGACGAGGAGCGTGTCGGCCGCGAGTGCGAGACCCCGGCTCGCGACGCCCGCCCACGGCTGGCCGGCGCGCGCGCGGCGGCGAACGGCGTGCTCCACGCGGTCGTCGACGCTCCGGAGGCCCACCCGCAGGCCTTGCACGACCTCTCCGCCGAGGCTCGTGGACTGGGTGACGAGCGCGCTGCGGATCTCGGGGCCCGACGCGATGCGCCGCAGCGCGAGCTGCATCTCCTCGCTCGCGAGCACGCACTCGACGAGCTCGAGCGTCTGCGGGTTGCCGAGCGCCTTCTCGATCAGCACCTCGAGCTCGCCGGAGGCCGCGAGCTCGCGGATTACCCGCTCGACGACGTGATGCCGTACGAGCGAGTGCGCGACGTCCTCGGGCAGACGACCGGCGAGCGCGCGGTCGACGATGCGCGCGGTCTCGGGCGCCGAGAGCATGTCCTCGGCTGCCGACTCGATCCTTCCGCGCCAGGCCCGGGCCGCCGCACGCGCAGGGAACATCGCCGCGCCGCCGATCGCGTCCCCGATGCCGGAACCGGTGCTTCCGTCGCCCATCCCCGCGAGCGTCGCAGGACTGGCGAACTTTCGGAATGCAGCCGGCATGCCGCCGCCGGGATGCGCGCTTCCTTCTTTTCGCGCCCTACGAAGCGCCCTGTAGCGAGCGGCGGACGCGGAGACACTCGGCGACCGACCACGCCTGGAACGGACAGCCGGTCGCCGCGTGGGGCGCGGCGCCGTCGGCCGTCTCGGAAATCGACCCCAGCCCCCACTCGCCGAGATGCGCCTCGAGGCCGTCGAGGACGCCGTCGACCGGGACGCCGACGCGCTGCGCCGCGTCGACATATGGCCCGAGCAGCCACGGCCAGACGGTCCCCATGTGGTACGCGGCGTCGCGTTCGGCAGGGCCGCCGCGATGGTGCGGGCGGTAGCGCGGATCGTCCGGCGCCAGCGAGCGAAGCCCGAGCGGGGTCAGCAGCTCGCGGCGGCACGCGTCGACCGTCCGTTGCGCCGCGTCCCCGCCGAGCGCCGCAAGAGGCCCCTCGGGGAGCGAGACCGCGAGCAGCTGGTTCGGCCGCACCGACGTGTCGCTCCAGTTCGCGCCGTCGATCACGTCGTAGAGGCCGCCGCCGTCCCCGCGGACGAAGCGCTGGGCGAACGAAGCACACGCGGTGTCGGCGAGGGCGGCTGAGCGGGCGGCGGGTGCGCCTCCCAGACGGGACGCGATCCGGAGCGCCTCGATCCAGAGCGCGTTCACCTCCACCGGCTTTCCCGTGCGCGGAGTCACGGGCACCCCGTCGATGCGGGCGTCCATCCAGGTCAGCGCCCAGCCCGCTGCCCCCTGACGCAGGAGGCCGTCCCCCGGGTCGACGCCGATTCCGTACCGCGTGCCCGCGACGTGCCGCTCGACGATCTCCTCGAGAGCGGGCGCGAGCTCGGCACCGAGATC
>DATKOY010000268.1:0-14658 GCA_035524415.1 Solirubrobacteraceae bacterium | reverse complement strand
TAAGCACCACACGTCGTCAGCGCGGGCACGGTCGACCGCGTCGAGCACGCGCTCGAGTGCCTGAAGGTCGGCGTGGATGTCCGAGAGGACCGCGACGCGCATGCCGGGATCATGGCCAATGCCCGGGTCGCCAGAAGTCGTCGTCGGGTACCGCGCGCCGCCGGCACGGCATCTCTTATTCATCTCTTGGTGCTACCGCGCAAAATGAGGAATTTGCGGACATGAGCGAACACATCGAGAGACGGTCGCACCAGCCGAAACCGCCGCGGGATCAAGCGACTTTGCAGGCACTTTCGGAAAGCCCTCTGACGGACTCGAACCGTCGACCCCTTCCTTACCATGGAAGTGCTCTACCAGCTGAGCTAAGAGGGCGCTTGCAGGGATTTCCGGGCTTTCCCGCCCCCGTCGGCCTTTTCGGACTGCACGGGGGCTGCAGAGGCTCGGTCGTCCGCTGCTGGAGGCAAGCGTAGCTCATGCTCGGACCGCTCGCTGGGGACTGCATGACGACTCGACGCTGGTGCCGCACTGCTTCGTGATCGCCTGCCGCGTCGGCACGAATGCCATCAGCACCGGCGGTGAGCACGCACGATCTCCAGAGCGCGCAAGCGCGCTCTTGAGCGGCGCCGTCGCCGCCGTTAGTAGGATCGCAGCCGCACGCAGTCGGGCTCCACTGGACGCGTCGGTCGTTCCCGAACTCGTTCGGCACGATGCATCCCGACGGCACTGGGTCCGCGCCCAACCCCGCGAATGACGACATGCACGGCGACAACCCGACGCACACTGTGTCGAGCGACGTCGCCGGCGATCGGATCGCATACGCATGGGGGGTTCCAGGGCATGTACGGCGCGGTGTCGGGACCCAGCTCGATCGGCGTCGACGGGACGAACCCTTTGGAGATCAGGACCGACGGCTCCGGTGGCGGCTCAAGTTCTGTCGGCGTGACATTCGGGGATCCGGGCGGCAGCACACTGCTCTTCGACACGCTGACCTCCGACTATGGGAGCAGCGACCCCCCGGCATCATGCGCGCACTCTTCCTACTCGCTCGTCCGGCAGGCGCCGGTGCAGCGGAGCGATGTCGACTCGCATCCGGCCGGGTTCTACTGCGCCGGCACGGGCATCAACCTTCTGCAGCCGGCGCTCCGACCGGACGGCCAGCTGATCGTGGCCAGTGCGCAGAACGACCCGAGCGATCCGGCGCCGAGCCCGAACCCCCTCGCAAGCGGCCAGCCGCGGCTGGTGACGATGCCGCTGTCCGGTTCCGCCGGCGCGAGCAATCCCTCACCGCTGAACTTCATCACGCCTGACGGCCTGTCGGCTGTCAACCCCGATTTCTCGCCCGACGGATCCGAGATCGTGTTCGCGGGACCGGACGGGATCTACGTCGTTCCAGCCGCCGGGGGTCAAGCGACGAAGGTCATCGACAACGCCACGTATCCGGCCTGGAGCTCATACACCCTTCCGCAGTCAGGACCAACTCCGGGTCCGACCCCGAGCCCAGGTCCAACGGGCGCGCTGAGGGTGAGCATCAACGCCACGGCCGGGCAGCACGTGCTCACTGACAAGGCACTCATCGCGCACGTGGAATGTAACGTCGCTTGCGCGGTCGCCGTCGTCGGGGCTGTCGCGACGAGCAAGCACAACACCTGCACGACGAAGCAGGTCATCACGGCCCTTCGCCCAAATCGGGGAGCGACCGTCACGCTGTCACTCTCACACACGGGGCTCCGGGCGATCGCGAAGGCACTACGGCACCACAAGCACATCGTGGCGGTCGTCGGCGCTGTCGCGCAGGCGAATGGGCAGCGTAAGCGCTCGACCGCCGACTTCACCGTGCGCCACTGAGGTTCACATGGCTTCCGCCGATAATGGCGGCTCGGCTGACGATGGCACCCCCTGCCGTATCGACCACGGCAGGACCGTCGGTCATCCGCAGCTGACGGGTCAGGTCAGTAGGAGCCCTGGAGCAGCGACAGCATCGTCGAGGCGCTGCCGCCGCCGATCGGGGTGCCGCTCGAGTCCGAGAACCCGATCTCGATGTGCGGCCCGGTCGAGATCCCGACGATGCCGGGCCCGACCTCGCTCATCACCTGGCCGGCGCCGACGTGGGTGCCGATCGGAAGCTGGTTGGCGGGACCGGCGTGCCCGTAGTACACGTAGCTGTAGCCGCCGACCGGGCTGTCGCAGTGGAGCACCGGGGCCCACGGGCCGAAGCCGCCGATCCCGTGCAGGACGATCGTGCCGGAGCAGACCGCGTACTCGGGCGTCCCACCGGGTGCGGAGATGTCGACGCCCTGATCGAGCGACCAGGTACCCGGCGGTGAAGCCGAGCCCTTCGGGAGTGGGAACGTGAAGCCTCCACCGCTCGAGAGCTGGCCGGCGCCGGCCGGGGCGCTGCCCGCGCTCGAGCCGGCGCCTGAGTTCGCAGCGGCTGCGGCCGCGGCCTGAGCGGCTTGGAGCCGTGCGAGCTGATGCTGGAGACCGGCGACGTGGTCGCGCGCGTTAGCGAGCTGGCTCGCCTTCGCGCTGCGCTGCTGGGCGACGGCGATCTGCTGCTGGACCAGGCTGACGCGCACGCTCGCAAGCGCGTTGCGCTGGCGGAGCACCTGCGCGGTCAGCGTCTGCTGGCGCTCCTCGAGCGCGCCCAGCCGCGTCGCCTGCGCGGCGACAGCACGGCGGGCGGCGCGCACGCGGTCGACCACCTGAACGTTTTCCTTGCGGATCCGCTGCATGAACGCGATCTGCTCGAGCAGATCCTGAAAGCCGCGAGCCTCGAGCACGACGCTGACGATGTCGGGCCGATCGGTCTCGTAATCGCTCACAAGCTGGGCTTGCAGCACGCCCTCGGCGTGCGCTTCGAAGGACTCGAGTGCAGCGAGGCGGGCGCGCGCGGCGCTCAGCTCGTTACGGAGCGTCAGCAGCTCGGCGCGTTTGGCGTCGAGGTCGGCCTGGATCCGAGCGATTCTCGCCTCGAAGCCGGCGATGCTCTGGTTGAGCTGGGCGAGGTGCTGCGACGTCGTGCGCAGGGAGCCCGACAGGCTCGAGATCTGGCTCTGACCTTGGCTGATCTGCTGCTGCAGCTGACTCGTGCTGGCCGCTCGCGCCGCCGGCGAGCGCGACATCAGCCAGACCGCCGCTGCGAACAGCAACGCCCCCGCCACAAGGACGCAGACAACCCGAGTGTATGGCCTCCGAAGGCTGAGCATCGCGCGTTCTGCCGACGCCGGACAGGTGACGTCGGCACCGGGTTGTGCCTGCACCGATCGGGGCTCAGGCCGCGTTCACGGTAACACGGAGCCGGGATCGGTGGCACAACAGCGATCCTGTGCACGGAAAAATGCACCGGCAGGAATGCCGCAGCGTGCGTCGACTCAGCGGGGGCTGCTGAGCGGACGCCTCCTCCGAGGATGTGCCGTCAAGGACCCCTCGCCGCCGCCGATCACCGGTGTCGGTCGAGTGCGCCACACCGACGGCGCGACGCCCAGAAACGCGGCGCGGGACGCGCCCGTCCGCGCGCGGACTGACGATGAGCCCTCGCCGACACCGCATCCTCCTCGTGGCACTCACGCTCGCGCTGGCGCCCAGCGTCGCTCCCGCCGCGAGAGCCTGGGGCCTTCCCTCGTTCGTGAACACGGTCGCGGGCGGAAACGGCGCCGGCTACTCCGGCGACGGATCCCTCGCAACCGGCGCGCGGCTCAACGCTCCGGCTGCGCTCGCCACCGATACGAACCCCATCGCCGGCACCTACGGGACGATGTACCCCGCCGACAGCGGCAACTGCACGGTCCGGCAGGTGTCCGCCCCCTACCACGTCATCTCCCGCTGGGCGGGAACCGGCACATGCCACACGAACACGTCGGCGGGCGATGAGTCCTCGATGCGCACCCAGGCCCCGCCCGGCCACATCCACGCGATCGCCGTCGACAACGCTCACGACGTGTTCATCGCCGATCCGACCAACTGCACCGTCTGGGAGTACGACAACAAAGACAGCATCTTCTCCGCGAGGATCGCCACCGGCTACTGCCCCGCAGCCGACTGGATCGCCGCGGGTCCCCGCGCGAACGCCGCGCAGGTGAACGTCGCGCCGACCGCGCTCGCGGCGGATGACAACGGCACCGTGTACGTTGCCGACGGCCACGGGAACGGGGCCGTGTACAGCATCGCGAAAGGGGCGAGCACTCTCACCGGGTTGGCCGGCGGCGGCTCGACGGTCGCGCAGGCTGGAACGGCCGCGTCCGCGGCGGAGCTCTCGGTCTCCGGGCTCGCCGCGGACATGAACGGTGACGTGTTCATCGCCGCCGCCGCCTCACAGTCGGTGCTGGAGCTCGGGAAGAGCGCGTCCGCGTTCACGGTCGCCTATCAAGATCCGTCCTTCCAGCCGGCCGGCCTCGCGGTCAGCCCGGACAGCGACCTGCTGCTCGTCTCAGACAGCGCCCACAACTCGCTCTTCGAAGTTTCCGCCGGCAGCGCGACCACGCTGACCGCCCCGAGCGCCGGCGGCTACCAGGGCGACGGCGGCGACCCGTCCGGCGCGCACTGCACACGCCCACTGGCGTATGCGTCGACATCTCCCGATTCACCGGCTTCGGCCAGTTCTTGGTCGCCGACACCGCGAACAACGCGATCCGGAAGATCTCAGAACCCTCCGCACCGACGGTTCAGATCACCTGCGGGCAGACATGGTCAAACCAGCCGGATGACGGCTACTTCACCGCCGCACCGTCCGCCCCTGACGACGGCGCGGCGATCACCTCGATCCGCTACCGCACCGAAATGACCCCGGGATCGGGAGCGTACGGGGCGTGGACGACGATCCCGTACGCCAGCTCGTTCACCGCCGTCTACCCGTACCAGATCCAGAGCGCTTCCAAGATCCAGGCGCAGGCGCTCAACGCCGACCGGCAGACCTCACAGACGCAGAGCACCACCGCCTACTACGACGCGGCAGGCCCGCAGATCTCGCTCGCCGAGATCGGCACCCCCGCGGCACCAGGAACGGTGAGCGTGCAAGGCACCGTCTCCACCCTGAGTCCGGGCTCGACGCGGCGACCGTCACAGTCCAGTACAGCCCGGCCGGGCAGAACACCTGGCAGAGACCGCGTGCAATCCGACCGCCAACAGCGGCCAGTACGGATGCTCCTGGAGCACCGCGCAGCTTCCCGCAGGCAGCTACGACGTGCGGATGAACGCCGCCGACACGCTGGGGAACGCGAGCTCCGCCGCCCAGACCGTCGCCATCGGCGTCGCGCCGGCCGCCACGGCATCACCGTCGTTCACCGGCACAGCGGTCGACGGCCAGACGCTCACGAGTGACGGCGGCGCGTTCAGTGGCGACGGACCGCTCACCGAGACCTACCAGTGGCAGCGAAGCGCCGACGGCACCACCTGGACTGCGATTGCCGGCCCGAGCGCGAGCAGCTACACACTCACCCCGACCGACGTCGGGCAACTCGTGCGCGTTCAGGTCACCGCGCAGGGCCCGTACGGGCAGGCCCAGGCGGCATCCGCGCAGAGCGCCGCGGTCGCCGCGGCTCCGCCGGTCATGACCGCGGCACCCGGGCTGTCCGGCAGCGTGGTCAGCGGCCGGACGCTGAGCGTGACCACCGGATCGTTCACCGGCGTCGGCCCGTTCACCTACACGTATCAATGGCAGCGAAGCTCAGGCTCCTCCGCGTGGACGGACATCCCCGACGCGAGCGCGAGCAGCTACACGCTCGCGGGCGCCGACGTCGGCCACTAAGTGCGGGTCACGGTCACCGCCAGCGGTCCGGACGGGCAGACGAGCGCGTCAGCTGCCACGAGCGCTCCGGCCGCGCAGATGCCGGCGCCGCACGTGCGGATCGCACGCTCGCCGTCCGCCTCCGCCAGGCGCTCGCGGACGGTGAGCTACACCGAAACAGGGACCGTCAGCTCCACCGCCTGCGCACTGGACGACAAGCCGGTCCGCTGCACGTCGATGGCAGCGCAGCTGACCGGGCTGCGCACCGGCGCGCACCGGTTCACGGTGACGGTCTCAGGTCCGGGAGGGTCCGCGAGCGCGACGGCGGCGTTCACGACGACCGGTCCTGGTCCGGTTGCGAAAGCATCCGCGCGTCGGCTCTCGAAACGCTCCGCGGTTGAGCGCTATGCGCTCGACGGCCGTGGCAGCCTGCGCGGGGAGACGCAGATCGTCTCCTACCGCTGGTATGACGCTCGCGGTCACCTGATCGCACGCACGGCGGTCGCATATGTCGAGCTGCGCCGTGGCCGAACCTACCGCTATCGGCTGCGCGTCACCGACGGCGCGGGCGCCGTCGCCCTCGTGACGATCACGGTCAAGGCGTAGGCAAGACAACAATGGCGGGACCAGGATTCGAACCTGGGAAGGCATAGCCACGTGGTTTACAGCCACGCCCCTTTGACCGCTCGGGAATCCCGCCGAGACACGCCCGAGTCTAGCGTTGCGCCGCAATCGTGGCGGACTCGCGTACGGGCAGCGGAGCTCCTCACTCGACCTCGAATTGCGTGTATTTGGGACCGCCCAGGAGAATGCCACTCGCTCCGCCAACGGCACGGGACGGGATGTACCACCGGCGGCCGTCTCCCACGTGGACGAAGACACTGTCGCAGCGGGTCACGTCGAGCAGCTTCGCGACGCCGCTCCAACTCCGGTTCCCTCCGCGCGTTGCCAGCGTGACTTCATAGCGCCCGTTGCGCCAGCAGGTTGACGTGTTGACTTGGACCCGAACCAACCGCCCATCGAAGTCCGCGATCAGGTCGTAGTCGGGGCTGGCGCCGATCGACAACGAGACGCACGCGCCGGCCCGCGTCAGCCATTCGATCGCAGAGGCCTCGCCGAGGTCTCCCTGCCGTCGCGGTGTCCACGCTCGTCCCATCGACCCAAACATACGTTCGCGTCCGGACGGAACGCCGGCGCCAACCCGGCGCCAACCCGGCGCCTACCAGCGCGACCCGCTACGAAGCGTCCCGCAGACGCTGCGCCTCGGGCAGCGCCTCGAGCTTCTTGAGCGTGTGGTTCTCGATCTGGCGGATCCGCTCGCGCGTGACGTTGAACGCGCGACCGACCTCCTCGAGCGTGTACGGCCGCTCGCCGGTCAGCCCGAAGCGCATCTCGATCACCTCGCGCTCGCGCTCGGGTAGGGCCGCCAACGCGCGCCGCAGGTTCTCGCGCCGCAGGTGCTCGGCGGCGAGCTCGAACGGCGACTCGGCGGTCTGGTCCTCGACGAAATCGCCGAGCTCGGATTCGTCCTCCTCGCCGATCGGCTTCTCGAGGGAGATCGGCTGCTGGGCCATCCGCAGCACGTCGCGCACTTCGCGGACGGTCGTCTCGAGCTCGGCGGCGATCTCGTCGGGCGTCGGTTCGCGGCCGAGTTGCTGGACGAGCTGGCGCTCGACGTGCACGACCTTGTTGAGCTTCTCGACCATGTGGACGGGGATCCGGATCGTGCGTCCCTTGTCGGCGATCGCGCGCGTGACCGCCTGGCGGATCCACCAGGTCGCGTAGGTCGAGAACTTGTAGCCGCGGCGGTAGTCGAACTTCTCGACGGCGCGGATCAGGCCCATCGAGCCTTCCTGGATCAAGTCCAGGAACGTCAGGCCGCGACCGAGATACGACTTCGCGATCGAGACCACCAACCTCAGATTGGCCTCGATCATCTGCTGCTTGGCGAGCATGTCGCCGCGCTCGATCCGCCGGGCGAGCAGGACCTCCTGCTCGGCGGTGAGCAGCGACACACGCCCGATCGAGCGCAGGTACAGCCGCAGTGAATCGAGCGAGGGCTCGACCGTCAGATCGATCTCGACCTTCTTGCGCTCGTTCGGCGCGCGTTCGCCGGCGTTGGCCGCGCTCGCCTCGACGCTTCCCTCCTCCGACTTGGCCGGGCGGCCGTCGGCGCCGACGACGTCGATTCCCTGCTCGTCGAGGTATGCGTGCAGCTCCTGGAGCTGCTCCTTGGTCACCTCGACCTCCTCGAGGCACGCCTCGATCTGCTCGAACGTGAGGAAGCCGCGTTCCTGGCCCTCCGCGATCAGCGGACGCAGTTCGTCGAGCTCCACGATCGGAGCTTCATCCGTCAACAGCACAATTCCCTTATCGCTCACGGCCCCTGAGCTCCTCCCAGACGCAGCTTTGAGACACCCGAGACGGGTCGACTCCCTCTCTCACTTCTCCCAATGAGACGGCGAGTGATACCACAAAGCCCGGCTTTGTCCAGGCCCGCGGGTCGCGGCGATCGATCGCCGAGGACTCGACCCCTTTACCCTTAAGGCGAGCATGGCCACAGACCGATCCTCCGTGGTGTCGTTGATCGACGTCCAGGCCCAGCGCCCGGCGGTGCAGCTGAGCCTCTCGCGCGTCGGCGTCACCGGCGTGGAGAAGGTGATCCGCCTGCGCCACAACGGCGGCGAGCAACTGTTCTCCGCCCGCTTCGAATGCGTCGTCGAGCTCGGCCCGAATCAGAAGGGCGCGCACATGTCGCGCTTCGAGGAGGTCGTCAACGAGGCGATCGGCCAGGTCGTGCTGAACGAGACGTCGTTCAAGGCGGAGACGCTCGCCGAGCACATCGCCCAGCTCGTCCGCGAACGCCAGCGGGCTCGCCGCGCCGAGGTCACCGTCGAGGCGCGGTTTCCGGAGCACAAGCCAGCGCCGGTGTCCGGCATCCAGACCCAGGAGCTGTACACGCTGCACGGCTCGGCGATCTGCACCGGGCTCGGCACGCGCCGCCTGATCGGCGTCACCGCGCAGGGAATGACCGCCTGCCCGTGCGCGCAGGAACTCGTCGCGACGAGCGCGCGCGAGCGCCTGCGGGACGAGGGCTTCGACGAGTCCGAGATCGAGAAGATCCTCGAGGCGGTGCCGGTCGCGACCCATAACCAGCGCGGCCTGGGCACACTGCACATCGGCTGCACCGAGCTGTGCAACGACGAGATCGATGCCGGCACGCTGCTCGCGATCGTCGAGCAATCGATGTCCTCGGAGATCTACGAGCTGATGAAGCGCAGCGACGAAGCCCACGTCGTCGAGAAGGCCCACCGCCGCCCGCGGTTCGTCGAGGACTGCGTGCGCGAGATGATCAGAGGCGTCACCGACGCCTTCCCCGACCTCGACGACCGCGCGTTCGTCTCCGCTCGCCAGGTGAACCTCGAGACGATCCACCAGCACAACGTCGTCGCCGAGCGCTTTGGAACGCTCGGCGAGGTGCGGCGCGAGCTCGCCACCGGCGAGCCCTCGACGACCCACACCAGCCGCCGCGCCTGGCTTGACGCGACGCCGTGAGGGCCGTCGTCCTCGAGCGCCAAGGCCAGCCGCTCAGGCCCGTCAGCCTGCCCGACCCGGCGCCGCAGGCAGGACAGCTCTTGTTGCGCGTCAAGGCGTGTGGGGTATGCCGCACCGACCTGCATCTGCGTGACAGTGAGATCGCAGCAACCAAGCTGCCGGTCGTGCTCGGTCATCAGATCGTCGCCACGACCGACGACGGCCGCCGCGTCGGCGTGCCATGGCTCGGGTGGACGGACGGGACCTGTCGCTACTGCACATCAGACCGCGAGAACCTGTGCGTCAACGCCCGGTTCACCGGACGCGACATCGACGGAGGCTTCGCCGAGCTGACGGTCGCCGACGAGCGCTACTGCCTGCCGCTGCCCGACAACCTCACCGACGAGCAGGCGGCCCCGCTGCTGTGCGGTGGCCTGATCGGCTATCGGGCGCTGACGCTCGCCGGCGATGCGCACAACCTCGGCCTGTACGGATTCGGCTCGGCCGCGCACATGATCTGCCAGGTCGCCGCATGGCAGGGTCGCTCGGTGTTCGCGTTCACTCGCAGAGGCGACGAGCGCACGCAGCAGTTCGCGAGGAGCCTCGGCGCCACCTGGGCCGGCGCCAGCGACGAGCTCCCACCGGAGCCCCTTGACGGCGCGATCATCTTCGCCTCTGCCGGCGAGCTCGTGCCGCAGGCACTCAAGGCGCTGGCGCCCGGCGGGACGGTCGTGTGCGCCGGCATCCATATGACCGACATCCCGAGCTTCCCCTACGACGACCTCTGGCAGGAGCGGATCATCCGCTCCGTCGCAAACCTCACGCGCAACGACGGCACAGAGTTCCTCGCCCTCGCACCGAAGGTGCCAATCAAGATAACCGTCAACCTGTACCCGCTTGCGCAGGCCGAGCACGCACTCGCGGACCTCAGGGCGGGTCAATTCGAGGGCAGCGCGGTCGTCGTTCCATAAGGCGACGCCCAACATCCCGTAGGGTTCTCGGTATGCCCCTCATCCCGATGGTGATCGAAAGGACCGCGCGTGGCGAGCGCGAGTTCGACATCTACAGCCGCCTGCTCAACGAGCGCATCATCTTCCTCGGCACGCCGATCGACGACACGGTCGCGAACCTCGTCGTCGCCCAGCTCTTGCACCTCGAGTCGCAGGACCCCGACAAGGACATCTCGATGTACATCAACAGCCCCGGCGGTTCGATCTACTCTGGGCTCGCGATCTACGACACGATGCAGTTCATCAAGCCGGAGATCCAGACGATCTGCGTCGGGGTCGCGATGTCGATGGGTTCGCTGCTGCTGACCGGCGGCACCAAGGGCAAGCGGTTCTCACTTCCGAACAGCCGGATTCTCATCCACCAGCCGTCGGCCGGCTTCGAGGGTCAGTCGACGGACATCGAAATCCATGCGCGCGAGATCCTCAATATCCGCGCGCGAATCGACGAGATCTACGCGCAGCACACGGGTCAGACGATCGAGCGCGTGCACGACGACATGGAGCGTGACCGTTTCTTCAAGCCCGACGAGGCGGTCGAGTACGGACTGATCGACCGCGTGATCGAACACCACTAGCAGGAGGTCACAGATAGATGCCTATGGCTGAACGGACGGCGACGACGAGCTGGGACGGCGACCTCGCACACGGCAATGGAGTGGTCACCGGGGCCAGCGGTGCGCTTGGTGAGCTGCCGGTCACGTGGGCGTCACGAACCGAGCGCTCCGACGGCAAGACGAGCCCTGAGGAGCTGATCGCGGCTGCTCACTCATCCTGCTTCTCGATGGCGCTCGCGCACGGATTGACCGAGGCCGGGAACCCGCCCGAGCATCTCGACGTCACCGCCAAGGTGACGCTCGACATGAAGGACGGAGCGCCGACCGTCACGAGCTCAGAGCTGACCGTCAGCGGGCGCGTTGCAGGGATCGATCAGGCTGCGTTCGAGCGGGCGGCCACGGACGCCGGGAAGAACTGCCCGATCTCACGTGCGCTGTCCTCGCTCGACATCACGGTCAACGCCACGCTGCAGTAGTGACACAATCGGGGTGGCGCACCGCGCCACCCCAACATCACGGCGACGGCGGGTGCGCCGTGTTCACCGGACGCGGTGCTCAATCGCTCCCAAGCGCTCGATCTCGATCCGGATCGTGTCTCCGGACGCAAGGAACCTCGGCGGGTCAAACGCCATCCCGACCCCGTTCGGCGTGCCCGTGAGGATCAGGTCTCCCGGCTGCAGCGTGCACGTCTGGCCGATGAACGCGACGAGTTCCTCGCATCCGAAGATCAGGTCGGACGTGCTGCTGTCCTGCCGGAGCTCGTCGTTGACCCATGTGCGCAGCCGCAGGTCGCCGGGGTCGGGAACCTCGTCCGCGGTCGTGATCCACGGCCCGTATGGACAGAACGTGTCGGCCCCCTTCGCGCGCGTCCATTGCGGCTCGCGGCCCTGCAGGTCCCTCGCGGTCACGTCGTCGGCGACGCAGTAGCCCGCGATCGCGCTGCCGGCGCCGATCACGATCACGAGCTCGCCCTCGTAGTCGAGTCGGCGCACGACCTCGGGACAGATGATCGGGCCTCCGGGGGGCGCGACCGAGCCGCGAACCTTGACGAACACGATCGGCGTCTGCGGCTTCTGCGCGCCCGTCTCGGCGATGTGCTGCGCGTAGTTGAGACCGATCGCGTAGACGGTGGTCGGCTCGGGCACCGGCGCCAGCAGGGTGACCGCTGCCAGTGGCCAACTCCGGTCCCCGGTCTGCCCGTCGTCGCGGCCCGCGAGCACATCGACGACGCGCGCGCCGCTCGCGAACACCACGACCTGACCGTCGCGCACCTGTCCGCCGAGCGGCTCCTCGCTTCCGGGCGCGGTGAACGTCGCCAGCCTCATCGCTGCGGCAGCCTAATACGACTGCCGCCGCGATGCGACATCGATTACGTCCCGACGCCGGCCGTGGCTTCGACCTTGCTCGCCGCCTGCACGTGCGTCACCGGCAGGCCGAGCGCACGCGCCTTGCTGATCAAGTCGAGCTTCAGCCAGCGCGAGACGCCAAGCGGCAGCGTCGAGATGATGATCTCGTCGTAGTGCCCGAGGTTGACCGCGTCATGGATCGCCATCAGCGGCTCGGGATCGCCGAGACTACCGGTGACGCGGCTCCCGGCGGCCTCCGACAGCTTGGGGAGCGCCGTGTCGAGCACCGTCTGCGCCTCGTTGGCGCCGGCATCCTGAGGATCTACGACCTTGTGCATGCCGTGCGCCTGGCGGGGCACGACGAGGTGGAACGTCGCTGGACTGCGCCCGGCGCGTTCGCGGACCGCGTTCAGGAGCTGAGGAGTCGCCGCGGTCTGATGGGCGACGACGAGAACGTAGGCCGAGTCTGCCATCTGATCACCTCCGGCGGATGATCCGGGTATACCTGGAGTCCGCGAGTATCCCACCGGCGGATGCGATGGACAACCAGTTGTTGGGGTGGCTATGCCACACCCACACGCGGCAACTGCTGATGCCGCGGCGGGGGGTCGAGGGCGATCAGAGCGGGAACGCTGACGAGCCGGTAGCCGCGCCGTCGCAGCCCTCGCACGATCGCCGGTAGCGCCGCGACCGTCTGTGACCGATCGCCGCCCCCGTCGTGCAGGATCACGATCCGGCCCGGTCGCGCGTGGCTCAGCACGCGCGCGACGATCGCCTTCGCACCGGGGCGCAGCCAGTCGTCGGGATCGATCGACCACAGCACCATGAGCATCCGCAGCCGGTGCAGGATCGCGATCGTGACGCGGTCGTAGGCGCCGTAGGGAGGGCGGAACAGGCGCGGCGGCGGGGCGCCGAGGCGCTCTGCCGCGACCGCGTCAGCGTGAATCTGACCGTATTGCCCGCCAGCGGAAAGCCGTACGAGCCAGGCGTGATTCTCGGTGTGGTCGCCGATCTCGAACCCGTGCTTCAGCTCGTCCCGAAACGCGTCGGGAAACACGGGCAGCTGCTGACCGACGACGAAGAACGTCGCGGGCACGTGCATCCGCACGAGGATGTGGACGATCGCCGTCGTGTACGGGCTGGGGCCGTCGTCGAACGTCAACGCCATCGCCCGACGGCGGCCGGAGCCGGCGGCCACGAACGGCGTGTAGCGCAGGGTCGCGTTGATCTGGGCCGATTCCCGCCCCAGCGTCCGCGAGGAGGCGCGGATCCGGACAGCGCGCGCGTTCCGGTGCCGCGCGGCGCGGGCGCCGGGCGCCGTCGGGCCAGCGTGGCTCGTGATCGTCTGCGCGTTGCCCGATGTCGTGCTGTGAGCCATGACCGCCGCCGCGACGCCGAGGACGGCGACGAGCGCGATCGCGGCGAGGATCACCGCCGTCCGAGGCCCCCGGCGCCGGCGATAGAGGTAGCGTGAGCCGCGCCTTCTCACCGACCAGCACCATAGCGGCGACTGCGGTCCTGCAACGGGCCCTGCAACCCGTCCCGCCGCTCAGCTCAGGCGAGCGGCAAGCCCGCGTGCCCCCATGTGCGCGATCGCCTGGATCGAGATCTGCGGGTTGACCCCCGACGCGGTCGGGAACGACGAGCCGTCGAACACGTACAGGTCCCGCACGTCCCACGTCTGACCGGTGGGGTCGCACACCGACATCGCCGCAGACCCCCCCATCCGCGCTGATCCCATGATGTGAAACGACCCCAGCGCGATCTGCCCCGGACCGTAGCCGGCGGCGTCGGCATCGGCCATGTAGCGCGCCCGGGCGCCCGAGCTCGAGCCCGCATCGTACGAGACCCATTTCGTGTGCGAGGTGAAGATCCGCCGGGCCCCCGCGGCCTCGAGGATCTGCGCGGCGCCGTCGATCCCGGTCCGCATGTGACTCGCGTCGAACGACGAGAGCCGGTAGCGGACGACCGGCTCGCCGTCGCGACCGACGCGGACTTCGCCGCCTTCGCGGTCGCGCAGCAGCACCCCAATCGGCACGGTGCTCGGCAGCCCCTCCATCAGCGAGAAGTGCTCGCCGGCGCCGCGCCACGGCGCGAACCCGATGAACAGGTGTGGGTGGTTGGCGGCGGTTTCGTACTTGAGACCGTAGCGTGACGCTGCTCGCGGGCTCGTGTCTGGGCGGCGGCACGGTAAACACGGCCGTCGCCGGGTGTAGCTTGAGATGCTTGCCGACATTCCAGCGCTCGGCGCTGCCGTGCCGTCAGTGTCATCACGCGCTCATCCTCTCAGGTTCCGGTGGCACTAGGCCACCCTGTATTCACCCCGCGCCACGACCACCGCGCAGCCGCCGACGGCGACGCGGTCGATCCGTTCGGGAGCACCATCGACGCGGGCGTACAGCAGCGAGGGTCGCTGGATCTCCGCGCCCTGGCTGATCTCGATCTGCTGACCGAACGCGATCCGGCCGTGACGAGCGAGGTGAACGGCGAGC
>DATKOY010000267.1:0-4884 GCA_035524415.1 Solirubrobacteraceae bacterium | reverse complement strand
GAGTCGTAGTTGTTCGTAGGCGACTGGGGAGAGCATGTTCAGGGTGGAGTGGCGGCGCTGGCGGTTGTAGAACGCCTCGATGTACTCGAACACCGCGGACTGCAGCTCGAGCCGCGATGGCCAGCTGCGGCGGTTGACGAGCTCTTTCTTGAGTGTCGCGAAGAACGTTTCGGCGACTGCGTTGTCATACGCGTCGCCGCGTGAACCCATCGAGACCGCGATCCCGGCATCCCTGGCCGCGCGCCCGAACGCGAGGCTCACGTATTGCGAGCCCTGGACGCTCTCATGTTTGTCAAGTCGTTTTTGAAGTTGTCTTTTTCGTTCGAGCGAGGGTTCTTTCCTCGGCGGGGGCGCTGACAGTTGGGCGAGTGAGTCCGTGGTAGATCTCGCGGGCGACGTAGCGTTTGAGGCAGCGCATGATCTCGCGCTTGGTCTTGCCTTCGGCGAGGCGGCGCTGGACGTAGTCGCGGGTGCGCTGGTCGGTGCGCATGCGGCAGACGACGATCATGTGCAGGGCGCTGTTGGCTTGGCGGTTGCCGCCGGGGTTCAGTCGGTGGCGGATGGTCTTGCCGCTGGAGGCGGGGATCGGTGAGGCGCCGCAGAGCATCGAGAACCCGGCTTCGGAGCGCAGCCGTTCGGGGTTATCGCCGGCCGTGACGAGCAGCTCGCCGGCGTTCTCGATCCCGACGCCTTCCTTCTCGAGTAGTCCTGGCGCTAGTTCCTGGACGAGCGGTGCGATGAGCCGGTCGAGCTCGGCAATCTCGTCGCCGAGCTCGAGCAGCCGTCGGGCGAGTGATTTGAGTGCGATCTTGGTCGCGGTCGCTGGGTCGCGGAAGGCGAGCTGGTCCGGCCTCCAGGCGGCGCAGGTGCGCAGCAGCTGCATGCGAGTGAGGTTGCGGACCTGGTCGCGGACCTCCTCGGGCGCGGCGGTGATCGTGTTGCGCAGCTGCTGCAAGGTGGCGCGGCGGCACTTCACGGCGGTCTTGCGGGTCGTGCGCAGCACGCGGAGCGCTTCGACCTGGCCGGCTCGGTCCTTGGCGACCGACACGCGCTTGCGGGTGAGCGCCGCCTTCGCGGCGGCGATCGCATCCAACGTGTCGTCCTTGCCCTTCGCGCGGCGCTCTGAGCGGTCGGGGCCGGTGACCTCGAGCACCGGGACCCCCGCCAGCGCGAGATGCCGCGTCAGCCCGGCGCCATAGGTTCCGGTCTGCTCGACACCGACCCGGATCACCTCGCCATGGCTGCGAAACCAGGCGAGCATCGCTCGGTACCCGGCACGCGTGGTCGCGAACGACCGCGTGCCGAGCAGCTCGCCGCTCAGGCTGAGCACGGCGGCGTGATGCAACTCCAGGTGCGTATCGACGCCGGCGACCACCTGCACGGCCGCGGCGAGCGCTGCTGCGATCCTTCCCACGTCGGCTCCCTTCGTTCGGTGTCGTGTGTCGGCGTGCGGTCGTGGCCGGCGGCGGACACGACATTGAAGGGACGCCTCTGGTCAGGCTCTCATCAGGTCACAACGCCGGTCATGGCCGCAGCCATGCGCCAGCCGGCCCCGGATGGTCGACAAGTCCAGGGGATGACACCGAAGAGGGTCGATCGGAGTGGGAGTCAGACCACCCAGGACGGCTGGGCTCCCGCATCCTCACGACCAGCTCGGATGCTTCCGCGTCGATCGCTGTGCGGGTCAGGCCACCCAAAGGCAGCCGGCCCAACACATACTCAATATCCGAGTGATGGATCAGACCGGGTCCCGGGCGCCGGCGCGCGAGCGCCATTCCTAGCGCGTCGACGACCAGGCTCGCGCGCATGTGCGTGGCCATCGACCAGCCGACGATCGCGCGAGAGTACGCGTCCTGCACGGCGGCGAGGTACAGCCACCCTTCACCAGTCCGCAGGTAGGTGATGTCCGCCACCCACAACACGTTCGGCCCAGGAGCTCTGAAGTCGCGGTTCACGAGGTCGCTGGCAGGCGTGATCCCCGGGATCCGGATCGTCGTGCGCCAGCGCTTCCGGGGCCTGACGCCTGAGATACCGGCGGCTTTCATCAACCGGGCCACGCGTTTTCGCCCGACCCGGACGTCAAGCTCGAGGCGCAGCTCGGCATGGATCCGCGGCGCCCCGTACACGCCCCGGCTGTCCTCGTGGATGCGCTTGATCTTCTCGGTCAACCACGCGTCAGTGAGCGCCCGATCCGACGGCGCCCGGCGCGCCCAGTTATGAAAGCCAGTCCGGCTGACGTGCAGCACGCGACACATCATGGCGACGGGATAGTTCGTCTTCTCCGCAGCGATCAACGAGTACACCTCGCCTACCGCCCGTCGTCCTCCCTCGCGAAGAAGACCGCCGCTTTTCGCAAGATCTCCCGCTCCATCCGCAACTTCGCGTTCTCATCCCGCAACCGCGCAAGCTCCTCGCGCTCGTCGCTTGAGAGCCCGCCCGGACGCTCACCGCGCGCGGCCTTCTCCTCCTTGAGCCAGTGGCGCAATGTGACGTCGGAGATCCCCAGATCCTTCGCGAGCTTGCGCTGCGGCTTGTCACCGAGCTGGGCTAGGCGGATCGCCTCGCGGCGAAACTCCTCGGGATACGGCGGCCGAGTTCTGGGCACCTGAACCTCACTTTCCCCGGCTTATGACCGGAAGCGTCCAAGTGTCGTCGAAAACGGGGCAAGTCCACAGCGCCGACCGTCGCTCTCGGATTGAGTGCCAGCCTTGCTCCGATTCTGCGACGAGCATCTCGAGCGTGGGAATGGCTTCCCTGCTTGGTGCGGTCAGCGAGGCACTCCCGACCGGGCGCGCCGGCTGTGGGGCCGAAGCCGCCCGCCAAGCCGCGGATCCCGCGCTTAACGGGACGCTCGGTGCCCGCGGCGGAATGCTCGTCGCAGAGTCAGAGCAGGACTCGCTGACGGCTCTCGCGTCGGGCGCGGATGTTGCCAACGATGTGGGCGCTCGATCGGTGCTGCGTTCTGTCGTGGGTCACAGTTTTGTCTTGCTGACGGGCAGCCGGTCTGCTCAGAATCGGTAGTTCTACGGGTAAGAGGTCGGGTTAGCCCTGAGGACTGATGGCCTGTCCCGCCCTACCGTTGTCAGCGCCGGATTCGCGTCCTTGAATGGGTGCTCTGTCGACCGTTTTCGCTGGTTGGAGGTGCGTATGCGCAGTTGGCCTCGACAACGCCACGGGGTCGCCTGCGTAGCGGTGGCGGCTGTTCTTGCCGGTTGCATGCTGGCAGCGCCCGCGGCGGCTGCTGCTGCGGCGTGGCGTGTGGGGCCGGCTGGTTTGGCTTTCTACTCGCCGCCGAAGTGGCTGCTTGCAGGGTCGCATGGGAGCGTGATCTGGGCGCGGACGGTTCGCAGTCCGCTGAGCGCGGCGGGGCGTGCGTATCTCGTTCTCTACCGCTCCAGGAGCGTGGACGGCAACCCGATCGAGGTGTCGGGCATGGTCGAGATACCCAAGGGCCGGGCCCCGAGGCGTGGCTGGCCGGTCGTGTCCTGGGCTCATGGAACGATCGGCATCGCGGACGTCTGCGCGCCGTCGCGTAGTCCGTCCGCCGCGATCAACGCCTACGCCTTCCCGGAGTTCAACTCGTGGCTGAGGCGTGGCTATGCGCTCGCGCGGACCGATTACGAGGGGCTCGGCACACCCGGCGTCCACCCTTATCTGGTCGGCCGCTCGGAGGGGCGCAGCGTGATCGACGTCGTCCGGGCGGCGCGGGCGCTGAACCCCGGGGTTGGGCGGCGTTGGATCGTCGCCGGCCACTCGCAGGGCGGGCAGGCGGCGCTGTTCGCGGCGGCTCTTGGGCCGAGCTGGGCACCCGAGCTCTCGCTCCGCGGCGTTGCCGCGTTCGCGCCGGTATCGCACCTGGGCACGCTGTTCCGGGCGCTCGGCGTGTTCACCGCGCCGAGCCCGCTGTCGGGCAACGTCGCGATGATCATCGCGGGCGCGGGGGCCGTCGATCCCGCGGTCAGGCCGGCTCAGCTGTTCTCCCCTCAGGCTGCCCCGCTGATCCCCCAAATCGAACGCGACTGCGTCGCGGCGCTTGACGGACCGGGCGAGTTCGGCGCGATCGCTCCTGCGCAGGTCGTGCGGTCTGGGGCTGACCTGGAGCCGCTCGAGCGCGTGGTCGACGCCGAGAACCCGGCACTACGGATCCGCGTTCCCGTGCTGATCCTCCAGGGTCTCAGTGACACATCGGTACCCCCCGCGTTCACCGCCCAGTTGATCCCTGAGTTGCGGGCACTGGGCGACGCCGCCACGTACCTCACCTACCCCGGCGTCGACCACATCTCGCTCGTGGCGAAGGGCGCAGCGACGACAACGCAATTCTTCGCCGCCCACCTGCGCTGAGCGGCAGGGGACAACCCCGAAGCGCCGGAGATGCCCCTCAGCACCGCCCCGGCTTCAGGGCGCCCCGTTACCCAAACCGGACGTCCGATCAGCCGGGGCAGGATTCCGCAGATGTACGGACCGCGACAAAGCCACGGCCCACGTTCACACGGACATCCCAAGCAACGGTCAGCCCGACCCCAGCGGGACCGGAGACCCCCCGTTGTCGGACACGACCAGCCACATGTCGCCGGCGGGGTGCACGCGCCACAACGAAAGCGGGTGTCGACCCGCGCGTGGTTGCGCACCTCGTATTCGCCAGCAGCAAGGCCAGCCGCGCCTTCAGGCCGTCCGTCGCCGTGACCGCTGAGTCCAAAGCCCTGGTTTCGTTCGGGCGCGGGCACGCTCAGGAGGTTGGAACCGGCGAGCGTCGCGCACCTGCGGTCAGAGATTGCGGGTCTCTCGGCCGAAATCGCAAGAGACGCGCTTGTCGCCAGGAGCGCAACCGGCGTCGTCGTCGGCTCTGCCGTCGTCGTGAGCGGCGGCCTGGAGTAGCGCGTGTTC
>DATKOY010000266.1:0-2120 GCA_035524415.1 Solirubrobacteraceae bacterium | reverse complement strand
CTCGCAGATGGTGAAGATCGGCGAGGAGACGGGAGAGCTCGAGAAGATGCTGGCGAAGATCGCCGACTTCTACGAGGACGAGGTCGACGCGGCGATCCAGTCGCTGACCTCCATCATCGAGCCGCTGATGATGATCGGCGTGGGTCTGATGGTCGGCGTGATCATCATCAGCATGTACCTGCCGATGTTCAAGATGCTGACGCTGATCAAGTAGCGCGCGCGCCAGACCCGCGACGCGTCAGCGGTTCCAGGCGAGAGCACGCTCGGGCAGCCGAGACGTCTGTCTCTCGGTGACTGGATAGCCTCTTCGGCATGAGTGAGGTCGATGCCCTCGCGGCCCGTGCCGTCGAGTGTGCGAATGACGTGCTCCAGGGAACCCGAACGCCCTATGAAGGAGCGCAGGAGCTTTGGCGGCTGTCGAGAGACCTCGACCAGTTGGCAGACGCCATACGGCCGTTTGTGGCCCTTGCCTCGGAGTGGGAAGACGACCCTGCGAACCGCATTGAGTACGAGGCCGACATTCGCATCGAGGCGGAGAGGCTCAGGCGTCGGTTGAGCGCGTAGTCCATCGCCTCGGGCATCATTCCCGTGGAGTTCCCCCGGTTCGGTGGACACCGGTTGATTAGGTCTGTGTAGCGATTCTTTCGTATTCGTCTGGTGAGAGGTAGCCGAGTGTTGAGTGGCGTCGGCGTCGGTTGTAGAAGGTCTCGATGAACTCGAACACGGCGTGTCGGGCTTCGGCTTTGGTGGGCCAGGAGCGACGGTCGACGAGCTCGGTCTTGAGCGTCTTGAAGAACGATTCGCAGACGGCGTTGTCGTAGGCGCAGCCGCGGTTTCCCATCGAGAGCTCGATCCCGGCCCGGCGGCAGCGTTGGCTGAGCGCGAGCGAGACGTACTGCGAGCCTTGGTCTGAGTGATGAACAAGTCCGGGCTTTGGTCGGCGTCGGTCGACGGCCATCTCGAGCGCGTCGACGACGAGCTCGGAGCGGAGGTGGTCGGCGATCGACCAGCCGACGACGCGGCGCGAGTAGCAGTCGACCACGACGGCGAGATAGAGCCAGCCTTCCCAGGTGCGCAGGTAGCTGATGTCGGCGACCCAGAGCCGGTCGGGTGCCGGCGGGCGGAAGTCACGACCGACGAGATCATTCGCGACTCGCACACCGGGAACACGCACCGTCGTGCGGCCTCGCCGCCGATGAACGAGACCGGAGAGGTGTTGCTGGCGCATCAGCCGCTCGACCCTTTTGCGGCCGACCCTGACCCCGTCGAAGCGCAGCTCGGCGTGGATACGCGGCGCGCCGTAGGTGCCGCGGCTCGCGGTATGGATCCGCCGGATCCGCTCCGATAGCCACGCGTCGGCGAGACCTCGGTCCGAGGGCGGTCGCCGCTCCCAGGCGTGGAAGCCTGACCGGCTGACGCCGAGGACACGGCAGAGCGTCTTGACGGAGTGATCGGCCTTCTGCGCAGCGACAAACCGGTAGACCGCTACCGGCCGCCGCTCTCCTTGGCGAAGAAGGCCGCGGCTTCTTTCAAGATCTCGCGCTCCTCACGGAGCAGCTTCACCTCGCGCCGCAACGCCCGCAACTCCTCGCGCTCCTCACTCGCAAGCCCCGGACGCTTCCCCGCGTCGATCGCAGCCTGCCGCGTCCAAACCCGCAACGATTCAGTCGACACCCCGAGATCGCTCGCGATCTCCTTCAGCGGCCTCCCAGCCCTCCGATACAGCTCAACTGCATCACGCCGGAACTCCTCCGAGTACGGCCTTCGTGGATTCGATCCCCTTGGCATAGCGGACGATCCTTCCTGCCCGATCGGACAACGCCGACCAAGCGCTCAGGTGTCCACGAAACCGGGGGAACTCCACCCGGACGCTGGCGCAGGCGACCGGGTCGGCGCTGAGCCTCAAGTCGGTGGGAGTAGGTGACGATGCAGTGGTCGTGACGCAAACGGTGACCTGGCTTAACCGTCACATCATTGCCCTCGGCTTCGTGCTTCTGGCAGTCATCGCCACGGGCAGCTTCTTCCTCTTCGCTCGGCCCGCCTACCACCCGCCGGGTGGCGGCGAGACGATCAAGATTCCTTTGAAGTCCCCGGCCGCTGACGCCTCCGGGGCAGCCGGT
>DATKOY010000265.1:0-11741 GCA_035524415.1 Solirubrobacteraceae bacterium | reverse complement strand
GGCATGATCGACACGCCGATGTTGCGCGGCGCGGCGGCTGGCGGCGACATCGGGCAGCTCGAGAAGGTCGCCGCCCGGATGATTCCCGTCGGGCGAGTTGGAACCCCTGAAGAGATCGCGGCGACGTGCGGGTTCCTCTGCTCCGACGAAGCGGCCTTCATCACCGGCCAGGTGATCGGCGTCAACGGCGGCATGGTTCTGTGAACCACACAGAGGAGCGAACAGCATGACCCAATCCCTGAAGGCCCCGAAGCAATCCGCGAAGCAATACCCGAAGCCCCCCGAAGGAACCTGGACGGAGCACTATCCCGAGCTGGACACCGACCCGGTGTCCTACGAGAACTCGATCTCTCCCAAGTTCTTCGAGCTCGAACGCGAAGCCGTCTTCAAGCGGGCCTGGCTGAACGTCGGGCGGGTCGAGATGCTCCGCCGAAAGGGCGGCTTCTTCACCAAGGAGATCCCGGGGTTGAAGACCTCGCTGATCATCGTCCGAGGCACGGACGACAAGATTCGCGCCTTCCACAACGTCTGCCGCCACCGCGGCAACAAGCTGGTGTGGACCGACCACCCGGCCGAGGAGATCAGCGGAACTTGCCGGCAGTTCACCTGCAAGTATCACGGCTGGCGGTATGATCTCGACGGCCGCCTGACCTTCATCCTTCAGGAGGGCGAGTTCTTCGGGATCGACAAGGCCGACTACGGCCTCGTGCCGGTGCACTGCGACGTGTGGAAGGGGTTCATCTTCGTGAACTTCGCCGAGGAACCGGAGCAGACACTCACCGATTACCTCGGCCCGATGATCACCGCGATCGACTACCCTTTCGAAAAGCTGACGCAGCGCTACTACTACCGCGGCGACATTCGCAGCAACTGGAAGATCTTCCATGACGCCTTCCAGGAGTTCTATCACCCGCCCATCCTCCACGGCCACCAGAACCCGGTCATGAGGCAGGCCGACTACCAGGAGCAAGGTTTCTACACCAGCCACTTCCAGATCGACGGCCCGCATCGCGTCGGGTCGACGAGCGGGGGCGCGGGCGGCAAACTGGTGCCGGAGTTCTACAACCCCATCGAGCGGGTGATGCGCAGCGGCCTGTTCGGCCCCTGGGACCCGTCCGAGATCGTGACCGACAAGCTTCCGCCGGGTCTCAACCCAGGGAACAAGAAGAACTGGGGCCTGGATTCGTTCCAGATCTTCCCGAACTTCGCGATCGTGTTCTGGGAGACGGGTTGGTACCTCACCTACCACTACTGGCCCGTGACGCACAATCGGCTCCTCTTCGAGGCGAACGCCTACTTCACCCCCCCGCGGAACGTGCGCGAACGATTGGCCCAGCAGCTGGGCATCGCGACCATCAAGGAGTACGCCCTCGAGGACTGCGGCACCCTCGAGGCGACGCAGATGGGACTCGAATCGCGTGTCGTCTCGACCTTCCCGCTGGGCGACCAGGAGTTCATGTGCCGACACCTGAACAAAATGATCAACAAGTGGGTCGACGACTACAAGCGAAAGCAAGCGGAGGGATGACCGATGGCCGAAAGAATGCTCCCCGCCGAGTTCTCCGATCTCGAGCCCTTCGTCGAGGGCTGGTGCCTTGACAGCGAGCCCGAGCGCTACGCCAAGCGTCTGAGCAGCACGATGGACGAGATTCAGGCCTTCTACGATGCGATGATGCCGCGCGCCGAGGAGGCCATCTGCTACCTGGAGAAGTTCCCGCTCGACGACCTGCCCGAGGACGCGATGCGCCTGCTCAAGCTCCTGTACTCGCTCATCCTGATGTCGTTTCCCGTCGAGATCTGGCGCCAGCCCTACATCCCGGATACCGGAACCGCCTCCTTTGATCTCAAGCTGGAGCCGGTCCCATGAGCCACGACCCGCAGCGGATCGCCGATCTCGTCGAGATCCACGAGCTGTGCGCACGGTACCTGGCGTACGCGAGCCAGTTCATTCCGGATCAGTGGCTGAAGGTCTTCACCCCGGATGCGGAGTACAGCGCCTTCGGTACGGTGTACACGGTCGAGCGCATGCCGGCGTTGCTTGCGGCGGCGCCGCGGGGTCAGTTCATCGGCAACATGCCCGTGGTCGAGTTCGATGGCGACCGCGCCACCGGCATGCAGCACTTCGTGTTCATCGACCAGCAGACCCACGCCATGCGCCTCGCCTGGTATCGCGACGAGTACGTGCGCACGCCCGAGGGCTGGCGCATCCGGCGCCGCTCGACCACGTTCATGCGCAAGCACGGGGGCTTCGACTCCGGCCGGCAGCACGACCCGCTCGCCGAGACAGAGAAGAAGTAGACGTCGACGATTCCTTACTGACGCCGGTGTTGGAAACCCGATTGCATTGGCGAGCGGGGCTATACGGGGCGATCACGCGCCATCACTGAGGGAGAAGGCGGGCTCTTCCGCACCCGCCGCCAAGTCTCGTCGTAGATGGTACGACGCGGACTGAGCGCTACGATCTCAATCGTGGGCGCGGTGACCCGGTAGACAATCCGCAACCGGCCGACGCGACCGCGGGGAATGAACGCCGTTCACCCGCGTACGATCGCAATCACATGCCCGTACGCGTGCGGGTCCCTTCCCCTGTGGGCACTTCCGCGAACGGGGGAAGGTCAGGATGGGGGCGATCTTCCGAGCAGTCTCCGATACCGCGTCAGTCGCGGTCGGGCTTGCTGCTGGCGGGCTCGACGGGATCTTTCACGTATTCGGGATCATCCGGCGTTCGCATGCTGAAACGCCACTTGCAGCACACGTGGTCAGGGTCCTTGCGGGGCGGGATGGCGAGGATCTCGACCTTCATGTTCGGGTTGTACAGCTTGGTCGTCACGATCATCGACTTCGGACACGTGGAATGGCAGTTCTTCTGGAGAATGTCGGGCCGCCCCATGGACTCCCACTGGTCGACGGCCACGCAGCGGTTGAACGTCATGATGCCGACGTCGGGTTCGGGCATCTCGAAGGAGAGATCGAACGCCTTACCCGGCATGGCGGTCGCGTCGGTCTGGAGATCCTTCATCCAATCGGCGACGGTGTTGCCGGTGATTCCGAGGTATTCGGCCTTGAGCCTCTTCACACCCGGTAGGACGGAGTCGCCCCACAGCGTCCACTGGATGTCGAACATCACGTCGAGACCGTAACGAAGAGTGATCTGGGTGGCCCACGCCTCGATGCACTGGAGCAGGTACTCGTGGCTGCCGAGCAACCAGGTGACGATCTCCGGCTTGGAGAGATTCACGGTGCTCGAGTCCGGCGTGAACAGGCCAGTGTAGATCACCCGCGTCCGCACCCGCTCGTTGTCGGGGACATGGCTATTGGGATCCTCGTATACGGTTCCGGGCGGTAGAAACTCCCGCTTCATTCGCTCGAGCTCGGGGACCACTTGGCCGCTCCACGCCGCCCACTCGATCTCAGCCATGGTTTCCGCGCCGTAGCGCTTCGCAACCTCGCGTGCCCAACCGTCGACGCAGAGCTGCATGTACGCCTCGCTCCACGGCAGGAACTTGGTGGCCAAGGCGTCCTTCGAAAAGTCCGAGAAGCGCAAGTCGGCCTTGTACGGACCGCTGTAGTCAGGGAGCTCAGCACCGGAGTCGTGGTCCAGCTCCTGGCGGATGTCGAGGTTGGTCTTCGGGTACCTGACGTTGTCGTCGACGCGCGGGAACTTGTGATAGTTGTTGAGATCCACGCCCAGCTGGATCACGAAGTCGTCGGGCACGACCTCCTCCTCGAGGTGGGCCCCCGGCTTGCGAATCGCCAGGAACTCGTCGAACTTCTTGTCGTCCTGCTCGGCCATGGCCACTCCCCCCTTTGTTCAGGATATTGCGAGGCTAGCCGATCGGCTAGGAAGACACAAGCCGATCGGCTAGTGTCGCAGGATGGGTTCCGCCAAGGCCACGGGCCCCCTCGGCTCCGCCTCCTTCACCGCCGCCCAGAGGCGCATCATCGAAGCCGCGCTCGTGCTGTTCGCCGAGCATGGCATCAGCGGGACTTCCCTGCAGATGATCGCGGACGAGATCGGCGTGACAAAGGCGGCCGTCTACCACCAGTACAATACCAAGGACGCGATCATCCTCGCGGTGGCCGGGATCGTGCTCGCGCGTCTGCAGGCGGCCGTCACTGTCGCGGAAGCCGAGCGGTCGCGCGTGCGAGCGCGCAAGTTGTTGATCGCCGAGATGATTGATCTCGCCGTCGAGCGCCGGCGCATGGCAGGCATTCTCCAGCGGGACCCGGTGATGCTGCGCTTCCTCGAGGAACACGAACCGTTCCGGCGCGTGATGGAGCGCGTGAACCGCGTGCTGCTGGGCGGGACCGCCGACCCGCGGGCTCGGGTTCAGGCGGCGACGCTCGCATCGGTCATTGCAGGCACCGTCGTCCACCCGCTTGTCCTGAACCTCGACGACGAGAGTCTGCGCGCCGAGCTTCTGAAGCAGGCGCGCAAGCTGCTTCCGGCCCGCTGACCGTGACTGAGCAAGAAACATAGGAGGACCAGGTGACGATTCGAGTCGTGCAGTGGACCACGGGAAACGTGGGCAAACAGTCGGTGGCCGCATGCCCGCCGTCAACGCCATCCCGGCTGTGGTGGCGGCCCCTCCTGGGATCGTGAGCTACCCCGATCTCAAGCTGCCGCTGCCGCGAGGGCTCGTCCGCCTCTGAGTTACGAATTCCGTGGACGAGTCCGGCCCCACAACTCGCCAACTCGCCACTACGTCGTTGTACCCGCCGGTGCGCCCGTGCACAGCGCACGAACGGTTCAAGGTGGGCCGCTAGGAGGCGCGCAGCGGATTGCGCCAGCGCAGTCCCGGGAACCGCTCGAAGTCGTTGTCGTTTGAATGCAGCTCGCACTGGTGTTCGATGGCGAGCGCGGCGAGGTGCGAGTCCGTCGTCAATCGTCCGGCGACCCGCGTGGCGTCGAGGAGCGTCCGCACGATGGAAAGATGGCGCGGCCCGGGATCGAGCGGCTGGACACAGGGTTGACCGAACCAGGCCTCGACACGGTCGAGGGCTGCGGAAGGATCGAGCGGCACCACCAGTACGGACGGGTGAGTCACGAGACGCACAAAACCGAAGGTGACGGCCCACGGCAGTCCCACCGGCTGCTCCCGGGTGAGCAGATCCTCCCACCACTGCCGCGCCGCCTCATGCAGGGGCGCAGCCGCGTTGTGCGCGAACACCAGCAGGTTGATATCGGGAAGGATCATCGTCTCATCCGAGCAGCGGCTTCCTCCGCTTCCAGCTCGTCGGAGAGCTGGTTCAGCCGCAGCGGATCGATCCCCGTGCGGAAGGGACTGGTGAAGACCTTGACACGGAAGCGCCGGGTGCGCACTCGCCGCACCTCCGGGGCCACGAACCCGCGGCGGAGAACTGTGTTGACGGCTTCTTTGAAAGACACTCTCTTGCGCCTGGCGAACTCCGCGAGCTTGGCCGCCACATCGTCATCCAGCGTCAGGGTCGTTCTCATCTGGGCATCATGATGTCATGCAGAGGTGACGTCAAGATGCAGGCTGCGGGGATCCCGAGGAGGCGGACGTCACGGCTTCGTCGCGGCCGTGCGCGAGTTGCGCGAGACGATTCTCGCGCTCCTGCCAGACGACGCCCCGGTGGTGCGCGTGCACCCGGTGACGGGCCGCAAGTCGCTGTTCGTCAACGAGCACTTCACCCGGGACAGCTCCTCGTAGGCCTTGTACCTGTTCGACCACATCGTGTCGCCGCCCACCTCGGGACACGTCACCATCTGGAGGATGGCGATCATCGACGGCTGGGCCTGGCACGTCAGATCACTGTGCCATCCTCAATCAGCCTGAGACGGCGCGATCCAGATGCCGGAGCGCGTCGTCGCGGCCCAACGTCGACACGGCGATCACGATGCGTTCGAGGCCGGCCTCCGCGTATGCGGCGACCATATCACGGTTCGAGCAGCGCGCGTGTCGGCGTCAGCCGCCGAGGCCGCGCAGGCAGAACTCCCAGGCGTCCTCGGCCGTGACGCGTGCCTGGGGATTTTGCACGAAGCGGTTCATGAGCCAGCCGTACATGACGGTTTGCTGGATGAGCAGGGCAGCTCGCTGCGTTTCGCTCACCCGGATCGCGCCGCGTGCAGCCGCCGCGTCGAGCAGCTCGACCAGCATCCGCGAAATCGGCGCCACCGCCGCGGCCAGGCGCTCGGGATCCTTGAGCGCGAGCTGCAACGAGAATTCCGAGAGCGGGACGCGGTTGTGGGTGCCGCGCTTGCGGCGCGTCCCGAGCGGCACGCACCACTCGTGGAGACGGATCGTAAAGGCGCGCAGGCGCTCGAGCGGCTTGGACTCGGACTCCACCGCCGAGCGGAGATCCGCGAGCGCCTCGCGGATGCTCTCCTCAAGCAGCGCGAAGAGCAGCTCGTCCTTGCCGTCGAAGTACTGGTAGAACCCGCGCAGCGACTGCTTCGAGCGATCGACGACTTCCTGGATTGTGAACTCGCTCGTGCCCCTCTCGTCGATCAGCGCGAACGCCGCATCCAGAAGCCGCTGGACGCGCTGCTCCGCGCGTGTACGCGCGGCCTTCAAGCTCTTCGAGACCGCCCGGTGACGCCAGCCCGGTGCATCTCCGTGCTTCAACTCGTCCACGCCTGCCATGGGAAAATCAGCTCCTAGCGCAAAGGCGACCGCATGGCCATTCCCGCGCCATCATCGGCGGAACGACGAACCCTTGACGTTGTCTCTGCCCCATCGCTCCGGCGCCCTTGAATTCCAATTCTCGCAGAATGAGAATCGAATTGCCAGCACTGCCAGCCTCAGCTAGTGTCGCTGGACGAACCGACTTTGGAGGTCGAAGGGAGACCAGGATGCGGATCGGCCTGATGATCGGCCCGGAGAAGGGGCGGCATCGCCACAAGGTTGCGCAGCTCGTCGCCGACGCCGAGGCCGCCGAGCGGCACGGCTTCACCTCGCTCTGGATTCCCCAGATCCCCGGGGACTTCGACGCGCTCACCGCGATCACGGTCATCGGGCACGCGACCAAGCGAATCGAACTCGGGACCGCGGTCTTGCCGATCCAGACCCGCCATCCGATCGCCATGGCCCAGGAGGTGCTGTCGGTCCAAGCGGTGTGCGAGGGCCGCTTCACGCTCGGCCTGGGCACCTCACACCACTGGGTCATCGAGGGCATGCTCGGCCTCTCGTACGAGCGGCCGGCCCGCCAGATGCGCAACTATCTCGAGGTCCTGAACGCCGCCCTGGGCGGCCCGGGCTCGGTGGACGTCGAGAACGACGAGTACCGCGTGCACAGCCCGATGGACGTCACGGACTGGAGCCCCAACCGGGTGCTGCTCGCAGCCCTGGGCCCGGTGATGCTCCGCCTCGCCGGCGAGCACGCGTCGGGGACAATCTTGTGGATGGCCGACGAGCGCGCCGTCGCGGAACACGTCGTCCCGCGCATCACGAAGGCCGCGGCCGAGGCCGGGCGGCCCGCTCCACGGGTCGTCGCCGGGATCCCCGTCGCCCTCTGCCTCAACGACGAAGTGGATGACGCGCGGGGGCGAGCGAACCGGGTGCTCGGACACGCCGAGTTCTGCCCGAACTACCAGCAGCTCCTCGATCGAGGCGATGCAACCGATGTGGGCGACATCCTTGCGGCGGGAGACGAATCGGCCGTCGTCGGTCGGCTGCGCGCCTTCCGCGATGCGGGCGTCACCGACCTCGCCGTCCGCGTCCTGGCTCTCGGGGCCGATCGTGCCGCGCGCATCGAATCGCGGGAGCGCACCATGGCGTTCGTCGCCGCGCTCCGTCCGGAGCTGTGAACCCCTCGCGGGTGGCGGCCCGAACCCGAAGGTGAAACGTGGGCGGGGGAATCGAACACGAGGACGGGAGTCACCGCACGCCGTCGATCTGGTAGAGCGGCACGGGGCGGCTGAGGCCCTTGAAGTCGTGGTCGCCCAGGCTCGACGCCGCCACACGGTCGTCGACCGCCGCGTGCACGCGGTTGGTGACGAGGATCGCTCCGCCGGGTGCCATCGCACACACACGAGCGGCGAGGTTCACCACGGTGCCGATCGCCGTGTACTCGGTACGACCTTCGAAGCCGATCTCACCGCAGGTCGCGTAGCCGACGGCGATGCCGATGCCGAGTGCGAGGTCGTGGCCGCGCCGGCGCCACTGCTGCGATAGCGTGACGGTGCGCTCCCGCATCGCGATCGCCAGTCGCACGGCATCCCACGCCGGGTCCGCCAGCTGCACGGGATCGTTGAAGAACACGAGCATCCCATCGCCGGTAAACTGGGCGATGGTGCCGCCGTGCTCGAAGATCATCGGGCCGACCGCATGATGGAACTCGCGCAGGACGGCCATGACCTCTTCGGGTTCGGCCGTCTCGGCAAACGAGGTGAACCCGCGCAGGTCGCAGAACAGCACGGTGATCTCGCGGCGGTGACTGGCGAGGATCGAGTCGCCGCCGGCGGCGATGGCCTCGGCCAACTGCGGGGTAACGAAGCGTCGCAGCCGGTTGAGCCGCTCGACCTCGCGCACCTTCTCGTCGACGCGCTCGCTGAGCCGCGTGTTCCACTGCACCAGCTCGTCGGTCATGCGCTTCTTGTCGAGGCACGCGCCGAGACGGGCGTGGAGCAACACCGGATCGAACGGTTTTGGAAGATAGTCCTCGGCGCCGAGCTTGATGCAGGCGATGATCGAGTCCATCTCGTCGACGCCGGAGATGACGATGAACGGGATGGTCTTCAAGCGATCGTCGTCGCCGCGGTGCCGGAGTAGCGCGTAACCATCCATCTCCGGCATCTCGATGTCGATGAGCACGATGTCGATCGTGTGCTCGGCGAGCACCGCGATGGCTTCGCGACCGTTGCCGGCCTCGCGCACCTGGTGCCCCTCGGCGCCGAGGGACATCGACAGCATGGTGCGGTTGAGCGGGTCGTCGTCGACGACGAGGATCGTGGCGGGTTTCGTGGACATGGCGTTCATCCTCGCGTCGCGAGCGCGGCTCGCGCCATACGCCTGCACCTATGCCGCTTCGTTGTCTTCGCCTGCAACATTTCTCTGCTCAAGACACCGTTGCATTGCCTTGCATGCGCGCTCGGTCTCGGCTCGCTGATGTCATCGCTGCTGCATTCGACGCCGGCTTCAGATCCTGCGAATGTAGTCAGCCGCGACTCCGTAGCGTGCAACGTCTTTGGGATCACTCGTCCACACTAGGCTGCGCGTGGCCCGCGTTGTGAGTGCGACGTGGGCGTCTACGACATCGGGCTTCTCCTCGTCCTCGGGGACGTGCAGGCTCGCAATGAACTCGCCGATCTGCTTTGCGACCGACTCGTCCATCGGCAGCACGTCGCACCCGTGTTTGAGCAAGCGAGCGATCGAGGCGCTTCGCGGCCCCCCGCGCCACGACTGCGCCAGGGCACCAGCGGGGATGCGAATGGGCAAGCCGAGATCGTGCGCCCGCTGCAGGTCGGCAAGCAGTCGAATCGGGCGGCGCTGGAGCGCTTGCAGCGCGCCCGCGTCGAGCACGAGCCCTGGCGTCAGGACAGACCCGCGGTCAGCCGGCGTTGCGCGCCGCTTTTTCACGAGGACGTCTCCGGCCGACGAGGCCCGCGCGCTCGAAGGCGCGGCGCGACTCGTCATGCGCGGCCGCAATCTCTTCTTGGCTCGCACCGCTCTCGCGTAGCCACTCCGCAATCATCTCGTCGAACGTCTCCGCCGCGCTCGCCGCCTCGATGAGCCGCGCCATGTAGCTGCTGACATTCGGCGCCCTGCCGGCTCGGACCGCGGCCTTGGCTTTCCGCAGCGTGGAATCGGGGAGGCTGATGGCGATCTTCCTTGTCATACCAGGGACATACCGGAACCCGTGGACGAAATCGAGCCTTCGGAGCAGGTGGATTGGCGGCCGGGCTGGTTCATCCTCGCGTCGCGAGCGCGGCTCGCGCGCCGTCGAACTCCCGGGCGATGCGGCTCACCGCCTGATCGGCACCGGCGAGGTCGCCGGCCCGTGCCCGCGCCTCGAGGGCCGCGCAGTGCTCGCAGAGCTCGGTCGCGCCGAAGCTCGCCGCGTTCGACTTCAAGGTGTGGGAGTGGCGGCGGAGCGCCTCGGCATCGCCCGCGCCGGCGGCCTCGGCCATCTTGGCAATCAGCCCCGCGCCGTTGTCGAGGAACGAGGTGACGAGACGGGCAAGCGCTTCGGCATTGGGAGCGATGGCCTGGAGCCGTGCGAGGGCGGACGGGTCGAGCACCGTGACCTTCGGGCGATCCGCGGCGCGATTGGGCGTCGCCGCGAGTGCCGTCGCGAGCGCCTCGGGCCGGATCGGCTTGGCGAGGTAGTCGTCCATGCCGGCGGCCAGGCACGCTTCCCGATCGCCCTGCATCGCATTCGCGGTCATGGCGACGATGCGCGGCTGGATGCTCGGCCCGTCGGCGCGGATCCGACGGGTTGCCTCCAAGCCGTCCAGCTCGGGCATCTGCACGTCCATCAGCACGAGATCGTACGGCACACGGTTCACCGCCTCGACCGCCTCGACACCGTTGGCGACCACGTCGGCGCGATAGCCCATCGACTCGAGCAGCAGGAGGGCGAGCTGCTGGTTCACGGTGTTGTCGTCCGCAAGGAGGATGCGGAGCGGATGGCGCTCGCCGAGCTTGGCGGCCGCGCCGTCGTCGACGCGGGCGGGCGCGACCGCGGCGCCGCCCAGCAGCGACACCAGCAGGTCGAAGAGCTGCGACTGCTTCACCGGCTTGGCCAGCACCGCGGCGAACACCGGGTCGATCTCGCCGCCGAGCGATGTGTACAACACCAGCGGCAGCTCGGGCCGCAGCGCGCGCAACCGATGGGCGAGCTCGATGCCGTCCATGCCGGGCATGTGCATATCGAGGATCGCGACGTCGAACGGATCGCCGCGCTCGACGAGCGCCAGCGCCGCCTCGCCCGTCTCCACCGAGTGACCGCGCAGACCCCAGGCCTCGGTCTGCAGGTCGAGGATGCGACGGTTGATGGCGTTGTCGTCGACCAGCAGCACGCGCTTGCCGATCAGCTCGCCCGGCATGCCCGCCGCCGCGGCGCGCGACGGCATCTCGGCCGCTTCGGCGGTGATGGTGAAGTGGAAGGTGGACCCCTCGCCCGCAACGCTGTCCACCCACATGGTGCCGCCCATCAGCTCGGCCAGCCGCTTGCTGACCGCGAGCCCGAGGCCGGTGCCGCCATACTTACGCGTGGTCGACGAGTCGAGCTGGCTGAACTCCTCGAACAGCCGGTGGGCGCGATCCTCCGGGATCCCGATACCGGTGTCGCGCACGGCGAGGTGCACCTGATTGGCTTGATTGCCGGGCTCGGCGGTGAGCACCACCTCGCCGGCGTCGGTGAACTTTACCGCGTTGCCCAGCAGGTTGACGAGGATCTGCCGGAAGCGGGTGACGTCGCCGTTCAGCCCCTCCGGAAGAGCCGGATCGATGAGGAAGGCGAGCTCGATCCCTTTGCGCGCCGCCGGCTCGGTGACCAGGTCGAACGCCGACTCGATGCACGCGCGCAGGTCGAACGGATGCCGCTCCAGCTCCAGCCGGCCGGCGTCGATCTTGGAGAAGTCGAGGATGTCGTTGATGATGCCGAGCAGCGACTCGCCGCTCGAGCGGATGATGGTGGCGAACTCGCGCTGGCGCGGCGAGAGGTCGGTATCGAGCAGCAGGCCGCTCATGCCGATCACGGCGTTCATCGGCGTGCGGATCTCGTGGCTCATCGTCGCCAGGAAGGAGCCCTTGGCGGCGTTGGCCTCCTCGGCA
>DATKOY010000264.1:0-19989 GCA_035524415.1 Solirubrobacteraceae bacterium | reverse complement strand
ACCACCTACCGACGACTGAACGCCACCCAATGAGTGCAGCAAGCCAGGCGGACGGACACCCGGGCAGAAAGCGCGCGGTCCGCCGGAGCAAATCGCACACCGAAGGGCACTCACGACGACCACAACGGGGCAGAAAACGATTGCGAATGCCACGCCGGTGGGAGCGATCGCGACCGAGTCGATGTCCCCACGCCCGCGCCACGGCAGCGAGTGGCGCAGCCGCCAGCCCTCCGTTGCGAGCTGCGCGAGCGCTCGCTGCACCTCGTCCTCCGAGCGGGCGCCGACCCGGCTGCGGCCCGCGAGGCGCACCCAGCGCCGACTGTCGAGCACCAGTCCGATCGTGACGAACACCAGCGCGCCGGCGAGCGCGGGCGCGTGAGCGCCGGCGGCGGCGATCGCGAGCACGCCAGCTGCTACGGCTGTGGCGCCGCTACCGGCCGCTCGGCGCAGCCGTCGGTGCTGCTGGCGGCGTGGGAAGCTCGATCGGACCATGGGGGAGAAGCTCGCACGCGCAGCGGACGAACCCGTCATGGTGGGCCAGCCGCAGTCCATGTACCAAGGGTTGCGCTGTCGTCGAGGATGGCCACGCGTCGCGCGCACGACTGGGCACGACCAACTATCAGGGAGGCCGTGCTCGACGATCAGCGAGCGCAGATCGATGGTTCGCGGGGTTGCGGGATCTTGACCCTGGGCTTGATCCGGACGCTACGCAGCAAGGATCAGGTTGCCCCAGACGAGCGGAAAGCCCCGCATATGCAGGGCTTTCCGGTAGCGCGCCCGGAGAGATTCGAACTCCCGACCTTCGGTTCCGTAGACCGACGCTCTATCCAGCTGAGCTACGGGCGCGTCGCGCCGATTCTAGCCTCGCCTCAGCCGGGGTGCGATGGTCCGATGGTCTGAGCGATCCAGGTCACGAGTGGGCGGCTTGCGTCGAGCTCCGCCGCGATCCGGCGATCGCACTCCGGTGTGTGCAGCCACGACTCGAGTGCATGGCGCCGGGACACGGTGAGGGTCTTCATCCGCAGGTGGTCGATGCGTGGATGGTCTGAGGGGTAGCCCTTTGGGGCCCGCTTGAGCGCCGGCTCGGCCGGCGTCAGACCGCCGGCCTGCGCGGCGGCAAGGGCGCGCTCGAAGCCCGCAGCTCGGCGCGTGTCGTCGATCGCGGCACGGAACCGCTCGAGCTGATCGGGAGCCGGCTGGTAGAGCCCGGCCCCGACGAACAGCCCGTCGAGCGAGAGTTCGACGTAGTAGCCGCCGGTCGCGCTGTAGCCGATCGCGACGCCGAACTGCTCCTTGATCGGCGGCCCTGGGCGGAAGCGAGTGTCGCGGTAGGGCCGGAAGAAGCGGGGCTCACCGAAGCTCGACAGCGTCTCGGCGAGCACGCGCGCGGGCGCCATGAGGTATTCGTCATACCGGCGGCGGTTGGCCTTGAACCAGGCCCGGTCATTGTTCTCCTCGAGATCGCGGAGGAACTCAAGCGCCGCCGGCGGCCACATCAGCCCTCAGACATGGCCGTCGGTGTCCCGCGCGCTGGCCGCGATCGGCTCGGGCTCGTAGAAGCGCGCGACGGTGAAGCCGATCAGCGTGGGCACGTGCACGGCGAACACCACGAGCGACAGGGTCAGGATCACGAGGGTGCCGCCCCGCAAGTGGTTCTGCAGGAATGCGTATTCGATGATGCCCGCGATCAGCGCGTAAGCGAGCAGCGACCACTTCGCCACCTCGAAGAACCGATTCCAAGCGAACCCCTTGACCCGCGCCAGCGAGACGAGGTTGCCGACGAGCAGCAGCGCCGATGCCGCGAGCAGCGCGATCGGCGGACCGAGCGGCACGTGCTCCGGGATGTGCGAGGAGAGGTAGATGCCCCCCGCAACGATCAGCGCCAGCGACGCCATCGCAATCGCGGTGACGGGCGGAAAGCGGTCCTCGCTCAGGGACGGGTCGCTCGCGGTCGCGCGGGCCGTGGCGACGCTCATGACGATCCAAGCTTCGTCATGATCACGAGTGTCGCCACCTGCATCAGCCCGAGAATCCCAGCGCAGTAGATGAAGCGTTTCATCAGCTTCTCGATCACCGCGGGGTTCGGCCGCGGCTTCTTCAGCTCGAACAGAACGGCGATGTTGGCGGGCTCGAGCAGCCCGAGCGCGAGCACCGACATCACGCCGACGACGATGAAGCTCGCGACGACCCAACCGTGATTTGGGGACGAGGAGAGGACGTTGCCGGTCTTGACCCCCAGCTGCCACCCGGCCGCGAGCGTCATCGTGACGACCGTCGGCATGATCAAGACCATCTTCGGCATCAGTCTGGTCGTGAACTCGACGCGAGCCGGAATCGACATTCGCCCGATGATCGGGCCGAGCACGAGTCCGAGGAACAGATCGATGATCGTCCACGCCGCGCCACCGGCCACGTGGAGGAACATCAGCGGCCACAGCTTGTCGACCGCGATCGCGACGATCACCATCACAACCGCGACCGCCACCAGTATCAGCCCCCTGCGAGGCACGATGTCAAAGTCCGGCCGCTTGATCGTGGCAGGCGGCGGCGCGAACTCTGCCTGCACCCCGGGGGCAGAAACGACCGCATCCGCCATGGCCGTGACTGTACCGTGCGCCCGGGATGAATTCCATGCGGAGCGGCCCTCGAGGGGCCGTGCAGCCTGCTTGGGAGGTGGGGCGCGCGTTCACGGTCGAGCATCGCCGCATCGGCGATCGGCCTGCGGCAAAGCCCGGATCAAGAGACCGGCGCAGTTGCCGATACATGACCTGCACACCAACCGCAGGAGATGAGCTGACAGATGAGCGCGATCAACCACGTCGACCCGCACCAGCCGCAGAGGGGCCTGGTCACCGGAGATCCCGGTCAGTCGGCCGGGCAGCAGCGCATCGGCCACAATCCGCGCGGGAATGACGCCGCGCGCGTGACGATCTCACAGCAGGCCAGCGCGAGCGTGGATGTCAAGCAGCTCGCCGGAGATGAGAACGCGGCAGCCGCACAGAGCTCGCCGAGCGATATCGACCGCGCGACCGAGCTCGTCACCCAACTCGCCGGACAGGTGCGCGCGGAGCCGCAGGCGGCGGTCGCAGCTCAGGCACGCATCAATCCGCGCGCCGCGCTGAACCTGCTGATCTAAGGCTCGAGGGAAGGCGGAGGGGGCGGGATTCGAACCCGCGGTCCGCTTGCACGGACGCCAGTTTTCAAGACTGGTGCATTCGACCGCTCTGCCACCCCTCCGGTGGCCGGCACCGGCGATGCTAGTCAGTATGGACGCATGAGGCTGGCCCTCGAGCGTCGCATCTTTCGCAGGTTGGACAATCGCGGGTTTTCGGGGTCGGCAAGGGCCAGAGCCGCATACGAGCTGTGGAGGACCAGTGATGCCTGACGTTAGGTCGAACGCGCCCCCGATGTGCGTCTGTGGGTCAGCTTTGATCTGCAACGCTCTCGATCGTTGCCGCGACGCTGCCGCCTGAGGGCGGTCAGCGCGAGGTGCAGCAGATCGAGAGCACCCGCGCGGCGATCCGCCGGTTGATCGGCCAGTTGGGAGGGCCGGAGGGTTTGGCGTGCGGTACGAGGCCGGGCCGCGCGGGTTCGATCTGCTGCGGGTGCTGAGCGGGCTGGGGGGTGGCGTGACGCGAAGAAGCTCGTGCGCCTGTACCGTCCCGGGCAGCTCTTGTTCGTCGCGCCGCCGACGCCGGAAACCGAGGGGCTCAGGGATGTGATGCGCTGCCGCGAGGATCGCGCCGTGCCCGGACCGCGGCGCGCCACCGGGTCAGCAAGCAGCTGGTGCGGCACGGACGCGTCCACCGCGAGGGCCGCGGTCAGTGGACGAAGATCCGGATCATGGAACGGGAACACCAGCTCCAGTCCGGGCGGCGGGTGCTGCGTGACCCGGTCCTCAGCGAGCATTGCGTCGCACCAGACGACCGATCGAACGATCGCTCGGGCTGCTCGCACACCGCCACGGCGCCCGACGGAGTTGCCCCATCTGCAGCGCGAAGGCGCGCTTGCGGGCCGTCTGGGCCATGGCGCTCGTCAACACCAAGCCGATCGCTCACCGGCTCACGCGCCAGAGCACGTGACACCAACGCGCTCGCCGGAGAACGACCGGCACCCAGCACGATCCTCACCCCACTCGGTCGCGATCACAGCACCCCCCGCGGGAGTCACAAACCCGACTTCTTCAGGGGTCTTCTGGTGCGAGGCAGCTCAGGACCGGACACTGGCCTGCGGTCCCGACCCGCGCATCGGGAGTGACAGTCGTCGCTGCCGGCGCGACGGTCGCCCGACCCCAGCAGCAACCACCACCACCATGACCAACAGAAAGCACGACATCGCCCTTGACACGCGCGTCCGTCTCAGCTGAGTGATTCCACGGTCGGGGTGTCGAGATCGGCGCACGTCGTTCGGCGCCCGTCGTCGCTCGCCACCCCACGCGATCCCCGGCTCGCCAGCGAGCGGGCATCCAGCCGAACGAAAGCTCGGCTGGGGAATCCCGGGCGTGCGTACGGCCACACTCACCCGTTGGTGGGACGGGAGTGCGGATTCGGGCCCCGTTTGGGGGCGCGAATCCGCATTCACCGGCTCCTCGGCCGCGAGTGTCGGGTTGTGACCGAGCGCGCGACGATCTCAAGCGAGTCGAGGCTAGAGCCCAGGGGGGTGCACAGCGAGTCTTTGGACCCCAGGGGGCCCACAGCGAGTGTTTGGACCCCAGGGGGTCCACAGCGAGTCTTTGGAGCCCAGGGGGTCCACAGCGAGTCTTTGGAGCCCAGGGGGGTCCACAGCGAGTCTTTTCACGTTCTGCCCGTTGGCGCCCGCCGGCCGGTGCCCGGCCGTCCGGGTCGAGCCTCTACACTGCCCGGACACCCGGGAGAGGTGGCCGAGTGGCTGAAGGCACTCGCCTGCTAAGCGAGTAAGGGGTTAACACTCCTTCGCGGGTTCGAATCCCGCCCTCTCCGTGTCGTCGCATTGTGGATCGTTCTTGCCGCGAGCACGCCATTTCGGCGACGCGCGACGCCTTGCAGGGGCGGCCTGGACATGCCTGCCCCCTGGATCACGGCCGATGCCACAACGGGCAGGTGCCTCGGCGACTCAGCGGCCCGCGACGCTTGCGACGTATTGGGCGACGGCCGCGATCTGCGCGGCGCTGAGTTTGCCGGCGAACGAGGGCATTGCACCGCTACCCGACTGGACGATGGCGCTGACAGTCGAGGCGGTTGGACGGACCTGATCGAGGTCGGGGCCGATCGAGCCGGTTGCGCCGGCGGCCTTGAGGGTGTGGCACTCGCTGCAGCCCGCCGTCGCGAACACCGATGCTCCGGCAGCGGCCGCCCCGCCTGCTGATCCGGAACCCGTCGACCCGCCTGCTGATCCGGAACCCGTCGAGCCGCCTGCTGATCCCGAACCGGCCGAGCCGCCTGCTGATCCGGAACCAGTCGAGCCGCCTGCTGATCCGGAGCCAGTCGTGCTGGAGGAACCGGGAGCTGATCCGCCGTAGCCGACTGTCCCGCTCCTCTTCGCTCCGATCAGGCTGGGCCCGGCGAACAGCAGTACCAGCACGAGCGCCGCCGCGATCCAGCTGAAAACCGCTAGGCCACGATCGATCGTGCGCAGCATCAGGGCGACGGGAAGCCGAAGTTGGAGATGTACCACAGGCCGCTCGTCAGCCACACGCACGCCAGCACCGTAAACGCGACGCCCCCGGCGACGGGCAGCGCGAGCCCGGGTAGCTTCGAAGACCGCACGACGATGATCTTCGATGCGAACGCGCCGTAGAACGCGCAGCCCAGGACCGAGTGTGCGAGTACGCGCGCGTTCGTGTGCTGGAAACCGAGCTGGTAGAGGCAGTGGTAGGCGACGGGCAGGCTGATGATGAACGCCAGCCGGCCGGAGATCCGATGCGCGCCGCCGAGCCAAGACGGCGCGGCGCCGAGCGGCAGGCGGCCATAGATCCACAGCGCCGAGAAGAGCTGCACGACCGCAAACGCAACCGCGATCGTCGCGAGCCACACCTTCATCGTGATCGTGTTCGTGAACCCGAGCGTGATCGAGAGATCGGACGCGGGGGTGTGGGCGCTGCCGTAGATCCCGAGCGTGAGCGCGACCGCCGCCCCGATCAGGCCGACCAGCAACAGCCTGCCAGCGACGGGATCTCGCGCCGGTAAGGCCTGCGGCGCGCCTGGCGGCGGGGCCGCCGGAGCGCCGGGCGACTGTACGTCGGCGCGCCGGGCGGATGGGGCGGATGCGGCGGATGCGGCGGCAGCCGCCGGGGCGATCAACTGCGCCTCGGCGGGCGGTGCGGGCGGGCCGTCAGCCGCCGCCGCCGGCGAGAGCGGCGTTGCCGCCGGCGAGAGCGGCGTTGCCGCCGGCCGGGTCCGGTCGTCCACCTGCTGGATCACCGTGGCGTCCTCGCTGTGTGGCGAGAGCTGGATCTCGGTCTGCCCGATCCGCAGGCGCTCGCTGCCCGTGATCGGCGCTGCTCCCTCGAGACGCCGCCCGTCGATGAACGTGCCGTTGGTCGACTGGAGGTCGCGGACAAGGTAGGAGCCGTCGGGCGCGATCTCGACCGTGGCATGGCGTGAGGACACCTGCGGATCGGTCAGAACCAGCTTGTTGGCTGGATCGCGGCCGATCGTGAAGACCTGGCCTGTGACCTCCGCCGAAACGCCGGCATCGGCCCCTTTCTCGATCGTGATCCACATCGTGAACCGTCCCCCCAAAGTGCAAGTGCCCAATGGGCTGCCAGCGGTGGTGCGAGCTTATCCGACACGGCTACCCGGATACAACGGCTCGCCCTGCCAAGGCGGCGGCCTGGTCTGATCGTCGACATCGGCGACGACGCGCTCAGACATCCGAACGCACCCGCGGCCGGACCGCCTCACTGCGAGTGAGCGCCCCCGGCGCGACCGACTACCGGTTCTTCGGGGCGGTACCGAAGACGTGATCCCAGAACGGAGCGCTCACGCCGTAGCCGCGCTCGTGGTTTTGGAAGTGGTGGCGCATATGCAGCTCGCGCAGGCGCTTGCCGAGGGCGGTCTTCGGCCGGTGATGGTGCACGTGGTAGTGCAGCATGTCGTAGAACAGGTAGCCGCTCAGGAAGCCGGCGCTGAACGGGAGGAACCCGGGCATGCCGATCACGGCCGAGAACGCCCAGACGAACAGCGCGGCCAGTGGGATGCTCACCGACGGCGGCATCACGAGGCGCATTGGGTCGTTCGGGTGGTCGTGGTGGACGCCGTGGATGATCCAGTGCACGCGGCGGCCGATCCCCTGCTCGGGCTCGAAGTGGAACACGATTCGGTGCAGCCAGTACTCGGTCAGCGTCCAGAACAGGTAACCGCCGAGAATCCAGAGTGGCGTCCACCAGCCCGCGCCGTGAACGAAGCCTTCGACGAGCATGAACACGATCACCGGAACGAACAGAATCGGCGGGACCGCCGGGTGAACTCGGGACAGCTTGTCGAGGATGTCCGACTCGAACATCCGGGGGGACGCGCGCAGCGCTTCGCTGCGGCTCAGACCTTCTAGCTCATCTGCAGATCCGCTCGCCATGCCCGAAAGGATAGCTGTCGGCGTCGCGCGGCAGGGCGCTGCGCCGTCGACTGCCGCCCGAGAGCGGCCCCGCCGCCGGCGATCAGCCCTCGATCGTCTCCTGGAGATCCATCAGGCCGCCGGCGTCCCCCGCGTCCGCCGGCATCGCGAGCACGATGTGCCGGATCGACAGCGCCAGGAACGGGCGATGACTGGGCGCCTCGCCCGGGTGCAGCGGCTCGATCTCGACGTCGGTCAGCGGCAGGAACGTCCGCTCCGACGCGTTCAGGTAGTCGGTCAGGCGGCTGCGGTACCCGTCTCTGGGCAGACGCAGCAGCCCCGTCAGCCGGTAGCGCTCGGTCTCGACGATGATCCGCTCGTCACGGTGCTCCATGGCGCCGACGATAGCGAGACCGAGCGGCCCTGATGCCACCATTCGACAGATGGCCCAGACGGCCCCCGAGCGGTGGTGGACGATGCGCCGGGCGCAGAACCGCAAGCCGGCCACGTACCGCTGCCCGCTGTGCGGGCGCCACCTGCCGGCGCTCAGCGACCACATGCTGATCGCGCCGGAAGGCGATACGAGCCGCCGGCGCCACGCGCACACGGAGTGCGTGCTCTCGGCACGCAGGGCGGGCCGGCTGCCGACCCGCGAGGAATGGCTGAAGACCCAGCCGCGCCCGCCGGGACTCCGGCGGCGGATCAGCGAGCGCATCGGCACGCTGCGAAGAAGCCGCGACGTATAGGCCGCGACGATTAGGCTTTCCGCGCGATGGCACGCAACCTGCGACTCGGACTGAACACCGGCTACTGGGCGGGCGGACCGCCGCCCGGAGCCGCCGAGTCCGTCAAAGAGGCCGAAAAGCTCGGGTTCGACTCGATCTGGACGGCTGAGGCATACGGCTCAGACGCGCTGATGCCGCTGGCGTGGTGGGGCGCCGCGACCGAGCGGCTCAAGCTCGGGACTGCGATTGTGCAGATCTCGGCCCGGACGCCGGCTGCGACCGCGATGGCCGCCATGACGCTCGACCACCTCTCCGGCGGTCGCGTCATCCTTGGTCTCGGCGTGTCGGGCCCCCAGGTCGTGGAGGGCTGGTACGGCCAGCCGTTCGCCAAGCCACTCGCACGCATGCGCGAGTACATCGGGATCTTGCGCGACATCTGGGCACGGCACGGGCCAGTGAGCAACGACGGTCCGCACTATCCGTTGCCCGTGCCCGACGGGACCGGGCTCGGCAAGCCGCTGAAGTCGAGCATCCGCCCGTTGCGCGAGGACATCCCCATCTACCTCGCCGCCGAGGGACCGAAGAACATCGCGCTCGCCGGCGAACTGTGCGACGGCTGGCTTGCGTTGTTCTACTCTCCCCACCACGACGACTTCTACAAGGAGGCACTCGCGGAGGGGCTCCAGAGGCCGAATGCGCGCCAGACCGCCGACACGTTCGAGGTCGCCGCGACCGTGCCGCTGATCGTCACCGATGACATCGAGACAACCGCAAGCGCCGTGCGCCCGATGTACGCGCTCTACTTCGGCGGGATGGGGGCGAAGGGCACGAATTTCCACGCCAACGTGGCAATCCGAATGGGCTACGAGCAGGAGGTCGCCAAGATTCAGGATCTGTACCTCTCAGGGCACAAGGACGAGGCCGCGGCCGCGATCCCGACGAAACTGATCGAGCAGCTGACGCTGATCGGGCCGAAGGACAAGATCCGCCACGACCTCGAGGCGTGGCGCGAGTCGATCGTGACGACGCTGCTGATCGGCGGCGACCCGCAGACGTTGCGGACCGCCGCCGAACTGGTTCTGGGATAGGAAACCGCCCGATGTTCGCTGCCTGAGGAGGAGGAACTGGGATGAGGATGGGACGAACCGACGCGACGCGTGCTGCACGCCGCATGACCGTGATCGCCGTGCTCGGGTCCTTGGC
Source organism: Solirubrobacteraceae bacterium (assembly GCA_035524415.1). Taxonomy (GTDB): domain Bacteria; phylum Actinomycetota; class Thermoleophilia; order Solirubrobacterales; family Solirubrobacteraceae; genus Palsa-465. Next base: position 10,531 of record DATKOY010000264.1, on the reverse strand, counting down.
GCTGAGCGGCGCCGCCAGCGCGAATTCGTCGTGCGCGCTGTTCAAGAAGGCGCTCTACAAGCAGGTGTTCGGTCTGAAGTACTTCGCGACGCGCCCGGCTTCAGCATGGTGACCGACGGTGCGACGAACGAGGAATGCGACGCGATCGTGACCTCGATCAACCCCGCGACCGCGGCAGCCCGCCACTACATCAAGACCCATGGGCTGTCACTGATCGCGGCTGGGAAGGAGGTGACGATCAACGTCGAGACGTGGGAATCGATCGGCGATCCGATGAATCACTTCGATCCGGAAAAAGTCCTCATCGACTTCGAGAAGGCCGGCGATGGGTTCTACATCACCAAGCTCAAGGGAACGAGCTTCGCCGTGCCCAGCTTCGGAGCGATTGACGCGGTCGGCTACCAGGGCCCCAAAGGGGGGCGGCGTCAGGCGTCGGCGATGTGGGCGACGAACGAGCGCGTGATCGAGCTGACGGTGCTCGAGAAGCGCAGCCTGCCAATCGAGAAGCTACTCATCAAGGTCGCGGCCAACACTGCTGCCGCCTTCATCTGAGCCGGTCGGCACGGCGGCGACCCGCACACGCTGCGGACCGCCGCCGAGCTCGTTTTCCGCCTACGCGTCGTGATAGAGCGCGAACTCCCACGGATGCGGTCGCATCCGGATCGCGTCAACCTCGGCCTCGCGCTTGTAGCGGATGTAGGCCTCGATCAGGCCGCTCGTGAAGACATCGCCGTCGATTAGGAACTCGTGGTCGGCCTCGAGCGCGTCGAGTGAGGCCTCGAGCGATGACGGCACCGTCCCGATCTTCGCAAGCGTCTCTTCGGGGAGTTCGTAGATGTCCACGTCGAGTGGCTCGCCCGGGTCGAGTTGGCGCTTGATCCCGTCGAGACCGGCCAGCATCAGCGCGCTGAACGCGAGATAGGGGTTGGCTGTCGGATCGGGGGAGCGGAACTCGATCCGCTTCGTCTTCGGCGCCTCGTGGTACATCGGCACACGCACGCACGCACTCCGGTTCCGCGCCGAATACACGAGGTTGACCGGCGCCTCGTAGCCCGGCACGAGCCGCCGGTAGGAGTTCGTCGTCGGCGCGCAGAACGCGAGCAGCGCAGGCGCGTGGGTCAGCAGGCCTGCGATGTAGTGCTTGGCGAGAGCACTCAAATGCGCGTATCCGTCCTTGCCGTACATGAGCGGCTCGCCGTCCTTCCACAGCGACTGGTGCACATGCATGCCGGACCCGTTCTCCTCGAAGATCGGCTTGGGCATGAACGTCGCGGTCTTGCCCGCCCGGGAGGCCTCGTTCTTGACCACGTACTTGTAGATCATCATCTGGTCGGCCATCTTCAGCAGCGGCTGGAAGCGCATGTCGATCTCGCCCTGGCCGCCCGAGGACACCTCGTGGTGGTGGAACTCGCAGCGGATCCCCAGCGACTCCATCGCGGCGACCATCTCGCTGCGGAGGTTCGCGAGCGAGTCCGCCGGCGGCACCGGGAAGTAGCCCTCCTTCTGACGGAGCTTGTAGGCCAGGTTCGGCGCGCTCCCGGCGGGAGCACCCGTGTTCCAGAAGCCTTCGCTTGAGTCGATCTCGTAAAACGCGCGGTGCTCGCGTTGCTCGTACGCGATGTGGTCGAACACGAAGAACTCGGCCTCAGGGCCGAAGTACGAGACATCGGCGATACCGCTGTGCACGAGGTGGCGCTCCGCCTTCTGCGCGACAAACCGTGGGTCGCGCGCGTACGGCTCGCCGAGCACCGGATCCGCGATCGAGCAGATCAGAGACAGCGTCGTGCGCGCGTAGTACGGGTCGATGAACGCGGTGGTCGGGTCGGGGATGAGCAGCATGTCGGACTCGTGGATCTCCTGAAAGCCGCGGATCGACGAGCCGTCGAACCCGAGTCCGGTCTCGAAGTCGTCGGCGTCGAGCGCGCTGAGCGGCAGCGTCATGTGCTGCCACGTGCCGGGCAGGTCGACGAACTTCAGATCGACCATCTCGACCTCGCGTTCGCTGGCGAACTCGAGCACCTCGGCGGCGGTCTGGGCACCCGCTGCGGATGCCGTCTGAGGGCTGTCTGTGGTGGACACTCGCTTCTCCTCTCCTGTGATCTACATATTCTCGCGCCGGCTGCGCCGCGCGTCGGCCTCAAGGATCTGGTGAGCCTTGAGCCCGAGGCTGAGACGCTCCCGGCCGTCTGATTCGTACGGTGACAGTCCGGACACCTCCTGGACGCGCGAGAGCCGGTACCCGACCGTGTGACGGTGGAGCCTCATCGCCTCCGCGGTCTCCGTCGTGGAGCCGTGGTGGGCGAGGAACGCCTGGAGCGTCGCCACGAGTTCGGTGTCATGCTGCTGGTCGTAGTGCTCGAGCGGCGCAATCGTCCGCTCTCGCAGTTGCTCGACTTCGCCCGGATCCCGCAGCAGCACGCCGATCAGGAGCCGGTATGTCTCCTCCTGGGCGGCGAGCGAGGCCTCCGGGGCGCCCGCCAGCTCCACCAGCAGCTCTGCTTCGCGCAGCGCTTCGTGCAGCACCCCGAGATCGCGCCGGGGCCCGGACAGCGCGACTTCCATGCCCCGCCGGCGCAACTCGATTGCGAGCGCGTCGGGGCCGCCGGGATCGGACCCTGCCGCGGCGCCGTCCAGTGGACTGAGCCCGAGGATCCTGCCCTCGCCCACATCGGCGAGCAGCGCGGACGGGGCGTCGGGGAGCTCGCCCGCCCCATCCTGCGGCCATTGCGCGCAGATCGCCACGGCGCCCGAGTCGAGTTCGAACCCGAGTCTGCGCGCCTGCGATGCGAGCGTCGCCGGATCGGCGACCCGCCCAGCCGACAGCGCGCGCAGCAGCGCCCGGCGCGACTGTTCGAGGTCGCCCTCGTGCGCGTCGCGCATCAGCGCCGTGACCGCGGCCGCGGCGGCCGCGGCATCGAGCCAGGCGCGCTCGTCGGCACGCAGCGGCGACTCGCCGAGCGCGGCGACGATCCCGACGATCTCCGGTCCGATCTGAATCGGGACGGAGTCGGCGATCCCGTGCGGGGCGTCCGAGTCGCGTGCGTCGATCAGCGATGACGCCTGCTCGGACAGACCGAGCAGGACGTCCGGAGCGGCCACATCGGCCGGCCAGCAGACCGGTGCGGCGCGGGCCGGCAGCGCGATCGCGACGGGCCTGCCGAGCGCCTCGGCCGTCGATGCGGCGACGCTCTGAAGGTCGTCCCCGGCGACCGCGCCGGAGACCATCGTCAGCGGAGTGGCTCGGGGGGTGGCCGAAGCCACCCCCCGAACATCCCCCGTCTCGCTCTTAAGCGGCCGGGCGTGCTGCATCACAGGTGCACCTGAAGCAGGGGCTCCCGTGTACGGCCTCACGCCGGCGATGCCGCTGGCTGGCCTGCTCCTTGTCCGCCGAGGCCGGGGATCCCATTCGGGAACCCGAGCGACGGCACGTCCGACGGGTACACCTCGTGCCCGTGCTCGGCGGTATCGCCGATCTCCATGTTCTCCTCGGACATCCGCAACGGGATGAACAGCCCGACGAGCTTCAGGAGCAGGAAGGTCGCCACCGCGGACCACGCGATCACGAATATCCCGGCGAAGAACTGCCACTTCAGCAACGTCCAGTTGCCGTGGATCACGCCGGCGACGCCGACCGCCTTCAACCCAGTCTTGGTCTGGACGTACGACAGCGCCATCTGCGGGTCGGCGAAGATGCCGGTCAGCAGACCGCCGGCAAACCCGGCGATGCCGTGCGTGTAGACAACCCCGAGCGTGTCGTCGACGTTGCGGAACGGGCGCAGACGGCTGAGGTAGTTCAGCGCGAAGTACACGATCGTCGAGGCGATGACACCAAGCGCGATCGCGCCCCAGCCGTTGACATAACCGGCAGCGGGCGTGATTGCCACGAGGCCCGTGATCATGCCGTTGACACCCGAGATCAGGCTCGGCTTGCGTCCGGTGATGTAGTCCCACATCACCCAGATGAGGAACGCCACCGCGGTACAGAGGTTCGTGTTGAGAACGGCCGCGGACGCGGACATGTTCGCCGTGTACGGGTCGCCTCCGTTGAAGCCGTTCCAGCCCAGCCACAGCAGGCCGGCCCCGACCGCCACCATCGCCACGTTGTTCGGAGCGTCGACCTCGCGGTCACGCTGAAGCCGCGGTCCGATCACAGCGGCGGCGATGAAGCCCGACACACCCGCGGACAGGTGGATCACGTACCCGCCGGAGTAGTCAACGGCGCCGTTGTGGGCGAACCAACCGCCGCCCCACAGCAGGAACGCGTCGACTGTGTACACGACCGTGCACCACAATGCCACGAACGGGATCCACGCCTTGAAGTTCACGCGGCCGAGCACCGATCCCAACATCAGGATTGGTGTGATTCCAGCGAACACGAACTGGAAGTAGACGAGCGCCGATTGGGGGAACGCCGTACTTCCGATCAACGGGATGTTGGCTTGGTGCTGCAGGTCGGTGTGACCGAGCACGGGTCCGGGCTTGCCCAGGAACGTGGCGAAGAAGCCGGTTCCGTGTCCGATCGGATGACCGAAGCCCATCTTGAAGGCCCACAGCACCCACACGACGAGCACGACCGCAAAGGCCGCAAACGCGAGCATCATGCTGTTGATCGACCAACGCTTCTGCATCACACCGCCGTACAGGACGACGAGGCCGGGAACGCTCATCAAGCCGACGAGTGTCGCGGCGGTCATCTGCCAAGCGTTGTCTCCAGCGCTCAGCCAAGAGGGGGCTGTTACAGCCATGTATCTCCTTCTTATCGTGGAACGCCGCCCTTCCCAGGCGCAGGCCTAGTGGCGGCAATTTCGATGGTGGGATTCTGTAGAGAGCCGGCTCCGCTCCCCATGGCCCTCAGTCCAGCGATCACAGAGGGCTCCTGGACATCTGGATAAACGGATCCCGCTATCAGCAGGATTTGGCCGCGCAGCGGCCACACCGATCACGCCGCCCCGCGACCAGCATGCTCGGGGAGGCCCGGTGCCTACAGCGTGACGGGCTTCTCGTGGGGCACGACGAGCACGGAGCCGTACACCGAGTTCAGCTGCGAGCGGGTCCAGCCGCTGAGGGCGATCCGGCCGGTCGCCAAGCCCTCCTGAGAGCCGACGATGATCAGATCACCGTCGCCCTCGTCGGCCGACACCGACGCTCCGAACTTCGCCGCGAGCGCGTCTGCCGTGCGCTGCGCGGCCGTGTCGCCGTCCGGTGATGCCACTCGGATCGACGTGATCGTGGCGTCGGAGGCCGTGCGCAAACCGGCCGCCGCGACGGCGATCGCGACGGTCGAGCCGTCGAGCAGGTGCTGCGCGGTATTGCCCGGCTCGGCGTGGCCGGGGGGCGTCCGGTAATCGGAACCGAACACGATCACGGACGCGCCCTCCTCGAGCGCGAGCTGCTCGAGGCCCTCGCCGGTGGAGACGCTGACCACGATGTGCTTGGGGATGTCTGGGTTCCCGAGCCACGCCGCCCCTTGCTCGAGGCGGCGCTCTGCGTCGTGCTGGGCAAGCTCCTCGCGACGCGGGTCGAACTCGCGCGAGTGGCGCACATACGCCAGCGCGAGTGATGCGCCGGTCTTGGCAAGCAGCTTCCCGAGCGCCAGCGCGTCGTCGTCGTTGGGAGTGCCGTCGTAAGAAACGATGATGTCGGTGCTCATGCGGCCGGGAATCCTCCGGGAGGCGATCCGCTGCATCATTGGCCCGCGGGCCAATGATTCGCCGTCCAGGCTATCCACTTGGACTTGAGGCGTGCACCGCCGCGTTGACGGGGAGCTGACGGCGCGGTGTGACACGATCGCCTGCGTGGAGCAGGACCCGTGCGTGTAGCCGCCGCGTTTCGGACGTTGCTCGTGCTCGGGTTGGCGTTGCGGCTGCACCACCGCATCGAGGGCCCGCCGATCGACTACGCCGGGCTCGCGGCGGCTGCGGCCGCAAGCTGGGTCGGGATTCCGGGACCTGGGGAGCCGGTGCTGATCGCGGCCGCCGTGTTTGCCGCCAAGGACCGGCTCGACATCAGCGTCGTGCTGTTCGTCGCGTTCGCCGCGGCGACGGCCGGAGGGGTGGCGGGTTGGTTGATCGGAATGAAGGCGGGGCGAGCCATCATCACGACGCGCGGACCGCTCCACAACGCGCGCCGCAACGCCCTCGCCCGCGGCGAGGAGGTGATGGCGAAGCATCCGATCGCCGGCGTGCTGCTGACACCGTCGTGGATCCCCGGGATCCTCGGGGTCAGGGCCCGCGTGTACCTACCGCTCAATGCCATCGGCGCCGCGCTGTGGGCGGTCGGGATCGGCCTCGGCGCGTACTTCCTCGGGCCGACGATCGTCGATGTCGTCAACGACTTCGGCTGGATCAGCGCGATCGGCATCGCGCTACTGGTCGCCAGTGCCGTCGCGACTGAGATCGCGCGGCGCCGCCGCCGCGAGCGGCGGGCAGAAGCTAGAGCTGCGTCTCAGACCACGAGAACGTCTTGAACGGCACGACCGGGTCGCCGACGCTCAGCTGGATGACGGCGTGGGGCTCGAGCGGGATCGTCCGCAGGCTCTTGGTCCACGCCTTGCCGTTCACGAACGCGGTGACCGTGCCGGTCGCGGTGCCGACCTGCGTGGCGCTCAGCGGCTGGTGCCACTCGTCGAAGAAGTTGCCGAGCGTGTAGATGCGGCGCGTGGGCGACTCGATGTGGATCACCCCATCGGGCGCATGCGTGTGCAGCCAGTAGATGCACTGGCCGCCGGCCGCGACCGGCCCCTCGGACGACTGCTCGACGACCGAGCCGGGGATCCCGATCCCACCGGGAAGTGCCCGCGGCTGGCCGTTCACGTAGACGAGCAGGTGGGCATGAATGTGGTACGCGAGCTGCTCGGTGGGCCCACACGTGATCCCGTCGACCGCTCCTGTCTGGGTGCTCGACGCGGGCGCGATGTCGGCCCCTTGCTCGATCGGCACGTTCTCGAATCCGATCTGGGCCGTCGCTGCGCCGGTGCTGGTCGTCGAGGTCGTGCTGGCGGCGGACGCACTGCCGGTAGACGACGCGCGCGATGAACTGCTGCCGCAGCCGGCGAGGACGAGTCCCAGGACGACTGCGAGCGCGATTGCGGGAATCAGAGGGCGGTGGCGCATGGCGGGCGTGAACGGTAGCGGGTGATAAGTTGGCCGGCATCGTGTCCGCCACGGAACTGCCGATGACCACCGCGTTCGAGTTGCCTGGAATGACGATCCGGGAGAACCTCGGCATCTGCTACGGCCTGGTCGTCCGCAGTATGGGCTTCACGGGCGGGGTCGCCGCCTCGTTCAAGGCGCTGCGGCGCGGCGAGGTCGCGGAGTACACGCAACTGCTCGAGGACTCGCGGCGCCACGCGATTGACCGGATGGTCGAGAACGCGGGCCTGATGGGTGCCGACGCCGTGATCGCCGTGCGCTTCGATTCGTCGGAGATCGGCGGTCAGTTCACCGAGATCGTGGCGTACGGCACGGCCGTGAAGGTCGCTCGCGCCATGTGACGGGCAGCGTGCTGCTCGGCGACGCAGAGCGGGAGCAGCTGTTCGAGACGCTGAAGCGCCACGCGGCGGCGGGGCGTCTCGATGTCGCCGAGCTCGAGCGGCGCGTGGCGCTCGTTGCCGATGCGCAGACACGGGAGGATGCGGTCGCAGCACTCGCTCAGCTGCCGCCGCTGCCGGGGGAGGCTCCTCGCCGCTCGCGCCCGCGGTGGGGTCGAGGCCACGGCGACGCCGACGCACCCGCGCCCGACTGGCAGCCGACAAACGAGCGCTTCCGCGACCCTCGCACGAGCAAGGTGATGCGGGTGTGGGTCGATCCGGCCGGCGGACGGCACTATGTGGCCGACGACGCGGGCGCCCCGTCCTAGCGTTCGTCGTGCTGCAGGCTCGCGGTCGTCTCTGCATGTGTCGATGCGGCGTTTACGATCGTTGCGCCCGCGGTGCCGCCGACAATCGAGCCGATCACCAGCGCAACGATCACGCCATGTCTCATGGTCATGTGCGGTCCTTCGTCGTCATCCGTCGGGATCGAGCTTGGCGCGCCGAAGTGAGAGTCGAGTGAGAGCTTCTTGTGAGTTACATAAAAGTGGGAGCGTTCGTGCGAGCGCTCACACCGATCGCTGAGGCTGCGAGAATCCGGGCATGAGCGTCGGCCAGATCCCGTTTCTTCGCCAGCTCGGACCCGACGACGCCGACGCTCTCGTGAAGCTCACGCGCCAGCGCAAGGTGCGGCGCTCAGAGCCGATCCTGCGCGCCGGAGCGGCCGGCGACGAGGTCGTGCTCGTGCTGAGCGGGCGGGTCAAGCTCGTCGCGTACGGCGCCGATCAGCGCGAGGTCGTGCTCGCGATCCGCGGCCCGGGCGAGCTGATCGGGGACATGGCAGCGCTCGGCGGCCAGCGGCGCAGCGCGACCGCGATCGCGGTTGACGAGGTCGAGGCGGGCTTCTTGCGCGGCGAGGAGCTTCGGGCGTTCCTGCGCGATCACCCAGACGCCGCGCTGGTCCTGATCCGGATGCTCGTGCGCCGGCTGTCCGAAGCCACGCGGGACGTCGTCGACATGGCCACGCGCGACAGCGTCGGGCGGATCGCGAAGCGGCTCCTGGAGCTCGCAAGCGAGCACGGGGCTCCGTCCGCCGGCGGCACCCGGATCGAGCTGTCGCTGAGCCAGGACGAGCTCGCGCGGTGGACCGGCGCCACGCGAGAGACCGTATCCCGCGCGTTGCGATTGATGCGCCAGCTCGGGTGGGTCGCGACGAACCATCGCACGATCACCGTGCTGGACCCCGCCGCCCTGCGCGAACGGGCGGGCCAGGGCGCCAGCTGACCCGCCCGCACGAAAACTGCCCGAGTTGATTTTCAGCGGCGTATGCTGCCGCTGTGGGCAGACGCGCGTGGATGCCGGTGGTGGGCCTGGCGCTCGCGCTCGCGGCGGTGCCGGGCGGCGCGCTGGCGGTACGGCCGTCCGTCTCGGCCTCGCTCGTGCAGTACGCGGGCAGGGATCCCGAGGGCCCGGTGTTCTTCAGCATCCTGTCCGACAACGGCATCGACCAGCTCAGCGATATGACGTTTGCGACCGAGTGCGCCCGCTCGGGCAGGTCGGTTCCCGGCACGATCGTCGTCAAGCAACCAGGGAACCGCGCCGTCACGTTCAGCTATCACCGACGCGGCTTCAGCATTCGCGGCCGGATCTCCGGCAACGGCGCGACGGTCACCGGCACGGTTCGGCTCGACACCGCCGGGTGCGACAGCGACGTGCTGCCGTTCAGGGCCAGGGCGCAGCCCTGACGGCTCGGCCCAGACGTTTTCGGGGCCAGCGACCCGCAGCCCAGCCCGACCACTCGATGTGCCGCTCCCTCGCGCCGACGGCGCACAACGGCGGAAGGCGAGTCAGACGGCGCCGGCGCCGACCGGCGCGCCGGTCGCCGTCGGGACTGGCGTGCGCGGCAGCGGATGAATCTCAGCGCCGCCATGCGGGAGGGCGTCCTCGAGCCGTTGGCGGGCGCCCGGCATTGCGTCGCACAACCTCGTGATCCCGAAAGAACTGAACGTCATCAGCCGCAGCCGCGAGCCGGCGATCACGGTGTAGCGCTGCGGCTCGGGGCTGAGCGGGTCGATCTCGCCGAAGCACTCGCCGTCGAGGAGGGCCCCAACCGCGTAGTCGCCCTGCAGCAGCACGGCGGTCCCTGACCGAATCACGAAGAACGTGCCGATCACCGTGCCCTCGTGAACGAGCTCGGTCCCGGGCGCGACCTCGACGTCGACGACCGGTCCGGCCAGCGACCGTGCCTCCATCGGCCGGATCGGTCCGAACAGCCGCATCGGCTCCGCGTGATCGGACCATGAGGAGGTCCGACGCGGCAGTGTCGTCACTGCCGGTGCCGCCGGTCCTGCGCGCCCGCTCACAGCACGGGTTGCTCCAGGCGGATCCCCAATCCGCCTGGAGCCCGTCGTGCCCGTGCGTCCAACGGACGCTTGTAGGCGCCGAGCGAAGCCCCGGTGCTCGGCGTGCTGCCCCCATGAACTGCGACCCCAGCCCGTGCCCCCCACTTGCCCAAACGAGTGACGGCGCCAACGTGCCCCGTACCGTCTCTCTCGCTCCAGGTGATGACCGTGTCCGTCATCGTGGCCGCAGCCTAAGCGCGCGCCGCGGCCGCGCCTTGCGACATTCGTCACACTGACGAACACGGGTCATCAACCCGGTATACGCAGGGGCCTGCGAATCGGTTCTCTCGCCGGCCCCGAACCAACCGCGACCGGCGCGGCGGATCAGTTACGCCCGCCGCCGAGCAGGCGCAGCATGAACAGGAAGATGTTGAAGATGTCGAGGAAGATCCCGGCTGCGATCGGGACCGCTGGCGCGCGGGCAGAAATCTGCATACGCTGCCGTTGATCCATCGAGGCACGCGCCGCGAATTACGAGGGGCAATGGCACGACCGCGAGGGCAACAGCGATGAGGGTCGCGATCATCGGCGCGGGGATCTCCGGGCTCGCGGTCGCGCACCTCCTGCACCGCGACCATGAGATCACCGTGTTCGAGGCGGG
>DATKOY010000263.1:0-87739 GCA_035524415.1 Solirubrobacteraceae bacterium | reverse complement strand
CAGCGGCGTGTCGACCGGACCGGGGCACAGCGCGTTGACGCGCACGCCCTGCTTTGCGAACTGCACGCCCAGCTCGCGCGAGAGCGCAAGCACGCCGCCCTTCGACGCCGTGTAGGAGATCTGGGACGTCGCCGAGCCCAGCGGGGCGCGCTATCGGTCGACCTGTCCGGCCCCTCCTCAGGCAAAAGGTCTTATGGTCCGTCCTTAGCGGCGAAACGATATGCAGGCCGTGCGACGGAAGTCAAGGCTTGCGAGCTTTGTACGCCGCCGGCCTTCGGCAACAGGCCGGCGAGCACGTGCTCGGTGCCGCGCAGGTGCTCCGTCATTTCGCGTGCAGCCCTCGCCTCGTCGTGGCGGCGGACCGCGGCGAGCACGTGGCGGTGCTGGGCGTTCGCGGAGTCGAGCACCTCGGGTGGGTGGGCGATGTGCGAGATCAGCCCCGTCATCGCGCCCTGGACCTCGGTCATCGCCGTCACCAGGCGCGGGCTGTGGGTCGTCTCGGCGAGGCCGACGTGCCAGCGGACGTCGGCCTGGCGGTAGGCGGGAAAGTCGTCGAGCATCACATCCATCGCCACGACGAGCTCGTCGAGCCCGTCGAGCAGCTCCGACTCGGCACGCTCGGCGGCGAGCACCGCGACGCCGACCTCGACCGCCATCCGCTCGTCGCAGATGTCACGCCAGTGGGCGATCACGTCCGGCGAGGGCGGCGTTGCAGGTGGCTGCGGATCGGCGACGAACGTGCCACCGCCGCGTCCGCGGGTCGCGTGGAGGTGGCCGCTCTGCCCGAGCGCGACGAGCGCCTGGCGCAGCGTCGAACGCGCGATCCCGAAGCGCGCGCACAGCTCGCGCTCGGCCGGCAGCCGCGTGCCGGGCGGCAGCAGACCCAGCTTGATCGCCGTCCCGAGCCGCTCGACCGTCTCCTCGAAGGCGGTCTGCGAGCGGACCGGGGCGAACACGGTGTCCAGCGAGGCGACCGACTCGAGCGGGGCGACGGCGGCCGGCGAGTCGATCACGTCGCTCACAACCGCTCGAATCCGCGGAAGTGCTCCCAGTCGGTCACCGCCGACTCGAACGCATCGAGCTCGATCGTCGCGGCATGCGCGTAGTGGTCGACCACCTCGTCGCCGAACGCGGCCCGCGCGACCTCGCTCGAGGCAAACAGGTCGCGCGCGTCGCGCAGCGTCGTCGGCAGTCGCGGCTTGTCGGTCGCCAGGTACGCGTTGCCGATGTACGGCGGTTCGAGCTCGAGCCGATTGTCGACACCGTGCAGGCCGGCGGCGATGATCGCGCTGAGCGCGAGGTAGGGGTTGAGGTCAGAGCCGCCCGCGCGATGCTCGAAGCGCAGCGCCGGGCCGTGCCCGACGACGCGCAGCGCGCACGTCCGGTTGTCCTCCGCCCACGCCACCGCGGTCGGAGCGAACGAGCCCTCGGCGTAGCGCTTGTAGGAGTTGATGTTCGGCGCGAGGCACAGCGTCAGCTCGCGCAGGCACGCGAGCTGCCCCGCGAGGAACGACTCGAACGTCGCGCGGTCATTCGCGAACACCGCGCCCTTGTCGTCGGCGAGCGAGAAATGGATGTGGCACGAGGAACCTTCGCGCTCGTTGTACTTCGCCATGAAGCTGATCGACATGCCCTCCTGCGCGGCGATCTCCTTGGCGGCGTTCTTGTAGATCGAATGCTCGTCGGCCGTCCGCAACGCGTCGGCGTAGCGGAAGTTGATCTCGTGCTGGCCGTAGTTGCACTCGCCCTTGGAGTTCTCGACCGACAGCCCCGCGATCGCCATCGAGTTGCGGATCCGGCGGATCAGCGGCTCGACCCGTGACGTTCCGAGCATCGAGTAGTCGACGTTGTAGAGGTTCGCCGGGTCGAGTTCGCGGTAGCCCTTGCGCCATGCGTCCTCGTAGCTGTCGCGGAACACGAGGAACTCGAGCTCGGTGCTCGCGTTCGTGCTCCAGCCGCGCTCCGCCAGCCGCGCGAGCTGGGCGCGGAGCACCTGTCGCGGCGACGCCTTGACCTCGGTGCCGTCGGCCCACTCGAGGTCCGCGAGGCACATCACGGTCCCCTCGTGCCACGGCACCGGGCGCAGCGTCGAGAGGTCGGGTCGCATGCCGAAGTCGCCGTAGCCCTTCTCCCATGAGGACATCTCGTAGCCCTCGACCGTGTTCATGTCGACGTCGACGGCGAGCAAGTAGTTACATCCCTCCGCGCCGTGCTCGGCGACCTCCTCGAGGAAGTGGCGTGCCGTCAGGCGCTTGCCCTGAAGCCGGCCCTGCATGTCCGTGAGGACAAGCAGCACGGTGTCGATCTCGCCGCGGTCGACGCGTGCAGTCAGTTGTTCGATGCTCATGATCTCTCCAGGCATGGGCGGTGAAGGTATAGGAATCGGGCCTTAGGCGCTAGGTTTCCGCGCTGATGACCGACATCGGCGCGATCGTCGAGGGGCTCGCGGAGCGGCTGGGACCGGCCGCCGCGCCGCCCGAGCCGCTCGAGGGCGGGATCACGAACCGCAACTACCGTCTGCGTCTCGGCGGCGACGACTACGTGTTGCGCCTGCCGGGCAAGGACACCGAGCTGCTGGGCATCCGACGTGACGCCGAGCGGATCGCGAACGAGGCGGCGGCTGCGCTCGGAATCGCTCCCGCGGTCGCAGCGGCCGACGAGCGCTATCTGCTCACCCGGTTCGTCGTGTGCACGCCGATCGACGGCGACGAGCTGCGCGCAGGCCCCGAGCCCGTCGCGCGCGCGCTGCGAGCGTTCCATGACAGCGGGATCGAGCTGCCCGTCCGGTTCTGGGTGCCGGAGCTGCTCGCCTCCTATGCCCAGACCGTCGCCGAGCGCGGGGGCGTGCTCCCGCCCCGGTACACGCTCGCCGAGGATCTCGCCGGGCGGATCGCCAGGGCGCTGCCGCTGAGCGATCCCGTTCCCTGCCACAACGACCTGCTGGCCGCCAACCTGCTGCGCGTGCAGTCGAGCGAGGGGCCGCCCGTGATGCTCGTCGACTGGGAGTACGCCGGCATCGGCCACCGGCTGTTCGACCTCGGCAACCTCGCGGTCAACAACGAGTTCGACGACGGCGCGCACGAGCGCCTGCTCGCCGCCTACTACGACGAGCCGCCGACCGCCGCCCGGGTCGCTGCGCTCCAGCTGATGCGGCTGATGTCCGACGCGCGCGAGGCCGCCTGGGGCGTCGTCCAGGGCGCGATTTCCGAGCTCGACTTCGACTTCGGCGATTACGCCGAGCGCCACTTCGATCGGCTCGAGCGGGCGGCCGCCGACCCGCGGTTCGAGCGGTGGCTCGCGGCGGCGTCGGCGGCCTAGGCTGCGCGCGCCGATGCTGATCGAGCACCCGGAGTCGGTCACGATCGTCGCGTTCGACGGCCCCGATGCCGTCGTCGTGATCCAACCCCGTCCCGGCACGGCCGATCCCACCGTGGAGCTGCCGGCCGGCTGCCTCGAGCCCGGCGAGGACGCCGCGCAGGCCGCCGCCCGCGAGCTCCGCGAGGAGTGCTCGCTGGCCGCAGTTCAGTGGCGCCTGCTCGGCACGTTCTGGGCCGCCCCGGCGTACTCGACCGAGCTTGTGCACGTGTTCGAGGCGCGCGGGCTGACGGCCTCGGCGGGCCGTCCGGACCCCGACGAGCACATCACCGTGGGGCGCCGCCCGCTGTCCGAGCTCCCGGGCGCGCTGTCCGACGCGACCTCGATCGCGGCGTTTGCGCTGTGGGCCGCCTCCGGCCGCCCTCCGGCGGTCGAGACTCAATAACTGCCGGCTGGGCGCGGTTCGGGGCGGTGTCGGCTGACGCCGAGTAGGGGCCTTCGGCCGGGCCTGGGTGGGACGGATGCCCGGCATCTGGCTGGGGAAGGGGTGGGTGCTGGGCGCCTACGGGCCTGCACAACGTGAAAAAGTGCGCGCCGCGTGCGACGGTTTTCACGAAAGGCACCGCCACGGTGCTTATGTGGCCAAAATCCGTGACGCGGGGAAGGATTTTCACGTTATGCCGCCCGGGCAGACCGCACCCACCCTTCAATGCCTCATTCCGGGCAGATCTCCCACCCAGGCCGGGCCGAAGGCCGCTACTCGGCGCCAGCCGGCAGCAGACCGACTCGCACCCGGCAAGAACAGGCCTCGTCCGGGCAAGAACAGGCCCCGTCCGCGAGGCAGCGGCCCCACCCGCAGGGCCGCTCAGCGGTCGATCCCGGTCGACACCTCGACGACGAACTGAGCCCGGTCACCGCGATGGTGATCGCGGGCGAACTCGACCGGGACCCCATCGGCTGCGTAGGCCACCCGCTCGAGCAGCATCAGCGGTGAGCCCGGCGGGATCCCGAGCGCCTGTGCGTGCTCGGCGCCGGCGATCACCGGTTCGAGCCGTTCGATCGCGCGGACCGGGGCGGAGTTGTACTGGTCGCGCATGAGCTGATACAGCGAGCCGCGCATGTCGTGGTCGAGCAGGCCCGGGAACCGCGCAGCGGGGACCCAGGAATCTTCGAACGTCAGCGGCTCGTCGTCCGCCAAGCGCACCCGTGCGATCCGGTAGACCGGGTCGCCGTGCGCGATCTCGAGGACGTCGGCGACCCCGGCCGGCGCCGGCAGCTCGTTGATCGCGTGAATCCGCGCGGTCGCCGAGCGGCCCTGTCGCTGGGCCATCTCGGTGAACCCGGCGAACTCGCCGAGGTCATGGACGAGGGTCGTCCGTGCGACGGAGGTTCCCCGGCGCCCGACACCGCGCTCGAGCAGGCCGCGGCGCGCGAGCGAGTCGAGCGCCGCGCGCGCCGTCTGCCGGCTGACCCCGACCCACGCCGCCAGTTCGCGCTCCGACGGCAGCCGGTCGCCGACCGCGAGCTGGCCCGATTCGATCAGCTCGACCAGTCGCTCCTCGATCTGCGCCCACGCCGGGACTTTGGAGTCGCGATCAATCGTCCAGTTGTGAGGATCCTGTGGCCCGCTTGACACCGAATCTCCAAATGCACTATACCGTTACGCCCAATGGTCTATACCGTTGTTTCATGTGGCTAGGCCTCGCCAACTTCCGGATCGGGCTCGCGTCGTCATTATCGGTGGCGGCGTCGGTGGCGCCTCCATCGCCTACCACCTCACGCAGCTCGGCGAACAGGATGTCATCCTCGTCGACCGCAACGAGCTGACAAGCGGGTCGACATTCCATTCAGCCGGGCTGGTCGGGCAGTTGCGCGGGAGTGTGTCGCTGACCCGGATGATGATGGACTCGGTCGAGCTCTACCGCAAGCTCGACTGCGGCTGGGTCCAGTGCGGCGGCATCAGGCTCGCGTGCACGCCCGAGCGCGAGCAGGAGGTGATGCGTCAGGTCGCGTGGGCGAAGACGTTCGGCCTCCCACTCGAGCTGCTCTCGCCCGACGAGGCCAAGGAGCTGTTCCCGCTGATGGTCACCGACGGCGTGCGCTGCGCGTCCTACCTGCCGACCGACGGCTATCTCGACCCGTCGCAGCTCACCTACGCGCTCGCCGACGGCGCGCGGCAGGGCGGCTGCCGGATCTTCACCCACACGCGCGTCAACGCGATCCAGGTGCAGGACAACCGCGTCCGCGGCGTCAGCACCGAGTGGGGCGAGCTCGAGGCGGAGATCGTCGTCAACGCCGGCGGCATGTTCGCGGCGGAGATCGGACGACTTGCGGGCGTGCGCGTCCCGATCGTGCCGTTCGCGCACGAGTACCTCGTCACGCAGCCGTTCCGCGACCGCGCGCCGGGTGAGCACCTGCCCACGCTGCGCGACCCCGACAACCTCGTCTACTTCCGCGAGGAGGGCGCCGGGCTCGTGATGGGCGGCTACGAGCGCGACAGCGCGCCGTGGGCGCTCGACGAGCACCTCGTCGACCGGATTGCGCCCGACTTCAACGGGCGCCTGCTCGAGGAGGACTGGCCCCGGTTCGAGGAGATCGCGAAGAACTCCTCCAGGCGCGTCCCGGCGATGGAGGAGGTCAAGGTCACCCGGCTGATCAACGGCCCCGAGGCATTCACCCCCGACAACGAGTTCTGCCTCGGCGAGACGGACGTCCGCGGCTTCTTTGTCGCCGCCGGCTTCTGCGCCCACGGGCTGGCCGGCGGCGGCGGGATCGGCAAGGTGATGGCCGAGTGGATCGTCGACGGCGAGCCGTCGCTCGACGTCTGGGAGATGGACATCCGCCGCTTCGGCCCGCACTACCGCAGCCCGAGCTACACGCTCAAACGGGCCAAGGAGGTGTACGAGACCTATTACGACATCCGCTACCCCGGCCACGAGCGGCAGGCCGGGCGACCGCTCCGAACCTCGAGCGCGTACGCCTGGCACAGCCACCATCACGCCGCGTTCGGCGAGAAGTCCGGGTGGGAGCGGGTCAACTGGTATGAGTCCAACGCGGCCCGCGGGGATGAGTCGCTGCGCCCGCGCGGCTGGGCGGGAATGCACTGGTCGCCCGCGATCGGCGCCGAGCATCGCGCGACCCGCGAGGCCGCCGGCCTGTTCGACGAGTCCTCGTTCGCGAAGCTCGAGCTGTCCGGTCCGGGCGCGCCCGAGCTGCTCGAGCGCCTGTGCGACAACGCCGTCGCGCGCGACGTCGGCGCGATCACGTACACGCAGATGCTCAACCGGCGCGGCGGGATCGAGTGCGACTTCACCGTCACGAGGGTCGAGCCCGACGTCTTCCAGATCGTGACCGGCACCGCCTTCGGCAATCACGACGCGAGCTGGATCCGCAAGCACATCCCCGACGACGGCTCGGTCCGTCTCAGCGACGTGACCGCGCGGTGGGCGTGCTTCGGCCTCTGGGGTCCGAGCGCGCTCGAGATCCTGGCGTCGCTGACGCCCGACCCTCTCGACTTCCCGTTCATGTCGATGCGCGAGATCGCGGTCGGCGACGTTCCCGTCCGCGCCCTACGGGTGACGTTCGTCGGCGAATTCGGCTGGGAGCTGTACTGCCCCAGCGAGTACGGCGCCGGGCTCTGGCGCGCGCTGTTCGAGGCCGGCGAGCCGCATGGCCTGCTCGCCGGCGGCTACCGTGCGATCGACTCGCTGCGGCTCGAGAAGGGCTACCGCGTGTGGGCGGCCGACATCACGCCCGACGAGACGCCGTACGAGGCCGGACTGGGCTTCTGCGTGCGCGCCGATAAGACGTTCATCGGCTCAGACGCGCTGGCGGGCGCCCGCGGGCCCGAACGGCGCCTGCGCTGCATCGTGCTCGAGGATCCACGCGCGGTCGCCCTCGGCAACGAGCCTGTCCAGATCGAGGGCACGGTCTGCGGCCGGGTCACGAGCGGCGGCTACGGCTACAGCGTCGACCGCTCGATCGCGTACGCGTACCTGCCGGCGGACGTCGAGCTCGGCACGCCCGTCGAGATCGACATCTTCGGCCAGTGGATCGCCGGCGCGGTCACACGCGAGCCGCTGTACGACCCGAAGGGCGAACGCGTGCGTTTGCAGCCCACCTTGACGTATAGGTAGGGTCGCCCGACCAATTCAGCTCGACCGGGAGTGAAGCTCTATGTTCAAGAAGATCATCTGGGGAACCGACGGATCGGACTCGGCCGATCGCGCCCTCGACCTGGCCAAGACGCTCGCCTCGCAGAATGGCTCTCAGCTGCTGGTCGTGCACAGCGTCGAGCTGCTCGCCGGTCCGGGCGCGCGCGGCGCGTACACCCAGGACGCCGATGAGGACGAGCGCCAGGTGAAGGTCACCAAGCAGGCGAAGGAGCTCGGGGAGCAGGGCATCAACGCGCAGTTGCAGATCGTCCACGGCGGCACCACCGGCGCGGCGCACACGCTCGCCCAGGTCGCGAAGGAGGAGGGCGCCGACCTGATCGTCGTCGGCACCCGCGGGCATACAGCCTTCAGCGGCCTGCTGCTCGGCAGCGTCACACAGCGCCTGCTCCACATCGCGCCGTGCCCGGTGCTCGTCGTACCGAAGGCGTGATTCGATCGCACGCAAACTTCTTCCCGGGTAGCGGGAATAAGTCTGCGTGCGGCTGCCTACCCCGCCGGGTCGAGCAGCACCTTGCCGGTCGTTCGGCGGGCCTGCATCTCACTTTGGGCCTGGGCTGCGTCGCTCAGCGGATACGTCGCTCCGATGACGGCCCGCAGCTCACCGCGCGCCGCCCGTGAGAACAGGTCGGCGAGGGCGTCCTGCACCATCTCGGGCCGGCCGAGACAGTGCACGAGCCAGAAGCCGACGACCGCGCGCGACTTCTGCATGAGCGCGCCGGTCGCCACCTCGTTCATCGTGCCCGACGCGCCCCCGTAGGCGACGAGCCGGCCGAACGGGGCGAGCGCGGCGAGCGACTGCTCGAACACCGCCCCGCCCGCCATCTCGAACACGACGTCGACGCGGTGGCCGTCGTTGCACTCGATCAAGCGCTCGGTCATCCCCTCCGGCGAGGCGTCGGTCGCCGCATCGGCGCCCAGCGACAGCGCCAGCTCGCGCTTCTCCGGCGTCGAGGCCGTTGCGATCACGCGCCCCGCGCCGAGTGGCTTGCCCAGCTGGACGGCGAGCGACCCGACGCCGCCGGCCGCGGCATGGACGACGACGGCCTCGCCGCCGCCGATGCGAGCGCACGTCTTGTACAGGTGCCAGGCCGTCAGTCCCTGGAGCAGCAGCGCCAGCGCCGTGCCCTCGTCGACTCCGCCCGGGATCGGGAAGACCTGCGACTCCGGCACCACGACGTACTCGGCGTAGCCGCCGGTCCCGCACATCGCGACGACGCGCTCGCCGCTGTCGACCCGGGTGCCGGCGACCTCGGCTCCCGGGATCAGGGGGAGGGTCGCCCGAGACAGGTACGTGTTCTCGCGCTGGTGCGTGTCAGCGAAGTTGAGCCCGGCGCGGCTCACCTTGACGAGGACCTGGCCGTCGGCCGGCTCGGGCGTCGGCAGCTCGACCAGCTGCAGGACCTCGGGTCCGCCGAACTCGGAGATCTGGATTGCGCGCATCCACGACGCAGCCTATGGGAACCGGCCCCTCGCGCGCCACGCTACGCTTGCGCCCCATGCCGGTGACTGTTGTTGGCTCAATCGCGTTCGACGCCGTCACGACGCCGTTCGGCTCGCGAGAGAAGATGCTCGGCGGCTCCGCCGTGCACTTCGGGCTGGCCGCGTCGTTCTTCGACCACGTCCACATCGTCGGCCCGGTCGGCGAGGACTTCGGCGACGACGAACTGGCCGTGCTCGAGGCGCGCCGCATCTCGACCGACGACATCGAGCGGGTGCCCGGCGGCAAGACATTCTTCTGGCGCGGGGTCTACGGGTGGGATCTCAACGACCGCGAGACGCTCGACACGCAGCTGAACGTGTTCGCGGAGTTTCAGCCGAAGCTCTCCAACGAGTCCAAGTCGGCCGACGTCCTGTTCCTCGCCAACATCCAGCCCGACCTGCAGCGCGAGGTTCGCGCCCAGTGCGCCGACGCGCGGTTCGTCGCGCTCGACTCGATGAACCTGTGGATCGAGACCGCCCGCGACTCGCTGATCGCCGCGATCTCCGACGCCGACTGCCTGATGCTCAACGACGCCGAGCTCCGCCAGCTCACGCAGGAGCCGAACCTGATCCGCGCGGCCCGCCGGATCCGCGAATGGGGCCCGCGCGTCGTCGTCGCGAAGCAGGGGGAATACGGCGCTGCGATGGTCACCGACGAGGGGTTCTTCGGGCTCCCGGCGTTCCCGCTCGAGACCGTCGTCGATCCGACCGGCGCCGGCGACAGCTTCGCCGGCGGCTTCGTCGGCTATATCGCGGCGCACCCGCACGACGAGCTCGACCACGACCTGCTGTGCCGCGCGATGGCGTACGGAACCGCGATCGCGTCGTTCAACGTCGAGGAGTTCGGCACCGAACGCGTGGCCCGTCTGACGAGTGACGAGCTGTCCGATCGGGTCGCTGAGCTGGGGCGGATCACCCGCTTCAGCGAGAAGCCGATTGCCCTGCGCGGCTGACCCGGGCGACGGCCGATCGGGATATCCCGATCGGTCGTGACTTCTGCGCCGATTATGGGTAGGATCGCCGCTGGCGTGACGTGGGGATTTTTGTGGCTGATGCTGGCGTTGAAGCTGCCGCTTGCTGCGCTCATCTACATCGTCTGGTGGGCGATCAAGCAGGAGCCGGAGCAGCCGTCCTCCTCGGACGACGACGGGGGGCTCAAGCGCCGCCGGCGCGTCCACCCGCGCAAGCCGTTTCCGCGGCGTCCGCGGCGCGGACCGCACGGCGATCCGCCGCCGCAGCCGCCCGCCCGCGTGCGTACCGTGAAAGCGCGGGCGCGCACGATGGGTCACTGAGGCGCTGCTCGCGAGGCGGACGATCCGCGCTCGCTGGCGGACTGCGCGCCGATGACCGACACGGCGCACCGGCGCTCCCGGCGGCCCCGGCGACGACGAGATCGGATAGGCTCGCGCCGTGCTGTCACTGGTGATTGCCGCCTCCGAGCCGTCGAAGGTTCCGTTCTATGTGGCGGGCTTGGTGCTGGCGGGGTGGGCCGTCGTGCTCGCATCGATCGGCCTGACGCGGCCGAGCTTCCCGTTCAACGTGCGCGGCGAGCGCGCGGTGATGGGCGTGAGCGTCGTGCTCGTCGTCGCGACGATCGCGATGGCGATCGCGACGAGCAAGTAGAACCCGCTTCTCGCCCACGGCATCCGGGTACTAGAGTCCTGGAGACGGCAGGGCGCTCTGCGCCCGGAGACCTTCGCCCGGCAACCGCGCAAGAGGAGTGCCATGACCACCGAGACACGCCGACAGGAAGGTGTCGATGTAGGCACGGCGAGCGACACGCTGACCGTCACCGATAACCGCACCGGCAAGACGTACGAGATCCCGATCGAGGACAACACGATCCGGGCCACGGAGCTCCGGAAGATCAAGACGGGCGACGACGACTTCGGATTGATGACGTACGACCCGGCCTACATGGCGACGGCGTCGTGCCGCTCGGCGATCACATTCATCGACGGCGACAGGGGGATTCTCGAGTACCGCGGCTACCCGATCGAGCAGCTCGCCGAGAAGTCGAACTACCTCGAGGTCGCCTACCTGCTCGTGCACGGCGAGCTGCCGACCCAGCATGAGCTCGACGACTGGACGCACCAGATCACGATCCACACGTTCGTGCACGAGAACATCAAGGAGTTCATGCAGGGCTTCCGCTACGACGCCCACCCGATGGGGATGCTGCTCGCGTCGGTCGGCGCGCTCTCGACGTTCTATCCGGAGGCGAGCGCGATCAAAGACGCCGAGATCCGCTACATGCAGATCATTCGGCTGATCGCGAAGATGCCGACGCTGGCCGCGTTCTCCTACCGCCACAACCGGGGCATGCCGTACGTGTACCCGGACAACGATCTCACCTACCCCGGCAACTTCCTCTCGATGATCTACAAGATGACCGAGCTGAAGTATGAGCCCGACCCCCGCCTGGAGCACGCGCTCGACGTCCTCTTCATCCTCCACGCCGATCACGAGCAGAACTGCTCGACGAGCGCCGTGCGCAGCGTCGGCTCCTCCCAGGTCGATCCGTACTCGGCGGTCGCCGCGGGCGTCGCGGCGCTGTACGGCCCGCTGCACGGAGGCGCCAACGAGGCGGTGCTGCGGATGCTGCGCCGGATCGAGACGACCGACAACATCCCGGACTTCATCGCCGGCGTGAAGGCGGGCAAGGAACGCCTGATGGGCTTCGGCCACCGGGTCTACAAGAACTTCGATCCGCGCGCGCGGATCATCAAGCGCGCGTGCGACGAGGTGTTCGAGGTGACGGGCAAGAACCCGCTGCTCGACATCGCCACCGACCTCGAGAAGATCGCGCTCGAGGACGACTACTTCGTCTCGCGCAAGCTGTATCCGAACGTCGACTTCTACTCGGGCCTGATCTACGAGGCGCTCGGGATGCCGATGGAGATGTTCCCGGTGATGTTCGCGATCGGCCGCACGAGCGGGTGGATCGCGCAATGGCTCGAGATGATCGATGACAAGGAGCAGAAGATCGCGCGCCCGCGCCAGATCTACACGGGTCCGCGCGAGCTCGAGTACGTGCCGATGGACAAGCGCGCCTGACGCCGACGTGTGACGAGGACCACGCGCCCGGCTGCCTGCGATGATCGCGGCCGTGCCGTGGAAGCTGACAGTTCGCACGGGCCCGCGGGTCGAACGATCGCGCTTTGACCAGCTCGCCGATGCACTCGACGCGGCCGAGGCCCGGGCCCGGCAGCTGTCGCTCCAGGCGCCGCGTGGCCGCGACACGATCGACGCGAAGATCCGCCGCTTCGAGCCGATTCAGCAGGTCGCGGCGCGGATCGAGCTGTCGGGGCCCGAGCGGCTGCTGCCCAAGGTCCACGCCGGGGTCGACGTGCGCGGCGACGGCTCGACCGAGGCATACATCGGTCGCGTCCGGCGCGAAGTCGTCGAGCAGCGCAAGGGCGAGACCCCGTATCGGGCGCTCCGGCGCGCTCTCGCCTATCGTGTTGCTCGATGAGCGCCACCGCATACGCAGACCGTCGCGCGGCCGCGCGCACGCCGGCCCTGTTCGGCCGGGTGATGGGGCTCGTCGCGGTCACGGTCGGATTCGCGACCCTCGGGGTCTACGTCGCGCGCAGCTGGGGTGGCGCCGGGTGGTTCATCGCCTGGCTGCTCGCGTTCGGCTGCCTGATCGGCCTGAACGTCGCCAACGCCCGCGGCAACAACGGGCTCGCGCTCGTGTTGCTGTTCGGGTTCGGACTGCTGATCGGCGCGAGCGTCGCGACGACCGTCAACTACTACGCCGCGACCGATCCGACCGCCGTGCGGCAGGCGTTCGGCGCGACGGCGCTGTTCGTCGGCGCGCTCGGGGCCGGCGGCTACGCCGTGCGCCGCGATCTGTCGTTCCTGTACCGGATCCTGTTCTGGCTGCTGCTCGGGCTGATCGCCGCCGGGGTCGTGCTGATCTTCGTGCACATCCCCGCGGCGTACACGGCGTACGCGCTCGTCGGCCTCGCGATCTTCGGCCTCTACGTCGTCGTCGACTTCAACCGCCTGCGGCGCGCCGGCAGCGACGAGGCGATCCCGATCGCGGCCGGCATCTTCCTCGACGTCCTCAACATCTTCCTGTTGTTCCTGCGCCTGTTCGGACGCTCGAACTGAGCAACCTGGCCGAGAAGGAGACAAACAACACGGTGCGTTTCTCGGCCCGGTTCGTCGCCGCTCAAGACGGTGCGCGGACCGATGCCGCGACGCACGTGAGGAAGCGGTCGGCGAGCCCGCGGCCGAGTGCGTTCCAGGCCTCGATCCGTTCCCGGGTCCGATCGCGCAGGGCGGGCCAGTCGAGCCCGAGCGCCAGCGCATCCTCGTCACTGTGATAGCCGAGAATCCACTCATCGACGTCCTGCGCGCTCACTTCGGCGTGGAACTGGATGCCCCATGCCCGATCGCCGATCCGGTAGGCCTGAAGGACGCGCTCGGAGCGCGCGAGCGCGGTCGCCCCGTGCGGGAGCGGGATCTCGTAGCTGTGCCACTCGAACGCGCTGAAGCGCGGTGCGAGCGCAGCGAGCAGCGGATCGGTCGCGCCGGCCGCGGTCACGTCGACGTCGAACCAGCCGATCTCGGGCGCGGGCGCCCGGTGGGGGTCGGTTCCGGCCGCGGCGGCGAGCAGTTGCGCTCCGAGGCACACACCGAGCAGCGGCGTCCCGTCCGCGAGGAGCTCGGCGAGCAACCGCTTCTCGTCGGCGAGCCATGGGTAGGCGTCCTCCTGATCGGCGTGCATCGCGCCGCCGAACGTCATCACGGCGTCGCAGCGGTCGGGATCAAGGGGGGGTTCGGGATCGTCGGCGATCATCCACGGGACGAGCTCCCAGTCGGGATGCGCCGTGAACGGATCAGCGAACACTCCGGGGCCGGCGTCCGGCTGGTGAACGATCGCGAGCGCGCGCATCACGGCGGATCAAAGCACGAGCGTCGCGCCGTGACGGCGCAGCCAGCGCGCGTGCTCCCGGTACTGAGGGCAGCGCCGCGACAGCAGTGCCCAGAACCGCGGGGAGTGATCCATCACCTCGAGGTGACAGACCTCGTGCCAGACGACGTAGTCGAGCACCGGCTCGGGCGCGAGCAGCAGCCGCCAGTTGAAGCTCATCGCGCCCGATCTCGAACAGCTCGCCCAGCGCGTCCGTTGCCCGCGGATCGTCAGCGTCGAGTACGAGCTGCCCGCCTGGGTGCACGCGCGATCAAGCCGCGGCGCGATCTCCTCCCGGGCCGCACGGCGGTACCAGCGCTCGAGCGCCGCCGTCCGCTCGGGGCCGGCGGGGACGAGCAGCTGGTCCCCGCGACGGTGCACGCGCGTCCGTCCGGGCTGGCTGACCGTGCACAGCGACGTGCCCAGATACGGAACGGTCTGGCCCCGCGCGACGACGGCCGCGCGAGCGCGCGCGAGCTCCTGCACGCGCCGCTCGATCCACGGTCGCAGCTCGCGGATCGCGGCTGCGGCCTCCCGCTCGGGCGCGCGCCGGGGCAGCACGACCTCGACCCCCCGCGCCGCGTCGACCGTCACCCGCACGCGCCGCGCGCGTTCGGATCGACGGATGCTGTAGGGGATCGATTGCACGGTGCGACAGGGTACGGTGCGCGGGAGATGCCCGCGATTCCCCCACTGAAAGAGCCGCTCAGCGACGGCCACGTGACGCTTCGAATGGCAGCCGAACGCGACATCCCCGAGATCCTGATCGCCTACCAGGACGACCCCCAGCTGCACATCCGCCTCGGCGAGGATCGGCCGCCGAGCGGCGCCAACCTCGGGACGCGCTCGGAGCGCGCGGAGGGCGAGCGGCGCGCCGGTGTGCGCGCGACGCTGACGATCCTCGAGCCGGGGTCGGACGACTGCCGCGGCCAGCTCATCGTGCACAAGTTCGACTGGGACAACGCGCGCGCGGACGTCGGGATCTGGCTCGTGCCGCAGGTGCGGGGCAGGGGGTTTGCCCGGCGGGCGCTGACGCTGGCCGCCCGTTGGCTGTTCGATGATGTCGGCATGAGGCGGCTGGCGATCTTGACCGAGCCCGACAATCAACCGATGCTGCACGCGGCACGGGCCGCCGGCTTCGTCGACGAGGGACTGCTTCGCTCCTACGGGATCGAGCGCGGTCGGCGCGTCGATCTGGCCGTGCTGTCGCTCCTGCCCGAGGATCTGCGCCGATGACGGACGAGTGGCGTGTGACACTGCCGCCGGGCGTCCGCTCGCCGTTCGAGGTCTACGTCAACGGCGTGCGTCAGGAGCTCGGCACCGACTACCGGATCGCCGCGGGCGAGCTCGTCTTCGACCGTGAGCTCGTCAGTCAGAAGCTCGGGTTCTGGGCCTGGTTCCTCGGGTTCTGGGGGATCGGAACCTACAAGCGCAACGACGAGGTCGACATCCGCTACGAACGCGACGGCGCGCCGATGGTCGCCCACGCGCTCGAGATCATTCCGCCGGAGCGCTCTGAGTCCTGACGACCTCGCGCCGGACCCACGGCTGCAGCAGCCGCAGCGCCGACAGGATCGCGCGCGTCGCGTGCGAGCGGTTGAGCGTGTAGAAGTGGATCCCGGGGGCGCCGCGGGCGAGCAGCTCGGCGCACTGCAGCGTCGCGTAGGCGACGCCGAGCTGATGCACGGCCTCGGCGTCGGGGGCGCGCCACTCGAGCGCCTCCAGCAGGCGTTGCGGGATCGAGGCACCGCACCGACCGGTGATCGTCTTGATCTGCGCGACGTTCGTGATCGGCATGATCCCGGGGATGATCGGCACGTCGATGCCGAACGCACGAGCCTCCTCGACAAACCGGAAGTAGAGCTCGTTGTCGAAGAACAGCTGCGTGATCAGGAACGACACACCGCTGTCGACCTTCTGCTTGAGGAAGTGCAGGTCGGCGCGCATGTCGGGTGCCTCGGGATGGACCTCCGGGAAGCACGCCGCCCCGACGCAGAACGGGTAGTGCCCGCGGATCAGCGTCGCGAGCTCGGTCGAGTACTGCAGCCCGCCCGGATGCGGGCGCCACTCGGTCTCGCCGGCCGGCGGATCGCCGCGGAGCGCGAGCACGTTCTCGATTCCGCCACGCTCGATCCCATCGAGGATCACCCCCAGCTCCGCCTTCGTCGCGCCGACGCAGCTCAGGTGGGCCATCGCCTCGATGCCGAGGTCCTGCTTGATGAAGTGGGTCAGGTCAACCGTCCGGTCCCGGGTCGAGCCGAGCGCCCCGTACGTGACCGAGACGAAATCCGGCTCGAGCGCACGCAGGGCATCGAGCGTCGCCCGCAGATGCCGCTCGCCCTCGTCGGTCTTCGGCGGGAAGAACTCGAAGGAGAAGACGGGGTGGTCGCAGCTCTCAATGATGTCGTCGATGCGCATGGTGCGGGCACTGTACCAACCTTGACACAGTCGTGTGAAGGTTGATGGGTCAAGCGGCCAGCCGCCACCGTTCGAGCCCACCATCGGGCTCCCGCGTCACGCGGCCGTGCGACTCGTGGTGGTGCAGGTAGCACAGCGTCTGCGAGAGCAGCCAGGCGCCGTTGTACTGCGTCAGCGGCTCGCCGTACACGCCGGGGCTGATGTCGAGCGCGGTCCGGGGCCCGGCGGCCAGCTCCGCGAGCACCGCATTCAGGCGTTCGCCGACGAGCGCGCGGTTGCCCTCGATGTGGCCGTGGACGTCGACGAACGGGCGGCCGTGCCCGGACAGCGCCAGCCGCGCGTCCAAGCGGTCGACGACATCGAGCGACGCCAGGAACTCCCCGACGGGGTCCGGCGTCCAGCCGTAGTCGTAGTACAGCGAGATTCGGCCGAGGACGTGATCGCCCGAGATCAGCAGCCGGCGCTCACGCTGGAACAGGCAGACGTGCGAGGGCGCGTGCCCCGGCGTCTCGTGCACGCTCCACGCACCGAGATCGGTCTCGATCTCGACGCCGGGCACGAGCGCCCGATCGGGCGCGACCACGCGCGCGATCCCCGACGGCAGCCCGCTCACCCGGTCGGCATATCGCCGCAGCGCGTCCTCGGGCACTCCGCTCTGGCGCGCCACCTCGATCCGGCGGGTGACCGCGGCATCCGGATCGTCGGCGTTGCGGGTGGCGTGCTCGTGGTTGGGGTGCATCCACAGCTCGCAGCGCGCCCGTTCGCAGATCGGCGCGGCCTGTCCCCAGTGGTCGGAGTGGGCGTGGGTGCACACGACGAGGCTGACCTGGTCGAGCCGGAGGTTGACCTGGTCGAGCGCGCGCTCCAGCTGCGCGAGCGAACCGGGCTGGTGCATCCCGGTGTCGACGAGCACGATCCCGGAGCCCGCGGCGATCGCCCAGGCGTTGCCGTGCGGCACGCCCGGCCACGGGAGCGGCAGGCGCAGCCGCCACAGTCCCGCCAGGACCCGCTCCCCGCGTCCGAGCTCTCGTTGCCTGCTCACGCGGCGCACGATATTGGTGGCGCGTAGACTGCGGCGCCCCGATGGCCACCACGTCCGATATCGCCAGGCTGTACTTCGAGGCGCTCAGCCGCCATGACCTCGACGCCGCGACCGCGCTGTGGGCGCCGGGCGCGGTCGACCGGCTCGTCGGCCAGCAGGACCTCGTCGCCCCCGGCGGTGTGCGCGAGTACTTCGCCGCGCTGTACGACGCGTTCCCTGATTTCACGCTCGAGATCCTCGATCTGACCACCTATCGCAACCGCAGCGCCGTCCGCTGGCGCGCGACCGGGACGTTCGCCGGGCCCGGACTGTTCCAGGGCTTCGCGCCCAACAACGCGCCGGTCGAGATCGAGGGCTGCGACGTCCTCACCGTGACCGACGATCTGATCCGCCACAACGAAGCGTATGTCGACAGCGGCGCGATCGCGCGCCAGCTCGGCTTCCTGCCGCCTGCCGGCTCGACGGCGGAGGCCCGCCTCGCCACGCTCGCCAACGCGCGCACGAAGGTGCGCTCCTGGGTCCACGGGGCCGAGCCGGAGCGGATCGCCGAGGGCGTCTGGATCGTCCGCGGCGGCTTCCCGATGCGGACGATGAACGTCTATCTGATCGAGCACGAGGGCGCCGTCACGATGTTCGACGCCGGCATCTCCGACATGACGGGCGCGGTCCGGGCTGCGGGGGCGCGCCTCGGGGGGATCAAGCGGATCGTGCTCGGGCATGCCGACGCGGATCATCGCGGCGCGGCGCCGGGCATCGACGCGCCGGTGTACTGCCATCCGGCTGAGCGCGCGGCCGCCGAATCGAGTTCGGCCTTCCGCGACTACTGGGATCTGTCAAAGCTCGGCCGGCACGGGCGGCTGCTGCTCGGACGGCTGCTGCCGGTGTGGGACGGCGGCGAGGTCACGGTCGCGGGCACGGTGCAGGAGGGCGACCTGATCGCCGGCTTTCGGGTGATCGAGCTCCCGGGCCACGCCCCCGGTCTGATCGGCCTGTTCCGCGACGCGGATCGACTCGCGCTCGTGTCCGACTGCTTCTACACGCTCGACCCCCAGACGGGGATCAAGGGTGCGGCGCGCGTGCCGCACCCCGCGTTCAACATCGATACCGACCAGGCCCGCGCGTCGATCCGCAAGCTCGCCGCGCTGGAGCCCTCGGTCGTGTGGGCGGGCCACGCGAACCCGGTCACGGGCGATGTCCGCGCCCAGCTCGAGCGGGCCGCGGCGGCCCCGGCCTAGTGGGTGACCCGCGACAGCGGTAGACGTGGGTCGCCGGCATCGTCAGCGAGAAAAGCTCGCCGCACCCACGAGTGGGTACGTCGACGCGGACGGCAACGTCCTCGAGCTGCGTGGCTCCCTGACGCCCGCGAGCCGACAGGAGTACGCGCGCGTGCTGGGCGGCGGCCTTGAGCGCGAGGACGCGTTGCAGCGCGCGACGGAGCTGCTGTTCGAGCGTCTTGCCGTCTCCTGGACGATCGCGGGCGTCAAGACGTCGCGGCAGAAGGAGTTGCTCGGCCGCTACCGGATGGCGTCGCAGGCCGAGCGGCAGTTCGTGCGCGACACGCTGCGCGCGCACGTCACCGAGCACTTTCCCGAGTTGCAGGCTCCATGAGGCGCGGGTGGGGACCGGATCCCGACGCGTTTGCGGCGCTGCTGTGCGACTGGTGCCTCGAGGTGAAGCCCGGTCAGCAGGTACTCGTCGCGATGCCGCTGCGGGCGCTCCCGCTCGTGCGCGCGCTGCACGTGGCCCTGCTCGAGCGCGACGCGTGGCCGGTCATTCGCCTCTCACCGGCCGAGCTGGCCGAGGACTTCTACCGGCATGCACGCGAGGCCCATCTCGACGGGTTCCCGTCACTCGACCTGCTCGACGTCCAGACCGCTGACGCGGTCGTCGGGATCGAGGCGCCGTCGAACACGCGCGCGCTTGCCAGCACCGATCCGGCACTGATCGCGCGGGCGGCACGCGCCCGCAAGCCGATCCAGGAGGCGCGTCTGGCGCTTCGTTGGTGCGGCACGATCTGGCCGACGCCGGCGCTCGCGCAGCAGGCTGGGATGGGCGAGCGCGAGTACGCCGAGTTCGTCACTCGCGCGCTGTTCCTCGACCGCCCCGACGCGATCGCCGCCTGGCGCGAGCTGAGCGCGCGCCAGCAGCGGCTCGTCGATCGCCTCTCGACTGCGCACGAGATTCACATCGAGGCTCCCGGGACTGACCTGCGGCTCCGGGTCGACGGTCGTACCTGGATCAACTCAAACGGCAAGCGCAACATGCCCAGCGGCGAGGTCTTCACCGGCCCGATCGAGGCGTCAGCCGCGGGCACGATCCGCTTCACGATCCCGTCGAGCCCGCGCGGGGTCGAGGTCTCGGGAGTCGAGCTGACCTTTGACCGGGGGAAGGTGGTCAAGGCGCGGGCGGACAGGGGCGAGGACTATCTGCGCTCGGCGCTGGCGATCGACGACGGCGCCGCGTTCCTCGGCGAGCTTGGGATCGGCACGAACACCGGCATCGACCGCCCGACCGGCGCGATCCTGCTCGACGAGAAGATGGCCGGGACGGTGCACCTCGCGCTTGGTCGCTCCTACCCCGAGACCGGCGGGACGAACGTCTCCGCGCTCCACTGGGACCTCATCTGTGACCTCAGGGAAGGTGGACGGATGGGTGTAGATGGACAAGTGCTTAACGAGAACGGACGGTTCGTCGAGTAGCGTCCCATCCGATGCGCCGCACGAAGATCGTCGCCACGATCGGCCCCGCCTCGAGGGACCCCGAAACGCTGACCAGGATGGTTGCGGCCGGCGTCGATGTCGCGCGCCTGAACTTCTCGCACGGAGACCGCGAGCTGCATGCCGAGAACGCCGAGCGCGTGCGCGCCGCGGCGTCGGCCGCCGGCCGGCAGGTCGCGATTCTGCAGGACCTGCCCGGGCCGAAGATCCGGATCGGGGCCGTCGAGGACGGCCTCGCCGAGCTCAAGCCCGGCGAGAGGCTGGTGCTGATGTGCGGATCCAACGGCGTCGGTAACGGTGAGCGCCTGTCGGTGAGTTGGGGAGGCCTCGCGAGCGCGGTCGAACGAAACGATGTGATCTACCTCGCCGACGGGGCGATCCGCCTTCGGGTCGAGACCGTCAGGGCGGGCAGCGGGGAGATCGAGACCGCGGTCGAGATCGGCGGATCCGTCGCGTCGCGCCAGGGGCTGAACATCCCGGGGTCGACGCGGGGACTGCCGGCCGTGCCCGAGGAGGATCTCGACATGCTGCGGTTCGGCGAATCGATCGGCGTCGACCTCATCGCGCTGTCGTTCGTGCGGACTGCCGAGGATGTGACGAGCGTGCGCAAGCACACGCGGCTGCCGCTGATCGCGAAGATCGAGAAGCCGCAGGCGGTCGACGCCGCCGAGGAGATCATTCGCGCGGCGGACTGCGTGATGATCGCCCGGGGCGATCTCGGGATCGAGCTGCCGATCGAGGATGTCCCGATCGTCCAGAAGCAGCTGCTGCGGATCGCCGGGCGGCTCGCGCGGCCGTCGATCACGGCCACCCAGATGCTCGACTCGATGGTCGCCTCGTCGCGCCCGACCCGCGCCGAGGTCGCCGACGTCGCCAACGCGATCCTCGACGGCACCGATGCCGTGATGCTCTCGCAGGAGACCGCGATCGGCGCACACCCCGTCGGCGCCGTCGAGATGATGGCCTCGATCGCCGAGCGCACCGAGCACACGCTCCCGTACCGGATGTGGAACGAGGAGCGCGTCCGGCGCGACGCCCGTGATGCCGCGTACACCGTCGCCTACAGCGCGTGTGCGGCGGCGCGCGATCTGCACCTCGCCGCGCTCGTCGTGCCGACCCTGTCCGGCCGCTCGGCCCGCCTGCTGTCCGCGCATCGACCGCAGGTGCCGATTTACGCGCTCTCGCCCGGGCGCGAGACGGTGCGCCGCTGCAGCCTCATGTGGGGCGTGCAGGCGGCGTCGATGCGCCGCCACGAGATCACCGAGGCGCTGATCGCGGATGCGGCGCGCCGCGTCGTCGAGCTCGGCTGGGTCAAGTCGGGCGCTCGCGTGGGCATCACCGCTGGGCTCCCGAGCGGCCGGCCGGGCACGACAAGCCTGGTACAGATCCAGCGGGTGTAGTAGCTTTCGCTCAGGTAGCCCGGGGCCCGGGGTTGCGGTGAACACCGCAGGGCGGTAGCGAGCGGCGGTCCGACGGGGGTGACCGCCGTAGCCGCTGCACGGATCTACGCGGCCGCGCGCGCGTAGAACCGGGCCTCTTGACGTCCGAGCTCGGTCTCGGCCGGGTCGCCGTAGAACCATTCGCGGGCGATCCGACAGAAGTTGCCGCGAGCGTAGAGCTGCGAGAGGACCGCCAGCGTCAGCACCTCCATCCGCCGTCCGAACAGGTGGTCCGGCGGAGCGGATTCGTGGCGCAGGTAGCCGAAGTACTCCGACCGGGGATCGCTCATGTCGATCAGGACCTGCGTGGCGTATTCGGGGGTCAGCTCGACGTACTCGTCGGTCGTGTACCACGAGGTGGCCGCGCGGAAGTGCTCGAGCACGCGCTCCGGCCTGAACTTGTCCGGCTCGGGGAAGAACCCGGTTTCCGTACCGAGCCGCATGATCGTGCCCGTGTCGCCCTCGATGATCGCGCGGGCGACGTCCATCTCGAGCTCGACCGCGCCCGCCGGCATCCGTTTGAACAGGCCGAAGTCGAGGAACGCGACCCGGCCGTCGGCGAGCAGCATCGAGTTCCCCGGATGGGGATCGCCCGAGAACTGGTGGTGGCGGAAGTTGCAGCCGAAGTAGAACCGGAACAGGATCTCTCCGATTCGGTCGCGCTCCTCCTGCGGGAGCGCCTTCAGCTCCTCGAAGCCCTGACCTTCGACGTACTCGGTGACGAGCACGCGCTCGCGGGACAAGGACGTGACGACCTCGGGGATCATGATGAACGGGTGGCCGCGGAAGATCCGCGCGAGCGTGCGCTGGTTCTGGGCCTCGAGCTCGTAGTCGAGCTCCTCGTGGATCCGCTCGCGGATCTCGTCGCCGATCGCCTTCGGATCCATCCCGGGTGCGATCCGCTTTGCGAGGCGCAGGATCAGGCCGAGGTTCTGCATGTCGGCCCGGACGGCTGCCGCGACCCCGGGATACTGGACCTTGACGGCGACGCGCCGGCCGTCCATGAGCGTCGCGCGGTAGACCTGACCGATCGAGGCGGCGGCGATCGGTTCCTCGTCGAACTCCTCGAACACGTCGCCGAGTGGATCGTCGAACTCCTCGTCGATCACCTTGCGCATGTCCTTGAAGGTGACCGTCGGCGCCGCGTCGCGCAGCGCTCCCAGCTTGCGCTGGAACTCGTCGCGATACTCCGGCGGCACGAGCCCGACATCGAGGAACGACATCACCTGGCCGACCTTCATCGCGGCCCCCTTCATCGTCCCCAGGGCGGTGACGATCTGCTCCGCCGCCTCGATGTGGCGCCGTTCGAGCGCGGCGTCGCGCTGCTCCTTGCTCCGGGCGACATTCGCTGCGCGGGTTCCCGCCTGACGGATCGCCTGTCCGGCTGCAAGCCCCCCAATCCTGGCGGTACGCCCCACGCGTGAGGTGGGGATCTTGTCCTTCGCCACTGCGCGCTGAATGCTATCCGGGCGTCAGTCGGTGCCGGCCATGCAACGTTTCCGTCGGGTAGCGAAGGAAACTTTGCGTTCGGCCGCTCAGCCCCGCTGCACGCGCGATCCCGGCACGATGTCGTCCGACCCGTCGGGCCAGCGAACCCAGGCCTTGTGCCCGCCGTCGTAGTCCTCGCCGAGCAGGATCAACGTGGCGGGCTCGCCGAGGGCCGTGCAGGGCTCGTTGCCCTCCGGGTCCAGGCCGCGCCAGATCCGCACGAAGGCGTTGTGCTCGAGCTCGTCGGCCACGGTCGTCGGGTCGGTGTGGCCGGGATGGATCCGGGTCTCGGCGGGCAGCGTCAGCAGCGTGTCCATGATCGAGGACTTGAGATCCGCGTACGTCGTGTGGCCGGGTGCGCGCACGCCGCCGACCGAGCCCTTGAACAGCGTGTCGCCGGTGAACACGTCGGTACCGTTGACAAGCAGCGACAGCATCCCGGCGGTGTGGCCGGGAGTGTGGAGGGGCTGGATCTCGATCGCGCCGCTGTGGATCGGCTGGCCGGGCTGCATCGTTCCGGTGGCGCCCGGGACGAGATCGCGCTCGAGCTCGTGGATCAGCACCGGCGTGCCGGGGTGCGCTTCCAACACCACGTCGAGCTCGGCGACGTGGTCGTGATGGTGGTGTGTGAGCAGGATGTGGGTGAGCACAAAGCGCATCCGCGTGAGCACGTCGAGCAGCGGCGCCACCGGACCGCCGGCGTCGATCATGACCGCGTGCGAGCCGAGTTCGTCGGCGACCAGGTAGGTGTTCGACAGCCACCGGTCGTCCATGGAGCGCTCGATGATCATGCTGAGCTCCGATCCTAGACGGTGGCGGGCCTCACAGCACGCTCGCCCTCAGCAACGCCTGCGCAGCGGCCGCGCGCACACGATACCCTGCGCGCACTATGTCGCTGATCCACACCTGCTACCGCATCACCGACATCGATCGCTCGGTCGCGTTCTACAACGCGCTCGGCTTCAACGAGATCGGCCGGATCCCGATCCGCGAGGAGGCGATCAACGTCTTCATGGGACTCCCCGACGACGGCCCCGAGCCGAGGCTCGAGCTCACCTACAACATCGGACGCGAGGAACCGTACGAGATCGGGACCGGCTACGGCCACATCGCGATCACGACCTCCGACCTCGATGCCACGCTCACGCGCCTCGGCGGGCAGGGCATCGAGCCCGAGCGCCCGCCGTACACGGTGCGTGAGGGTGGCAACCGGCTGTGCTTCGTCCGGGATCCGGACGGCTACAGAATCGAGCTGATCGAGCGCTCCTAGCCGGGTAAGCTTGTCACCGCCGATGGCGGAAACGAGCAAGATCGCCTACCTGCTCGAGCGGCTCGCTCAAGGCGTCGCTGCGCATGACCGCGAGAACCCCGGGCACCACACCTGGGGGATCGGGATGACCCACTTCGACATCGAGCGGCTCGGGCTCGAAGAGGGTGAGGAGATCCTGCCCGGGATCGTGCTCCAGGCCGACGGCGGCGTCACCGGCGCGTTCCGGATCCTGTGCGACGGCGACCACGACCAGGGCGTCGCCGAGCAGGAGGAAGAGGTCGTCGACGCGGTCGCCTCCGAGGAGATCGCCGAGCCGGCCCACGCGCCCGGCCCCGGCGCGCCGCCCCCGCTCCAGCCGCCGCTCTGACTCCGCGGGCTCACCCGACCCCCGGGCTCACTCGACCCCCGGGCTCACCCGACCCCCCGGGCTCACCCGACCCCCCGGGGCTGACCCGACCCTGGCCCGGCACAACGTGAAAACAAACGCCGCCGTCGCGAACTTTGTGCAGATAAGCACCGTGGCGGTGCTTATCTGGCAAAACGTCGAACCCGGCGCGGACATTTCACGTTGTGCAGGGCCGGGCGTGCCGAGCGCAGACCCGATCCGCACTCGCACTGCACCCGCACCCGCACCCGAACGCGCACCCGCACCCGAACGCGCGCCCGACCCCGAAAGCGCACCTGCACCTGCACCCGACCCCTCGGCGAGCTCGGCGTCGGCCGCCACACCCCGTGGCATCAGCGATCGTGCCCGGCGCGCGCCGCGATCGCCGCGCTGAGCCGTGCGATCGTCGGGCACTCGATCCCGTGTCGCCGCCCCGCCCGCATCACGGCGCCGGCGATCGCGTCGAGCTCGGGCTCGCGACCCGACGCGATGTCGCGCGCCATCGACGATGAGAGCGATGCGTGTGCTTCCTCGAGCTCAACGAGCGTCGCCGCCGGGTCGATCCGAGCCCCGTCGGCATTCGCCACCGCGGCGGCCTCCGAGATGCAGCCGATCAGCGCGGCCCGCCATTCCGGGTCGCTGCGGATGAACCCGATCGGGCGATCGCTTGCGCTCGTCGTGCACGCCAGCGCGCACAAGCGCACGAGCTTCGACCATAGGATCTGGGCCTCGTTCGGTCCGAACTGCACGGGGATGCCCGCGCCCCCGAGCCTCGCGCCGAACGCCTCGAGCGCCGGGCGCAGGTCAGCGTGATCGGCGGCCAGGTCGACCCGCACGGACGGGCTCGTCTGCACGATCCGCCCGGGCGCCGGCCGATCCGACTCGACCCGGATCACGCCGGCGGCGACGCGCCCGGCGCCGAACCGATCGCGCAGGACGGCCATGTGCTCGAGCCCGTTGAGCAGCGGCACGACGAGCTGCGCCGTCGCCACAACTCGCCCCAACGCCTGTCGCAAACCGGTCGCCTTTGTCGCCACCACCAACACGTCGACGGGCTCGGCCAGCTCAGACACCGCCGACGGCCTCGCCACAAACTCGCCGAGCCGTACGCTCTGGACCGCGATCCCTCGGGCCACGATCACCTCGGCGGTCGGCTCGCGCGCGATCACCGTCACCTCCTCGCCGGCGCGCGCGAGCGCGGCGGCGACGAATCCGCCAACGCCCCCGGGGCCGAGCACCGCGATCGCGCTCACGCCCGGAGGCGTATCACACGCCCTACCGGCGCGCCGACGAGATGCTCGTGAAGCCGCTGCGGGCGCGGCCCCCGGTGCCGCCGCCGGCGAACCCTACGATGCTCGCGCCGGCGGGTGGGGCGGGCGAGGTCGGAAACGTCTCGGTTCGCGTCCCGCTCCCGGTCGTGATCTCGGCGGCGGTCACGTCGTGGCTCCCCGGCCACCACGCCGCAAACCACCCGTTCGCGAGACTCGCAGTGACCTTCGTGCCGTCGGCGAGCACGAGCGTCGTCGCGGTGACGCCGGCGCCGACGTGACCCTCGACGAGCGAGTACGGGTGGCCATCGCGCGTCGTCAGGTGCTCCGAGATCAGCCGGATCTCGCCGGCCGGCGCGACCCCCGCACCCGGACCGTTGGCCCCCAGCACCGACGTGAACTGCGGCCCGTCAATGCACGTGGCCGTTGCGTTCTCGCTCGCGTAGATGACGAACGAGAACGGTCCGCGACTGTCGATCAGGACCGGCTTTGCGTTCGCCGCGATCGCCGACGGCGTGCCCACCAGGCGGCTTTGGCAGTCCCTCTCGGCGCTTGCGATCTGCGCGCGCGTCGGCTGCGACGGCGAGCGGGTCCAGCCGGCGAACGCCTCAGGCGCGCTCGCGCCGAAACTGACCAGCGCGACCGTCGCGGCCGTTGCTCCGGCGAACGATGCGACCGCCCCGATCGCGAGCCGTGGGCGAAGCCGGCGGCCGCGCGGGCGGTAATCGATCGCGCGCAGCCCGGCGAGCGCACCGTGCGGCACGTGCGATGCCCGCTCCGCCATTGCGGCACGCAGCTCCGCCTCGAGTTCCTCGATCGGCATCATCGGTTGCTCCTTCCGGTGTCGGGTACGACGGATGGCTGACGATCAGGCTCGCCGAGCTCCCGTTGCAGCCGCGCGAGCCCGCGCGAGGCCGTGCTCTTGACCGTGCCGAGCGAGCAGCCGAGTGCAGCCGCCACCTCGCGTTCGGGGAGGTCGACGAAATAGCGCAGCACGAGCACAGCGCGCTGGCGCGGCGGAAGCGCCGCCACTGCCGCGATCAGCTCGCCGCGGACGGCGACCCGTGCGGCGGCGTCCGCCGACGTCGTCTCCGGTCGCCCGCCGACGAGCTCCACGTCGAGTTCCCGGCGCCGGCGCGTCCGGCGCTCACCGCCGTCGAGCGCGAGGTTGACGAGGATCCGCCGCGCGTACGCGATCGGATGTTCCATCCGGCGCACCCGCGGCCACCGTCGAGCGACGCGCACGAGTGTCTCCTGGACGAGGTCTTCCGCCTCAGCGAGGTCCCATACGATCAGGTATCCGGTCCGCAGTAGCTCGTCCGCGGCGCCGGCGACGAAGTGCTCGAACTCCGCCCGCGCCCGACCTGTCGTCGGCCAGTCGATCATCACCCTGTTCAACCCCTCCACCGGGGCAAAAGGTTGCCCGACGCCGCGCCGGCCACGCTATATCCTCGCGCGATCCCGTCCATCCTGCACACCATCCAGCGCGCTCGTCAAGGGACCTACTCGATCGTCGCGCGCGACCCGGTCACGGGTGCGCTCGGCGTCGCGGTGCAGTCGCACTGGTTCTCGGTCGGCCCAATCGTCCCGTGGGCGCGCGCGGGCGTCGGCGCGGTCGCGACGCAGGCCAACGCTGAGGTGTCGTATGGACCGCACGGCCTGACTCTGCTCGAGCGCGGCGCCGATGCGACGCAGGCGCTCGCCCAACTCGTCGCCGCGGACCCCGGCGCCGCCGGGCGCCAGGTCGCGATCGTCGACGCACACGGGGGCGTCGCCGCGCACACCGGCGCGAGCTGCGTGCCCTACGCCGGCCACGTCGTCGGCGACGCGGTCTCCTGTCAGGCGAATATCATGGCCAACGACACCGTGTGGCCGTCGATGCTCGCGGCGTACACGGCCGCCGAGGGTC
This sequence comes from Solirubrobacteraceae bacterium, assembly GCA_035524415.1. Lineage (GTDB taxonomy): Bacteria > Actinomycetota > Thermoleophilia > Solirubrobacterales > Solirubrobacteraceae > Palsa-465. The sequence goes on along the minus strand of DATKOY010000263.1, from coordinate 59,910 downwards.
CGTTCCCCGAGCGGCTGCTGACGGCGCTCGAGGCGGCCGAGGCGGCCGGCGGCGACATTCGCGGTCGCCAATCCGCCGCGATCCTGGTCGCGCCCGCGGCGGGCGAGCCGTGGGAGTCGCTCGTGTCGCTGCGCGTCGAGGACCACCCGGAGCCGTTGCCGGAACTGCGCCGCCTGCTGCGGTTGCACGACGCCTACGAGCTCGCGAGCCGCGCGGACGAGCTCGTGTACGAGGAACGCCACGAGGATGCCGCCCGGCTGTACCGGCAGGCGAGCGAGCTCGCGCCGGAGAACCATGAGCTGAGGTTCTGGGCGGGGCTCGGGACCGCTGCGGCCGGCGACCTCGAGACGGCGGTCCGCTACGTCCGCGAGGCCATCGCGCAGCAGCCGGGGTGGGGCGAGCTGCTGCCGCGCCTGCCGGCCGAGGTCGCGCCGTCGGCGCGGGCGGTGCTCGACGCGCTCGGGCGATGAGCGCCGCCTCGCAGCAGCGGCGCAGCGACGCCCGCCGCGCGGCGCCGGAGCTCCTCACCCGGCGCCTGCGGCTGCGCCCCTGGCGGCGCGCCGATGAGGTCGTGATGGCGCAGATCAACGCCGATCCCGAGGTGACGCGCCACCTCAGCCGACCGCGAACACCGGTCCCGGCGACGGCGTTCTACGAAATCGTCACGGCGCACTGGGAGGCGCATGGCTTCGGCTTCTGGGCGGCCGAGGCCCGCACCGGCGAGCGCGCAGGCGACCTGCTCGGATTCATCGGACTCGGCTACCCGACGTTCATACCGGTGCTCGCGACGCGGGTCGAGATCGGGTGGCGCCTCGCGCGGCACGCATGGGGCAGGGGACTCGCGACCGAGGGCGCGACGGCGGTGCGTGACCACGCCGTGGGCGATCTCCAGCTCCCCGAGCTGATCTCGATCATCCATCCCGAGAACGCCCGCTCGCAGCGAGTCGCCGCGAAGCTCGGCATGACGCCGACCGAGCGGGTCGTCCATCCGATGAGCGGGACCGAGGTCGACGTCTGGACGCTCACGCGGCCTTCGGCTGCGCAATCACAGGCGCCCGGAGCGGCGGCAAGGGGCGGCGCAGGAGCAGCGCCGCCGCGCCGAGCACGAACAGCCCCGCGCTGAGCAGCGCGCCCTGCACGCCGAGCAGCGACACGAGCGGGCCGGCGACGAGCGAGCCTGCGACGATCCCGCCGAGCGAGGTCGGGAGCACGAGGCCACCCCAAGCGCGCCGAGCAAGAACCCGTAGCCGCCGTCGCCGGCCCCGAGCCGATGACTGACGACGAGCAGCGTCACCGACAGCAGGCCGTACACGGCGCTGCAGATCACGTCGGCGACGACGAGCCGGACCGCGCGGTGCAGGCTGCGACGCACGGCGGCTGCAGGTGAAACGGGCGGCCGCCCGGGAGGCGGCGCCGTGGTGTGATGAGGGCGGTATCGAGCATGCCTGCAGCATGCGTCTAAGCCGAAGCGCCCACATCGGGTAAGCGCCCACGTCTGCGCCTCAGATTTCCCTGAGGTGCACCCCATCCTGCGCCGCGGCGCTTAAGCGGGCGCCGCGGCCGTCGCGAGCGGCGGTTGCGAGCGACGCTCAGACGCAACGGTTGTCCCTCGTGGGCACATCTCAGTCCAGTATTCGGATCAGGCGCCGATTGTTGTTGGTTAGTAACCAACGACTGGGTCAGTCGCCGATGCACACCACCATCATCGCTCGGGCCGGCCGCCTGCGGCGCTCGGCCGCCGCCGCGCTCACCGAGCTGCGTCGCGCGTCTCCGATCGAGCCGCTCGAGGTCCAGTTCCGCCTCAACTCGGTGTGGACCGGCGCGTGGACGACGGTCATCATCTGCATCCCGGCGCTGTTCTATGCGATCGACGGCGGCGGCAAGGCGCACCGCGCGCTGTTCTTCGCGACGTGGATCGTCGGCCTGCTCGGAGGACTCGTGGCGTTCGTGCTCCCGTGGCGGCGGATGATCGAGTCGCGCTGGCGCGAGCTTGCATTTCTCACCTGGACGATGCTCGACCTCGGTCTGATCGCGGTCGCGGCGCTCGCCGATGGGGGCATGAACAGTCCCGTGACGAGCCTGTTCTTCGCGCCGATCGTGTTCGTCGGTGCGTCGTATCCGATCTGGTCGGTGAAGCTCGTCGGCGCGATCGGCCTGACCGCCTACGCCGTGCTGGCCGCGGTCACCGGCCAGGCGCTCGGTCGCGCGGTGCTGATGCTCGGCGGCCTCGGCGGCGCCGCCACGATCAGCGCGTGGACGGCGTATAACCACGAGGTCCGCCGCCGCAAGCTCGACATGGCCTCGGTCACCGACCCGCTGACCGGATGCCTGAACCGCCGCGGCCTCGACCACGCGGCCGCCGCCGAGCTCGGCAGGGTCGGCCGCCACGGCATTCCGGTCGCGCTGATGATCATCGACCTCGACGACTTCAAGGGCTACAACGACAGCCACGGGCACGTCGCCGGCGACCAGCTGCTCGCGTGGTTTGCCGACCGAATCCGCTCCACGCTACGTCCGACGGACGCGCTCGCCCGGATCGGCGGCGACGAGTTCGCCGTGCTCGTCTCGCACTCCGATCCGGAGGCGGCGGAGCCGCTCGCGGAGCGGATTCGCGCCGCCTGCGCGGGGCGCGCAGAGCACTGCACCGGCATCGCGAGCGCTCCGATCGACGGCGACGACTTCGATGCGTTGTACCGGGCCGCCGACCGGCGGCTGTACGAGGCCAAGCGCCGCCGCTACGCAGGGTCGACGAGCACGCCGGGGTTGAGCGCCCCGGTTGGATCGACCGCGGACTTGGCGCCGCGGAGCGCCGCCGCGAAGGACTCCGGGCGCTGACGGTCGTACCAGGGCCGGTGGTCGCGCCCGACCGCGTGGTGGTGGGTGATCGTGCCCCCACACTCGATCACCGCATCGGCCGCGACGCGCTTGATCTCCGCCCACTGCTCGAGCTCCGCGCCGCGACGGACGGGCGCGAGGACCGTGTAGTACGGGGCGGGCCCGTCCGGATACACGTGCGTGAAGCGGCTCGTGACCGAGCCGGCGCCGCACACCTCGCGCACGGCCGTGCGTGTGCGCTCGAGCACGCGCTCGTGAAACGAGGGAAAGCGCTCCCACGTGATCGCGGTCTCGAACGTCTCCGACAGAACACCGAGCGCGATGAAGGTGTCGCGGAGGTAGGGGGCGCGCAGGAACGCCTCGCGCCACCCGCTGACGCCGTCGCCCTGCTCCGGGCGGCGCTCCCACGTGCCGCCGCGCTCGGCGCTCGCGTCGAGTGCCATCGACATCCACGGCTCGACGTCGTGCGCGGCCGACTCGAACCCGAGCACGAGCAGCGCGTGGCTGCCGTCGCCGGCGCCGGTCATGGCGGCCTCGGCGGCGTCGATCAGCCGGCAGTTCGACGGATACAGACCCGACTGCGAGAGCGCCCGCACCGCTTCGGCGCCGGCCTCGAAGTCCGCGAAGCGCACCCCCACCGACGCCCGGTACGTCGGTCGTGGCCGGACGCGGACCCACGCCTCGGTGATGATCCCGAGCGTGCCCTCCGAGCCGAGCAGCATCCGATCGGGCGAGGGGCCCGCGCCCGATCCGGGCAGCCGGCGCGACTCCCAGGCGCCGGCCGGCGTCAGCGCGCGCACGGACTCGACGAGGTCGTCGATGTGGGTGTAGAGGGTCGCGAAATGCCCGCCCGCTCGCGTCGCGATCCAGCCGCCGAGCGTCGAGAACTCGAAGGACTGCGGGAAGTGACGCAGCGTCAGGCCGTGCGCGCTCAGCTGCTCCTCGAGCACCGGCCCGTTCGCGCCGGCCTGGATTCGCGCGGACAGGGACGTGCGGTCGATCTCGAGCACCCGGTCGAGCCCCTTCAGGTCGATCGTCACGACGCCCGTGTAGTCGCCGTCGATGCGCGGCTCGACGCCGCCGACGACGCTCGTGCCCCCGCCGAACGGGATCACGGCGGCGCCCGCCTCGATCGCCCAGTCGAGTACCGCCTGGACCTCGCTCTCGGTGCGGGGGCGCGCGACGACGTCCGGCGGGTGCTCGTAACGGCCACGGAACGCGCGCACGATGTCACGGTACGAGCGGCCGTAGCTGTGCAGCGCCCGCTCGTAGTCGTCGGCGAAGCAGATCTCGCTGAGCGCGTCGGGCGCCCGCAGGCGCGGCTCCGAGAGCGCCGGCAGCGGGCTGGGTGGTTGGGGTTCGGATAATCCGAACCCCAGACGTGAACGCAACAGCTGGGCGAGCGCGCGCTGGTCCTCGAGTGACGGCTGTTCGTCCTCGTATCCCCAGCCCCAATGCTTCAGTCGTCGCGGCACGGCTCGCGAGCCTACCCCGCTACCGTGTAGCGCGTGGCGACAGCACCCGGCTTGTTGGCGCGCGGTCCGTGGGATCCTGCCGAGATCGAGGTCTCGTGGCTGCGGGATCCATTCGAGCCCGAGCAGAGCGAGATCGACGCTGCCGACGTCGCGCTCGATGCGCTGCGCCGGCGCGGCTCGCCCAGCCACGACGGGCTTGCCGGGCGGCTCGCGGGCTACGAGGTGCGCGACGGCCGGCTCAAGCTCGAGCTCCAGCCCGCCCGCTGGGCGCTGCGTCTGATTCCCGCGAATGCGGCGGGGAGTCTCGCGGCGATGCTGGTCGTCCGCGACGCCGAGGGCCGCTGGCTCGCCGGCCGCCGAGCCGCGTGGCTGGCGTCCTGGGCCGGCCGCTGGGCGCTCGGCGCCGGCGGCTCGGTCGAGGTCGACGAGAACCCGACCGACACGATGGTCCGCGAGCTCGCCGAGGAGTGGTCGGTCCAGGCGGAGCGGATCCGGATCGAGGCGCTCGTGATGCTGCCGAGCGGCGTCGCGCTGCTCGTCGGGCAGGCGTGGCTCGCTCCCGGCGCGATCGTCGCCAATGATCATGAGCACGACGTGTTCGCGTGGTGGCCGGCGGACGTCGCCGAGTGGCCCCCGGAGGCGGACGAACCCCTGCGGCGGATGGCCGCGATCCTCGGCTGACCGTGTTGAGCTGGATCACGTTTCGGCGTCTCGAGTGGATCTCGTTCATCCACTCGGGGGTGTATCTCGGCCTGCTCGTGTGTGCCTTCGGCCTCGGTAATCCGGAGCCGGCGACGTTCATCCTCGGCCTCACGCACGGGCTGATGTGGATCGGGATGTCGCTGCTCTGCATCGCCGCGGCAAAGATGCGGGTGATCCCGTTCTGGCTTGCCGTCACGGTCGCGGTGCTCGGGGGTCTCGGGCCGTTCTGCGGGTCGCTCGGATTCGTCTGGGCCGATCGCGTCAATCGTCATCAGCGAGACCCGTCTGTATCAATCGGCACACCGTATAGTTGAACTGGATGGCAGTGCAAACCGGTACGACCGTCCAGGTGACGATGCCCGCGATGGGCGACTCCGTTGCCGAAGGCACGATCCTCGAGTGGCGCAAGCAAGAAGGTGACCCGGTCGGCATCGACGAGACCCTCGTCGAGATCTCGACCGACAAGGTCGATGCCGAGGTGCCCTCGCCGGTGGCCGGAACGGTCGTGAAGATCCACGCCGGGGAAGGCGACACGGTTGCCGTCGGCACGCTGCTGGCTGAGATCTCCACGAACGGCGCGAGCACGGCGGAGACGGTCGAGGCCGAGACCGGGACCGAGACCGAGGCGGCGATCGGCGAGACGATCGACATCGTCACCCCGACCGGCGGTGAGTCCGTGACCGAGGGAACGATTTTGGAGTGGTCGGTCAAGGTCGGCGACGCCGTCACGGACGGTGACACCGTCGTCGAGATCTCGACCGACAAGGTCGACATGGAGCTGCCGGCGCCGGCGACCGGGACGATCACCGAGATCCTCGCCGCCGAGGGCGACACGGTCACGGTCGGTCAGGTGATCGCGCGGATGACGACCAGCGGCGCCGCACCCCCCGTCGCGTGCGCGCCCGCCTCGTCTGGGGCTGGCGCGGAGGTCGCGCCCGCTGTCGTCGTCGACGGCGGCGGGAACGTCTCGCCGGTCGCGCGCAGGGTTGCGGCCGCCAAGGGCATCGACATCTCCGGCGTCCAGGGGAGCGCACGGGGCGGGCGCATCACGAAGGCGGACGTGCTCGCGGCCGCGGGCAACGGCGCGAGCGCCGCGCCGGCCGCGCCCGCGGCGACGAGCACGCTGTTGCGGGGCGGCGCGGCGGTGCTCGCGCGCTACATGGACGAGAGCCGCTCGATTCCGACCGCGACCTCGTTCCGCACGATGACGGTGACGACGCTCGACGAGCGCCGCAAGCAACTCAAGAACGCCGGCCGGCGGGTCTCCTTCACGCACCTGATCGCGTATGCGATTGCGCGCGTCGCGACCGAGGAGATGCCGGTCATGGCCCACCACTTCGAGGACGTCGACGGCAAGCCCCACCGGGTCCACGACGGCGGGGTCAACCTCGGCCTCGCGGTCGACGTCGAGAAGAAGGACGGGAGCCGCACGCTGATGGTGCCGGTGATTCGCGACGCAGGCCGGTTGTCGTTTGCGGCGTTCCTGGATGCCTACAACGCTCTGGTCGAGAAGGCACGCACGAACACGCTGAGCGCAGACGATCTCACCGGCGGCAATCTGACGCTGACCAACCCCGGCGGGATCGGGACGGTCGCGTCGGTGCCGAGGCTGATGACCGGCCAGGGCACGATCGTCGCCACCGGCTCGATCGCCTACCCCGTCGGGCTCGGCAACGTCGGCGCGACGATCGGCGCCGAGAAGGTCATGACGATGACCTCGACCTACGACCATCGGATCATCCAGGGCGCCGAGTCGGGTCGCTTCCTCCAGCGCGTCGAGGCGCTGTTGCAGGGCGAGTCGTCGTTCTACGAAGGCGTCTTTGCCGACCTCGACGTCGAGCTTCCCGAGCTGCCGCCGCCGCCCGCGCCGGCGGCCGGCGCCGGGGCTCCCGCGCCCGCCGCCGTCAGCGCTCCGCCCGACGAGGAGCTGCTCCAGGCCGTCCAGGCGGCGACCTCGCTGCTCAAGGCGCACCGCACGCACGGTCACCTCGCGGCGCGACTCGACCCGCTCGGCCGCGAGCCTGAGGGCGATCCGGCGCTCGATCCCGAGCCGCTCGGCCTGACCCCCGAGCTGATGGCGAAGATCCCGGCGCGGATCCTGCGCATGTACGTCCCGGGCGCGACGCTCGCGGACGCGCTCCCGCACCTGCGCGAGACGTACTGCGGCCCGATCGCGTACGAGATCGAGCACATCGCGTCGCACCGCCAGCGCCTCTGGCTGCGCAGCGCGATCGAGTCCGGCACGTTCCGCAAGCCGCTCACGCACGACGAGCAGAAGGCGCTGCTCAAGCGGCTGACCGAGGTCGACGCGCTCGAGCGGTTCATGCACAAGGCCTATCTCGGTCAGAAGCAGTTCTCGATCGAGGGCCTCGACATGACCGTGCCGATGCTCGACGAGATCATCCAGCTCGCCGCGACGCGCGGCGCCCGCGAGGTCGTGATCGGGATGGCCCACCGCGGCCGTCTCAACGTCCTCGCGCACAACCTTGGGCGGCCGTACGACACGATCTTCGCCGAGTTCGAGGGCTCCTCGACGCTCGAGCCAATCACGACGATCCCGCAGGGCGGCACCGGCGACGTCAAGTATCACCACGGCGCGCAGGGCGCGTATCAGCTCGGGAGCGGCGAGTCGATCATCGTGCGCCTGGAGTCGAACCCGTCGCATCTCGAGTTCGTCGCGCCGGTCGCGGCGGGATCGACGCGGGCGGTGCAGACGACGCGCCAGGGCCCACACGCGCACCAGGACACGAACGCCGCGATCCCGATCATCCTCCACGGCGACGCCGCGTTCCCCGGTCAGGGGATCGTCGCCGAGACACTCAACCTCCAGGCGCTCGACGGCTACACGGTCGGTGGCACGATCCACCTGATCCAGAACAACCAGGTCGGCTTCACCACCGATCCGGAGGACGCGCGCTCGACGACATGGGCGTCCGATCTCGCGAAGGGCTACGACGTCCCGATCATCCACGTCAACGGCGACGACGTCGGCGCCTGCATCGCCGCGGTGCGGCTCGCGTTCGCGTTCCGCCAGGAGTTCGGCCACGACGTCCTGATCGACCTGATCGGCTACCGGCGCTTCGGCCACAACGAGGCGGACGAGCCGGCGTACACCCAGCCGGAGATGTACCAGGTGATCAAGAAGCACTCGCCGGTCCGCGAGCTGTACGCGAAGCTCCTGATCGAGCAGGGCGTCGTCACCGAGCAGGAGTCGACCGAGATGACCGACCAGGTCTGGTCGACGCTGACCGACGAGCACCACAGGCTGAAGGAGCGGATCGCGCACGCGAAGGAGATCGAGCACGCGACCGGCGAGTACCAGCTCGACCGGACCGCCTCGCCCGAGGTCAAGACCGCGGTCTCGGCCGACCGGCTGCGGGTCCTCAACCGGGAGCTCCAGGCGGTGCCGGACGGGTTCACGATCCATCCGAAGCTCGTGCGCCAGCTCGAGCAGCGCAACGAAGCGCTCGGCCCGGGCGGCGGGATCGTCTGGGCGCACGCCGAGGCGCTCGCGTTCGCCTCGCTGCTGACCGAGGGGATCCCGATCCGGCTCACGGGCCAGGACGCCGAGCGCGGCACGTTCTCGCAGCGCCACCTCGTGCTGCACGACCCGAGGACCGGCCAGGAATACTGCGCGATGCAGCACCTCCCTGGCGCGCTCGCGCCGATGGAACTGCACAACAGTCCGCTCAGCGAGATGGCGTGCCTCGGGTTCGAGTACGGCTACTCGCAGGAGGGACCGGAGACGCTCGTGCTCTGGGAGGCGCAGTTCGGCGACTTCGTCAACGGCGCCCAGGTGATCATCGACCAGTTCATCGTCTCGGGGCTCGCGAAGTGGGGCCAGACCTCGCGGCTCACGCTGCTGCTGCCGCACGGGTACGAAGGGTCCGGGCCGGAGCACTCTTCGGCGCGGCTCGAGCGGTTCTTGCAGCTCGCCTCCGAGGGCAACATCCGCGTTGCGAACTGCACGACGCCGGCCCAGTACTTCCACCTGCTGCGCCGCCAAGCGCGGATCGCCAAGCAGCGCCCGCTCGTGATCATGACGCCGAAGTCGCTGCTGCGCCTGCCGCAGGCGACAAGCCACGTCGACGAGCTCGCGGGGGGCCGCTTCCACCCGGTGCTCGCCGAGCCCGATGTCGATCCCGCTGAGGTGACCCGCCTGCTGCTGTGCAGCGGCAAGATCTACTACGACCTCGCCGGCCACGCCGACCGCGAGAAGGTCCCGCAGGTCGCGGTCGGCCGCGTCGAGCTCCTGTACCCGTTCCCGCAGGCCGAGATCCTTTCGCTCGTCGCGTCGTATCCGAAGCTCGAAGAGGTCGTGTGGGTGCAGGAGGAGCCGCGCAACATGGGCGCCCGCGCCCACATGTCCCCGCGGCTGCTCCAGGTCCTCCCCGAGCACCTCGAGTTCGGCTACGTCGGCCGGCCCGAGCGGGCCGCCTCGGGCGAGGGCTACCCGGTCGCGCACGCGATGGAGCAGAACCGGATCGTCACGACCGCGCTCGACGTCGGCGAAGCGATCTCGCAGTACCCGCGCAAGCAGCCCGGGGAGCGCTGAATGCGCAAGCGGCCCGGCGAGCGCTGAGCGCGGGATCATCGCTCGGCCTGGCGCCGACGATCGGCGTCTGGCACTCTTAGCGCATCCGCTTCCGTAGAGACGGTTCACGTCGCGACACTTCCCGCCGCCATCTGGCACCGACGCTCGGCGTCCACGACATGGCGATCGATCTTGGCACCGCGAACACGCTCGTGTACGTGGCGGGGCGCGGGATCGTCGTGTCCGAGCCGTCGGTCGTCGCCTCGGACGTCGGCACCGGCGAGGTGCACGCGGTCGGGGCCGACGCGGAGCGGATGATCGGGCGCACGCCCGCGACGATCTCGGCGACGCGCCCGCTGCGTCACGGGGTGATCGCCGACTTCGAGGTCACCGAACAGATGCTGCGGTACTTCATCCGCAAGGTGCTCAACCGCCGCATGGCCCACCCGCGGCTGATCGTGTGTGCGCCGTCGGGGGTGACCGAGGTCGAGAAGCGCGCGGTCGAGGAGGCGTCGCTGGCGGCGGGGGCGCGGCGCGTCCACCTGATCGAGGAGCCGATCGCAGCCGCGATCGGCGCCGGCGTCGCGATCGAGGAGCCCGTCGGGCGGATGGTCGTCGACGTCGGCGGCGGGACGAGCGAGATGGCGGTGATCTCGCTCGGTGGGATCGTGATCTCGCGGTCGGTGCGGGTCGGCGGGTATGAGATGGACGAGGCGATCACGCAGTACCTGCGCTCCGCCTACCAGCTCGCGATCGGCTCGCGGACCGCCGAGACGATCAAGATTTCGATCGGCTCGGTCACGCCGCTGCACCCCGAGGAGGTCTTCGAGGTCCGGGGTCGCCATCTGATCACCGGCCTGCCCACGGCGGTCGAACTCTCGAGCGAGGAGGTCCGCGCGGCGATCATGGCCCCGGTCAAGGAGATTCTCCAGGCGATCCGCGACACGCTCGAGCAGACGCCGCCCGAGCTCGCCAGCGACGTCGCCAAGGACGGCATCCTGCTCGCCGGCGGGGGGACGCTCATGCGCGGCTTCCCCGAGCTCGTCGCTGCCGAGACCGGGATGCCCGTGTTCCGCGCCGACTCGCCGCTCACGTGCGTCGCGTTCGGCTCGGGCCAGGCGCTCGCGCATATCGACCAGCTCACGATCGCCGCCCGGCGCCGCCGGCTCGAGACGACGCCCGACTGGCGGACCGCGTACTGACGCTCGGACGCCCTCCGGGGGCCCCGCGCCCCTATACGTGTCGCTGGGTCAGTGGATCGTGTCGCCGGGTCAGTGGATCCCGACGATCCCGGCGCAGACCCAGTTCGACGCGCCGGCGCCGCCGTTCCAGATCCGCGAGGCGACCGCGTCCTGTTCGGACTTGCTCGCCAGGTACGCCGCCGGCCCGGTTCCACCGAACAGCTTCCAGGTGCTCGGGATGATCTGGTAGTAGCCGGATGCGCCGGCGCTGTTCGGTGGCAGGTTCTGGCCGCCTGACTCGCACAGCACGATCGCGTACGGGATCACCCAGCCGCCCGAGGGCCCGAGTGCCGGTCCGGCGGCGGTCGGGATCGTGGCGCTCGCGGCAGCGCGGGCTGCTGCCGCGGCGGCCTGCTCGGCCTTCAGCCGGTTGATCTGGCTCTGGAGCCGGTTCGCCGTGGCGCGGCTCGCCGCCAGCGCCGCCTGCTGTGCCGCGCGGGCCTGCGCAAGTGCGGCCTGCCGTGATTGCAAGAGGGCGTTCATCCCGGCGAGCGCCTGCGCGTGCACGGTCGCAGCCTGCGTCATCTCGCGGTCGGAGGCCTCGAGCCTCGCCAGCTGCTTGGCGGCACTGTCCGCCTGGGCCTTCGCGGCCCGTGTGACGGAGATGATCGTCTGCTGCTGTTGCTCGGCGCGATGGAGGAAGTCGAGCTTCTCGAGCAGGTCCGTGAACCCGTTGGCGTCGAGCACGACCGTGACGAGGTCCGGGCGGTCCCCCTCGTAGCTCGAGACGAGCTGGCGCGAAAGCAGCATCCGCGCGCGGGCCAGGCGGCCGCGCAGCATGGCGACGAGCGCGCGCTCCTTCGCCAGCGCGACCTGCGCCTTGGCGAGTGCGGCGCGGTCCTGAGCGAGCTCGGCGCGCACGGTCGCCTCGCGTGATTGCACGAGCGAGATCTGGCCGTCGAGCGCGCTGATCAGCCCCGCGAGCCGGCTGAGCGAGGCCGACAGGCTCTGCTGGTGGGCCTGCTGCGCGCCCAGTTGCGAGTTCAGCTGACCGATGCTGCTCGCGCCGGCGCTCTGCAGCTCGCCGGCCGGCGCGGCCGCCAGCGCGACCACCACGGCGAGCGCAGTGGCCGCGATCGTGTGGGGGATGGGTCGGCGGCGGCGGAAGCTCATGCTGGGCGCCTACGGGGTTAGCTGTCGGGCTCGCGCGTTGAGCGCTACGCGGCCATCAGGCGGCGATTCGCCCCGAGAGACCTGGGTCCCCCGCTTCCCCGCAATAAGCAGGGAATTCGGCGGGCCCGACGATATCAGGATGAGGGCCGTCGGGCACGCCGGGGGGCGCTTGCCCCATATGCTCTGCGGCCGTGCCGCGGAGTCGGGCAAATGAGATCCTCGACCGTGTGCGGGCGACCCCGGCGGGGTTTGTCCGGACGTATGGCGATGTGTCGCCCGGGGCACCCCGGGTCGCCGGGGCGGTGCTGCACGAGTGCGACGATCCCGCCGTGCCGTGGCATCGGATCGTGCGTGCGGATGGTTCGCTCGCGAAGGGGACGCGGCAGCGCCGGCTGCTCGAGCGCGAAGGCGTTCCGTTTCGGGGTCAGCGCGTCAACATGCGTGTGGCGAGACTGCCGGACTGACGATGTGGCTTCAGCGAGAGATCCGCCTGGACCCGCGCCCGCGCGGTTTTCACCTCGTCACGCGTGAGGTGCTCGCCGCGCTGCCCGAACTGCGAGAGCTCGCGGTCGGGCTCTTGCACCTGCTGATCCAGCACACCTCCGCCTCGCTGGCGCTCAACGAGAACGCGTCGCCCGACGTGCGTCGCGACTTCGAGACCTGGTTCAACGTCGCCGTCCCGGAGGACGCACGGTACTGGACGCACACGCTCGAGGGCGCCGACGACATGCCAGCGCACATCAAGGCCTCGCTGCTGGGGCCCTCCCTGACGCTGCCCGTGTCCAACGGGCGGCTGGCGCTTGGCACCTGGCAGGGGATCTACCTGTGTGAGCACCGCAACCGCGGTGGCGGCCGGTCACTGGTGGCGACGCTGTGGGGGGCCGACACCGAGAAATAGCTCGGGCGTGCATCGTGGGGGTGCGTTTCCTGCTGCCGTCGGCTGGCGCCGAGCGGGGCCTTCGGCCCGGCCTTCGTGGGAGGTCCGCCGGGTATGTGGCTGGGGAAGGGGTGGGTGCGGGGCGCGACGGGCCTGCAAAACGTGCCGCGGGCAGGGCCCCCCGCTGCTCGCGTCGCGGCCGTGGGGTGGTGTGCGCGGGGGCCGGTGCTGGCGTCGCGGCCGTGGAGAAGCGTGAGCGAACCGCACCGGAGATCCGGATCGCGGACACGATCTTCCACACCTCGGCGCGATGGTGAGCGTGTGGGCGTCTGCGTCCGCTCGCGGTGAGCGATCGCGCACGGGCCGCCGAGCCGGCACGACCGAGGCAGATTGTGTTCGCCTGGACGCCCGCAAACGAGCCGAGCGCCACGCCGCCGAACTCAGGCGGCGTCCCCGCACGACACTCGACTGGTCACCAGCTGAGACGATGCGGACGCTGTTGCGCTGACCCGCTTCAGCCGAAGGCGCTCATCAGGCAAATCCCAGAGCGGCGCGGACTGTTCACGTTGCGCAGGCCCGCCGGTGGCGGTGGGCGCACCCACCCCTTCCCCAGCCCATCACAGAGCGGTTCTTCCGCCCAGGCCGGGCCGAAGGCCCCTACTCGGCGCCAGCCGACAGCAGCACGACACGATCCCGGGCACCGATGCCACGCCTGCGACTCCGCCCGTGTGCGACTCAGCGACCCCGCCAGACCGGGGCGCGCTTCTCCGCGAACGCGATCGAACCCTCGCGCGCGTCCTCCGAGCTCATCACCGGACCGACGATCTCGCCCTGCCTGGCGAAGAACTCCGCGTCGGGCCAGTCGACCGATTCGACGAGGACCCGCTTCGTCGCGGCCAGCGCGAGCGGACCGTTGACGGCGATCGCATCCGCGAGCTCGAGCGCCGCGTCCAGCGCTCCGCCCGGCTCGCTCAGCCGGTTCACCAGGCCGAGCTCGTGGCCGCGCTCGGCCGTGATCGGGTCGCCGGTGAGCGCCATCTCCATCGCCACGTTGCGCGGAAGCGCGCGCGGGAGCCGCAGCAGCGCGCCGCCGGCGGCGACGAGCGAGCGCTTGACCTCGGGGACGCCGAGCCGCGCGCCGCGCGCCGCAACGATCAGGTCGCACGAGAGCGCGACCTCGAGCCCGCCGGCGACCGCGAACCCCTCCACCGCCGCGATCAGCGGCTTCGCCGACGCCCGCTGGGTGATCCCGGCAAAGCCGCGGTCGCCGACGTACGGCGAGTCGCCGGCGACGAACGCCTTGAGATCCATCCCGGCGCAGAAGCCCTTGCCGGCGCCGGTCAGGACGCTCAGCGACAGCCCGGCGTCGGCGTCGAGCTCGTCGAGCGCGGCCGCGATCCCCTGAGCGACCGCGGAATTGATCGCGTTGCGTTGGTCGGGGCGGTTGATCGTGATGATCAGGATGCGCTCGCGGCGCTCGGTGAGGACTGCTGGTTCATCGGTCATGCCGCGAACAATCTCAGTTCGGGCTCGCGTTCGCCCCGCAGCACGGCGAGGTCAACCTCAACGCAGTCGATCCCGCGCGACTGCGCCAGCACGCGCGCCTGCGGTTTGATCAGCTGCGCAGCCAGCACGCCGCGGCAGGACGCAAACGCCGGATCGCAGCGAATCCGCCCGAGGTACCGCGTGAGCTGCTCGACCGCCTCGATCCCCGCAACCCGCTTGATCTCGACCGCCACCCACGCCTCGGTCGCGTCGCGACACATCAGGTCAACCGGCCCGATGTCCGTCGGCCACTCGCGTCGCACAAGCCGCAGGCCCTCGCCGCACCAGTGCGGCTGCTCGGCGAGCAACTCCTGCAGGTGCGCCTCGACGCCATCCTTGGCGAGCGCCACATCCTCGTCGGGCGATCCCATCGCGTGACTGACATCCGAGAGCACCTCGGCGATCGTGATTTCGAGCCGGTCCTCGCTCGAGCCGGCCCGCTTCCGCACGACCATCGTGGTGGGCGGGCTCCCTATCTCCTCGATCACGGTGGGTGGCGTCATCCAGTTCAGCGGCTTATAGCCGCCCGCATCGGCGTGAACGAGCACCGACCCGTCGGCCTTGACCATGATCAGGCGCAGCGCCTCCGGAAGCAGGGCATCGAGCCTGCCGGAGTAGCGAACCTCGCACCGAGCGACGATCAACCGCATCGGCGCGAGACCGTAGTGGGCGGCCCGGACAGCGGGGTGATCGGCGGCCCGGACAGCGGGGTGATGGGCGACCCGGATGGCGGTGCCGTCCGTAGTTCCCCGGGGCGGGCTCCGCAGGTTTGCCGATGCGCCCTCCGCGGGCCGGTGCCGATACATCGCGCAAAGACGTTTGCTGCATCAGGCCCGCATGCGCGCTGATTGATCGGCCGGGAGTGACGGAGCGATCTCAGCCGATCATCAGCGCCGCATCAGGGCCGCGCTCGCAGCCCGGACCACCCTATGATCCGGAGCGAAGCCGTCATGCGTAACCAGCTGCGCCCACTGTTTGACCGCGTCGTGATCAAGGAGCTCGATCCCGATCGCGTCCGGCGATCGGGGTTGATCGTGCCTCCGGGCTCCGACGAGCCACCGCCGCAGCACGGGATCGTGCTCGCCGTTGGCCCCGGGCTTGACTGGTGGGATCACATCGGCGTGCAGATGCCCGTCAAGCCGGGTGACCATGTCGTCTTCCCGGCGTCGGCGGGGGCCTGGATCGAGGTCGACGAGGAGCGCCTGCTCGTCTGCCGCGTGGGCGAGCTGCTCGGCGTTCTCGAGCGGGTCGAAGACTGCCCGCTGTGCGGCGGCCGCGGCCCCGAGACCGGCGACGTCTGCCCGGTCTGCGGGCGCGAAGGGTCCGTCACGTCCTCCTGAGCGCGGGCGAGCGGCGTACCGGCGTCGACACGGTCGAGCGGGGTGCCGGCGTGAACGCGGGCGAGCGGGGTGCCGGCGTTACGCTGCGGTCCGCTCCGAGAGCTCGCGCGGGTTCGACGACTCGATGCGCGCGAGCAGTTCGGCGACCTCCGCGTCATGCCCGAGCGCGAGCGCACGGGCGCACGCCTCGACGCACTCGTTCAGGCGGTCGGTGCGCGCCAGGGAGTGGGCATACGTCGACCATGCCGGCTGCGACTCTGGATCGAGCCGGGTGGCCGCCTCGGCCGCGGACACTTCCGCACCGACGTCGCCGGCAAGGTGGTAGGCGAGCGCGAGATCGAGCAGGCCCTCGACGCTCGGGCCCATCAGCCGCGCGCGCTCGAGCGCGGTGATCGCCGCGCCGCGGTCCATCAACTGGAGCCGTAGCCGACCGAGGCGCTCCCACGTCGAGGCATCGCCGGGTGCGCGCCCGGCGGCGCGCTCGGCCGCATCGGCGGCGAGGTCGAACGCGCCCATGTCCTCGTAGATCCGCGAGGCGAACCGCTCGGGCGTCGGACGGTCGTTATCGACGCGCGACCAGTCCCGTACCGCGCGCGCGGCGGCGGGCAGGTTGCCCGCCTGCCAGAACGCGGCGGTGAGCAGCCGCAGGACGACCGGATTGTTCGGCTCGGCGTCGCGTGCGTACACGAGCCGCTGTGCGGCCACCTCGGGGTTGCCCTCGGCAAGCGCATGCTGGGCCGCGGTCATGAAGCGCTGCACTCGGTCGGCGGCGGGATCGGGCTTGGAGAAGTCGACGAACTGGAGCGAGCCTGCGGGCACCGTCCGGACGCCGACCGCGAACGACATCCGCGCCCACTGCTGGACGTCGTCCCCCTCGCCCGAGAAGTAGATGCCGCTGACGGTGCCGACGCCCCACTCGGGATAGGACAGGCAGCGCGCGTAGCGGTGCACGACCGAGTGGTCGGGGACGCGGGAGCCAAACGGGTCGTGCTTCCGGCGGTCGGCGGCGGCGGCGCGGGCGCGCTGCTCGTCCTCATACGCGCGGCGTCCCGCCTCCTCGCGCGCGCGGCGCGCGGCAGCGGCAGACACCTTGATGGCGTTGCGGCTGACGCGACCACCCCGGGAGGACTCGGCGAGCTGCTCGAGCTGGTCGGCCGCTTCGTTGATCGCCTGAAGGTGGCGCTGGTGCTCGTGCTGGCGTCCCGGCGGCGCGATGTCGGGATGCCATCGCTTGGCCATCCGCCGGCGAGCGAGCTGCACGCCTCGCTTGTCGAACGGTGCCTCGAGCTCCAGCAGAAGCATCGCTTGTTCGAGATCGAGGATGCGTGGCATGTAGGGCTCTACGTTAGCGGCGCCACAGCGCAAGTGGCGCGCACCGGGGCGCTGCCGGATCCCGCGCGCAGGGGCGCACATCTCAACTGCAACAAATCAGTCTCAATTGGCCCTGATCAATCTCAGTCGGCTTATCGTGACGGACGATGCAGGCGCGGACGCAACAGCACTCGCGAGTCGGGGCGGTCATGATCGCAGCGCTCGTCGCCGGAACCCTCGCCGCCGGGCTCGGCGCGGCGATGGTGTCACTGCTCGTCGGCATGTTCTCGCGCCCGCGCTCGGACTGTTCCGCGTCCGGCGCCGGGTCGGGTGGCGCCGCGGCGATCGTCCTGCGCCCTCCGGGCAGCGGCCAGCTCGTCGGCGCGACCGAATACGGAGGGCCGGGCGACCCGAGCTCCGGCGTGACGGGCGCGCGGGGGGACAACCTGCTCGCGCATCCGGACACGTACGCGGAGCTCGGTGGCCTCACCTGGGAGACCGCGACCGCGATGGGCGGGCTCCCGTACCTCGCGCCACTGCGGATCACATGGGGCGGCCATTCGGCAGTCGCGTACAAGCGCGACTTCGGCTCGGGCGGAGGTCCGATCGGCGGCCTTCCGCGCGTGATCGATCTGTGGTGGCAGTTCGCGGGCCGGATCGGGATCCCGTACGAGAACGGCCTGTGGTCCGGTCCAGTGCGGATCGCGCGGCCGCCGGCTGCCGGCGCCGCGGGGGTGCTCGGCCAGGCGGCGACGCAGGCCGGCTCGCTCGTCCCCGCGGCGACGGATCCACAGGACCCGGCGGCGTGCGCGCCCGGCGCCGCCGGCGGGGTGTCGCTGGTCCCCGGACCGCGTGCACAGGTCCTGCCGAATGGTCTTGCGGCTGCGCCGCAAGGTGCTCCGGCGGCAGTCAAGGCGATCATCGCGGCGGGCAACGAGATCGCCGGCAAGCCGTACGTGTACGGCGGCGGCCACGGGCTCCCACTGTCGGAGGTTGCGCCCGCGTATGACTGCTCGAGCAGCGTCGAGCATCTCCTGTACGGCGCGCGGCTGCTCCCGGTCACCGACGGCGCCGCCTCGAGCCAGCTCGAGAGCTTCGGGTTGCCCGGCCTCGGCCGCTGGGTGACCCTGTACGCGAGCGCCAGCCACGTGTTCATGTACGTGGCTGGCCTGCGCTGGGATACGCACAACGCGGCCGGACCCGGCGACGGGAGCACCGGGATCGGATGGCACCCGCTGATCCGCAGCGCAGCCGGGTTCATCGCGCGGCATCCGGCGGGGCTGTGACCGTCCGCCCCGCTGTGACCGTGCGCGCCGCCGCGACCGCGCGCGCCGCCGCGACCGTGCGCGCCGCTGGGACGGTGCTCGCCGCGCTCGCGCTCGCGGGCTGTAGCTCGCTCGGCGCCCCCGCGCCCCGCACGTCTGCGGTCACATCGCCGCTGACGCAGGCCCAGGCGACACACGAGTACCGATCGCCGGCTGCGACCGTACAGACGGCGGGCGGGGCGGCGCCGACCCCGATCGAGGCGGTCCGGGCGTTCGCGCGCGAGTACATCAACTGGACCGCCGAGACCGTCACAGCGCGCATGCGCGCGCTCGCCGCCGAGAGCATCGGCCAGGCACGTTCGGCGATGCAGCTCGCTGCTGCCGAGACCGCGCAGGACTACGAGCTCAGGCGGGGCGGGATCGCCAACAGCGGGACGGTCGAGGCGGTGGCGCTGCTCGCCGGCCACCGCGACGCGTTCGTCGTCGTCACCCGTGAGCTCACGACCGCGACCGCGACGACGGCGTATCAGGGACTCCGTCCCGCGTGGCACATCGCGCTCGCGACCGCAGCTCAGCTCGCGCCGGGCCGGTGGGTCATCAGCCGCTGGCAGCCGGAGAGCTGAATCAATGCGCCGCGACGTTCAGGGCGACGGCGATCAGGAAGCACGCGAGCGCGACCACCCGGATCACGACGCCGGCCTCCTCGCCCGGCCTGCCGGTGACCATCCCGACGATCGCCAGCGACATGCAGCCGACGGCGACGAGCGCAAACAGTGCTGCGAGCACGCGCATCACCAGCAGTGTTCTACTCTCGTTGGGTGTCCTCGCAATACATCTTCACCACGTACAAGCTCTCCCGCCGGTACCCGCCCGACCGCGAGGTTCTCACCGACATCTCGCTCTCGTTCCTGCCCGGAGCCAAGATCGGCGTGCTCGGCTACAACGGCGCCGGCAAGTCGACGCTCCTGCGGATCATGGCCGGACTCGACACGGAGTTCGACGGGCAGGCGCAACTCGCCCCGGGCGCCGCCGTCGGCCTGCTCGAGCAGGAGCCGCAGCTCGATCCGAGCAAGGATGTGCGGGGCAACGTCGAGGACGGCGTGGCCGAGACGCGCGCCCTCCTCGACCGCTTCAACGAGCTGTCGATGAACTACTCCGAGGAGACCGCGGATGAGTTCGCACAGGTCCAGGAGCGGATCGATGCGGTCGACGGCTGGAA
Source organism: Solirubrobacteraceae bacterium (assembly GCA_035524415.1). GTDB lineage: Bacteria > Actinomycetota > Thermoleophilia > Solirubrobacterales > Solirubrobacteraceae > Palsa-465. The sequence goes on along the minus strand of DATKOY010000263.1, from coordinate 40,453 downwards.
CCTCGACACGACGCTCGAGATCGCGATGGACGCGCTCCGCTGCCCGCCGCCGGACACCGACGTCTCGACGCTCTCCGGCGGCGAGCGTCGCCGCGTTGCGCTCTGCCGGCTGCTGCTCGGCCAGCCCGACCTGCTGCTGCTCGACGAGCCGACCAACCACCTCGACGCCGAGTCCGTCGCGTGGCTCGAGCGCCACCTACGCGACTACCCGGGAACCGTCGTCGCGATCACGCACGATCGCTACTTCCTCGACAACGTCGCGGGCTGGATCCTCGAGCTCGACCGTGGCCGCGGCATCCCCTACCAGGGCAACTACTCCGGCTGGCTCGAGCAGAAGCGGGCGCGGCTGGAGACCGAGGAGCGGCAGGAGACCGCCCGCCGGCGCACGATCGACCGCGAGCTCGAGTGGGTCCGCCTCAATGCGAGCGCGCGGCGCAACAAGCCGAAGGCCCGGCTGAACGCATACGAAGCGCTGCTCGCCGAGGAGCGCAACGTCAAGCTCGACCAGGTTCAGATCCACATCCCCGCCGGGCCTCGGCTCGGCGAGGTCGTCGTCGAGGCCGACGGGCTGCGCAAGGCCTACGGGGACCGCGTCCTGATCGACGATCTGAGCTTCAAGCTGCCGCGCGGCGCCATCGTCGGGGTGATCGGGCCCAACGGCGCCGGCAAGACGACGCTGATCAGGATGATCACCGGTCAGGAGACGCCCGACGCGGGGACGCTCCGGCTCGGCGACAGCGTCGAGCTCGCCTACGTGGACCAATCCCGCGAGGACCTCGATCCGAACAAGACGGTGTGGGAGGAGATCTCGGGCGGCTCGGACCAGATCACGCTCGGTGACCGGACGGTCAACAGCCGCGCGTACGTTGCCGGGTTCAACTTCAAAGGCACCGATCAGCAGAAGAAGGTCGGAAGGCTCTCGGGCGGCGAGCGCAACCGCCTGCACCTCGCGAAGCTCCTGCGCACCGGCGGCAACCTCTTGCTGCTCGACGAGCCGACGAATGACCTCGACGTCGATACGCTGCGCGCACTCGAGGAGGCGCTGCTGTCGTTCGCGGGCTGCGCGGTCGTCGTCAGCCACGACCGCTGGTTCCTCGATCGGATCGCGACACACGTGCTCGCGTTCGAAGGCGACTCGCAGGTGCGCTGGTTCGAGGGCAACTTCGAGGCGTACGAGAGCTTCCGTCATGAGCAGCTCGGGGCCGAGGCGGACCGCCCGCACCGGATTACATATAAGAAGCTTGTGCGCGGGTAGGCTACGTGCGTGGCTGACCGCTCCAAGGCTGTCCTCATCACCGGCTGCTCATCGGGCATCGGCCACGCAACCGTCGAGGCGCTGCTGAGCCGCGGCTGGCCCGTGTACGCGACCGCGCGCCGGCCCGAGTCGATCACCGACCTCGCCGACAGAGGCGCACGGACGCTCGCGCTCGATGTCTGCGACGAGGAGTCGATGAGCGCCGCCGTGGCCACGGTCGCCGACGCAGAGGGCGCCGTCGGTGTGCTCATCAACAACGCCGGCTACAGCCAGTCGGGCGCGGTCGAGAGCGTGCCGCTCGACCAGGTGCGCCGCCAGTTCGAGACGAACGTGTTCGGTCTCGTGCGGATGTGCCAGCTCGTGCTGCCCGGCATGCGCGCACAGGGCTGGGGCAAGATCGTCAACATCAGCTCGATGGGTGGGCGCCTCACGTTCCCGGGGGGCGGCTACTACCACGCGACGAAGTACGCGGTCGAAGCGATCAGCGATGCGCTCCGCTTCGAGGTGCGCGGATTCGGCGTCGATGTGATCCTGATCGAGCCAGGTCTGATCGTGACCCGGTTCGGCGACGCCGCGACGGCGACCGTCCCAGCACGCGGCGAGGGTGCATACGCGCATTTCAACGACACGGTCGCGAAGGTGACGACCAATGCGTACAAGGGTCCGATGGCGAAGCTCGGCGCCGGCCCGGAGGTCGTCGCCGAGAAGATCGCGCGGGCACTCGAGTCAGACCGGCCGAAGCCGCGCTATCCCGTCACCGCGAGCGCGCGCCTGCTGATCACCCAGCGGCGGCTGACGCCGGACCGGGTCTGGGACCTGATGATGCGCACGCAGTTCCCGACGCCGAAGCCTTAGCTCAGGCGGCGAGCTCGACCGCGAGCGCGGCCTGCAGCTCGGGCGCGTCGCGCACGATCACGTCCGCACCGGCAAGGGCGTCGATGTCGTACGGGCCGGTCGCGACCGCGATGCACTGGACGCCGTCCGCCTTCGCGCACGCGATGTCGCGTGGCGTGTCGCCGATCACGATCGTCATCGACCGTGGGTACGGGGTGCCGGTCGTCCCCGCGCGCCGCCGCGCGATCGCGGGGAGCGCCGCGCGGTCCTCGTCATCCGATCCGAACGCGCCCTGGTCCGAGGGGAAGTAGCCTCCCAGGCCGGCCTTCGCCAACTTGAGCCGCGCGACCGCCTCGTAGTTGCCCGTCAGCAGCCCGAGCACGACGTTGTCGCGCGCCGCCAGCCAGTCGAGCAGCTCGCGCACGCCCGGGAGCACGGTATGAGACAGGTCCTCGGTGCACAGCTGGGCATAGATTCGACAGCACTCTTCGCGGACGGCGTCGGCGCGCTCGTCGATCCTGGCGGCGGACACGCCTGCGTCGAGCAGCAGCGCCCGCGCGATCTCCCCATCCGTGCGTCCCGCAGGTGCAATCGGCCGTCGCACGGCCGTCGCGTCGACGCCGTGAACGGCGTGCAGCGCCGCGTAGAGCGCCTCGCGGTGAGCATCGGTCGCGCCCAACACCAGCGTGCCGTCGATGTCGAACAGCAGCAGCATCGTGGCCGCTGCGCTCCTCGCCGGGCGCAGGTCAGCGCGCAAACGACATGCCCGGCGTCAGCCGCTTGGCGCACGCGGCGATCAGGCGTGCGGCGGCGCCGATGTCGTCGAGCGACGCGAGCTCGACGGGCGAGTGCATGTAGCGGCAGGGAACCGATACGAGGCCCGTCGGGATACCTGCACGGCTGACATGGATCGCGTCGGCGTCGGTCCCGGTCCCGCGGCCGAGCGACTCGACCGTGAACGGGATCTCCTCGGTCTCGGCGGTCTCGTGCAACAGCTCGAAGATGAGCGGGTGCAGCGTCGTCCCACGAGCGATCACGGGACCCGAGCCGAGCGTGTGCTTGGTGATCTCGCCCAGCTCGACGCCGGGCTGATCCGTCGCGAACGTGAGATCGACGGCGATCGCGAGATCCGGTGCATGCGCGAACGCGCTCGTCCGCGAGCCGGCGAACGTGGTCTCTTCCTGGGCGACCGCCATCGCGACGACATCACCGGGCGCGCCACCGCTCTCCGCGACGAGTCGCGCCGCCTCAGCTGCGACGTAGCAGCCGATGCGGTTGTCGAGCGCGCGGGAGACGACGCGGCCGTGAGGCAGCTCGAGCGGGTCCGCGTCGATCACCGCCACGTCGCCGATCCGAACCATCGTGCGTGCCTCGTCGGCGTCCTCGGCGCCGATGTCGATGTGCAGGTCCTTCGTGTCCGGAACCTTCTTGCGGTCTTCGTCCTTGAGCAGGTGGATCGGCTTGCGGCCGATCACGCCGCGGACCGTTCCGTCGCGCGTGGTCAGCCGCACGCGCTGGCCGATCAGAACTGCTGGATCCCAGCCTCCGACCTGCCCGAACCGCAGATACCCGCTGTCGTCGATGTGCGAGACGTGGATGCCGATCTCGTCGATGTGCCCGACGATCGCGAGCGTCGGGCCGTTCGCGTGCCCGCGGACCCGCGCGAACGACGACCCGACGACGTCGCTGCCGACTTCGTCGGCGAACGCCTCGCACCCAGCACGCCACGCGGCCGCGGGGCTCGTCTCGTGGCCCGAGGGCCCCGCGGCGGTAATCAGGCTGTTGAGAAGCTCGGGGATCGCCACCGGCACGAAGGCTAATGGAGCGGACCGAGCAGGTGACGCTCACCCGCCCCCAAGGAGCGTCTTCAGCGGTCCCGGTCCGATCACGGGCCGGTTCGGCAGCGCCGGACCGACCCGCGGGTGGAAGCTCGCGCTGGTCGCGGCCTCGATGCTGATCGTGGGTGCGAGCCACCAGCCTGCGCCGCCGCCCGTCGAACAGGAGAAGTAGATCTCGTGGGGGGTCATCGCGCGGGACAGGGTGAGCGCGCCATTGACATCCACACCGCCGGTGAACGACGGGGGTGTCCAGCCGTGCGTCTTCTGGTGGTAGACGAACGTGAGCGCCCATGTCGCCACGCGCGTCGCGCGTACCGCATGTGCTCCCTCTCGTCCTGATCTCACGCATCTTCAGGCGGCGAGCAGCTCGCGCAGCACGAACTGCAGGATGCCTCCGTGGCGGAAGTACCGCTGCTCCTTCGGCGTGTCGATCCGCACGGTCACGGTGAACTCCTTGTCGTCCGCCTTCACCGTGACCTCGCGCGGGATCGGATCGGCGCCCGCCAGTCCGGTGATCGCAAACTGCTCGTGTCCGGTCAGCCCGAGCGACTGCGCCGATTCGCCGTCCTTGAACTGCAGCGGTAGCACGCCCATCCCGACGAGGTTCGAGCGGTGGATCCGCTCGAAGCTCTCCGCGATCACCGCGCGCACGCCGAGCAGCCGGGTCCCCTTCGCGGCCCAGTCGCGACTCGATCCCGACCCGTACTCCTTGCCGGCAAGCACAACCAGCGGCGTGCCCTCTCCGATGTAGCGCATCGCGGCGTCGTAGATCGACATCCGCTCGCCGTCGGGAAGATGGAGCGTGACCCCGCCCTCAGGCAGGGCGGGGGCCGACTTCATCTGATTGCGAAGGCGGATGTTCGCGAACGTGCCGCGCATCATCACCTCGTGGTTGCCGCGGCGGGAGCCGTAGGAGTTGAAGTCCTTCGGCTCGACGCCGTGCTCGATCAGGTACGACCCGGCGGGGCTGTCGCGCTTGATCGATCCGGCCGGCGAGATGTGGTCTGTGGTGACGCTGTCGCCGAGCACCGCGAGCACCCGCGCGCCCTCGACGTCCGACACCGGCTCCGGTTCGGCCGGCAGCTGCTCGAAGAACGGCGGGCGCCGGACGTAGGTCGAGTCCACATCCCACGCGAAACTGTCACCGGTCGGTACCGCGAGCGAATTCCACCGCTCGTCCCCGTCGAACACCTCGCCGTAGCTCTTGCGGAACATGTCCGACTGCACCGCGTCCTGCACGGCCTCGGCGACGTCTGCGGCGCTCGGCCAGATGTCTTTCAGGAACACCGGCGCGCCGTGGTCGTCCTCGCCGAGCGGCTCATCATAGAGGTCGATGTCCATCGTCCCCGCGAGCGCGTACGCCACGACCAGCGGTGGTGAGGCGAGGTAGTTCATCTTCACGTCGGGGTTGATCCGGCCCTCGAAGTTGCGGTTGCCCGACAGCACCGACACGACGGCGAGGTCCTCCGCAGCAACGGCATTCGAGATCTCCGCCGGCAGCGGACCGCTGTTGCCGATGCACGTCGTGCAGCCGTACCCGACGAGGTGGAACCCAAGCTCGTCGAGGTATTCGGTCAGTCCTGCGCGCTCGAGGTATTCGGTCACGACCTTCGATCCCGGCGCGAGCGACGTCTTGACCCACGGCTTGACCTGCAGTCCGCGTTGCACGGCGTTCCGCGCGAGGATGCCCGCGCCGAGCATCACCGACGGGTTCGAGGTGTTCGTACAGCTCGTGATCGCGGCGATCACGACGTGGCCATGGTCGAGCTCGGCCTCGGTGCCGTCCTCGAGCGTGATCGGCGTGCTCGTCCGCTGCCGCTCGGCGACCTGTGCGCCGCCGGTGCCGCCCCCGGGCTCATGGCCCGCTCCGTCGGCAACGTGGGTCGAGACCGGGTCGCTCGCCGGGAAGCTCTCGGCGACGCTCTCGTCCTCGGCGTCCTCCTCGGGCAGGTAGCCCTCGAGCGCCATCCGGAACGCCGCCTTCGATTCGGTCAACGAGACGCGGTCCTGCGGGCGCTTCGGGCCCGCGATGCTCGGGACGACCGAACCCAGGTCGAGCTCGAGCGTGTCCGTGAAGGTCGGCTCCTCGTGAGCGTCATCCTCATGCCACAGGCCCTGCTCGGTGGCATATGCCTCGACGAGCTCGATCAGCTCCTTCGGCCGTCCGGAGAACTCGAGGTAGTGCAGCGTCTCGGCGTCGATCGGGAAGATCGCGCAGGTGGATCCGAACTCCGGCGACATGTTGCCGATCGTCGCCCGGTCGGCGAGCGGCAGGCTTGCGAGCCCGGCGCCGTAGAACTCGACGAACTTGCCGACGACGCCATGCCGTCGCAGCATCTCGGTCACGGTCAGGACGAGGTCCGTCGCCGTCGCCCCCTCCTCCAACTCGCCCGTCAGCTTGAAGCCGAGCACCTGGGGGATCAGCATCGACATCGGCTGGCCGAGCATCGCCGCTTCCGCTTCGATCCCGCCCACGCCCCAGCCCAGCACGCCCAAGCCGTTGATCATCGTCGTGTGGGAATCGGTGCCGACGAGCGTGTCGGGGTACGCGCGCGGTGCGCTCGGACGATCTCCCTCGTCGACGAACACGACCCGCGCCAGGTACTCGAGGTTCACCTGGTGGACGATCCCGGTGTCGGGGGGCACGACCGCGAAGTTGCGAAATGCTCCCTGGCCCCAGCGCAGGAACGCATAGCGCTCCTTGTTGCGTTCGAATTCGAGCTCGGCGTTGCGCTCGAACGCCGACCGAGAGCCGAACACGTCGACCTGCACGGAGTGGTCGATCACGAGCTCCGCCGGCACGAGCGGGTTGATCTTGACCGGATCGCCCTGCATCTCCCGCATCGCGTCGCGCATCGCGGCGAGATCGACGACCGCAGGAACGCCGGTGAAGTCCTGCATGATCACGCGCGCAGGTGTGAACGCGATCTCTGCGCTCGGTTCCGCTTGCGCGTCCCAGCGTGCGAGCGCCTCGATGTCCTGGGCGCGGATCGATTCGCCGTCCTCGTTGCGCAGCAGGTTCTCGAGCAGAATCCTCAGCGAGAACGGCAGCCTGGCGACGTCGAACTGTTGCTGCAGAGCATCGAGCCGGAAGATCTCGTACGTGCGGTTGCCGACGCTGAGCGTGGCCCTCGCGCCGAAGCTGTCAGGTGTCAATTCGGGTTCTCCTCGTTGAAAGCTCATCAGAGCGGTACTGCTTACTCTAGGCCTCCGTGACTGTGAGGACTCCGCTGCCTGCGCACCCGAGCGTCCTGCGTGAGCGCGAAGACGATCTCGCCCCGCACGTCACGAACATGGAGCTGTTCTTCGACCTCGTGTACGTGTTCGCGATCACGCAGCTGTCGGAGTACCTCGGCGAGCACATCGGCGCCCATCCGGTTCGCGTGGCCCTGCAGACGCTGGTGATGTTTCTCGCCGTGTGGTGGGCGTGGAACTACACCGCGTGGGCGACGAACTGGATCGATCCCGAGCGCGCGCCCGTGGCGCTGTTGATGCTCGTGCTGATGGCGATCAGCCTCGTGATGTCGGCCGCGATCCCGTACGCGTTCGACGGTCGGGGGATCACGTTCGCCGTCGCATACGTCGCGATCCAGCTGCTGCGCAGCGCGTTCATGGTGTGGGCCTTCGGCCGACAGACGATGGGGCGCAATTACGCGCAGCTGCTGGCGTGGTCGGCGATCGCGGGAGTCGCCTGGGTCGCGGGCGGCTTCCTGCACGGAGACGCGCGTCTCGTGATGTGGATCGTCGCGCTCGTGCTCGATCTGACCGCGCCGATGCACGGCTTTGCGCTGCCCGGGATCTCCGGGACGCCGATGGAGCAGTGGACGCTGGCGGGCGGCCACCTCGCCGAACGCATGCAGCTCGTGCTGCTGATCGCACTCGGCGAGTCGGTGCTGCGGGTCGGCGCGACATTCGCCGAGAAGACCGGCACGCTGGTAGTGGACGCGGCGTTCTTGGTCGCGTTCATCGCGACCGCGTCCCTCTGGGCCGTGTACTTCCTGCGGCACGCCGAGCACGGCGCCGACGCGATCTCGCATGCCGATGACGCAGCGCGGTTGGGCCGCGCCGGGTACGCCTACGCGCACGCGATCATGGTCGCCGGCGTGATCGTGATGGCGGTGGCGATCGCGTTCACGATCGAGGCGCCGACGGCGACCGGCTCGGCGGCCGCGGCCGCAACCACGCTCGCTGCGCCGATCATCTACCTGGCGGGTCTCGTGTTGTTCAAGCACTCGGTGTCCCGCGGGCAGATCCGCCCGCCCCTGATCGGCATCGCGGTTCTCGTGTTGCTCACCCCGCTCGCACCGCTCGTCAGTCGCCTCGCGCTGGCGGCGGCGGCCACCGCCGTGACCGCGGTGCTCGCGATCGCCGCCGGTCGCACGGCGCGGGTCGAGCCGCTGCGCTGAGAGCCGCGGCCCAGCGCTCCTACACAGCTCTTAGCGACGTCTTCGACCGACCTTCGAGCGGGTGCCGATGCTTGCCCCATCACACCAATCGCCCCGCCTGAGGAGAACCACGATGAGCGTCCTGAACCGCGCGATGGCCGGCTTGGCAACCCTGGCGATCGGGGCCGTCGTCGCCGCCGCCGCGTACACCGAAGCGCACCGCGCGCCCGATCAGCCATGAGCGACGCAACGGCACCGGTCGATGTCATGGGCGGCGCAACGGCGCCTGTCGAGGTCGAGATCGTGATCCCGGTCCACAACGAGCGGACCGCGGTCGAGGGGAGCGTGCGCAGGCTGCACGGCTTCCTCACGCGCTCGTGTCCGTTCTCCTGGCGGATCTTGATCGCCGACGGCGCGAGCACCGACGGCACGCTCAAGGTCTCGCGCCGGCTCACGTACGAGCTCGACCACGTCGAGGCCATCCGGCTCGCGGTCGACGGGCGCGATCTGACGCTGCGGGCGGCGGCGCGGCAGACGAACGCTCGCGCGGTCTGCTTCATGGACCTCGATCACGCCAATTCGGATCTCACATCGCTGCCCGCCGTCGTCGCCGCGCGCGTGTCGAACCCCACTTCGCATCCTCTTACGTTCCTCTCACCGCGAGATCGGAAGCTTGCGTCGTGAGCACCGATTCGATTGCGTATCCCGGCCCGTCGCGGGCGGGCATCGCTGAGCGAGCCCGCCCGACCCAGATCACCGACCGGCTGCGCGCGGTCCGTCCAGAGCTGCTCGGTCTGCTCGGCCTCGCGGCCGTCCTGAACCTGTGGGGCCTCAGCATCAACGGCTGGGCGAACACGTACTACAGCGCCGCCGTGAAATCGATGGCGACGAGCTGGCACAACTTCCTGTTCATCTCGCTCGACCCGAGCGGGCTGATGACCGTCGACAAGCCGCCGCTCAGCCTCTGGATCCAGGCCCTGTCGGCGCGCATCTTCGGATTCCATCCGCTCAGCCTGCTGGTCCCGCAGGCGCTGATGGGCGTGGCCGCTGTCGGGCTCACCTACGACCTTGTGCGCAGGCGCTTCGGGCGCGCCGCCGGGTTCGTCGCCGGGCTCGCGCTCGCGACCACGCCGATCGTCGTGGCGGTCTCCCGCCACAACAACCCCGACGAGCTGCTCGTGCTCTGCTGCGTCGCCGCGCTCTGGTTCGCGGTCCGCGCGTTCGAGACCGGGCGGACCCGGTGGCTCGTGCTCAGCGGGATCGCGGTCGGGCTCGGCTTCGAGACGAAGATGGGCGTTGCGCTGATGGTCGTGCCCGGCATTGCGGCCGCGTGGATGTGGTCGCGCTCGGCGGCCCCGGGCGGCTGGCTGCGGGCACTGCGGCAGATGTCCATCGCCGGCGGCGCGATGGTCGCCGTCGGCCTCGCCTGGCCGCTGCTCGTGACGCTGACTCCGGCCGCGGACCGGCCCTGGATCTCCGGCACGTCGGACAACAGCATCTGGTCGTTGATCTTCGGGTACAACGGCCTCGGCCGCGTCGCCGGCCAGGTCGGCGGCCCGGGTGGCGTTGGCGGCGCCGGTCCGGGCGGCGGTCCCGGCGGTGGCGCGGGCACGTTGTTCGGCGGGCCCACCGGTCCCTTCCGCCTGCTCCAGGCGGGCCTCGGCGACCAGGCCGGTTGGCTGCTCGGCTTCGCGCTGGTCGCAGGCGTGTCGCTGCTCGTGCTCACGCGGCTGCGCCGGCGTGATCCGCGGACGGGCTGGCTGGTCGCCGTCGGCGGCGCGTTTCTCACGACCGCGGTGACGTTCAGCCTCGCCGGCGGCATCTTCCATCCGTATTACGTCTCGCTGCTGGCTCCGTTCACGGCGATGCTGATCGGTGCCGGCGTCGGCGAGATGCTGCCGGCACCGCTCGGCGCCGCGAGCAGCCCGCGCTCGGCGCGGATCATTGGGCCGCTCCTGATCGGCGGCGGCGCTGTCACCGAGCTCGTCGTGCTGGGGAAGCTGAACGGGCAGCTGTCGTGGGCGACCCCGCTCGTGATCGGCGTCGCGCTCGGGTCGGCGATCGTGCTCGCCGTCCAGCTGGCACCGCGCCTGCGTGCCGCGATCGTGGCGGTGGCGATGCTCGCACTGCTCGCCGCGCCGGCGACGTGGGCGGCCGAGACCCTCGGCCACGCGACGAACGGCACCTTCCCGGCGGGCGGTCCGGCGGGCGCCGCCGGTGACGGCCCCGGCGGCGGGCGCGGGTCCGGCGGCGTCGGTGGCCGCTTCGGACCGGGTGCCGGTGGTTTCGGCGGGCCGCCCGCCGCCGGCTTCGGTGGCGCCGGTGGCTTCGTCGCGCCGCCGGGGGGCGCGGGGGGTGCGGGCGGGCGGCTCGGTCCCGGCGCAGGCGGCTTCGGCGGTCGGTCTGGAGCGACGGGTGGCGGCGGCATGTTCGGCGGCGACAATGCGACGCTGACGGCCGCGATCGACTACGCCAAGACCCACGGGGGCGGAACGATCGGCGTCTCGAGCCAGAGCAGCGCGGCCGCGGTGATCCTGTCGAGTAACGCCAACGTCGCCGGGCTCGGCGGCTTCTCCGGACGCGAGAGCTCGGTCGGCGCCGCCTGGATCGCCTCCGAGGTCCGCTCGGGGCACCTGCGCTGGGTGCTTGCCGATAGTGGATTCGCAGGACGGTTGCCGGGCGACACCCGTACCGGCAGTCAATCCGCCATCGACGTCGTCGAAAAAACGTGTAAGGCCGTGACTTTCACAACCTCAGATGGGTCTAAGGTGACGATGTACGACTGTGCCGGACGCGCCGGCGCGATCCTCAGCGCTGCCACGAGCCAGGGCGGATAGGACCGCGATGCTCAAGTTCTCGATCTCCAGACCGAAACATAATCTCGTGCGGATGCGGTTGCCCATCGGGCTGCTCGTGGCAGCGGTGTGCGGTGCGGCGGCGCCGGCTGCGCTCGCCGACACGGTCACGAGCTCGAACTGGGCCGGCTATGCCGTGCACCGCACCGGCCTCGCCTTCAAGAAGGTCTCGGCGGCCTGGACGCAGCCGCGGGCGACCTGCACGCCGGGGCGCCAGACCTACTCCGCGATCTGGGTCGGACTCGGTGGCTACAACGAGAGCTCGAATGCGCTCGAACAGATCGGCTCAGAGGTCGATTGCACCGCCTCCGGGAACGCTGCCTCGAGCGTCTGGTACGAGCTCGTGCCCGCCGCCTCGCAGAACATCCGGATGCGCGTGCGCCCGGGCGATGGGATGTACGCGACTGTCACGGTCACGGGCAACACGGTCGTCCTCACGCTCCTCGACTCGACGACCCACCGGTCGTTCAAGAAGACCCTGCACGCATCCGAGGTCGACGTCTCATCCGCCGAGTGGATCGTCGAGGCCCCGTCGGACTGCATCAACGCGAACACGTGCCAGACGCTCCCGCTGGCGGACTTCGGCTCGGCGACCTTCGCGTTCGCCTCCGCCCAGTCGGTGGCCGGTCATCTCGGCACGATCTCGGATGCCACCTGGGACAGCTCGAAGATCCGCCTGACCGCCTCCGGCCGGCGCTTCGTCAGCTACAACGGCTCCTCGCCGACGCTCGTCGGCGTCGCGAACCCGTCCGCGCTCGCGTCACGTGGCAGCTCGTTCAAGGTGACCTACGCGACCGTCACCGCGCAGAGCAGTCCGTTCCTCACCCAGCGCGCCTCGGTGGCTCGAGCGGGCCACCTGGTCCACCCCGCGCGCTGACGCCCCCCAGCGGCGGACGAATGCCGCCGCAAGCACGATTGGCAATTCAGCGCCATATCCCGGGCGTGAATTGGCATTCACACCGGAGGCGGGGCGCTTCTGATGAAGCTCTTACCAACGGCCTACGTCGTTCTACCGCCGCTCCGCCACGCTCTTGATCATGACCATCGACCCGACGCCACACCTGTTTTGGATCACGAGCCGTGCCGCCGGCTTTGCGGCGCTGATCCTCGCCAGCCTCGCCGTCGCGCTGGGGCTGCTGATGAGCACGAAACTGTTGAAGGGACGCGTCGCCGATTTGCGCGTGACCCACGAGGTCCTGTCGCTCTCGACGATCGTCGCGATCGTCGTGCACGCCGGAGCGCTGCTCGGCGACACGTTCCTGCACCCGTCGATCGCTGACATCACGATCCCGTTCGTGAGCAGCTACAAGTCCGGTTGGACGACGCTCGGCATCGTCGCCGGCTGGTGCACGATCCTGCTCGGCGTGTCCTACTACGCCCGCCGCACGATCGGCGCGGTCCGCTGGCGCAAGCTGCACCGCTTCACCGCGCTCGCGTGGCTGGCCGGACTGCTGCACGCGCTCGGCGAGGGGACCGACGCCGGACAGATCTGGTTCCTCGCGATGATCGGAATCGTCGCGATTCCCGCACTCGCGCTGCTCGCGCTTCGCCTCCTCGGCGTCGGCTCGTCGAGCGCCCCGGCGGCCGGCCGCCCGCGCGCAGCGGGAGCGGCACCGGGGCCGGCCGCGGCCGGCGCCTACCCGATCCCGGCCCCGGGCGAGACGCTGCACGACCTCCCGGCGCGCGGCGTCGTGCCGCCCCGCAGTCAACCGGCGCGGACGTCGCAGCGACCGCTCTGGGCCCCACAGTAGGCGCGCTTAAAGGCCCCGCCCGCTGCCTGCGCTTTGCTACAGGCCCGGCGGGTGGCGCGCGACGAAGCCCGAGAACTCGCCGCCGCCCTGCGACCAGCGCGTGCCGCCGCTCGCCAGGGCGACGGTGTCGAACCGCCATCCGGCCACTTCCATCCAGGCGTGGCCGGCGTTGGCGTACACGGTGATCCACCGGCCGGGCCCCGGCAGGCCCCAGCTCTCGAAGCCGGTCGAGTCAAGCGGCGAGCTGAGCAGTCCGGCGGCGGCGAGCGCATAGCTGACCGAGCCCGAGCAGTCGTATCCGCTCGCCTGGAAGGACCCGTGCCCGCCGCCCCAGATGTACGGCAGCGTCGCGATCGCGTTGCCGGCCGCGATCACCTGGGCGACGGCGGCCGGCGCGCCCGGCGGGGGCTGGACCATCCCGCCGACGTCGACCCGGATCCCGCCGACGACCGCGTTTCTGGCGGCCGCGGCGGCGGCTGCGGCCGCACGCGCCTCGAGCGTGTGCAGCCGCGCGTTGAGCGTGTGCAACTTCGCGGCATCAGCCGACCGGGCGCCGAGCTGGGCGATCTGGCGGTTCAGTAGCGCTGCTTGCAGGGCCGCCACCTGGTTGCGCTGGGCGAGCACCTCGTTGGTGAGGCTGCGGTCGCGCTGTTCGAGCCGCGCCAGTTCGGTCGCCTGACGGAAGACCGCCGCGCGGGCAGATCGCGTGTCGCCGACGATCTGCGCGTCCTGGTGACCGATCCGGCGCAGAAAGCTCATCTTCTCGAGCAGGTCGGCAAATCCGTGCGACTCGAGGATCACCGTCATCAGGTCCGGCTGGTTGTTCTCGTACGCGGCGACGAGGTTGGCGGCGAGCGCCTTCGAGGCGGCCTGGAGCCGGTTCTCGAGCTCGACGAGATGATCGCGTGCGGCGAGCAACTGCTCCTGGACGGTCCGCAGCTGGGCCTCGCGGGAGATCAATTCGGCCTGCACCGCGGCCAGGCGGTGCTGCGCGTCCTGCAGGCCACCCGTCGTCTGACGGATCCGGGCCGTCTCGGCGGCGATCTGTGACTGCAGGGACGAGGCGGCGGAGCGGCCCGCGTCGATCTGGCCCTGCAGGTCGCCCGCGCTGCGCGGGACGAGGTTGCTGGCGAGCAGTGCCGCGCTCACAAGCGCGCCGATCAAGAGCGCGCGCACGGCCGATGTGTGGGTCCTTGCAAAGGTCATAGACGCAGCGAAGCGCGACGACGAGCGGCGTTCGTCGACATCGAAATCGCCCGGGGCAACGGGGGCGGTCAGCACCCTAACACGACCCGTCGCGTTCGTGCTTCGTCCTCCTGGGCATGCAATAAATCCTGCAAAACAGGCATTTGCGGGGATCGTGGCCGGCTCTGGGCGATGGGGTCGCCGGCGCGTCCGCCGAACCCTCCAGCCGGCAGCCGAGGCATCGGTGCCCGCGTCTTGCAATACTCGCACGGTGCGTGTGCACCGCATCACGTTGGCGTGCCTGCTCGCGGTTTGCGCGATCGCGTGCCTGGTCCCGGCCGCGGCGCTGGCGTCGGGTCCGTCGGCCGGTGACCAGCAGTACACCGACCCGCTCGGCGGGTCGAACGGATCGGGGTCGAAGAGCAGCTCGTCCGGCTCGAGCTCGTCGAGCTCGTCAAGCTCCTCGAGCTCCTCGAGTTCGTCCAGCGGCACGAGCTCGTCGTCGGCCCCGTCGAGCGCGAGCGCGCCGGCAGCCGCCGCGACGAGCAGCGCCACTCCGGTCGCGACGACCGCGGCCTCGACCACGAGCACCGATCCTTCGTCGACGACGACGCTGCCGATGACCGGATACGACGCGTGGTTCGCAGCCGGGATCGGCGTGATGCTGCTCGGCGCCGGCGTGACCGTGCGCCTGCGCGCTCGCCGCCGCGCGTAGTGGACCGCGACCACCCGGCCGCGACAGTCGCGATCAACGCACGGGCGGCGATCCGCGCGCAGATCGGCGGCGTCGAACGGTTCGCCCGCGAGCTGTCGCTGCGCCTGCCGGCGCGCCGCCCCGAGCGCTATTGCGTGATCCGGCCGCCGGCGGGTCTCGCGCACCGCGCCGGCCATCTCTGGGAGCAGGCCGTGTTGCCTGTCGCAGCGCGCGGCAGCGCGCTGCTGCTCTCGCCCGCCAACCTCGCCCCGGTGATCGGTCGCGGCTCCGTCGTCGTCATCCACGATGCCGCCGCGATCCGCCATCCCGAGGCGTACACGGCCCCCTACGTCGCCTACCAGCGTCGCATGCTGCCGCTGATCGCGCGGCGGGCGCGTCTCGTGATCACTGTCTCGGAGTTTGCGCGCGCCGAGCTGGTCGACGTTCTCGGCCTTGACCCCGACCAGGTGCGGGTGGTGCCCGAAGGCGTCGACGAGCGGTTCTCGCCGGAGGCGGATCCGGCGCCGCCCGTCCGCCGCCATCAGCTCGAGCGGCCGTACGTGCTGTGCGTCGGGACCGTCTCGGAGCGCAAGAACCTGCTCGCGCTCGAGCCGGCGGCACGGGCGCTGCGCGACGACGGGATCGAGCTCGTGCTGGCCGGCTCGGATCGCGGGTACATGCGCGGTCCGGCGAGCACCCTGCGCCGGCTCGGCTACGTGCGCGAGTCCGAGCTCCCGGGCCTGTATGCGGGTGCACTCGCGCTCGCGATCCCCTCGCGGTACGAGGGGTTCGGGCTCCCCTGTCTGGAAGGGATGGCCTGCGGCGCGCCGGTCGTCGCGGCCGATGCCGGCGCGCTTCCGGAGACGTGCGGCGATGCGGCGCTGCTCGTCGCGCCCGGCGAGCCGGACGCGTTCACGGATGCGCTGCGCGCGGTCATCTCCGACCACGCACTGCGGGCCACGCTCGTGGCGGCGGGGCTCGCCCGCGCGGCGCGGTTCACCTGGGACGCGACCGCCGCCCGGACCGATGGGCTGATCGACGGGCTGCTCGCAGGCGGCTGACCGATGACGGACGTGCGTTGCGAACAGCGCTTACACTCGCTCGCTTGGCCAAGACCCGTTTCACGGTCGCGCTACTGACCGCCCTGCTGTGTGGACTTCTCGTGTCGGCTGCGGCTGCCAGGGTCCCTCAAGGCTTCGTCGGAATGGTGGTCGGACCTCCGCTCTTCCCAGACCCACCGAGCATGACCGTGCTGGACGATCAGCTGGATCTGATGGTCGCGAGCGGCGTGGAGAGCGTTCGCGCTGCGGTCTATTGGTCGTCGATGCAGCCCTACCGGAGTTGGAAGGACGTCCCGGCTGCCCAGAAGGCAAGCTTTCAGTCCGACGGGGTTGACGACGTCCCGACAAACTTCGGCGGGCTGGACACACTCGTTGGCGCCGCTGCTCAACGCGGCCTCGCGGTGCTGCCGACGGTCATCAACGCTCCCGCGTGGGACGGAAAGCTCCTCAAGTTCGGCGTCTTCTACATCCCGAGGTCCAACGGTCCCTACGGCAACTTCCTCAAGGCCCTTGTGCGTCGCTACGGCCCGCACGGAGGCTTCTGGCACACCGCGGGCGCGAAAGTCCCGATCACGATGTGGCAGGTCTGGAACGAGCCAAACGAATACGGCAACTGGCCGATCCGGCCGTTCGCGCGGAGCTACGTCGCGCTTCTGCGGGTCGCGCACGCGGCGATCAAGAGCGCCGATCCGCACGCGAAGGTCGTCCTTGCCGGGCTCTCGAACTACTCCTGGCAGTACCTTGCGACGATCTACAAGGTCAAGGGCGCACGTCAGCTGTTCGACGTGGTGGGGATCCATCCGTACACGAAGGAGCCCCGTGGCGTGGTAACGATCATCGACTACGCCCGCCAAGTCATGCGCAGCAACGGCGACGCGCGCAAGCCCATCATCGCCGATGAGATGGGCTGGCCCTCGTCGCTGGGCCAGGGCACGAACCTGTACGGCTTCGAGACCACCGAGTCCGGCCAGGCCGAGAACATCGCGGCCGTCATTCCGCTGCTAGCGCAGGCGCGACGGCGCCTCGGAATTCTTGGCTTTGACTACTACACCTGGGCGGGAGTCGAGTCTCCAGGTGCATACACCTTTGACTTCTCCGGGCTTCTGCGCTTTGGCTCTGGGCAGTTCGTTAAGAAGCCGAGTTTCTACGCGTTCACGCGAGCAGCACTAGCACTCGAAGGCTGCCGGAAGAAGGCCGCGGTCGCGACCCGTTGTACACAACCGTCCTGAAGCTGGTGTTCCAGGGTCGCGACGAGATCCTTGGACGGGCAACCCCCACGACCGCCGCCACCGCTACTTCAGGTAGCCTGCGGCAGCCGTGAACGTCGCGCCCATAGCGGACACCTCGCGTCCAGGATGGTCGTTAGCTCGCGAGAGCCGCGGCGTGCCCAAGTCAGCGGCGATCACTCTCGCATGTCTGACCCTTCTCGGTTTTGGACTGCGATTCTGGGGCATCGGACACCAGGGCTACTGGTACGACGAGAGCATCACGGTCGCCCTCTTGCACCGCTCATTCGGCGGCATGCTCGGATTACTGCCGCACTCGGAGGGGACGCCGCCGCTCTACTACGGCCTGGCCTGGGTTTGGGCGCGTATCTTCGGGTTCGGTGAGGCGGGCGTCCGGTCGCTGTCCGCGGTGGCCGGCGTTCTCGTCATCCCGGCCATGTATGCCACAGCCGAGAAGTTGATATCTCGCCGCGCGGGATTAGTCGCTGCCGCGCTCGCGGCGTGCAACCCTTTTCCTTATCTGGTACGCGCAGGAGGCGCGCTCGTATTCGTTGCTGGTGTTGCTGGCGACGCTGTCGCTACTGGCGTTCACCCATCTGCTTACGCCGTGTCCTCCGCGGCGCTGGGTCGTGGCTTGGGCCGTCGCGGCAGGCCTGACCCTCACGACGCACTATTATGGGCTTCTGGTGGTGGTACCGCAGGCTGCCTGGCTACTGTGGGCTCATCGGCGCGAACGTACAATCTGGATCGCCGTCGGCGCAGTCGCGATCGTCGCGCTTGCGCTGCTCCCGCTAGCGCTGAGTCAGACGAGCAATACCGCGTGGATTGACAAGACGCCGCTCGATCTGCGGCTCGGACAGATCGCGCCCCAGTTTGTTCTCGGTACGGGCGCGCCCGGGCGGCGTTGGCTAAAACTCGCTGGCGGGCTGGGGGTGCTAGTCGCCGCGATCTTGCTCGCGCTTCGAGCTGATGACCGCGAGCGGCATGGCGCGCTTGTCGTTGGAACGCTGGCTTTCGCAGGAACCGTCCTCAGCCTCGTCCTCATCCTCGTGGGCTTTGATGAGCTGATCACGCGCAACGTCATCGTTGTGCTGATTGAACTAATCGTGCTCGTCGCCGTTGGACTGGGGGCGCGCCGTGCCGGCATCTTTGGACTCGTCGGGACAGCAACCCTCTGCGTGGTCGTCCTGATCGCGACGATCGCCGTCGCCGTGGACTGGCGGCTGCAGCGACCCAACTGGCGAGTTGTTGCGCAGGTGCTCGAGTCGAATCGGCCAGCCCACGCGGGTAGCGCGATTCTGGTCGAGAACGACGACTCTCTGGAGCCGCTCGCGGCCTACATGCCAGGCCTGAACGTCATTGTCGGCCCCGGAGCGTTCGTACAGGAGCTGAACGTTGTTGCGGCTGTCAAGGGCCCGTCCGACTCACTGTGCTGGTGGGGCGCGGCGTGCCACGTCCCGCGCGCGCCGCTCGACACGTCGATTCACATCAATGGCTTTCAGCGCGTGGGCCCCGTGGTACACGTCAATCAATTCTCGATCGTCCGCCTCCGAGCGACCGGTCCCGTCCGCCTGACCCGCGAGGAAGTCACCCGCGCTCTCGAGAACACCCCGGTCAAGAGCTACGCGCTGCTCGTTCAATGGCCCACATGAACCGCGATGCGCGAAGCGTTAGGTCGAGCCACAGAGGTTGACCGACGCGCCCGGAGTCGCCGCCGCCCGCAGCCCCGCCGTGAACGCGCGCGAGTCAACGGTCGCGGCGCCACTTGGCGAGTGGATCCCGAACCAGTCCTCGCCGTCCTTGGGGTTGCGCTCGGGCGTGACCCACGTGTAGACGATCGTCATCGCGACGCTGCAGTCGACGTGCCGGAGCGCCTGCAGGGTGCCCCGCAGGTAACCGGGCCGGAGCGCGGCAGACACGTAGGCACGGGCGGTCGGCGGCCGCGTCGTCCACCCGAACTCGGTCACGTACAGCGGCACGCGCGCCATCCCGAGGCTGCTCATCACGGCCCGGACCGACCGCACGATTGTGAGGACGCCAAGCGGCGTGGCGCCGTACGGGTGGATCGCGACACCGTCCACGTGGCCGCGCAGTGCCGGCCGTGCCGCGAGCATCGCGGGCAGGAACGTCGCCGGTCCGGCGAGCCCGCCGACGATCACGCGCGCGGACGGCTGCACGGCGAGGATCGCGTCGCGCGCGCGGGCGTAGAGGTCGGCGTATGCCGCGGCGTTCGGAGTGGGATTCCAGAACGCGGCGCCGTCGGGCTCGTTCCAGATCTCATACGTGCCGACCGGCTTGGCAGCGAGCGCTGGATGCTCGACCCAGAACGCGCCGCCGGGGCCGTAGCGCTGCGCGAACGCGGCCGCGTACGCGGCGTAGTCGTCGGGCACGGCCGGCGGCGAGTGATCCCGGCCCGGGATCGTCTCGGCCCAGTACGCCGTGTAGTCGATGATCGGCAGCCACGTCAGATCGTGGGACGCGAGCGACGCGGCGATCGAGTCGTCGAAGCGCCAGTCGTAGTGGTGCACGCCCCCGACGGGCGCCGCAGGCTCCGCCCCCTCCCAGAACGCATCGGTGCGCGCGACCGTTGCTCCGGTGGTGCGCAGCGCCGCCAACTGCGCGTCGATCTGTGCCGGCGTGTAGATGAGATCGTTGAACAGCCGGTTGACGCTGACGCCGAACTGCTCGGGACCGGACGGCGCCGGCTGCGCCGGCGGTCCCGGCGGAGCGGGCGTCGGAGCGGCCGGTAGTCCCGGAGCGGGTGTCGTGGTCGCGGTGGCGCCCGATCGTGTCGACGCCGTCGCCGTCGTGCGCGAACGACGCGTCGAGGACCCGCCGGCGACCACGAGCACGACCGCCGCACCCAGCGCGGCCACCACCAATGCCCCGCCGGCAAGGATCAGCCTCCGCGTCCAGCGTCCCTCCGAGTCAGAGCCGCCGCTATCCACGCTACACCGGTTCGCGCCGGGCTCGCATGAGCGCCTGCAGCTGCCGGCGCTCGCGCTCCGCGTCGCGGCTGAGCACGCGCTTGGCTGCGATCCGCGTGGCGAACGTCAGCGCCTGGGCAGCATCGTCGAGAGTGGCCCGCCCCACCCCGAGCCTCCGTGCGATGACCTCGTGGCGCGTCCGCGCGAGCAGCTCGAACGGCTCGCCGCCGAACGCCGCCTCGGTCGAATGCGACTGGTGGTGCACGACCCGCGCCGCCGGCCAGAACCACGTCTGCACCCCGTGCTGGGCGGCGTTGAGGCCGAGATCGAGATCCTCGCCGAACATGAAGATCCGCTCATCGAACGGGCCGAGGGCCCGGAGCGTCTGCGTCCGCGCGACGATCGCGCAGCCGACGGCCCAGCCCACCCGGCGCGGTTCCGCGGAGCGCCAGGGCGCGAGCGCGACCCCGAGGCGCCCAGGCGCGAGCGTTGGCGGGATCACCGAGCGCAGCAGGTCGCCGGCCGACCCGGGCACCGGGTGGACCGTGTCCTGGCGCGTGCCGTCGTCGTTGAGGACGAGCGGCGCGAGCAGGCGCGGCGGGCCCGTGCGCAACGCCTCCCCGGCGATCGCCAGCAGCGACGCGTCGAGCAGCTCGACATCCGGGTTCACGAGCGCGGTCACGGGCTCGGTGACCTCGGCAAGACCACGGTTGCACGCGCGCCCGAACCCGACGTTCTGGTCGAGCGCGATGCTGACGGCGCCGTGCCGGCGAGCGCACGCGACCGATTCATCGGTGGAGGCGCAGTCGACGACGATCACGCGCGTGCCCGGGAGATGCCGCTGCGCGGAGCGAAGCATCGCTGCGAGCTCGGTCGCGGAGTTGTGCGTCACCGTCACGAGTGCGAGCGAGTCCCGGGCAACGGGGGGCATCCGCCCGGAGACCCTATCCACTGCATAGACTGCGAGCGTGGAGCATCCCTCCCGACCGCTGCCGGAACCTGCTCGCGTCGCGCTCGTGCACGACTTCCTGCTCGATGTTCGCGGGGCCGAGCGCGTGTTCCTCGAGCTGTGCGAGATGTGGCCGCAGGCCGACATCTTCACGGCCGTCTATGACGAGGACGGAACGGAGGGACGGTTCGCGGGCCGGACCGTGCACAGCTCCTTCCTCCAGCGTCTGCGTCCGTCCGCGCGGACGTTCCGGGCGCTGCTGCCGCTGTATCCGGCCGCGATCGAGTCGTTCGACCTGTCCGGCTACGACCTCGTCGTCTCGAGCTCGTCGGCGTGGGCGCACGCGGTGCTCTGCGACGAGCACACGGTCCATGTCAGCTACTGCCACAACCCGTTCCGCTACGCGTGGAACGACCGCGAGCGCACGCTCGCGCGCAGCCGCAATCCGGCGATGCGTGCGCTGCTGCGCGGCGCGTTCAGGCGCTGGCGCCAATGGGACTGGATCGCCGCGCAGCGGACCGACCGCTACATCGCCAACTCGCGCACGACGCAGGCGCGCATTCGCGCGTACTTCGGCCGCGAGTCGCACGTCGTCTACCCGCCCGTCGACACCGAGCGGTTCGCGCCCGGTCCGGTCGGCGAGCACTTCGCGCTCGTCTCCGAGCTGATGGCACACAAGCAGATCGACGAGGCGATCGACGCGTTCAACCTGCTGCGGCTGCCTCTGATCGTCGTCGGCGACGGGCCGGATGCGCGGCGGCTGCGCCGCTCGGCGGGACCGACGATCCGCTTCACCGGCCGGCTGCCCGACGAGTCGGTCTCGCGCATCCTCCAGGGCGCCCGGGCGCTGATCGTCACCGCGATCGAGGAGTTCGGGATCGCCGCCGTCGAGGCCCAGGCCGCCGGCCGCCCGGTGATCGCGCGGCGCGGGGGCGGTGCGCTCGAGACGATCGTCGACGGTCTGACGGGTTGCTTCTGGTCAGGCGGCGCGCGCGAGCTGACCGACACCATCAGACACTTCGACGACGCCGCGGTCGACCCCGAAGCATGCACCCGCAATGCCGCCCGCTTCAACAAGGCGAGCTTCCGCGCGGGGATGGACGCCGAGGTTCAGGTCGCGTTCGCCGGCGTCGCGCGGCCCGCCGTCACAGAGCGCCAGCCGCTCGCCTCGACGCGGCTGATGATGCGCGCCCGCTCAAACCGTTAGATCCACTAAAGCAACCCGGCCCGGCGGGCGATGCGATCGCAGACCGGCGTCGGCTCGGGAACCTCCGAGACGGACCCCGGGAACCGGGGGGAATGTGGATCGGACCGATCCACACCAAATGCGGCGCGAGCGGCTGGGTCGTACGGGATCAGCACGTGCAGCACGCCGCCCGCGTGCGGCACGTCGACCGAGAGGAACCATGCGCCACCGAGGCGATCGATGGACGCGCTGATGCGCGCCTCGGAGCCGACCGCGACCGCGGCGCTGCTGATGATCGGCCGTCCGGCGACCCGGACCGAGAAGACGACGCGTCCGTCGGATGTGGGGGTGGCGCCGAGCGTCACGCTGCCGATGCTGAGCAGCGGCGCGAAGCCCGTCCACGTGGGCGGGAAGTGCACGGCGAGGTCGAACAGCCCGGCGCCGGCGCTGCGCTCGACCGGGAGCCAGGTGCCGCCGAAGCTCTCGACATAGAGGCCGTCACAGCGCCCGAGCACGAACAGGTCGCCGACGGGGCCGAGCGCGCGCGTCGGGACGGCCGCGCCCGCGTGGACGCCGCGGGGCGAGCGGCCGAGGAAGCGGTCGATCGCGTCCTGCGCCGAGACGAACGAGGCGCGCGTGGCGGCGCTCGTGCTCGGCGCGATCAACCGCTGCTCGACGAGGCCGACCGACCCGTTGACGGCGATCGCAACGACCACGAGGATGCCGGCGGCCGCGAGGCTGAGCCGGCGCAACCGCGCAGAGCCCATCACCCGCTCGCGTAGCCGCGACGGCGCGTGCACGCCGATGCACGCGCCGAGGAACAGGAACGGCAGCAGGTCGGCGAGATAGCGCGTCGCGGTCGAGCCGAACAGGAGCGCGGGAGCGAACGCCGCGCCGGTCGCGATCAGCGCTCCGAGCAGCGGATACGCGCGCTTGGTGCGCAGCAGGCCGGGAATGCCGAGCACGAGCAGTACGCAGAAGAGGGGCATCGACGTGAACGCGCTCAGCTGCGGCAGGAGCGCGTTGAAGCGCACGGAGCCGATCACGGTCGGCGGCGATGACGGCAGCCCGATGAAAGGGAACGCGCGCGTCGTGCCGATCGCGTCGGGCCGCACGGTGGCGAGCAGGGTGGTGGGGAGGAACCGCAGGCCGGTCGCCGCTCCGTGGTACGCCGCGACGAAGGCCCGCTGGGTGGGGTCGATCTGCGTGTCGACCTGCTTGTCGAGTGGGATCGAGAAGGCGCTGTGGAATCGCGCCTCGTTGACGGCGACCGCTGAGCCGAGTGCGATCGCCGCGGCGGCGCCGATGAGCGCCGCCGTCCGCAGTGGGCGCGCGACTTCGCGCGGTCCGAACAGCGTCAGGACATGTACCCGGCCGTGAGCGGCGACGGCGATCGCCACGATCAGCAGCGCGAGGGTCGGCCCGAGCCCGACCGACACGCGGGTGTTGACCGCGAGCAGCGCCAGCAGCCCCGCCCACGCGATCCGGCGCGTGCTCGGCTCCTGCACGACCGCGAGCACGGCGCAGATGCCGGCGATCGAGAACGCCGCGCCCCACAGCTCGGCCTCGTGGTAGATGACCGGCCAGCTCGCGAGGAACAGCGGCACCGCACCCGCGCCGAGCGCGAGCGCGACCAGGAACGCCGCCGCGCGGCCGGCGCGCGACACCGGCGCGCCGGGGCGCATGAACTCCCGCACGCGCCAGTGCAGCTTCGCGCCGGCGAGCAGCAGCACCACGAACCCGGCGAGCATCGACAGCTGCGTCATCCGCCCGTCGAGACCGTGGGTGACCGCGAGGAACGGAAGGCGAAGGAGCGACGGCACGAGCCCGAAGTAGACGTACGTGTGACCGTCGATCACGAAGCCCTCGAAGCTCGCGCTTCCGTTCGGCACCGCGAGATGGCCATGGAGGAGCGCCCGGCCTTGGAGGTCGTAGAACGAGCTCAACAGGCCGGCACTGCGCCAGAAGCTCACGTGCCCGCCGCTCAGCATCAGCGCGTCGAGCACGAACGCAAGCAGCGAGCCCGCGAGCGCGGCACGCATGAACGAGGAACGGTCGCTGATCCGTGGCACGGCGCGTAAGCGTACGGAGCGGACCGTGACCGCTAAGCTGGCGCCGCGATGCAGTCACGGCACGGCTGCCGGATCTGCACCGGCCCACTTGAACTGGTCCGGCGCGGCGGGAACCCGGCTCCGACCCCCGAGCAGTTCGCCCCGGCTCAGCACGTCCGCGGCGCGCACGGCGATCTGTACCGCTGCCGGGATTGCGGCACCGTGCAGCAGCCGTCGCTGCCGGCCTCCGGGGACCTCCACGATCTGTATCGCCGGATGCACGACGACCTCTACCTCCTCGAGGAACACGGACGCCGGGCCGCCGCGCGCCGGCTGCTCGACCTCGTCGCGGCGCACGTGCCGTCCGGAGGGCTGCTTGACGTCGGCTGCGGATACGGGCTCCTGCTCGACGAGGCCCGGGCCCGCGGCTACGACGTCCTCGGGCTCGAGCTCTCAGCCGTGGGCGTCCATTACGCCCGGGATGTGCTCGGGCTGCGCGTGCTCGACCGGACGCTCGAGGAGGCCCGGCTCGAGTCGGGCTCGTTCGACGCGATCGTGATGACCGACGTGTTCGAGCACCTCGACGATCCGCTCGCCACGCTTGACCTGTGTACAGAGCTGCTCGCGCCGGGCGGCGTGCTCGCGCTGACGACGCCGGATCCGAGCTCGCGCGTGGCGCGGCTCGCCGGACGGCGATGGTGGAGCTACCTGCTCGCGCACCACTGCCTCGTCCCGCGCGCGACGATGCGCGAGCTGATCACCGCCCGCGGGCTCGTCACCGCCGGCGAGCATCCCTACGTCCGCGTGTTCTCGCTCGACTACTGGCTCGAGGGATTCGCCGGGCGCTCCGGCGCGCTCGGCGCGGCCGCGCGGCGGGCGGCCGGCCGTCTCTCGCGCGACCGGCTCCTCGCGCTGGCGATGCACGACGAGTGGACCTACGTCGCGCGCAAGGTCCAGGTGATCGCACCCCCGCGCCCGCTCGCGGCCGACCGCGGTCACCCCCTCAAGGTGCATGCGGTGATCCCGGCGCACAACGCCGAGCGCACGATCGCCCACGTCGCGGCCGCGCTGCCGACGGGCGCGATCGACCGGGCGCTGATGGTCGACGACGCGAGCACCGACGGCACGGTGCGGGCCGCGCTCGCCGCCGGACTCGAGGTACTCCCGCATCCCGTCAACATGGGCTACGGCGCCAACCAGAAGACCTGCTACGTGCGCGCGGCGCTCGACGGGGCCGACATCGTCGTGATGGTCCACGGCGACAACCAGTACGACCCGGCGCTCGTCGCCGAGATGACGAAGATGATCGAGGCGGGCGCGGCCGAGGTCGTCCTCGGCTCCCGACTGCTCGAGGACGAGGCGATCGCGAGCGGCATGCCGCACTGGAAGTGGGTCGGCAACCGCGCGCTGACGATGATCGAGAACCTCGCGTTCCGGCGCAACTATTCCGAGTACCACACCGGCTACCGCGCCTTCTCGATCGACTTCCTGCGGTCGGTGCCGTTCCTGCGCAACTCCGACCGGTTCGTGTTCGACCAGGAGATCTTCGCCCAGATCGTCGGCCGCGACGCGCGCGTCGTCGAGCTGCCGATCCCGACCCGCTACTTCCTCGAGGCCTCGTCGGTGTCGTTCCGCGACAGCGTCAGGTACGGCTTGGGGACGCTGTCGCTCCTGGCTCGCTTTCGTCTCGATGCGCGCCGGCGCCGCTGGCTGCTGCTACGGCGACCGGCGGTGTCACTGGTGCCGTCGCCGAGCGAGCCTGAGGCTGCGCCCCCGGCGCTCGTCGGCCCAGTCGGCCCTTGAGCCGGAGCGCGGGCAGCTCGATCAGCCGGTAGGAGGCGATTGCGAGCCCCAGCGCGAGCGACCAACCGAGCGCCACGCGCGGCCCCGCAGGCCACGTCCTCGTGTGTTCCGCGACGATCTGGAACACACCGAAATGCCAGAGGTAGAGAGGGTAGGAGATCAGCCCGAGCGCGACGAGCGGACGGCTCGCGAGCGCGCGCGAGAGCGCCGAGTCCGGCTCGAGCACGGTGAGGATCAGGACGGCGCTGAGGAGCGCCACGACCGTGAAGCCGCCGAGGTAGAGGGCGCGCGCGTCGGGCTGGATCAGCGCGGCGGCGGCGATCAGCGCCACGAGCGCGACGAAACCAACGGCGGTCCGGGTGTGAACCCCGAGGCGCGGCCCGATCTCAGCCCAGGGCACCAGCGCGAGCAGCGCACCGATCGCCAGCGAGTCCGCACGCGCGTCGGTCCGCAGGTAGATCCGCAGCCAGCCCTCGCCCGATTGATACAGCGCCGCGCGCCATACGGCCGCAGCGAGCGCGATCCCGAGCGCGAGCCACACGAGCTTCCGGCGCGAGGGCCACAGCCGGTACGCGCCGAACAACAGCAGCGGCCAGACGAGGTAGAACTGCTCCTCGATCGCGAGCGACCACAGGTGCGTCACGTACTGCGAGATCTGGACGCCGGCCAGCTCGGCCCAGTTCGTGACGTAGGCCCCGGCGACGACGATCGAGCGCAGCGCATCGTCGACGCCGCGGCCCTCGACGAGCGCATACAGAAGGTTGGCGAGCAGCAGCGCCGCGAGCGCGGGGAGCAGCCGCAGCGCCCGGCGCAGGTAGAACGTCCGGATCGGTCGGCGCTCGCGATCGCGGCGCTCGAGCAGGAGCGTCGTGATCAGGAAGCCGCTCAGCACCAGGAACAGGTCGACGCCGAGAAAGCCGCCCGGGAACACCGATCCGTTCCACGACGGCACGAGGAACGCGGCGGTGTGATGCATGACGACCAGTGCGATCGCGATCGCACGCAGTCCGTCGAGCGCGGGGCGGTAGCCGAGGATGGGCAGAGGCTATCGGCCGCCACCCCGCGCCACGCGGGCCGATCGGCGATCATTCCGCGGGTGATCGCTGTTCGAGTGGCGCTGCTTGGGCTCGCCGTGGCCGCAGCCGCCTGGTTCGCGCTCGGCGTGCGAGCCGCGCATGATCAAGACGCGGTCAGTGCCCTGGTCAATTCGCACACGTCGCTGACCGCTGCCCAGGCGAATGCGGCCGAGGTCAAGATCGCCGACGCGCAGACGCTCAATCCGGACGAGAGCCTGCTGGCGCTGCACGCGCAGATCGAGTTCAACGCGGGTCACGCGGCGACCGCGGAACGGCTCGCGAAGACGCTCGTGCGCAGGGCGCCGCGCGACGTCGACTCGTGGGTGACGCTCGCGGTGCTGACGCGGCGCGGCGATCCCGCCGCCAACGCGCTGGCGATCGCGAAGGTGCATCAACTCGCCCCGCCGGTGTCGTCGACACCGTGACGATGGCCGCGGCGACTCCGACAGGGTGGGTGCGCGCTTGACGGCCGGCCGCGCGCGCGATCGCGCGATCACGATCTCGTTCGCGCTGCTTTCGCTGGCGGTTGCGTTCTGGCAGAAGCCGGGGTGGGCGTACACCGACACGAAGATCGACCTCCACGTCGATCCGTCGAGGTTCCTCAGCTTCGTCGCGTCGGTGTGGACCTCGACGACCGATCTCGGGGAGGTGCATAGCGCGCAGTACAGCGGCTATCTCTGGCCGATGGGGCCGTTCTACGCGGCGCTGCACGCGCTCGGAATCGGCCCCTGGGTCGTTCAACGACTGTGGCTCGCGATGATCCTCGCGCTGGCCGCCTGGGGGCTGCTGCGCCTGCTCGACGTGCTGATCGGCCGCCCGCGGGGCGCGGTCCACATCGTCGCGGCCGCGTTCTACGTGCTCAACCCGTACACGGTCGTGTTCGTCGCGCGCACGACGATCAACCTGCTCGGGTACGCGGCGCTGCCGTGGCTGCTGCTGGTCACCTACTACGGCGTCCGCTCCAGTGCGGGTTGGTGGCGAGGATGGCGAGGCTGGTGGTGGGCGGGCGCGTTCGCGTTGATCCTCACCTCGACCGGCGGGGGCGTCAACGCGGCGGTCGTCGGCTGGATGCTCGTCGGCCCGCTCCTGCTCGCGCTGTACGAGCCGGTGATCGGCAACGTCGCCTGGCGTGGGGCGTTCGGCTTCCTCGGCCGGGTCGGGGTGCTCGGACTACTCGCATCCGCCTGGTGGATCATCCCCGTGCTCGTCCACGTGCGCTACGGCATCGACTTCCTGCAGTTCACCGAGCAGCCGTCGTCGATCTGGGCGACGAACAGCACGACCGAGTCGCTGCGGCTGATGGGGTTCTGGACCTCCTACATCGGCGTCGGCTACGGCACCACGAGGCCGATCTTCACCGACGTGTCGACGATGCTGTTCAACCCGCTCGTCGTGGGCGCGTCGCTGCTCGTGCCGGCCTTCGCGCTCGCCGGCTTCGTCCGTGCCCGGCGCATGCTGTACGCGCCGCTGTTCCTCCTGCTCGTCGTCGCCGGCGCGTTGATCATGGTCGCGGGATTTCCGGACGGCACGCCGCTGCGAACCGGGATGACGTGGGTCTATCACCACGTGTTCGTGCTGCGGTTCATGCGCACGACGTACAAGGCCGGCCCGCTCGTGGCGCTCGGCCTCGCATCGCTGCTCGGGCTCGCCGCAGCCCAGGTGCTGACGAAGCTCAAGACATTGCGGCGCCCACGCGCGCGCACCGTGGCGCCACTCGTGGCGGGCGGGGCGCTCACCGCCCTGATCGCGCTCGCGGCCTGGCCGCTGATCCAAGGCAAGGCGATCGACAACCAGTCCGCGTGGAAGCGGATCCCGGAGGCGTGGACGAACGCCGGGCGCGGCCTCGACAAGACGCTCCAGCCGAACACGCGCGCGCTCGTCCTGCCCGGCCAGATCTTCGCCTACTACAACTGGGGCGGGACGGTCGACGCGATCCTGCCACGGCTGACCGACCGGCCCGTTGCCGTCCGCTACCAGACGCCGTATTCGGACCTGCACGCCGTCGACATGTTGATGACGGTCGACGATCTCGTCCAGCAGCGCCGCCTCGTCCCGGGAGAGCTGCCGGCGCTGCTGAGGCTGATGGGCGTCGGCGCGGTCGTCTCCGGGACCGACGACGACGTCTCTCGCAGCGGCGCGCTCGACCCGGCCGAGGCCGCGGGCGTGCTGAGCGAGCAGCTCGGTGCGAGACCGTCGAACAGCTACGGCCCGACGCGAACGCTGAGCGCGATCGGCGGCGACATCTCGACGCCGCTCGCGCTCCCGGAGGTGCGCCGGTACGACGTCACGGGCGCACGCGGGATCGTCCACGTCGACCCGACGGGACCGGCGACCGTGCTCGACGGCGGTGCGCAGGGCGCCGCCGACCTCGCCGCCTTCGGCGGCCTTCCCTCGCAGGCGCCGCTGCTGTATGCGGGCGATCTTTCGACGGCCGCGCTCCGGCGCCAGGCGGCCTCCGGCGCGAACATCGTCATCTCCGACTCGAACCGGCGCAGAGAATTCTTGCCTGAGTCCGCCCAGCAGGACCGCGGCGCGACGCTCGCCGCCGGCCAGACGCTGCCGACGAACGGGGCGATGATCAATCCGTTCCCCGCGCCCGGCGCGAACGCCCAGACCGTGTCCATGCTCCGCGGCGCGCGCTATGTCACCGCGCCGGCGGTGGCAGGTCAGCTGCAGTTCCCCGAGACGGGGCCGCTCGGGGCGTTCGACGGCGATCTGTCGACGGCGTGGGTCGCCGACCGCTTCGGCCAGACATATGACCGCTGGATCGAGGTGGGATTCACCGCGCCGCGGGACGTCCCGTACGTCGACGTCTTCCCGCTCAGCGACGCCCACGCCCGCGTGACCGACATCGACGTCAACGGCATCCATCGGCACGTCGGCCCTGGCTGGACGCGCATCCCCGTCAACCTCCACCACGTCAGCCGCTTGCGCGTGAGCATCGATCGCGTCGTGCAGCCGCACACCGGCAACGACGGCGCCGGCGGCTTCAGGGAGATCAGGATCCCCGGCTTCCACGTCAGCCAGCTGCTGCGCACGCCGGTCGTCGCGAGTGGGGCGCTCGCGGGCACGGACCTCAGCCGCGACTCGCTCTCGTACGTGTTCGAGCGCACGACCGGGGACGATCCGTTCCGACGCAATCCCTACGGCGTCGAAACGGTCTTGGACAGCGCGCTCGACCGCGGCGACGCGGAAGGCGCGATTGACCGCATCGTCGTCTCCCCGGCGACGCGTCGGTACACCGCCGACGCGTGGGTGTACCCCACCGTTGCCACGCCGGACTCGACGCTCGACCGGCTTGCAGGCTTGCGCGGCAGCGATTCCTTCGACTCCTCGAACCGCTTCCAGGACCAGCCGGCGTTTCGCGCCTCGAGCGCGTTCAGCGGCGCCGGCGGGCCGGGCTGGGTCGGCCTGTGGCTGCCGTCGAAGGCGCCCGCGCCGTGGATCTCGTGGCGGTCGGCGCGGCCCCTCGAGTTCTCGCGCTTGCGCCTTGCTCCGTCGACGCTGCCGGTCCGCCGCCCGACGCTCGTCCGGCTGAGCTGGAGCGGCGGCACGACAGCGCCGCTGAAGGTCTCCGCCGACGGTTCGGTGGCGCTCCCGGCCGCCGTGAGCGGCCGGGCGTTCAGGCTCGCGGTCCTGGACGCGCAGCTTCCCGCCGGCATTCCCGTGCGCGCCGATCTGGCTCCGGCCGTCGGGATCGGGTCGATCGACGTGCCGGGCCTGAAGCCGGTCGCGATTCCCCGCGCCGGAGCGCTGCCGACGCGCTGCGGCGTGGCGTCGGTGAGGGCCGGCGGCGCGATCGTGCCGCTCCAGGTCTCGGGCACAACTGCCGAGCTCGACGCCGGCCTGCCGCTGCGCGCGCATTCCTGCGGCGCCCCGTTCACGCTCGGCGCGGGCGTTCAGGAGATCCGGGCGCTCCCCGGGCCGTTCAGCGTCGATCTGCTGCGGCTGAGCTCGCCCTCGCCGCTCCCGGCGGCGCCGCCGAGCGGGAGCGGACGGGTCACGAATCCCGGCACGATCGGACAGAGCTCGGTGACCGGAGCGCGCGTCGACATTTCAGGTCTTCGTGCGTGGGTGGTGCTCGGCGAGAGCTTCGATCGCGGGTGGCAGGCGAGCTGCGACGGCAGATCGCTCGGGACCCCGCAACCGATCGACGGGTATGCAAACGGCTGGCTCGCGCCCGCGAGCTGCCACCGCCTCACGTTCACGTTCGGCCCGCAGTCCGGCGCGCAGACGAGCTACCTCGTCTCGGCGCTGACGTGCCTGGCGCTGCTCGTGTTCCTGCTCGTCGGCGCGTTGCGCGGACGCGTCCGCCCGGCGATCCGGGCGGCGATCGCGCAGCTGCCGGAGGCGCCGGCGCGCGGGCTGCCGCTCCCGCAAGCGGCCGGCGTTGCGCTGCTGCTGTCGATCGCGGTGGGCGCAATCTTCGCGCTGCGGGCGGGCGCCGCCGCGTTCCCGCTGTTGACGTTCGTGCTCTGGCGCGGGTTCGGGCCCGGCACGCTGGTCCGGATCGCCGCCATCCTGATGGCGGTCGCCGTGCCGATCGCGTACGCGATCGGGTCGCCGCCGAACCTCGGCGGCTACAACTTCGCCTACAGCACCAAGCTGATCGGCGCGCACTGGATCGGCGTTGCCGTGCTCGTGCTGCTCGCGCTCGCGACGTTCAAGTCGCTCGCCGCGGCGCGGCCCCGGCGTGATCGCGCCGAGCCGCCCTCAGCCGGCTGGGGCCTCGATGAACGCGAACAGGACGCCCCGGCTCGCAAAGAGAAGGAAGTCATACGGGGCTGAGAACACCTCGTCCGCCGGCACCTCCTCCCAGAAGCGGGTGCGCCCGATCCGCCGCAGCGCGGCGCTCGAGCTGAGCGCGATCGTGCCGTCGCGCAGCGCGCCGTCGAGCGCGGGGTTGTAGCCGGCGGGGACCGTGAACGCGAGCGTGCCGCCCGGGGCCAGGATCCCGGTGAGCGCGCGGACCGCCTCGACGGCCTTGCCGGGCTCGCGCGGCAGCTCGTCCCAGCCGACGTGCTCGAGCGTCGAGATCGCCACGACGAGCTCGAACGGTCCGAGATCGTCGAGCTCGAGCACATCGCGGTTGAGCACGCCCGCTCTCGTCTCGTACTTGTCGACGATGACGTGGCGCTGATGCGGGCGATAGCGCGAGAGGACGTTGCCGACCTCGAGCACGCGCTTGCCCGCGTGCGCGTCGACGAGTGATTGGACGACCGGCACCTCGACGGCCCGCTCGGTCAGCCACGTCTGCTTGTAGAGGTGATGGAGGTAGCCGTAGTCCCGGCCCTGGAAGCGAAACGTGCCGTGCGAGCCGGGCACCGTCCACGGCAGCCCGGCGACGACGCCGAGCGCCCAGCGCGAGCAGTCAGCCAGCACTGGCAGGGCCCCTCGCTCCCGCATCGCCGCTCTGACCCGCTGCGGAGGCCCCGGCGGAATGTACCCCGGCGCCTCGGTCATGCCGGCGAAGCCGATCCGCGCCCGCGCCGCCGCGCTCGCCGCCCGACGACGGCCGCCGCCAGGATCGCGAGCAGCGAGATCAGGCTGAGGATCCAGCCGATCCGGAAGCTCGCCGGGGAGTAGGAGAACACGACCGTGTGGCGACCGGGGGCAACGACGACGCCTCGCAGCAGATAGTCGACCCGCTCGAGCGATGCCTGGTGCCCGTCGACGGACACGCTCCAGCCGGGATATGAGGTGTCGGTCAGCACGAGCAGCGAGCGCCGCGCCGCCGTCGCGTCGATGACCACCCGCTCGGCGCCATCGGAGCGCAGCGACGCAGACCCAGCCGCAGACGGACCCGCAGGCACGCCACCGGTCTGCGGCACTCCGGCGAGAGGCCGCTCGGTCACGGCCACGCCGCGCCCGTCGAAGCCCGGGGCCGTCACCGCCGCCAGCGCCGCGGCGTCGCTGCCGACCGTCCGCTGGCGATCGACGAGAAACACCCGCGGCAGCGCCCGATCGTTGGCGTAGACGACCGCGTCCGGCCCGCGGTAGGCGACCCGCAACCCCGGCGCGGTCGGCGGCAGCTTCGACGCCTGGACGGGGCCGAGCACGAGGTCCGACACGCTCAGCAGATCGAGGGCCTGCACGGCTGCGGGGGTTGCGGCCGCGAACTCCTCCGGCTGCGTGAAGTCCCCGACGCCGGGAGCGACGCTGCGCCGCCAGAGCGCGTCGAATCGCTTCTCGACCGGGAAGTCGTAGCCGCGGGCGTCGTAGAGTCCGAAGTTCATCGCGAGATCGGATGGCAACGGCTGACTGAACTGGGCCGTGCTGACGCCGATGAACCGTTGCGGGCGGCGCGACTGGAGGTAGCGGATCGCGCCCGTCACGGGAGGAGTCGCGTTGCGCACCGGGATCGCCGGGTTGAACCCCATGTTCGCGCGGAACAGGTCGAGCGCGACGAGCAGGACCATCGAGGCGACGAACGCGCTCACGCCCAAGGCCGACGAACCCGGCCGCAGGCGCAGCCAGATCAACGCGAACGCCAGCCCCGCGAGCGGCAGCCAGATGAGCAGCGAGCTGTCGCGCACCATCCCGACGACCGCACCGCTCGGTGCCGCGCCGGGGGCGGGCAGCGGTGGGTGCTCGAAGCCCCACGCGATCCGCAACCCGCGCCAGAGCTCGCCGAGGTCGAGCGTTCCTGCGATCACGAGCCAGGCGACGGGGATCAAAACGATGGCGGCGCAGGCGCCGAGAACCGTGCGGCGGCTGATCGTGGCGAGCGGCCGCGCCGCGCAGAGGTCGTCAAGGCCCCAGCCGGCGAGCAGCCCGAGGCTCAGCAGGACGTAGATCAGCAGCCGCTCGTTGTGCGTCGCGCTGAAGCCCGGGAGGCCCGAGACGAAGCCGAACACGGGCGGGATCCCGATGATCATGCACACGCAGAACGCGGCGAACACCACGATCGCGATCCGCTCGGCGCTCCGTCGTCTGATCAGCGCCACGGCGGCGAGCATCAGCGTGGCCGCGCCGGCGTACCAGCCGCGGACCTGCATGAACGCCTGAAGGTCGAGCTGGGTCGGCCGGCCCCAGTAGTCGTGCAGGAACAGCGCGCCGAGGTACTTCCGCGGCCAGTAGCCGGCGGCCGTGTGTGCGCGGCGCGCGAGATCGCCGGAGTGCAGCACGAACTCGAGGAACGGCGCGAGCGCGATCGCCGCGAGCCCCGCCCCAAGGATCCCGGACGCGGCGAACACGACCGCCGGGCGGATCAGCGAGGAATAGCCCAAGCCCGAGCGCCGGCGCGCGAGCAGCGCCCGGAACACGAACCACACGCACGCGACGAACACGAGGTGAAAGCTCGACTCGGGGTGGCCGCCGAGGAACTGAAGCCCAAGGACGGCGGCGAGCCCGGCGCCGGCGAGGGGCCCCGGGCGGCGCACGACGAGCTCGATCAGTGCGAGCGTCCATGGGATGAACGCGTAGACGCTCGTGAGCGGCCACGCGAGCCACACGACGAAGAATGTCCCGAACGCGAACACGACGCCGCTCAGCAGCGCGCCGCCGAAGCGCATCCCGAGCATGCGGGCGAGCACGAACGCCCCAAACGCGGCCAGGAACAGCTTGAGCATCGCGACGACCGCGAGCGACTTCCAGAACGGCAGCACGTACGACGGCACGCTGAACGGGGAGAACACCGCGGACTGGCCGTCGGCGAGCAACGGGCGCCCGGCCATCACGTACGGGTTCCACAACGGCGCCGACGGCAGCTGCGACCGCGTGTACTGCAAGAACGGCTCGAACACGTAGGCTGGGTCGGCGAGCTCGAAGTTCGTCCCCAGGCCGTGCACGTCCGCCGGTCGCGCGCTCGCCCACGGGGTGGCGCTCAGCAGCGTGTCGGAGCCCGAGAGGGTCCGGCCAGGGAGCAATCCCTGCCCGACGAGCAGCACCGACAGCACTGCGAAGATCGCTGCCGCCGCCCACGCGGGGTGCCGCCGCCAGAACCGCCGCAGCCGTGCTGCGGCGGCCGGGGCGGCGCCTGCGTGCTCGGGGCCCGCGGCCGTCGTCGTCGCACTCTGCACGCGAGCAGCGTATCCGGCCGCCGATTCCGTAAGGTTCCGCCCCCTGTGCAGCCCGATATCGAATTAGAGCCCGCCGGCACGGGACTGCTGGGGGCAGAGTTGGACCTGGAGGCGGCGCCCGGACACCATCAGCGCGGTGGTCCTTCGCTGAGGATTCTCGTCCTCGCGGACCGCGACTGGACCCATCCGCAGGGCGGGGGGACCGGCGCAAACGTCTACTCGAACATCGCCCGCTGGGCGCAGTGGGGACACCACGTGACGCTCGTCGCGGGCGAATATCCCGGCTGCCGGCACCGCGAGCAGGTCGCGCCGAACCTCGAGGTCCACCGGATCGGCGGGCGCGCGACTGTATTCCCAAGGGCCGCCTGGGCCGTCATCCGCGGCCTCGGCCGAGACGCCGACGTCGTCTTCGAGGTGATCAACGGAATCGTGTTCCTGACGCCGGTCTGGCTGCGCAAGCCGAGGGTCGCGCTCGTCAATCATCCCCATCGCGATCTCTACACCGGCGAATTTGGCAAGCGACTCGGCCGCGTCCTCGCGCTCCTCTTCGAGGAGCTGCCGCTCAGGCTCCTCTACCGCAGCGTGCCGTTCATCACGATCTCCGGTTCCGCGCGCGACGAGCTCGTCAGCATCGACGGGATCCCCGCCGAGAACATCACGCTCGCCTACTGCGGCATCGGACCGGGTCCGTTCGGTCCTGGCGAACGCGCGCCAGACCCGCGCCTGCTCTACGTGGGACGGCTCAAGCAGTACAAGCGCGTCGAGCTGTTGCTCGACATGCTCACCGAGCTGCCCGGCGTCACGCTCGACATCGCCGGACGCGGCGACCACGGTGAGACGCTCGAGGACGAGATCAGCAACCGCGGGCTGCGCGATCGCGTCCGGGTGCACGGACACGTCGATGAGGAGACGAAGGCCGATCTCTACCGCACGGCCTGGGTGCACGTCACGGCCTCGGCCTCGGAGGGCTGGTCGCTGACGGTGATGGAGGCCGCGCTGTGCGGAACGCCGAGCGCGGCGCTCGCGGTCGGCGGACTGCGCGAGTCGATCGTCGACGGCGAGACCGGAGTGCTGGCTCAGACCCCGGAGGAGCTGACCCGTCGCGTTCACGAGCTGCTCGAGAACGATGCCCTGCGAGACAGGCTAGGCGCCGCGGCGCGAGAGAGGGCGCTCACGTTCACGTGGGACCGCACCGCCGCCGTCACTCTCGAGGTGGTCGAGCGGACGGCCGCCGTCGCCGCCGCCCGCCGGGGCAGCGCCGGCGCTCGCTGAGCTCGCCGGGATCCTTCGCCCCTGCCGTCGCGGTCGCCACGAAGGGAATCGGAGCACCGGAACGAGCCAGAGCGCCTCGATCGCGACGGGCAGCGAGATCTTGCTCTCGCCGACCGTTCGGTCCGAGAACACGATCGGGATCTCCTTGACGCGGCAGCCGGCGCGCAGCGCCCGGAACGTCAGCTCGATGTTGAACACGTAGCCCTGCGAGCGCAGCGTCCTCAGCTCGACCTGCTCGAGCACCTCGCGCCGGATGCAGCGAAAGCCGCCGGTCAAATCGCGAACGCCGACGCCGAGGATCGTCCGCGCGTACAGCGATCCGGCGCGACTCAGCAGCCGGCGCAGCGGCGGCCAGTGCGCGATGCCGCCACCGGTGACGTAGCGAGAGCCGAGGACGAGATCGCTGTCCTCCGCGGCCGCGAGCAGCTGCGGGAGGTACGCGGGGTCGTGCGAGTAGTCGGCGTCCATGACGACGACGAGCTCCGCCCCGGCGTCGAGCGCCCGTTCAAAGCCGGCGAGGTACGCGCGGCCGAGGCCCTGTTTGACGCCACGGTGGAGCACCTCGACGGCCGGCAGCTCCGCCGCGAGCTGCTCCGCAAGCTCGCCGGTACCGTCCGGGGAGGCGTCATCGACGACCAGGATCCAGTAGTCGCCGGGGACGATGCGATCGAGTTGCGCGCCGGCGTCGCGAACGATCCGCTCGACGTTGCCGAGCTCGTTGAACGTTGGAATCGTGAGCCAGACGCGGGGCGCCATTTTCGTAACCCTATTGGGTTATTCTGTCCACGATGAGCACGGCGACGGAAGCGTCGGCTCCAGCAGCGCAGTCGCGGACCGTGCCGGAAGTACCCGACGCTGTGTCGCCGCCACCTGGTCAGCCGCGGTTCGGCCTGATGGACTCGGTCCGCGGCCTCGCCGCGTTGGGTGTGCTGTTGGCCCACGTCAGCATCTTCACCCAGGAGGTTCGCTACCACTGGTGGGGCGCCGTGCCCGCCAACCTGTTCATCGGCGTGCCGATCTTCTTCGTGCTGTCCGGATTCCTGCTCTACCGCCCGTTTTTCAACACCGAGGTGACGTCGGGGCGCGGCGTGCGGATTCGTGACTACACGCGTCGGCGCGTGCTCCGGATCGTTCCGGCGTACTGGCTTGCGTTGACGATCCTCGCGATCTACCCGGGCCTCAGCGGCGTGTTCACCTCAGGGTGGTGGCGCTACTACGGCTTCGTCCAGTTCTACGACCGCTATGCGTCACGGGGCGGCTTGGGGGTTGCGTGGACGCTCTGCGTCGAGGTCGCGTTCTATCTGCTCCTTCCCATCTACGCCGGCGTCACGAGCCGGGCCGCACGGCGCTTCGATGCCGTCGGGAAGATCCGCTTCCAACTCGCGTTGCTCGCGCTCCTGGGCGCGGGTTCGATCGTCTTGCGGGCGCTCGACCAGGACGAGATCATGCAGAACTCGCTGCTGACCCACTTCTACTGGTTCGCCGTCGGCATGGCGCTTGCGGTTCTCAGCGTCGCGGTCCAGGGCAGGGGCTTGAGGTCGCGTGTGATCGAGCGGCTGAGTCCACACCCCGGCGCCTGCTGGCTCGGGGCGCTGGCGGTCTACCTGCTGATGTGCGCCATCCTCACGAGCGCCCCGCAGCATCTGCTGTATTCGAGATCCCAGAGCGTCTGGCTGTACGTGCTGAGCGGTGTGATCGCCGCTCTGATCGTCCTGCCGGCGGTGTTCGGCGAGCGCGCCTCGGGATGGCCGATGCGGGCGTTGCGCTCGCCCCTGCTCGCATGGTTCGGACTGATCTCCTACGGGCTGTATCTGTGGCACTTCACGATCGTCGACACGTTGATCAACACGTACCGCATCACGGCATGGTGGGAGGTGCTGATCCTCACGCTCGCGCTGACGATCGCCTTCGCCGCCACGAGCTACTACCTCGTGGAGCGCCCGATCCTCCGCTTCAAGGACCGCCGATCACGCACGCCGCGGGCCGCCGGACAGGAGGCAGAGCTCGCGGCCAGCGTCGGCCAGTAGCGGCGCCGCCCGACGATGAGCGGTCGACGCCGGCAAGCGGCCATCCCCATCGCGCTTGGCATCGCGGCATACGCGCTCGCGTTCGCGCAGCGGCCGGGGATGGCCACGGCCGACACGCATATCAACCTCCACGTCGACCCCGGCCGCTTCCTCGCCGACGTCGCGTCGATGTGGACCTCGACGGGCCAGCTCGGCGACGTCCAGGCCGGCCAGCAGGCGGGCTACCTGTTCCCGATGGGGCCGTTCTTCGCGCTCGGCCACGCGCTCGGCCTGCCGGCGTGGGTGCTCCAGCGCCTGTGGCTCGGGACGCTCCTCGCGCTCGCCGCGCTCGGGGTTGTCCGCCTGCTCGATCGCCTGCTCGGCCGTCCGCGCGGGATCGCCGCGCTCGGCGCCGGCGCCGTCACGATCCTCAACCCGTTCGTCGTCACCTACGCGAACCGGACGACGGTCACGCTGCTTGCCTACGCGGCGCTCCCGTGGCTTCTGCTCGCCGTCCATCGTGGGCTGCGCGATCCGCGCGGCTGGCGCTGGCCCGCCGCGGCCGCGCTCCTCATCACCGCAGCCGGGGGCGGGATCAACGGGGCGGTGCTGGCGTGGATGCTCGTCGGCCCGCTGCTGCTGGTGCTGTACGAGCCGCTGTACGCCGACGTGCAGTGGGGGGACGTCGGGCGCTTCCTCGCGCGTGCCGTTCCGCTCACGATCCTCGTCTCGCTGTGGTGGGTGATCCCCGCGTACGTGCAGTCCTCGTACGGCATCGACTTCCTGCACTTCACCGAGCAGCCGGGGACCGTGTGGGGGACGACGAGCTCGACCGAGGTGCTGCGGCTGATGAGTTTCTGGCTCTCGTACGTCGGCATCGGTTTCACCGGCCGCGCGATCCCGTACTTCGACGATGCGCGAACGCTGCTGTTCTCGACCCCGGTTGTGATCGCGACGCTACTGCTCCCGGCGGCGGCACTGACCGGGTTCGTGTGGACGCGCCGCTGGCGCTACGGCCCGTTCTTCCTGCTGATGGCGCTCGCGGGCGTGCTCGTGATGGGCGCAGGATTCCCCGACGGCACGCCGCTGCGCCACGGGCTCACGTTCACCTACAACCACGTTGCCGCCGTCCGCTTCCTGCGCGCGTCGTACAAGGGCGCACCGCTGCTGGCGATCGCGCTCGCG
Source organism: Solirubrobacteraceae bacterium (assembly GCA_035524415.1). Classification (GTDB taxonomy): domain Bacteria; phylum Actinomycetota; class Thermoleophilia; order Solirubrobacterales; family Solirubrobacteraceae; genus Palsa-465. The sequence continues at coordinate 893 of DATKOY010000263.1, read as the reverse complement.
TGCCTCGCGGGTGGGGCGGCCGGGCCGGCGTGGCGACGTCTGCGCACGGGCGGGCCCCGCCTCGCCGCGGTCGCAGCCGGCGCAGCGGTGCTCGCGCTCGCCGCGTGGCCGCTCGTCACCGGCCGGGCGCAGGACGCCCAGATCTCGTTCACGCGGATCCCCGCGGCGTGGCGCGCGGCCGCCGCCGATCTCGACCGTACGCTGCCGGCCAATTCGCGCGCGATCGTGCTCCCGGGCGATCTGTTCTCGTTCTACACCTGGGGCGGCACGGTCGATCCGATCCTGCCGGCGCTCACCCGCCGTCCGGTCGCCGAGCGGACCGAGGTGCCCTACGGCGACCTGCGCGCGACGGACCTGCTGTGGACGATCGACGCGCTCGTGCACCAGCAGCGGCTGCTGCCCGGTCAGCTCCCGCCGCTGCTCTCCCTGATCGGCGTCCGTTCGGTGATCGCCGGGAGCGACGACGATCTGGCCCGCAGCGACGCGCCGCCGCCGGCGGACGCCGCCGCCGTCCTCGCCGCGCAGCCGGGCTTCGCACGTCCGGCCGCCACGTACGGCCCTGTGAGCAGCTTCATGCCAAGCCGCCCCGGGCCGACGGTCAGCCTGCCCGAGGTGCGCCGGTACGACCTTCCGAGCAGCCTCGGCCTCGTCCGCGTCGAGCCGATCGCGGCCCCGATCGTCCTTGACGGCTCGGCGGACGGGATCGCGGGACTCGCGGCGTTCAACGCCCTGACCTCCGGCCGGCCGCTCCTGTACGCCGGCGACCTCAGTGCCGCGGACCTTCGCGATCAGCTCCGCCGGGGCGGCGAGCTCGTGATCAGCGACTCCAACCGCCGTCGCGCCTTCGTCGCCTCTTCGCTCGATCAGAACACTGGGCCGACGCTGCCCGCCGA
>DATKOY010000262.1:0-2471 GCA_035524415.1 Solirubrobacteraceae bacterium | reverse complement strand
CAGCGGCGTGTCGACCGGACCGGGGCACAGCGCGTTGACGCGCACGCCCTGCTTTGCGAACTGCACGCCCAGCTCGCGCGAGAGCGCAAGCACGCCGCCCTTCGACGCCGTGTAGGAGATCTGGGACGTCGCCGAGCCCAGGATCGCGACGAACGACGCGGTGTTGATCACCGACCCGCCGCCGCCCTCGAGCAGGTGCGGGATGCCGTGCTTGCAGCACAAGAACACGCTGCGGAGGTTCGTCGCCTGGACGCGCTCCCACGCGTCCAGCGACGTGTCAACGACCGATGCGTCGTCGTTGGGGGAGATGCCGGCGTTGTTGAACAGGACGTCGATCCGGCCGAGCTCGTCCTTCGCCCGCCCGTACAGCCCGGCCACCGACTGCTCGTCGGTCAGGTCAGCCTGGAGTGAGAGCTCGCCGACGTCGTGCGCCAGCAGGTCGACGCCGACGACTCGGGCGCCCTCGCGCGCGAACACCTCAGCCGTCGCCCGGCCGATCCCTCCGGCGGAACCGGTGATCACGCAGACCTTGCCGTCCAGGCGCCCGCCGCTCATGAGCCCGTCGCGTAGTAGATCGACTTCACCTCGGTGTAGGCGTCGAGCGCGTGCGGGCCGAGCTCGCGGCCGTACCCGGACTGCTTGAACCCGCCGAACGGCGTCGTCACGCGCACGGACGTGTTCGAGTTGATCGACAGCACGCCGGTGTCGATCAGGCGGGCGAGGCGCAGCGCGCGGGCGCCGTCACGTGTCCAGATCGAGCCCGAGAGCCCGTAGATCGTGTCGTTGGCGAGCCGTACGGCCTCCTCCTCGTCTGTAAATGGGATCACTGTCGCCACCGGTCCGAAGATCTCCTCGCGCGCCGCGCGCGCGCGCGGATCAACGGGGCACAGCACCGTCGGCGGGAACCAATATCCGGGGCCGTCCGGGGCGCTGCCGCGGATCGCGACCCGCGCGTCGTCGTCGACGAACGACGACACCGTCTCGCGCTGGCCGGCGGAGATCAGCGGCCCCATCTCCGTCGCCTCGTCGAGCGGGTCGCCGACCGCGATCGCCTCGACAGCCCCCTCGAGCGCCTCCATGAAGCGATCGAGCGCGCGCTTCTCGACGAGGATCCGCGAGCGCGCGCAGCAGTCCTGGCCGGCGTTGCCGAACACGGCCATCGGCGCGGCGGCCGCCGCCGCCTCGAGATCGGCGTCGGCGAAGATGATGTTCGGCGACTTGCCGCCGAGCTCGAGCGTGACCCGCTTGATCGTCGCGGCGGCGCCCGCCGCGATCGAGCGGCCGACCTCGGTCGAGCCCGTGAACGCGATCTTCGCGACGTCAGGATGCTCGACGAGCCGCTGCCCGCACGTCCGGCCCGGCCCGACAACGACGTTGACGACACCCGCTGGGATGCCGGCCTGAACGGCGATCTCCCCGAAGCGGATCGCCGTCAGCGGCGTCAGCTCGGCCGGCTTGAGCACGACCGTATTGCCGGCGGCGAGCGCCGGCCCGAGCTTCCACGACGCGATCGTCAGCGGGAAGTTCCACGGCACGATCAGCCCAACGACGCCGAGCGGCTCGCGTACGGTGAACGCCTGCCCGCCGGCCACCGGGATCGTGTCGCCGAGCAGCCGCTCCGGCGCACCCGCGTAGTAGCGGAACGTGGCGGCGACCATCCCCATCTCGCCACGCGCGTCGCCGATCGGCTTGCCGGCGTTGCGCGCCTCGAGCTGCGCGAGCTCCTCGCGGTGCGCCGTCAGCGCGTCGGCGAGCGCATGCAGGCGCTCGGCGCGGTCGCCGGGCGCCAGCGCGCGCCAGGCCGGAAAGGCCTCGCGCGCGCTCGCCACCGCCGCGTCGACATCGCGCACGTCGGCGCGCGGGACCTCGGCCATCACCTGCTCTGTGGCCGGCTCTACGACTGCGATCATTCGCTGTCGAACATGCGCCGTCGCCATAGTCGGAACTAGGCTGGCGGAGGGATAGCCAGGACGGGCCGGTGGGCCAGGTGCAGGAGCCGCTGGGTCACGCCGCCGAGCAAGATTCCGGGCACTCCCGAATGGCCGCGGGTCCCGACGACGATCAGGTCGGCACCCTGCTCCGAGGCGATCTCCGCGATCGCTTTGGCCGGACCGCCGACCATCACGTCGCGCATTTGAACCGTTGTCTCGATCCCTTGCTTGGACAGCTCCTCCGCCTGTTGGCGGACCGCCGCCTGGATCTCGGCTTCGTCAGGATGTACGTCACCACCGGCCTTGCCCGCGATTCGCTCGTCGACATGAACGAGCACCAGCCGAGCGCTGTCGCGCAGCGCCAGCTCGGAAGCTACCGGGACCGCTCGGCGTGATCCCTCGGATCCATCGAGTGCGAGAACGATTGTCTTGAACATTCTTGACCCTTTCTCGACGTGCACAGGCGGCATCACTCATCCGCGCTCGAACATCCGCCGACGCTCGTAGTCGGTGACGACCTGGTCGAATAGTCGCTGCTCG
>DATKOY010000261.1:0-10835 GCA_035524415.1 Solirubrobacteraceae bacterium | reverse complement strand
GGCGAGACGGGGGCCGGAACAATCGGCGACATCCTTGCCGCCCGCGTGCTCGCGCGAGGCGGCGCCGGGATCGTCACCGATGGCGGCATGCGTGACTCGTCCGCGGTCGGCGCGCTCGAGCTCCCCACATATTTCCGCGCGCCGCATGCGGCCGTGCTCGGACTGCTCCACTACCCGCTGGAACGTGACGTGCCGGTCACGTGTGGCGGCGTCCTTGTGATTCCAGGCGATGTCGTGGTCGGCGATGCCGAGGGCGTCGTGATCGTGCCCGCGGCGATGGCCGAGGAGATCGCCGCCGACGCGTTCGAGCAAGAACGGCGCGAGGCCTGGGCGCTCGAGCGTGTCAAGGCCGGCGACTCGATCCGTGGCGTCTACCCGCTTGGCCCGGAGCGGCGCGCCGACTACGCGGCGTGGCTCGCGGCGCAGCCGCCGGACGCAACCGTCGTGGAGCCGTCTGCCGAGGTCGAAGGAGACACACGATGACGAGCACGTTCAGCGCCAACCCGAGCGCGGTGCGGGGCGCGATCACCCCGCTGGTGACCCCGTTTCACGCCGACGGCTCACTCGATCTCGACAGCGTCGCGCGCCTCGTCGACTGGCAGCTCGAGCACGGGACGCACGGCATTTCGGTCGGCGGCTCTACGGGCGAGCCAACCTCACAGACCGTGCCGGAGCGGCTCGCGGTGATGCGCGCCGCCGCCGCCGCGATCGCCGACCGGGTCCCGTTCCTGCCCGGAACGGGAAGCGCTCGCATGGACGAGACGCTCGAGCTGACCGCCGAGGCTGGGCGCCTCGGCGCCGCCGCGGCGCTCGTCGTCACGCCGTATTACGCACGGCCGACCCAAGACGGCCTGTTCAACTGGTACTCGCGCGTGGCATCCGAGTTCCCGGACCTCCCGATCATCCTCTACAACGTCCCGATCCGGGCCGCGGCCGACATCGCCCCCGCGACGGTCGCCAGGCTGCGCGCCCGCCACGAGAACATCGTCGGGATCAAGGAGACGACCCGTGACTTCGAGCACGTCTCCTACGTGCTGAATGCGTGTGGCACGGACTTCATCGCGCTCTCGGGCATCGAGCTGCTGTGCTACCCGATGCTCGTGCTCGGCGGCGCCGGCCACCTCAGCTGCGTGGGCAACTTCGCGCCGCGGCCGGTCGCGGATCTCTACGACGCGTTCACCGCCGGCGACCACGACCGCGCTCGCGAGCTTCATTACGCACTGCATTCGCTCGTCGACGCCGCGTTCACCGAGACCAACCCGGTGCCGGCGAAGTGGATCCTCGAGCAGATCGGCCGGCTCCCCTCGGGGCACGCGCGCGAGCCGCTCGCGCCACTCAGCACGGCGGGTCAGGCGCGCGTGAGCAGCCTGCTCGAGCACAGCCCGCACGTCGCGCTGGTCGCGGACACGGTGCCACGGGCCGGGTGACCATTGCACACAACGCCACACTCGCTCGGCCAGGAGGTGTGAATGCGGATTCACGCCCCAAGAAGGGGCCTCAATCCGCACTCGTCGCTGCCACACGCACGAGTGTCGGGTTAAGGACAAGCCACACGAACCGCGCCGGCGGCACCGTCGCTCGCCTACGACGAACCGACGTCGGCGCCGGCCTCCCGCTCGGCGCGCCATGCGCGGAAGCTCTCGACCGTGTGCAGCTTGTGCTCGCGCGCCGCGCGTTCGATCGCGGCGGGCTCGGCGCCGGCCACGATCAGCTCAATCAGCGCCCGGTGCTCGGCGACGGATTCCGCGCCCCGGTAGGGGATCTGGACGAACACCGTGCGCCGGATCGCGTCGAGCCGGCGGCCGATCTCGTGCAGGATTGCGACAAGCGCGCGGTTCGGGCACGCCTCGTAGATCACGGCATGGAACTCCTGGTTGAGCCGGCCGAACGCGAGCGCATCCATCCGGGTCATCGCCGCCTCCATCGCGTCGGTCAGCTCGGCGAGGCGGGCGATCCCGCCCGCGTCAAGCTCGGCGGCCGCCAGTGCGGTCGCGAAGCCTTCGAGCACGGCGAGCACGGTCATCTCCTCGTCGAACAGACCGGGATCGGCGGGCGTGACCTGGGCTCCGGCGTTCGGCCGGTAGACGATCAGCCCTTCCGCCTCGAGCCGGCGGACGGCTTCGCGTACCGGCAGCGCAGAGACGCCAAGCTCCGCCGCGAGCGTGTCGATCACGACCCGGAAGCCGGGTCCGTACTCGCCGGTCAGGATCCGCTCGCGCAGGGTTTGGTAGACGCGTTCTTGCTTTGTCAGCGGCGCTGACCGGGCCCTCGCCATACGGGCGTCCTCACACGAAGGTCGACTGGACGGCGGCGATCATATATGGTCGTTGATCTGATTGCAGGATCCGCGGACCGACCCTGAGGTGAGGAATCGATGAGCACGCAGTCACACGTCGCCGCACGCGATCACGAGTCGATCGACGCGTTCACGCCGGACGTGATCATCGTCGGCGGCGGATCCGCCGGGTGCGTCGCGGCGCGGCGGCTGATCGACCGGGGCGACGCGCGCGTGCTGCTGCTCGAATGTGGTGGGCCAGACGACAACCCGGCGATTCACGACCCGTCGCGGTTCCCGGAGTTGTGGCTGGCGGAGGAGGACTGGGCCTACTACACCACCCCGCAAGCAGGCGCGGCCGATCGCGAGCTGCACTGGCCGCGGGGCCGCGTGCTCGGCGGCTCGGGCTCGCTCAACGCGATGATCTACGTGCGTGGCTCGGAGGCTGACTACGACCACTGGGCGTACCTCGGCAACGACGGCTGGGGCTGGAGCGATGTGCTCGCCGTGTTCATGCGGATGGAGGATTTCGACGCCGGGCCCTCGGACGTGCACGGCGAGGGCGGTCCGCTGCGGATCCTCACCGAGTACGAGCTCGCGCCGATCCATGCCTCGATCATCGCGGCCGCCGAGACGATCGGCATCCCGCGCAACCGCGACTACAACTGCGGGCACCTCGACGGGATCTCGCAGCACCAGCTGACGATCAAGGACGGGCGCCGGCACAGCTCGGCGGTCGCATACCTGCGGCCCGTCGCCGATCACCCGAACCTGCGTGTCGTCACGCGCGCCACGGCGCGGCGGTTGCTGTTCGAAGGCTCGCGCTGCAGCGGCGTCGAGTGGGAGCACGACGGCCGGCTGCGACGGACCCGGGCCGCTGCCGAGGTGGTCCTCACCGCGGGCGCGATCGGCTCGCCGAAGCTCCTGCTGCTGTCGGGCGTCGGGGCGGCAGAGGAACTGGCAGCGGTCGGCATCGAGGTCGTCCACGATCTCCCCGGGGTCGGGCGCAACCTCCACGACCACCTCCTCTCCCCCGTGATCCACTCCGCCGACCGCGCGATCGCGCCGCCCGCGCCGGGCCAGTCCGCCACCCAGACCCATCTGTTCGCGCGCAGCCGCTCGGGACTCCGCGGTCCCGACACACAGCCGATCCACTTTGCGGTCCCGATGTACGAGCCGTGGATGGAGGGCCCGGAGAACGGCTTCACGCTGATGGCCGGGATGATCAGGCCGGCCAGCCGGGGGTCGGTGCGGCTCGTCGGCGCGGACCCCGCAGATCCGCTTCGGATCGATCCGAACATCCTCTCGGCGAGCGCCGACCTCGACGCGCTCGCGTTCTCGCTCGCGCAGGTGCGAGAGATCGCGGCGGCCGAGCCGCTCCGAGCGCAGTGGGGAGTCCGCGAGCTCTACCCCGGGCCGGATGTGCAAACCGATGCCGAGATCCGCGACTACATCCGCCGGACGGCGATCACCTATCACCACCAGGCGGGCACGTGCAAGATGGGCCTCGACGTCGACGCCGTCGTCGATCCACGCCTGCGCGTGCACGGGATCGAGGGGCTGCGCGTGGCCGACGCATCGATCATGCCGGCGGTCATCTCCGGCAACACGAACGCTCCGAGCATGATGATCGGCGAGCGCGTCGCGGAGTTCATCGGCGCCGAGCACGCCGCCCCCTCGGTCACCGAGCCGGTCGTCGCGTAGCCACACTCCCCTCCCGAGCACACTCGGGGGCACCCACCGGTCCGCGCAGGCGCTACGCCATCACCTCCGTGCGAGCGACGCGCTCGTCGACGGTCCCGAGCTCGGTCTGCACCGGCGCGCCGTCCGGGCCGAGCACGAGCGAGGACTCGTCGTACCAGCTGTCCGGCGCGCTCGTGCCCCAGAACGTCCGGCAGCGCGGGTCCCTCACCGACCAGCGCAGCGGCTGGTGATCCGGGTCGCCGGTGTAGTAGTCGCACGAGTACAGCTCGATGCGGTGGCCGTCGGGGTCGCGCAGATAGACGAAGAACGCGTTTGAGACGCCGTGACGTCCGGGCCCCCGCTCGATCACCTCGGACGCGCCCGCGGCGGCGAGCTGATCACACGCCCGCAGCACACCGGAGGGCTCGCTCACCCAGAACGCAAAGTGATGGAGCCGGGGACCCCGACCGGCCGTCAGCGCGACGTCGTGGACGCTCGGCTTACGCAGCAGCCATGCGCCGGTCAGCTGCTCGTCCTCGCCGTCCGTCGAGATGTATTCCGAGCAGCGGAACCCGATGCCCGCCCAGAACCGGAACGCGTCCTCGACCCGTGGCACGTGCAGGTTGACGTGATCGAGGCGCAGCAACGGCGCGCCGCGGTGGAGGTCGAAGCGCTGATGCTGTGTCTCGACGAGCGCGATCTCGTGAAAGAACTCGAGCGGGTAGCCGAACGGATCCCACGCCCACAGCCGCCGCCTGAGCCCCGGGTCGCCGCTGTCGGCCCATCGCACCGGCAGCGCCCGCCGTTCGAACTCGGCCGCGAGGAGGTCGAGATCAGCCTCGCGACGGACCCGGAAGCCGAGCCGCGCAGCGGCAGCGACCTCGGCTTCTCGCAACACCAGCGAATGGTGGATGCGCTCCTCCCAACCGCGCAGGTACAGCGCGTCGTCGGTCCTCGCCCCGAGCACCATGCCGAGCCGGTCGACGTAGAACCGCTCCGAGGCGTCGAGATCGCGTACGCGCAGCTCGACCCGAGCGACGCGCACGATGTCGAACGGCGTCTGCACTCCGGGCGCCGACACGAGCTCGGTCACGGTGCTCATCTGTGTTCCTTTCGGTTATGCCGTCAGCGCCGGTTCACCGGCCTCCTGCAAAAACGCACGCACCCGCTCGATGTACGGCGAACGGTCGTAACTGGACACAAGCCCGCCCGCCATCCTCACGGGGTCGCCGAAGAAGTAATACTCGTACAGCGTCTGGCGGCCCGCGAACGCCGAGATGCACGCGTCCCAGGCAAGTCGGAACAGCCGCACGCGATCGGACCCCGACAGCGTCGCGGATGTCAAGTACGCCTCGATGTCATCGTGCGCGCTGCCGTTCACGTCCGCTTCGGTCGGCAGCGCCATGAGACCGCTCGCGCCGAGCTTGCGGAGGATCTCGGGGAACCGCTGGTACAGCTTCGGATACCAGTTGCGCGCCGCGTTCAGCGGCTCCCATTGCGGCGTCATCACACCGTGAGGGTTGAGGCTCGCGTCGGCCTCGGCCGCTCGCACAAACGCACGGATCGTCTCGAGCGCGATCACGACCTCGGCGACGTTCTCCTGCACGTGCTGGAACTGGCCGATCCCGATCGCCTCGACGAGACATGAGATCAGGCCAAGCATGAACTCGGTCTTCGCCGTCGTTCGCGTGGCGACCTGGTGCGTCATGTGGACGACCGCCGACGTGTCGGCGTAGAACGTGTTGCACAGCTCGGGGCGTCCGAGCAGGAAGCAGCGCTCGAAGGGAACGTGGACATCGTCGAAGACGACGACCGCGTCCATCTCCTCGAAGCGAGACGCGAGCGGGTGGTCGAAATGGCTGCGGCCGTAGTCCATCGGCTCGCGGCAGATGAAGCGCAGACCCGGCGCGTCGCAGTTGATCGCAAAGGCAAACGAATAGGGGGCATCGTCGGGAGTGCCCTTGAGGACCGTCGAGGGGAACACGAGCAGTTCGTCGGCGATCGGTCCGATCGTCGCGAGCAGCCGCGCGCCGCGCACGACGATTCCGTTGTCGTCCTGCTTGACGATCCGTGCGGTGAGGGTTCCGCCCATCTGCTGGCCGGCGCCCTGGCTGCGGTTAGCCTGAGGCGGGATCAGCGTGTGTGTCGCCAGCAGGTCCTGCTCGCGCACGTTTTCATAGTACGCGCGGATGTTCTGCGCGAATGCGGGATCGGCCTGCGAGAACCACGACCGCGCCTCGCTGAGCGCCATCAGGCAGGAGTTCAGATAGTCGCCGGTCCGCCCGAGCATGCCGAAGCTGCGATCCGCCCAGAGCTTCATCGCACTGCGGCGCGTCGCGAGGTCCTGGTGGCCGCGCGGGACCATGAACGACGTCCCCACGCGATCGCCGCTCGTCGGCGAGACATACGTCAGCGTCTCGCTGAGTGCCGGGTCGTGCTGCATGTCGTACAGCTGAGCGTACGTCCGCACGACATTGCGAAACGCGGGATGGTCCGCAACCGCAGCCGTGACCGTCTCGCCCTGGACGACGACATGGCGCGAGCTCGCCCGCAGCCGCTCGACGTAGTCAGCGCCCGTCCGCGCACCCATCTCATCGATCTCCCTCTGTCTCGACACCGAACAGCACGACGATCGACCGGTCGGTCGACGAGCAGCGAGCATACACTATGTGTACAGGGCGTACAATTATCGTACACTTTGCCCGATGGTCGCGCCGATCGAGATGCGGTCGCCGGGGAATGAGCAGCGCTGAACGCACGCGGCGCGCAGGCTCGCTCACGCTCGACCGGGGTCTGCGCGTGCTGCGCGTGCTCGCCGAGCACCCGGACGGGCTGTCGGTGACGCGGCTCGCGGCAGAGATCGGAACGCACCGCGCCGGCATCTACCGTCTGCTCGGCCCGCTGCTCGATCAGCGGCTCGTGATCCGAGCCGAGGATCGGTACCTGCTCGGCCTCGGGCTGATCGAGCTTGCAAGCAGCGTGCGGCCGCGCCTGCAGGAGGTCGCGGCCCCGGAACTGCGGCGCCTCGCGGACGATCTCGGCGCGACGACCGCGCTCACGGTGCGCGACGGCGACGAGGCGGTCGTGGCGGCGGTCGGCGAGCCGCGACGGGCGGACGTTCACATCACGTACCGGGCCGGCATGCGGCACGCGCTCGACCAGGCGGCGTCCGGCATCGCGATCCTCGCTGCGCTTCCGTCACGGCGGGGTGAACGCGACGCGATCCGCCGCGCCCGCTCTCGTGGCTGGGCGCTGTCAACGGGCGAGCTGCTCCCGGGCGCCACCGGTGTGGGCGTACCGATCGTCGTTGCGGGTCGCGAGCCCGAGGCGAGCCTGTCCGCGGTATGGCTCGGCAAGCGCGACCCGGAGCCGATCGCCCAGGAAGTCCTCCGCAGCGCCGCCCGGATCGCCGCGGCGCTTACGTGAGGCCCTCGATCACGGCAACCGCGGCCCGGCCGCGGCCCGCTCGCTTGGCCTCATACAGCGCTTCGTCGGCCGCGGCGAGCAGGTCGCTGAGGTCTCTCTGCTCCGGCGTCGCGAGCGCGATGCCGATCGACATCCCGGCGTCCCAACCGTCGATGCTTCCCGGCGGGAACGCCTCCCTCACCTCGACGAGGATCTGCTCGGCGATCGCGGTTGCCTCAAGCGGACGCGCCGGTGCAAGCAGCACGAGTTCGTCGCCACCAAGCCGTCCCGCGAATCCATGGTGGGACAGGATGCGCGCCACTTCGGAGAGGACGAGGTCGCCGGTGACGTGCCCGCCTCGGTCGTTGACGCGCTTGAAGTGGTCGATGTCGCAGATCATCACGGCGCCTCCCTCGTCGAGCACTCGCTGGCGCGCCAGCTGCTTCCATCTGCGGCGGTTCGCGAGTCCGGTCAACTCGTCGCTGCCGGCTTGCTCTTCCAGTTCCGCGATCCGGGCAGCCAGCCCTCCGAGCGCGATCGCGTCCGGGGCGGAGCTTCCGGGGACGCCACGCGCGGCGATGTCGTCGAGATCCGACGGGTCGAGTCGCAGATACTCGAGTGCCTGCGTGACCAGCACCGGATCGGAGTCGACGCCCATCGTCAGACCAACGACCGCGTTCGCGAGCTGCACGCATGCGATCTCCGGCGTCGGCTGAGCGTCGGGGTCGTGGTGAGCGAGGATCGTCGCGACAACGGGCTCATCGACGCGCGACGCGCGCGCGAGCATCGCGCCGGCTTGCGCGTGGTCGCATCCCAACCGTTCGCGCTCGAGCTGGACCCGGACCGGTCCCGCCGTTGCTCGTGCTGCGATCTCGTCGAGTGCCGGCTCCCCGAACGCGATCGGCATCACCAGCTTGCCGATGTCGTGGAGCAGGCCGCCGAGGTGCGCGACCTCGGTGGCGGCACCGGTGCGCTTGGCAAGCTCGAGCGAGCACGCTCCGACGGCGCAGGAGTGGATGTGCATCAGACCGACCGAGGTGCGGCCGTTGCCGGGCGCCTTCTCGAGGAAGCGATACGTCACCGCTTCGATCGCCAGCTGTCCGATCGCGGCGCGTCCGGCCATCGTCACCGCCTGGCGAATCGTGCGCACGCGAACCGGTCGCGAGGCGTATGCCGAGTTCGCAAATCGCAACAGGTTCGTTGCGAACTCCGCGTCGTTTTCGAGCACCGACGTGAGCTCGCTCGTGGAGGAATCCACATCCCGGCACAGCGCGAGCACGCGCTGCACGGTGCGGTCGAGCACGGGGAGCTCTCCGACCTGGGCAACCGCCGCCGCGAGGCGGTCGGTCTGATCTCCGTGGGCCGCCGAGGCGCTAATGACCGGCGCCCTTCGCTTTCCCTCGCCTCGACGGCGATGCTTGTCTCTCAGCCATAACGACTCCCCGGCTCGATCGGTCATTGTGCGCGCAGCGCACGCCGTGCGCGTCACGCCGGTACAAGCTAGCGCGCGGACGCTGGGGGAGTCATCGGATGCGTTCGTGGTGAGGCCTGGCGGCCCAATTGGGCACCGCGCCGTCGCCGGCGGCGACGCGGCGCGGCGCGGATTCCACGGTTACGTTGCGGAGCGAGCCGGGCGCGAGCTGACATACACGGGCCCGGGCGCTTGGCGCGCCGATGCTGCACGTACGGGCCTCGCGCCGCGGTCAGCGAGGATGCCGCCGATCAGCAGCGACAGGATCGCGGCAATCACGATCACGGCAAGGACGACGTTGAGGATGATGATGGCGGTCATTGCGTTCTCTCTTGGGTCGGCGGGTCGTTGCACGCTCGATCATCGGACCCGGCCGCAAGAGCATCGGTAGATCGGTGTAGGAGCGAGCTAAGACATCGGAGCGAATCCTCATCAAAGCTCATTGACGTTTATCGTCGGCTGTGGTCTCATCCACATTCGTGGGGCTGGATGAGATGTTGGACCCGGGGGCTCGATGTCGGCTGTTCGCTGGATTGCCTGGAACGCCCGCAGCGTGAGGCGGCGGTCGTCCGCGTGCGTCCTCGTGCTGTGCGGCGCGATCGCGATCCTGTTGGGAAGTGCACCGGCCGCCTCTGCGGCGTCCTGCACCGACACGTGGACGGCGGCAGGGAGCGGATCGTGGAACGACGTCGGGAACTGGAGCGCGGGCGTGCCGACCTCCACATCCGACGTCTGCATTCCGGATATCGGCAAGAGCTACATGGTCACGTTGACGGACGGCGCGACGGCCAAGTCGCTCACGCTCGGCGCCACCAGCGGAGCGGCGACGCAGGTCCTCGACCTTCTCGCACCGCCGGGCCACAACGCGACGCTGGCGTTCACCGCCGACAGCACGATCGCCCAGACCGGCGAGCTTGTGTTTGACTCTCAGGCCGGCGGCGGCTTCACGCAGGTGTCGAGCTCTGCGACGCTCACCAACAACGGCACGATCACGGCGCAGGTCGGGGGCAGCAATGTCAACTACCTCGACGCGAACCTGCACAACGCCGCGAGTGGAACGCTGCACGTGACGAGCGGCGAGCTGCGCCAGGACACGGCGACGGCGACGACGAACGACGGGGCGTTGATCGTCGACGCATCCAGCCAGTTCACGCTCACCTCCGGCTCCGCAGCGGTGGCCAACGACACCGGAGCGACCGTGACCAACAACGGCGCGATCACGCTCACCAGCGGCGCGTCGTGGTCGCAGCTCGGTGGCGGCGAGAGCGCCAACCCGGTCACGATGTTCGGCGGCACGCTCACCGACCATGGCGCCGGAAGCGGCGGCTTCACGCTGATCGACAACACCGCGATCAGCGGCACGATCGGCGCGAATGAGACCGTTGATCTGACCGGCACCCCGGGCCACAACGCCAGCGCCACGTTCGCCGCCGGGATCGTCACCAACAACGGCACCCTGATCCTCGACACCCGGTCAGGCGGCGGCTACGCCGCCCTCACGAACGGAACGCTCAACAACAACGGCACGCTGACCGCACAGGCCGAGGGCAGCAACATCGACTACCTCGAGGTCACCCTCAACAACGCCCACGGCGCACACCTGCACATCACCAGCGGCAACCTCCGCCAGGACACGGCGACGACCACGACGAACGACGGGGCGGTGATCGTGGACGCATCCAGCCAGTTCACGCTCACCTCCGGCTCCGCGCTGCTGGCCAACGACACCGGAGCGACCGTCGCCAACAGCGGCGCGATCACGCTCACCAGCGGCGCCTCGTGGACGCAGGCCGGCGGCGCGGAGACGGGCAGCCCCGTGACGATGTTCAGCGGCACCCTCACCGACAGCGGCACCGGCAGCGGCGGCTTCACGCTGATCGACAACCCCGCGATCAGCGGCACGATCGGCCCGAGCGAGACCGTCGAGCTCGCCGGCACGCCCGGCCACAACGCCACGGCGACGCTCCACGCGCCCAGCGTGACGAACAACGGCACGCTCGT
>DATKOY010000260.1:0-29407 GCA_035524415.1 Solirubrobacteraceae bacterium | reverse complement strand
GGCACGCGCCAGCTGGACCACGTCCCTCGCACGACATCTCGTGCAGCCGCCAGAAGTCGTCCGAACCATCGAGGCCTCACCACCGTACCCATCACCAACTGACTTGGTCACCACCGACGCATTCGAACAGATCCGCTGGTGTCCGCTACCGGGCGAAGCACTGGAGAGCACTGAGGGGGAGTCATGCTGCTGAGGAGAACACATCACGTCGTTGCGATCGCCGCGGCGCTGGCCGCGCTGATCGTGATTGCGGCGCCGGCGGCGGCTTCGCCGCCGTCGGCTTCGCCGTCGGCGGCGACCGGGGTCCACCAGGTCGGCAAGACGCTCAACGTGTGGGGCGTCGGCGTGATCACGCAGGGCCTGGGGGCGGTGGGCCTGAAGGGGCCGCTGTTCGTCAACCAGCCGCTGGACGAGCACATCGACCTCGGGCCTGCGGCGTTCAAGTCGCCGGCGAGTCAGCGGCTCGGGCGTGCGACGGGCACGGTGTTGACCGAGAACGGCTTTGGCCAGTCCTTGATTGAGACGGAGGCGCCGACGCTCGATCCCCATCAGCCGGGCGCGGTGAAGGGCAGCTACACGTTTCTTGACCAGTACCGGGACTACCGCAAGGACGTCAGCCCGCAGAAGCAGTCGGTGCAGATCAAGCTCGACCAGGTGCTGCTCGACATGATCGACGCGAACGGGCAGCATCTAACGGCCGCGGAGTGCCCGGTCGTGGGCACTCCAGGCCAGCGGTGCAGCTCGATCCGAACCTCCGCGAAGGTCGAGGTCGTCGCCTACCAGAAGGGCGCACAGCACCCGTTCTTCGAGGTCGGCGGGACGATCTACGCCGAAGGTCATGAGCACGCCTGGTTCGTCGGCGCCGGGACCTCGTCGGTCTCGATGCGCCCGTTCTGGGACAGCGCAGAATTCGACGTCAATGGCGACTTCGACCAGACCGGGTCAGGACGGCACCTGAAGGTGGACAACGGATTCCGTCCGCTCACGATCACGATCCCGCTCGACTCGGTGCGCTTCCAGCACACCTTCGACGTGCGCGTCAGCCTCGACGTGCGCACGGTCGATGACCGGGGCCTCGAATCGGCCGCGGCGGCCCGCATCGTCGACCCCCAGCGGATCGTGCCGAGCGGCTCGGCGACGCGCGCGGTCCAGCGCGTCTCACCCAAGTTCAAGGTGCCGCCCGCCGCGCCACGCCCCGCGGCCCGCTGCCCCAAGGGGCCCAGCGCCCGCGCCGGACAGCTCCAGCTCGGCAGCCAGCCCGTAACGGTCGGGGAGGCCAGCGGCACCGCGCTCGTGATGGTCACCCGCACCGGCGGCTCGCGCGGCGCAACGAGCGCCGTCGTGCGCACGAGCGGCGGCTCGGCGCGTTCGGGCCGCGACTTCACCGCGACGAGGACGCTGGTGCGGTTCGAGAGCGGCGACACCTCGCCGCGGATCGTCGAGATCCCCATCCTCGAGGACCGCGCCGTCGAGTCGCCGGAGAGCTTTCAGATCTCGCTCACCGATCCGCGCTGCGCGCGTCTCGGGCAGCGGCGCGCGGCCACCGCGATGATCCTCGACGACGACCAACCTGCTCCTCCGCCCGCGCCCACATTCACGATCGGCGGGACGGTCGACGGCCTCCAGGGCTCGGGGCTCGTGCTCTCGAACCTCGGGACGGAGCTGCCGGTGTCGGCGAACGGGAGCTTCACGCTCCCGGGGACGCACTCCGTTGGCGAGCGGTATGAGGTCAACGTCAAGTCTCAACCGCGCAATCCCGACCAGGTGTGCACGGTCGAGAACGGGGCCGGTCACGCGACCAACGCGAACGTGACCAAGATCGCCGTCCACTGCCAGACGTCCGTCATCCCGTCGGGGCTCGACACGACGTTCGGCTCGGGCGGTCGCGTCACCACGCCGGGCAACGGCGACGGCAACGCGGTGCTGATCCAGCCCGACGGGCACATCATCACCGTCGGCCCGCGCGAGGTGGGGGTGAACTTCCACTTCCAGTTCGGCGCCACCCGCCACGACTCGGCCGGCAATCTCGACCCGAGCTTCGGCACCGGCGGGGTCGTGACCACGAGCCTCGGCGGCAACGATGACAAGGCGTTCGACGCCGCACTGACCTCAGATGGTGGGTTCGTGGCCGTCGGCCAGGCCGATCCGGCCGGGCTGGCGAACACCGACTTCGGCATCGTGCGCTACACCGCCAACGGCCAACCGAACCCCGCGTTCGGCACGGGCGGGATCGTGCGCAGCGACCTGTTCGGCCGCGACGACGTCGCCAACGCGGTCGCGGTCCAGCCCGACGGCAAGATCGTCGCCGCCGGGCTCGCGGAGACCACCCCGTCCAACTTCGACTTCGCGCTCGTGCGCTACAACCCCGACGGGACGCTCGACCACAGCTTCGGCGGCGACGGCATCGTCACCACCGACCTCGGCACCTTCCACGACGGCATCACCGACATCGCCCTGCAACCAGACGGCAAGATCGTCGCCGTCGGCGCCACCGACCAGGATGCCGTGCTCGCACGCTACAACCCCGACGGGACGCTCGACCCGACCTTCGGCACCAACGGAACCACGCTCGGCGGCATCAACACCAACGAGGTCCACGGCGTCGCGATCACCCCCGACGGGACGATCCTGATCGCAGGCAGCCGCGGCGGCCCCAACGGCCTCGACCCGATCGTCGCGAGCTACGCGCCGAATGGGAAGCTGAACCTCGGCTTCGGCCAGTCCGGCGTCGCCCAGGCCGATCTGAGCGGCGGCACCGACCTCGGCGACGATCTCCTCGTCAAGCCCAACGGCGACATCATCCTCGTCGGCAGCGCGGCAAGCACGACCGTCAGCGACATGGCGCTCGTCCGCTTCAAGCCCGACGGCACGCTCGACACGTTCCTGGCCGCCGACCTCAGCGGCTTCGGCGACTTCGGCCACGCCCTCGCCATCGACTCCCAAGGCCGGATCGTCGCCGCCGGAACCGCCGGCGGGTTCGCACTCATGCGCGCCCTCCTCTAAACCGGCGGATACGAACGGAAGACACTCGCCACCTGTTCGCCGCGTACGGTCGCGGCAGGGCACTCGCGATCGGCGGTGTCACGCCGGCGCTAGCCAGCGTCAGGCGTTCGGTGTCGCTGCTCTCCGATTTTGTTGCGACAGCGAGTCCCGTTGGTCCTAGGACACTCGTGTGAAGTAGACGCCCTGATCGCCCTGGACGCTGCTCGCGCCGTTGCCCCCTGAGCTGCCGCTGAAGTACGAGAAGCTGAGCGCTCGCGTGTCGCCGGGCTGGAACGAGTATGGGGGCGCCGGGCGACCCTCGCTGTAGACCGGCGCGGCGGCGCACGTGGTCAGGTCGAGCGTGTAGGTGAGGGTGTTGGACGGATTTGCGGGCTGGTCGGGGACCAGGTCTTTGACCCCTGGGAACGGGAGCGGGAGGTAGTCGAGGTTCGCGCCGTGGCTGACGAAGGCGCTCAGCGGACAGAATGCGCCTGTGTGCTCGATCGGAGCCGCATAGCCGAGCCCGCCGATGTCAACCCACTGACAGGGCGGGCTGTCGCTAAGGCACGCGTCGCCTCCAGCGCCGTTGGCATCCGGCGGTATCGGCCGTCGCTGCGGGCGCCAGAGGGTCACCCTCACGGTCACGCGGCCGGTGCTCGGATCGGCCTTCACCGGGAACGGGTTCTGCTGCGTCCCCGGCCCAGGCGGACCTGGAGGCTGGCTACCTGGCCCGGAGACTGGGTAGCTGACAGTCGCCGAGTCCCCCTGCCCGTCGTCGTAGGACACGAGCGCGTCAACGGTCGCGACCGAGTACTGGAGCGTCATGACCAGCTGGTGCTCGACGCCACCGGTGGTGACCCGCTCGATCAGCGTGTCGCCGGTCCCGATCAGATCGGCAGCCGCGTGCGGGCTCAAGCTCATGACCTGCCCGGCCGGGCTGTTGGAGGGGTTCGTGTTAATCATCGTGCCGTACCCGTTGCCGTTGGAGTCGCAGCACGCCGGGAAGGGCTGGCCGTCCAAAGGACCGCCAGGCTCCAACAATCTCCCGGTGCCTCCCTTCGCGCACCACGAGAGCCCGCCGCTCCACCCGGTCGGGCTGTACGGGTCGGGGCTGCCGCCGCAGTCGAGCTCGACCGAGTCGCCGGGAGCGATGTCGAGCGCGAACCATGCGAAGTTCGGCAGCGCCGCCGCGATCTGCGCATCGCTCAAGCCGGCGTCGACATTCACCGTGCCATCAATACCCGTACCCAGGTCCAAGAGTGAGTTGATCGTCTCGCTGCCAGCCTGGGCGGCGTGGGCGCTGCGGCCCGCGCTCGCGCTGTCGACGTTGTTGAAGATCCGGTTGCCGTTGATGTCGACGTCGATCGCGTCGGGTACGCCGTCGCGATCAGGGTCGCCCATGAATGCGCCGTTGCGGAGCGTTGAGCGCACCAACCCATCGTTGCGCCCGTTGCCGATCGGCACGGCATGCTTCGCCTGTGCCGTCCACGCGGTCTTGACCGACGTCGTCCACACCCGATCGCTGAGCGCGCCGGCTCGCGCGTAGCCCGCCGCCGGGTTGATCCTGATCGCACCAAGCGTGGCGCCCGCCTTGACGCCGACGATCGCCCAGCTCGGCGCGGCGAGCCTCTGCACGTCCGTCAGCTGGGTGGTGGCCCTCTTCAGCAGCACCTCGGACTTCTTCAGCTGCGCCTTGGCCTGCCTGAGCCGCTTCACCGCCCCGCGCTCGGCCGGCGTGCCGTGCACCTGCCTGAGCTGCTTCTGCGCCCGCGCGAGAGCAGTCTTGGCGTGCCTGACCTTGTTCTTCGCCTGCGCGAGCGCTGTCCGAGCGTGCTTGAGGATGCCCGCCGGCACCGCGAGCACGATCGGCCCGGCGTAGGTGCCGTTCGGTGCGCGCAGCTGCAAGGACACCGTCGCCGACGTGGGGACCAGGCTGAAGCTCCCAGACGACGCGAGCGTCGCTGCCGCACGACCGTCCGCGGCGACCGCGATCACCGTGTACCCAGGCCGATCAAGCCTTCCCGTGATCGGCCCAGACGCCGCAGCCCCCGCCGGCGGCGACGCACCCAAAGCGAGCGCAATCAACCCGGTCGCGCACGCCAACACACGGCGCCACGCACCCATAACAGCATTGAACCGCCGCACCAGAAAATGCACATCCGTAATTCCCGGCGCGCGCGCCCGGAGGACTACGCACCATCAATGAACGCGCGCCCCAGGTCGCCCTGTGCAAGTCGCCACCCCGCGGGCATCTCAACCGCGCGGGCCGCGATCCCGCTTTGCGCGCGGAACTCGCTCAGTGAGAAGGCGTGGCTCCCGTCGGTATCTCGACCGGCTCCGGCGAAGAGCACGGCCGGCGTTAGCGACGACCCGCGGGGCTGCTGGCGCAGCGGCAGCCTGCGAAGCCGATAACGATGCTGGCGCCCGAGACACACAGCAGCCACTCATCGAGCACGAAACCGCTCCGACGGGAGGCCGGAAACGGACACAACCGGCCACGGCACCACGATCGTACCCGTGCGGAAGTGAAAGCGAGTCTCGGGCCGCGCGTCGCCGCGCACCTCCCATTCGCCGTGCGACGCGAGGTCACACGCATTGAGTGAACTATCGCTTGGAGATGCGGCTTTACGAAACCGGTAAGCGTCGAGTGCTTCGGCGAGCTCGATCCGGTCGATTTGAGCGAGCGCCGCGTCGGCCGCCGAGGTGCGTATTTCTCGCTGAGGCGAATTGGGTGTCGGCCATCCCGGGGTATCGATGGTTGCCAATTCGTCTGTGTGGGGCAGGACCGAGTCTGTACGGATTATCGTGGGGTGATGTGCTATGTGACGATTGTGAAGGTGAGGGTGGTGGGTGCGGATCGCTGGCCTCTCGCGTTGGTGGCGGTGATCTTCAGCGTGTAGGTGCCGGTTGGCAGTTTGTGCGTGCGAGATACTCTTCCGCCAAAGCGTATGGTGTTCGCGCCCTGTCTCGCGGGGAAGGTGAGTGTGGCGACGATTCGTGTCCGCGTGCACCTCGGCTTGGTGCGGTTCTGTTTGGTCGTTGCGATGCACCGTCCCGTGACCTTGCGCCCGGTGGCCTTCTGAGTGAAGGCGAAGGTGACCTTGGCGCGGGTGTTCAATGTGAACGTGAAGGTCGTGCCGGCTGGCGGGCGCTTGCCGGTGTTGATCTGTGGCAGCTTGTCGTTCTCACGCCACTTGCTTGCCGATTGATGAACCCGGGTTATGACCGCGAGGGGCAGGGGCTTGCCGGACACGGTGTAGGTGACGGTTGCCGAGGTCGTTGCGCCGAGATCGTCGGTTGCGGTTACCGTGAACGAGTGCACGCCGAGCGTGTGCGTTTCGATCGGCTGTCCATTTGCGACCGGCCCGGTGCAGGAGCTCAGTGCCACGCCTGCGCCGGCGGTGCAGGAGTAGGCGGCCTTGATCGTCTGGTGCTGCTTGTAGATGGCCCCATTGCTTGGGGTGGTGATCGTCACGGTCGGCTTGCTGGGTGCGATTGACAGTGCGGCGCTCGTTTGGGTTGCGGAGCCGGCCTGGTTGCTGGCTGTGACCTGGCAGGCGTAGGCCCCGACCGTGGTCGGGGTGTAGGTGGCCGTGGTCGCGCCGGTGACGTTGGCGCCGTACCGGGTCCACTGGTAGGCGTAGCTCCTCGGCGCGCGGTAGTAGGAGGCTGCCGGCACATCGGCCGCCCACGAGCCCTGCGAGCAGGTCAGGCTCGAGCCGAGCGTCGAGCCGCCGCTGACAGACGGCGCGCCCGCCCCGGCCGGAGCCCTCAGCAGCGCGGGGTAGGTGGGCCCGTCCGTGCTCGCCGGGGTGGTTGAGAGATCACCGCCGCCCGAGCCGTCCAGCCTCGCGTGGGAGATCCCGTTGCTGAGGCCGTTAGCCCAGTAGATACTGCCGGCGGTCGGGTCGATCGCTACCCCCACCGGCCCGCTCACGGTTGCCCCTGGGGTGGCGAGATCACCGCCGCCCGAGCCGTCCAGCTTCGCGTAGGAGATCCCGCTGCGGAAGTTGGCCCAGTAGATCTTGCCGCCCGTGAGGTCGATCGCCACCCCCTCGGGATAGTTCACGGTCGCGCCGGTGGTGTTGAGATCGCCGCCGCCGGAGCCATCCAGCTTCGCGTAGGAGATCGTGTTGTCGTTGTAGTTGCTCCAGTAGATCTTGCCGGCGCCGGGGTCGACGGCGACGCCCACCGGCCCATTCGCCGTCGCCCCGGGAATGGGCAGATCGCCGCCGCCCGAACCATTCAGCTTCGCGTAAGAGATTCCGCCGCCGTAGTTGGCCCAGTAGATCTTGCCGCCGGCGTGATCGATCGCCACCCCGTTCGGGTAGCTCATGCTCGCGCCGGTCGTGTTCAGATCGCCGCCGCCCGAACCGTCCAAATTCGCGAACGAGATGCTGGCGCCCAGGAAGTTGGCCCAGTAGATCCTGCCGGCGACAGGATCGACGGCCAACCCGGCCGGATACTTCACCGTCGCGCCGGCGGTGAGAAGATCGCGCCCGCCCGACCCATCCAAATTCGCATAGGAGATCTCGCTGCCCGCGTAGTTGGCCCAGTAGACGCTGTTGGCCTGTGGCGCTGCGATCGCTACCCCGTTGCTGGTCTGTTCGGTGGACCCGGCCTCGTTCGTGGCCGTCACGCTGCAGGTGTACAAACCGGGCACGGTGGGCGTGTATTTGGTTGCGGTCGCGCCGGCGATGTCGACGTCGTCGCGCGTCCACTGGTAGGCGAAGCTCCGCGGCGCGCGGAAGTCGAAGGCCGACGACACGTCGGCCGCCCACGAACCTTGCGAGCACGTCAAGCTCGACCCCGGCGTCGCGCCGCCGCTGACAGACGGCACGCCCGCCGCGACGGGAGCCCTCAGCAGCGCGGGGAAGCTCGCATACGTGACCGTCGCACCTGTGGTGTTCAGATCAGTCCCGCCTGAACCGTTCAGGTTCGCACGGGAGATCTTGTAGGGGCCGCCCGGAGGATCGTTGGCCCAGTAGATCATGCCTACGGCGAGGTCGAGCGCGACCCCGGTCGGCGAATCCACAGTCGCGCCCGGGGTCGCCAGGTTCCCGCCCCCCGAGCCATCCAACCGGGCGTAGGAGATCTCATCGCCCTCGACGTTGGCCCAGTAGATGATGCCGGCGTCGGGGTCGATCGCCACCCCCGCGGGGTATAACACGGACGCGCCGGACGTGTTCAGATCGCCGCCGCCGGAGCCATCCAGCCGCGCATAGGAGATCTTGCCGTCGAGGTGGTTGGCCCAGTAGATCCGGCCCGCCGCCGGGTCGACTGCCACACCCATCGGGGAGGCCAAGGTCGCGCCGACGGTGTTCAGATTACCACCGCCGGAGCCATCCAGCCATGCCCAGGAGATGCTGTCCTGCGACCAGTTGGCCCAGTAGAGCTTGCCCGCGGTGCCGTCAATCGCCACTCCCCTCGGATTCATGACATACGCCCCGGTGGTGTTCAGATTGCCGCCGCCCGAGCCATCCAAGTTCGCGTAGGAGATGTTCTGGGCCTCCATATTGGCCCAGTAGACCCTGCCCGCGGCGGGGTCAAGCGCGACCCCGATCGGACCGCTCACCGTCGCCCCCGACGTCGACAGATCACTGCCGCCCGAGCCATTCAGCGCCGCATGGGATATGCCGGCGCCATCAGACCAGTACACGCTGTCGGCTGCCCTCGCCCCTGCAGCAAGCCATAACACGACCAGCAGAACCACGGCACCCACAAACCTGGCTGGCCAATGACGGTTAGGGCCTCTCACCGCACACCCCCAACTTGGGGACGCAAACTCAACGCCCGAACCCCGAGCGCCCCCGCCAGAAGTCAATATCAACGATGAACCCCCCCACACCATGCTGCATCCGTAACTCACCCCAGCTCCACCCGAGTAGTTCCCCGCAGGCCGCAATCGGCGTCATCTCGCCGGCTGTGAACAAGCGCGTCCGGAGGGGAGGCCGAGCCGCTCGAGCATCAGGAGCCGACCACATCGTTTTGAAACCAAGCGGCGGGCGATGCAGAACGCGCTGTGGTCCCAGCCGGTTCACGGAGCTGCTGAGGTACAGCAGCACTGACGCCGCGGAGCACTTCCGCATTGACGAGATCGTTCAGCGCGTCGGGTGCGCGGGATGCGCGGACGTGGCGACAATCACGTGTTGCCCCGCGAGCGCGTCTACCAGCGATCCCGGTGGATTGCCACAGCGGCCGGTCGGCCGTGATCGTCGTGGTGTCCTGTGAGGACATCGATCCGCACCTGCCCGAGACGAGCGTTCAGCTCGAGTCGGGGCCCACAGGCTCGCGCATCGCCGGAGCATCAGATGGCCGTATGAAAGGCCGGGTGCCTCGAGCCGCTCGTGTTGCGTCGGTACCGCCCGATGCATCGAACCCCGCATCCGTGCGGCGGGTTCCTACCGTTGCCGGCTCGTCGTCAAGCCGTCATCATCGAGCGGTAGCTGCAAAAGGGGCCTCCTGCTGAGGGGAGGACCTCGACGCAGACAGGGGCCCCGATTGGAAAGGGGGGTCCCCATGAGACGGCTTCTTGACCGCCGACCGTCGGCGCCGATGGTTGTTGCGCTGATTGCGTTGTTCGTCGCGCTGGGCGGCACGACATACGCGGCGATCAGGCTGCCCGCCAACAGCGTTGGCACAAAGCAGTTAAAGAACGGGGCGGTGACAGCTCAGAAGGTTAAGGATCACTCGTTGCTCGCGCGCGACTTCAAGTCCGGGCAGCTGCCGCAGGGCGTACCCGGGCAGCAGGGCCCGAAAGGGGACTCAGGACCCAAGGGAGACCCGGGGCCGACTGGTCCCAGCGATGCCTACCAAATCGCGAACAACGACTACACGCTGGGCTCAGAGACGTTGACGCTCGACGTGCCCGCCGGCAGCTATGTGATCGTCGGCAAGGCAATGGCGCTGAGCACGTCGCCCGTGTCGGCTGACTCGGTCTGCACGCTCAGTCCCTCGGATGGCTTTGTCGATGTGGCGATGCAGGAGACCCCGAGTGGGGCACGGGTGATGCTGAACAATGAAGCGACCGACACCTTCTCGGTGCCCACCAGGATTTCCTACTACTGTTACGGCGGCGCGACGCCTTGGGGCTGGATGCAGATGCGGCTGATCGCCACCAAGGTCGGCGCGGTTCACTGATCACCTCAACGAGGCCCGGGGGCCGTCACGAGCGCACGCAGCCCCCAGGGCGCGGTCGGCCAAGGGCTCATCCGACAGCTGCCGACGTTGTGCCACCTACTGCCGGTCGCTGAGCCGACACTACGGGACGTCGGAGCGACTGCGATGCGTCGCCAACGAGCGTCTCATCAGGGAACTGCCACCGAACGCACCGGTGCTCGAGTAGATCCGGCGTGCAGTCGCAAAGCGTGCGTCGCATTTAGCTCAGTCCGTCCGCTGAACATTCGCACTCGCGGGGGGCTGTGAAACACGTTGCCCTTGAACCGGCGGCCGCACGAATGCGGGACATAGCCGAGGCACCGCCCCTGGGCCCTCCTCCTCGCCCCGCCAGACAAGACAGGGCGACGATCGTGCGGGGCCGGCTCGCCGGCGATCAGGGTCGTCCTGGGATGGGCTCCACGGGCCCACGCGATCCGGCGGGCGTCGAGCGAGACGGGGTTTGCCAGCGGGTCATCAAGCTGGCGGGGTGATTCGGCACGATCGGTCCAAGGCGTGCGGTGCGGAATTCGGTGGTGGGGATGACGTGGAGGATCGTGAGTTGGGCGGCGAAGGTGCTGGCGAGTTCGGCGGCGATCGCGTCGGCGTGCGCTCGGCCCAGCGCTCCCACAGGTTGGTCTCGTTGGTCAGCCGCGCCGCTTCCGTCTTGTAGTGCACGGGAGTCTCGGGGAAGCGCAGTGCGTTCATCGCGAGGCGGTGAAACAGCGCCTCGAGACCCCCCAGGCTGAGGCATGCGATCCGCCGTCCCTCCAGCGCAGCCGATGGCACCGGGCAGACCTCCCCGAGCTTGGCGACGAAGTCCTCGCCCTCCCGCAATCCGGGCAGGGGGAAGTATTCGTACCAGCCGTCCCACGGCGAACCCCAGTTGCTCGGGCACCTGACGACGGGGGCGATCGACACGTACGTCGCGAGCCTGTGCGTCTCCTGCGACCGCGACGCGCAGGGATGCGTAACGAAGAGGCCGAGCGCGTTCGAGCCCGTGCGCGGCTTCGGCGAGCGCCACGTCCCTGCCTGTCGTGGGTCCGGCTGGGCCGGACCCACGAGCGGGATGTCGAGGAACGGACAGGACGACATCGTGCTCTCGCAACGTGCGGGCTCAGCGAAGTCGGGGGCTGCGCGTCGTGAGCCGTCTGGATCGTCACGGGGTCCGGCGGCGGGTACCCGGCATAAGTGCGACCCGACCATCTCGCGCCCAGACCGGGGGCTCCTGCAAACAGCGTATTACAATGTGTGCATGGCATCCGAGAGTCAGCGCGGTCAGCTGTCGATGCGGCCCTCGAAGCGCACGCTTGAGCGTCTGCGTGAACGGGCCCGCCTGCTCGGCGAGAAGCACACGACGCTCGCCGAGCGCTACCTGGAAGAGGGCGTGATCATGGATGAGCACCCGGGCATCCACTTCGTCGACGGCGCTCTGGGCCGCCGACCGGCCGTGCTCGGAACTGGGCTGGACGCGTGGGAGATCGTCGAGGTCGCCAAGGACAACGGCGGCTCGGTCGCGGACACCGCCGCGTATCTCGAGATCGATCCCCGGCTGGTCGAGAGCGCGCTGCGCTACTACGGCGCCTACCGGGACGAGATCGACGACTGGATCGAGCGCGTGCACGCGCTCAACGAGCGCGAAGAGAGCACCTGGCGCGCAGCCCAGGAAGCGATCTCTGCTTGAAGCTCCTGCTCGACGAGCACCTCTCGCCCGAGATCGCGAGGCAGCTGCGCGACCGCGGCCACGACGTCATCGCCGTCGGCGAGCGCACCGACCTGCGAGGCCGCCCGGACCGCGTCCACTTCGCCACGCTTCCGGACGAGCAGCGAGCGATCGTGACGCGCGACCTCGGGGACGTCCGGCCGCTGCTCGCCGAAGCGCTCAGGCGCGGCACGCGCACCTATGGCCTCGTGTGCGTGCCGGCGCGGTTTCCGCTCAACCGTGACGGGATCGGGCGGCTCGTGGCGGCGCTCGACGCGCTGCTGAAGGCCCATCCTGAGGTCGATGCCGCCGTCTCGCTCGGCGGTGAACTCTGGCTGCAAGATCCGCCACGGAGCTGACCCAGCCGCTCTGGCTCACGACGCCGCCGGGTTGCGAGGCAAAGCGCTCGCGCGGGCAACCGGCTGGCTCCACGCGTTATGTCGCCGACGCGCTGCGCTGTTCCGGATGAGCGCGACCGGAGGACGAGGCCGACAGTGATAGCCAGGTAGGCCCCGACGACGACGTGCGTCGGCCGAGCGTTCAGCGGCCGGCGGCGCGGACGCGTCGTTGGGCCGGCTCCAGGTCGAATGATGCCGGGTCGAAGCCGCCGGTGTCCTTCAGCTCGGCGTAGCCCCAGGGGCCGCCGCAGTCCTCGGGCGGGCGGGCGCCCTTGCCGGTGAGAAGCGCTGGTCGTCCGCCGCTGGCGTCCGGATCCAGCACCTTCTCAAGCACGATGTCGTGCTCCCAGTTGTCGCCGAAGTCATAGGTGTAGCGGACGCGATCCTTCGGCCCGAGCAGCACCTCGTCGAGCGTCGTTTCGGCCTCGCCGGCGCAGTCGTTGTCCCACTCGAGGTCCGGGACGCCGATCCGCTCGCCCTCGTACTCGAAGCTGTGCAGGTGCGTGTCGGTCCAGCCGAACGCCGCCTGGATGATCTGGTGGAGCATCGCGAAGGTGGTATCGGCGCGGACCTGGACGCGGCGCCAGACCGGCGGCTTGCTGATCCCCTTCAGCGTGATCTTCAACTGGAGAATCTCGTCGGGCTCGATCGCCTGCGCCACCTCGAGGTCGGCGAGGTCCAGCTCGCTGCGCGCGTTCCAGCCCTCGATGAAGGCGCCCACCGCCTGCTCGTCCTCGAGGTCAACGCCGGCCGCCTTCGCCGCCAGCAGGAACTGCTTGGAGGGCCCGCCGACCGCCGGGTCCAGGGCGGCATCGACCATCTCCTCCACCCACTCGACGATCGACTCTCGCGTCTCGTTGGCGGCCCAGTCCGGGATCCCGCGCCGGCGAGCGGCGAAGCGCACCCAGGCATCGAGCGCGGCAGGCAGGCGGTCCAGCAACTCGGGCGTCGCGAGAACCTTGCGCGGAATCCAATCGGCCATGAACAGCTCCACGACCACCGGGCTCCAGCGCAACGGGTCGCCGTCCGTGTAGCCGGCGCAGAAGTCGATCGCCAGCGACGCCACCCACGCCTCGTCGCCGTCAGGCGCGAACCCGCGCCCCTCAGGCGAGGAGAGGAACTCGTCGCGCAGCCTGTCGCGCTCCTCGCTTGACAACTCGGCGAGCTCCGGCGGCTCGACCACGCCCAGCGTCTGGTCGACGCGCAACAGCGCCAGCGCCCGCCCGGACCAGAAGTCCTCATCAACGGGTGGATCCCAAGTCATGTCCGTCCGCGCGATCGCCGCCCGGATCAGCCCCGCAGCGACGCCAGGCTCAATCCGCTCCAGCTCCAGCTCGGCCTCCTCGCCACTCGAGTAACGACCCATCGCGCCCGCGACCTGCTCGATCGACTCCGCCAGCAGAACGTCCTTGGCCAGCCCCCCGAGGTTGCGGTCAATCAGCACGCCGACCACCATCGTCTCGCCATCGGGATGACGGCTCTCGAGCAACACCGTGCGAGCATCGTCGAACACCGCCTCGCTCATCACCGCGGCACCGACGACCTCCGACGCGCCGATCTGCTCGACCCACCGCGGGACGCCGGCCACCGGCGTCGAGCCGGCGAGCAGCTCCGCCGCCAAGACGCCCAGCTCGCCGCCGTCGACCTCCGCGAGCGACGCCAGCGCGACCATCGCGGCCGAGTCGCCGAACGTCGCCAGCCGGGTGACGAGCGGCTCGCCGAACAGCAGCGCGGGATCAACCTCGACCGCGTCCGGGAACGGCAGTCCATGCCGCTGCTCGCGGAATGTGCCGAGCAGGTGCGACGCCCACGCCTCGGCGTCCAGCGCCGAGTCAACATCCGCCGCCGACCTCGCGATCATCCGCGCGACCCGGACCTCCTCGGGCACCAGCGCTTGCTGCGCCCGCTCGCGTTCGCGGCGCTGTGCCACCCGAGCCGGATGGCCGCCAGATCCGCGTCGTCGTCTGCCGCCACTCAAGCCTCAGACGGTAGACCGCGAGCCGCTGCGGCGCGCGACCAGATCCCGCAACGAGCGCCAATCCTCTGCTGCGAGAGCACCGGCTCGGCGAGACCCCCGCCGCAGCGGCAGCAGGATCGCCATGCTCGGCGACCCGGGGCCCAACCGAAACAGTTAGCAGCAAAGCAGACCCGGCCAGCAAGCACGGAATACGCGGATCTGGCGAAACTCGGGTCTCAGCGGATCTTGGCCAAGAGACCTCTCGCCGCGCGAAAGCGGGGCCGGCGATCCGTCGCGCGGCACGCGGCGGCTCGTACACGCCGCCGAGAAAAGCGGGTGTTTCGGACCGACCGTCACGACGACCGGCGGGTCGACGAGGCCGCGGGTCTGGCAGCTGGCGAATCGCGGGTCCTTTGGTCTCGACTGCGGGCCGCCCTGCCTTCGTGTTCGCGCGGGTATTTTCGTTGCGACGGTTCGGAGTGGCTGCCGTGATCCCGGAACCAGTGGCGCAAACCGCAGCGAGCGCCATGTCGACGTGAGACTGCTTCGAGGAGCAGCGGGCGTGCGAGCCTACTGCCGCCAGCCGCTGCCGATGGTGTCCTCAAGGCTCCAAAGGTCCGACGGACCGTGGGCGTCGTTGAGGTTCGTCTTGAGGCTTGTTGTCTGCTTCAGGATCACTCTGGGAGCCATGGAGACGCATCGTGCCGCACCAGGGTGGCAGCCGGCGCTGCGCGGTCGGGCTGAAGAGTGCGCAGAGCTCGACATGTTGGTCGATGCGATCCGCCGGGGAGAGGGCCGGTCGCTGGTGGTGCGCGGAGAGGCTGGGATCGGGAAGACCGCCCTGCTCGACTACCTCGCCCGGTCGGCGTCGGACTTGACCGTGCTCCGGGCGTGGAGTCGGAGATGGAGCTCGCGTACGCCGGCCTTCATCAGCTCTGCGCTTCGCTGCTCGATCGGCTCGACGGGCTGCCGCCTCCGCAGCGTCAGGCTTTGGAGGTCGCGTACGGTCTGAGCCTCGGCGAGGCTCCGGACCGGTTCCTCGTGGGGCTGGCCGTTTTAGGCCTGGTCTCAGACGCTGCTGATAATCGACCGATCCTATGCCTGGTCGACGACGCGCAGTGGCTAGAGCTAGATCGGGGTTCGGCGCTGACCCTCGCATTCGTCGCCCGTCGCCTGCAAGCGGAGCGGGTTGGGGTCGTTTTTGCCGTACGCGAGCCGGGCGGCGAGCTCGCGCACCTTCCGCAGTTGGAGGTACATGACTTACTCAGAGACGACGCCCGGGCGCTGCTGGACGCGACCGTTTGGCTCAGGCTCGATGACCGGGTTAGTGACCGGATCGTCGCGGAGACGCACGGAAACCCGCTGGCGTTGCTCGAGCTCCCGCGGGGGGTGACGGCGAGGCAGCTGGCGGGCGGCTTCGGCCTCGTCGAGGCGCAGGGGATCACAGGGCGAATCGAGGAAAGCCTCGTTCGTCGGGTTGAGACGGTCTCCGACGACGCGCGACGTCTGCTGCTGGTCGCCGCAGCTGAGCCGGTCGGCGATCCGCTGCTGTTGATGGCTGCGTCGGAGCGACTCGGAATCGCGGTGGCCGCCGTGGACACAGAGACGGACGGGTTGCTCGCGCTCGGAGAGCGCGTGACCTTCCGTCACCCGCTGGTGCGCTCCGCCGTATACCGAACCGCGACTAGAGAGCAACTCCGATCGATCGTTCCTCCGACTGCCCCTCGACTATCGGAACCAGCAAGCCGTCGGCACTTCCGGTGCTCACCCTGCCGCCCGCGGCTTTGCGACCGATCCGAAGAGGCTGAGCTGCTCGGCGCGCCCACGCGCTGCAGTCGTATCGCCTCAAGTTCGCCGGCGAGCTTGACGAGCGTCAGCGGCGGTTGTGGGCGGCGGCCGAGGCGCGGTCGGCTGGACGTGGTGGGATCGCAGCAACGGCGCGCGCGACTGGGATCTCGCCGGACACGATCCGCAAGGGGGTCAGGGAGCTTGAGGGTGGCGAGAGCCCGGGGGCGGGGCGGGTGCGCAGGCCGGGTGGTGGTCGCAAGCGGGCGACGGTGAACGATCCCGATCTGGTCAGGGATCTGGAGCGGCTCATGGAGGCCGGTACTCGTGGTGATCCTGAGCTGCCGTTGCGGTGGACGTCAAAGAGTGTGCGCAAGCTCGCTGATGGGCTGGGCGAGCTTGGTCACCGGGTCAGCTACCGCACCGTCGGGAGGTTGCTGCGCGCGCTTGGCTACAGCCTGCAGTCCAACCGCAAACGCCATGAGGGTTCAGACCATCCCGATCGTGATGCGCAGTTTGAGCACATCAACCAGACCGCGCAGGCGGCGCTGGCTGCGGGCGAACCGACCGGCCTCAAGATCACGGTCTGCCACTTCCCGCCCGGCACCAGCAAATGGAACCGGATCGAGCACCGCTTGTTCAGCCACATCAGCATCAACTGGCGCGGCAAGCCGCTCACCAGCCACCAAGTTGTGATCGACCTGATCGCCGCGACCAACACCAAAACCGGCCTGAAGGTTTACGCCCGCCTCGATCCCGACAGCTACCCCGACAAGATCGCCGTCACCAATCAGCAGCTCGCAGCCGTCCAGATCGAACCCCACTCATTCCACCCCGAGTGGAACTACACCATCAAACCACGACGCTAATCCGTCACGACGCCTAAGGGCGCGTCGGCGGCTGCATCATCACCGGCAACGAGGACGGCGCCAAGCACTGCGCGATGAACATCCTCTACTCGCTGCAGCACCTCGGCTACGTGATCCCGCCGCAAGCCGACTCATGCTGGCTCGGTGAAGCGGGGCCCGGGCCGAGCTATCTCGATGAGGGGTCAGGCGGTCCTGAGAATGACTTCACGAACCGCTACACGACGTTCCTGACCTGGAACCTGCTGCACCTGGCGCGGATGATCAAGGATGCCGGTGGAATCCCGGCTCACGGCAACCAGAAGAGCCAGTGGGACGCGGGCTGCCGGTTCGAGTACGCGAACCCCGAATACCGGGCATAGGGCGGATCGGCGATCGCCGGCTCTCAAGGTTGCGGTGGCGTGTACTCGAGGATCCGGCCAAGGTCGCGGAAGCCGAGGGCGGCGTACAGTCGCTCTGCCATCGCCGTCGATTGCAGGCTCGCGGTGCGGCAGCCGCGCTCGAGCGCGTCGTGCAGAAGCAGGGCGGTGATGGCCGTGCCGAGTCCGCGCCGGCGAGCCGGCTCGATCGTTCCGACGTTGTAGATCCCGCAGTCACTGCCGAGGTCGAACGCGATGCCCGTCGCGACGCTCTCGCCGCCCTGGCGTGCCACCACGACGTGGAAGGCGGCAGCGTCGATGCCGCAGAGGAAGCCCGGAGGTAGTCCGGCAATGCGCATGTGCTCGACGAAATCCGTGGGTCCGAGCTCGAGCTCTGGACGCCGCGGGCTGAGGTCGTCGAGGGGCATGCCCATCGCGCGGGTGATCTCATCGACCGTGTAGCCACGGCCTTCGAGATCCGAGCGCATCGCCGCGTCACTCTCATGCACCCAAGCAGCGAATCGGGTGACGCCCGCCTGTTCGTAGACACCCTGCATCGCCGCGATCGCATCACCGCGCTCGACGGCGCTGAGATCACGCTCCAGCAGAGCGTTGTTGTAGACCCCGCGCTCGGGCTCGTCGGGGAACACAGCGATCGCAACGCCGGCGAAGCGATGCAGCGACGCACCGCTTGCGCCGCGGGCGTACAGCTGCCAGGAGGCAAGCAGGGTCTCAGCTCCCAGGTCGTAGAGCTCGGCGTCCGTGATCGAGCAGTGGAGGCCCGGCTGTCGCGGATCGGCCGTCTTACCGCGCGTCGCACGGGTCATGACGGCACCGGGTCGAGTTCAAGGTCGAGCCACACGCGGTCCTGCAACCGGATCCCGTCGATGAGCAATCCAGCTGGGTAGCCGACGATCGGCGTGAACGCGTCCCGCTCGACTGCTCGCATGCGAAAGCCGGCGCGCTGGTAGAAGCGCAGATTGCCGACGTCGGCTGCCGCCGTGGCGACCGTAAGCGTCGAGTAGCCGCGCTCCCGCGTTCGATCGATCGCGGCTTGGATCAGCGCGCGTCCGATGCCGCGACCGCGATACGCAGCCCGAACCGCCATGTTCTTGATCTCACCTCCGTCGGCCGCAGGGTCGTCGCTGAGCTGCAAGTGCCCCACCACACCACTGTGCGTCAGGGCGACCAAGACTTCGCCCGCTTCGATATAGGAGTCAAGCTCCGCAGCGGAGTCCTCGGCCTCCTCGAACAGATCTCGCAACTGGCTGCGCGGTCCCGCGTACCGCTCGATGTGAACCGTCAGGCCATCGGGATCGACCGACGCCCAGTCCGACCACGGCACAATCCCGCCGTCAGGGCGCGCGGGTTCATCGAGCATCGCCAGATACTCGATCAGGTGGCCGTCCGGATCACGGAAGTACACCGCGGCTGCCGGCATCCAGCCGATCACGCTCGGCTCGGTCGTCTCGGCGCCGAAGAACGAGAGCGGCGTGATGCCGTTTGACCGCAACGTATCGCAGGATCCGAGCACGTCTGTAAGCGACACCGTGAGCGCGATATGAAGCGACAGGCCCATCGGCGCCGATCCGAGCGACCACAGGCCGAGCATCGCCTCGCCCGGACCGCCGATCCAGAAGAACGCGGCTCCGCGCTCGGGCAGCTCGAGGGCGAGCGGCAGGCCGACAACATCACGGTAGAACGCGATCGAGCGCTGAAGGTCGCTGACGGTGAGGTGCGTTTCGAACAGGCCGATGGCCTTTGGCATGGGTATCACGGCGGCTTCTGCTTTCGGATCGTGTATGGGCGCGAGGTGCTGAGACGGCGACCCTCCCGTGTGAGGGGCCGCCGCGCGTCAGCGTGTGTGTGTGTGTGTCTTATC
Source organism: Solirubrobacteraceae bacterium (assembly GCA_035524415.1). GTDB lineage: Bacteria > Actinomycetota > Thermoleophilia > Solirubrobacterales > Solirubrobacteraceae > Palsa-465. The sequence goes on along the minus strand of DATKOY010000260.1, from coordinate 10,321 downwards.
TGTCCTTTTGTTACCGCGGAGGGAACTGCGAGTTCGGGACAGGATCGGCCTGGTTCCTCGTCGGTGCCTGGTCGATGAAGCCGATCACTGCACAGTTGATGTCCACGCCCGCGGATCCGTAAGGGGCGGGCTTGCCTGTGGCGGGGTCGACCCCGGTCAGCAGATCGGGCCGAGTCGCCGCGAGGTTGAACACGACGTTCTCGTCGATCTGGCGCGTGTCGAGGCCGGCCTTGACCGCCTTGTCGGCCCACAGCCCGAGCTGCGCGTCCCACAACGGGCTGTAGGCCTGAGCGTGACGCGGGTCGCTCAGCGTCGGGAAATCACCGAACACGTTCAACAGATCGCCGCCATGGCGCAGGGCATCGATCAGCGGAGCGTTCGTCGCGCTCGCGTCCTCGGCGGCATGCCCGTCCTTGATGAGGTGCACGAACCCCTGGGCTTGGCCGTTCCCCGCGCCGCTCTGGCCGTTGATGAAGCCGAACAGGCGCTCGCGGGCGGAGCCGAGGAAATCATCGCCGCCGTTGTACGGCGCCTTGTCGAGCGCGGGCACGTACGTCGCGCGTTCGAGCACCGAGGTCAACGGCTGCCCGGCGTCGGTGCTGATGTAGACGATCGGCTGTCCGGCGTCGAAGCCTTTGACGAACAGCAGGTCGACCCACGACTCCTGATACTGGCCTGGCGCCGACTTGGCGGCGATATGGATCCCAAGGACGCGATCGCCCGTGTTTGTGTGGTGAATCACGTCAAACGGGCCATCGCCGGTGGCGACGATCGGCGCGCTGTACACGGTGTTCGAGCCGGCGATCCGGATGAACGGGCTGTACCCATTGCGTCCCACAGCACCTGGCTGGAAGCGTGCGAGCGGGAAACCATTCGGGCCCGGCTCGGCGATCCGGGTCGGGCTGAAGTCAGGCGCTGCCCGAAAGTCGACGATGGCCTGTCCAAATGGGTTCTCGCGGGGGGTCGGCGACTCGAGCCCGACCGTCTGCACGCATGCCGGGCAGTTGATCGCAAGGTTCGAGAGCTTCGGCGCGTAGTTGACGCCGAGATCGTGCGCCAGCCCTTGATCTGAGGCGTCGAGTAGAACGAACCAGACGGTCTGACCGGCGGCCTTGCCCTTGTAGAGAGGAAGACGCACGGTCTCCTTGCTCAAATCGACCTTGATCGCGCTCTGGAGCGTGAGATGATCACGCGGCAGCACACCGCTGATCTGACCAAGGTCTCCTGCCGGGTGCTGCGCGTTCGTTGCCCGAGCAAGCGCCTCTCCGCCCGGCCCACCTGTCAGCTGGCCCGCGACGGCCACCACGCCCGCGAGCGCAGCCATCAGCGGCAACAGCCACCACTTCTTTGCGACCTTCATGGACACGTCTCCTTCTGGTGAGGCGCACTCGCTTGGCGCGCCGGAGGTTGATTGGACAGCTCCGTCCAGTGATCGCCAGAGACGTTTTGTTACACGGTCGGTAGATATACCATGTGGTAAGTTGTTGCAATGCACGGCAAGCCGGACGGTCGCACCACCAGGCACGCCCATCGTCACGGAGAGCTGCTGGCGGCCCTCACCGACTACGTCGAGGAGAACGGCTACGGCGATCTGTCACTGCGCGCCCTCGCGCAGGCTGCCGACGTGAGCCACGTGACCCTTCTGCACCACTTCGGCAGCCGCGACGACCTCCTCGGCGAAGTCATGGTCGAGTTGCGAGGCCGCGATCGGATGCGTGTCGCCGACCAGCGCGCCCGGCTCGGTAGCGCGGACGTCGGGACGGTGTTGACCGCGGTCTGGAGGCAGCTCAGCTCACCCGTCTACCTGGACTACTGGCGGCTCTTCTTCGAGACATACGGGCGCGCGATCGGCGATCACACGCGCTTCGGCGACTTTCTCGACGGAGCGATGTCCGATTGGCTCGAGCTGATCTCTGCCGCCGTCGAGCGGGAGGAGGGCGGCCCCAAACGGCCGAGCGCGCTCGCGACGCTCGTCCTCGGCGCCTTCCGCGGGATCATCCTCGACCTCCTCGTCACCGAGGACCGCTCGCGTGCGAACAAGGCAATCGCAATGCTCGTGCGCCTCGTGGAGTACGAGGTCGCCGACGCCAGTCGGCAGGTGCCGCGAACATGAGCCACGGTGGTCAGCCTTTGCGGGTCCTTGGGATCTCGGGCAGCCTGCAGGCGCGCTCATCCAACGCCGCCGTCCTGCGTGCCGCAGCGCGCCTGGCGCCGACCGGGATGGAGCTCGTGCTCTTCGACGGGCTGGCCGTCGTTCCACCGCTCGACGTTGATCTCGACGGCGAGCACTCGGCTACGCCGACTCCTGTCCATGCACTGCGCGCAGCGGTTGGCACCGCCGAAGGCCTGTTGATCGTCAGCCCCGAGTACGCCCACAGCGTCCCCGGTGTGTTGAAGAACGCGCTCGACTGGCTCGTCGCCAGCGGCGAGCTGGCAGCCCTTCCGGTTGCGCTGATCGGCGCGTCCTCGACCCACACCGGCGCGATCCGCGGCCAGCTCGCATTGATCCAGACACTGCTGGCACAATCGGCGCAGATCGCATCCACGCTGACGATCCCGAGCATCAAGGGCAAGCTCGACGACGATGGCGAGCTCGGGGACCGCGCCGCGCTGCGCCGCGTCAGCGAGACCCTCGTCGCGCTTGACGAGGCAATCCGCGAGCGACGCGACTGGCTCGCCGCCTAGCTGATCCACGACGAACGGTGCGCCCGGGCCCGATCAGCTGGCGTGTAACGATTCTACCGCCCGGTAGACATACCTTCCTGTAAGCACATTGATCGAGCCGACCGCTACGCACCAAGCAACGACGATGCGTCCAAACGAGGGTGCGCCATTGCCTGGCCTGCAGTCTGCCGACGCTGCTCGGCTCGCCGCGTTGCGGACGGGCGACGAGCGCGCGTTCGCCGCACTGATCGATGAACTGAGTCCGCGGATGTTGAAGCTAGCGCACGTCTACGTGCCAAGCACCGCGACCGCCGAGGAGGTCGTCCAGGAGGCGTGGATTGTCGTCTTGAGAAGCCTTGACCGCTTCGAAGGTCGCTCGAAGCTGTCGACCTGGATCCTCGGGATCGTGGTGAACGTCGCGCGGGAGCGCGGCAGGCACGAATCCCGCAGTCGACCCTTCTCGTCGCTGACCACCGACCACGAGCCGATCATCGACCCCGACCGCTTCCTGCCACCCAGTCACGACCGCTGGCCGGGACATTGGGCAATTGCACCCGCGCCGTGGCCCCAAGACGCGCTCGAGACCGCAGAGGCCGCCCAGGTCATTCGTAACACAGTCGCAGCACTCCCGTATGTTCAAAGGGCTGTCATCACCCTGCGCGACATGATCGGCTGCACACCCGAAGAGACCTGCAACACCCTAGGCCTAACCGACACTAACCACCGTGTGCTCCTACACCGCGCCCGCACAAAGGTCAGAGCCGCACTCGAGCTGGCCTTCGACACGATCGAGACCGCCGCGTGAACGAGATGGACTGCAAGCAGCTCGTCGAGGTCATCACCGCCTACCTCGACCACACCCTCCCGGACGAGGAGCGCTGTCGCTTCGATGCCCATCTCGCCGACTGCCCGCACTGCACCGAGTACCTCGCGCAGATGCGCAGGACAATCGACCGACTCGGCAGGCTCGATGAGACCACGCTTCCACCCGAACCGCGGAAGCAACTCCTCGCCGCCTTCCGCGACTGGCGCGCCTGACGGCGCCGATCCGTCACGTCAGCTCCCCACGCCCTCTGCCCGGCCTGGCCTCCTGCGTGAACGTGATGATCTGATGGTCAAGCCAAGCGTGCAGCTCGCCGGCGCCGAGTCCGTGGACGAGGTCCGCGAGCTATGGATCGAGCTGCATCGTCACGAACGCCGCGTCGCGCCCGCCTTACCGCTGGTCAGCGACGACGAGCGATCGTGGCGCCAACGCCGGACGCTGTACATCAGCCGGCTCGAGCAGGAGCAGGGATTCCTCGCGCTTGCACGCAGCGGGAGCGACGTCGTGGGCTACGCGTTTGTGCGTATCGAGGAGGGCTCCGATGACACCTTCCCGATCGGCACGCAATACGGAGAGGTCTACTCACTGTCGGTCGCGCGCGATTGGCGCCGGCAAGGAATCGGGACATTGCTGCTCGACTTCGTCGACGCCGAGCTCGCGGCGCGCGGGATTCACGACCTCGCCGTCGCCGTCATGCTCGGCAACTCAGATGCCCAGCGGCTATACGAGCGTCGAGGGCTCCAAGCGGCAGAGATCATGCTGTACCGATTCGGCTCGCACTGACGCCAAGTCCCGCCGCATCAGGCCCGCAGGCGGTCGCGGACTTGTTATCGCCGTTCGCGGCAGACCTGCTCGAGTGCCCTCGCAGCGGTCTCTTCGCGATCCAGCGCAGCACGGTAGACAACGAACGCGAGCGACTCGTCAGCGGCCTCGGCATCTCGCCACGCCAGATATGCCTCATGCGCATCGTCGGCTGCGTCGATCCACGCAAGCTGCAAATTCGCCGTGCGACGATCGGCAAACACACCTGTGGGGATGTTCAGCGAAGCTCTCATATGCGTTTGTGGTGCAGCGCCGCTGTCTGTGACGACCACCCGCCGAATTGCTTTACCCAAGACCGTCGTTGAGTGAGACGACCACCGGCGCGAAGCTCGAGGACGCCCCGCGTCTCCTAGAGCTTCAGCCGCGCCGCATCCGCGACAGCGCCGACATGATGGACGGCGCCAGCGATGTCGTCGAGCACTCCTCGGACACGCTCGAGCCGTATGCGCGTGCGAGCCGTGGGGCGTGTCCGGGGGTGATTGTGCTCAGATCGAGCCGCGTGCTCTGATCGCTGATGGCGGTCTCGGTCGCGGCCCAGACCGCGGCCGATGCCGTGTCGTCGCGCACGCAGACGAGCACGACCGCTGCGTCGGCGACGGCGAGGGATGGTTCGAGATGTGCGATCGCGCCGCGTGCTTGTAGCGGCGTGGTGGCACTCAGCGTCCGGTTCCAGACGGCGACGTCGTGGCCGGCGTCGAGCAGCCGGGTCGCGACGCGGCTGCCCATCGCGCCGAGTCCGAGTGCGGACACCACCGCGGCCAGACAACCAGCGTTCCAGCGCCGGCCTCTCAATCCGGCGAAGTCATATGCCTCGAGACGCACTGCGCTCGTTCATGCTCACCGACGCCGAGAGCGGCGACACAGAACTGGTGGAGGGGATCGTGCCGGGTCTCGGCGGTCATCGAGCCGGCCTGACGCTTTCACCACCCAGAGGACGGGTCTTGTCGGACCCAAGCCGAATGGCGACTCGAGCGCGAAGACATCGAGACCCAGAGTTATCTTGGATCGTGTCCGAGACACGCTCGCGCGCTAGGCTCACAGAGACCAATGCGCTCGGCGACCACGGACTGCTGTCCGCTAACGATCTCGCTGACCCCTTTCGCCCGAGGGCGTAGTCACGGCTCAGGCTCTCGACGGGTCACGGTCTTGACGCGATCGATCGTTTTGTCGAACGAGAGCACGGTGTTCACGCCGGTCGCTTCTGCTTGCGCGACGAGGTACGCCTCGGCGAAGTCGAGCCCATCGACCTCGTAGATCTCGAACGCGCGCAGCAGCGACTGAGGGTCGACCGTTCTGATTGATGGGAGCGCGATCGCGGCACGCATCAGCTCGGCGACCCGCTCGCGCGGCACCTCGTAGAAGGACTCGAGCACATACACGCACTCGGCGACCACAAGGTCCGCCAGCAACAGTTCATCCCCGCCTGCGAGCGCCGCGGTCGCGCGTGCGGCCATGTCCGGAGGGTCGCCGGTGAAGTGGCGAATCAGGACGTTGGTGTCGAGGAACGCCGTCAGTGCCGCTCGGAGACGCGGGCGGTGCGGGTCCGGCGAAGCACCTCGCCCCATGGTGTCCCCCGCTTCCCGGCGGGTACCGGAACGCTACCTGCCAACTCCAACAGGTTGGGCGTCTTGGCGATCACGGCGCGGCTGCGCTCGACACGGAAGATCAGCTCATCGCCCTCGTGGAGCTCAAGCGCGTCGCGAACGCTCTTGGGAATCGTGACCTGTCCCTTCGATGTGATCTTCGCTGTTGAGTCCATTACGCCCTCCTTACAAACAGTCCGGAGTAAGGATAACGGATGGTCACGTCCCGAGCGAACGATCGCGGCACCCGTGGCCGGTACGGGCCGCACCATCTCACCATGAGCTCGGCAAACCCGAGCGGCGGCAGCCTGCATGACACCGCTCAGCCTGGGCGCACCGGTAGTCCTCCGAGCCCCGGGCGGGACTGCTGCTGGCGTGGCGAACCGATCGTGCGGCCGGCCCGCCGCACGTGATCCAGATGTCGCCAATCCGATCGCCGGCTGCGTGCCTGCTCCGAAGACGAAGGCGAACGCGGGAGACGTCCCTTCGCACGCCGAAGATGCTCGTCGGTGAGAGACGCGCTATGAGCGCACGCCAGCCGTGCGCTGGTTCTCGCCGAGCGCGTTGCGGGGGGAGGCGCGGGCGCCGCGGCTGGCTATCGGCAGACCGTGATCCGCCTGAAGTGCGTCCGCGGCAGACTCCCGTGGGTGCATACTGGTGAGATCAGCGTTACGCGGTCGAGCTTGGTGATCTGCGGCCCGTGCCTTGGGATGAACGTCAGCCTGAGCGTGATCGCGAGCCGGTGGCGGCGGTGCAGCCGAGCCGCGGCGGAGGGTCCCAGCCTGATCGGGACGGTTACCGGGCCGGACCGTTTGACGACGAAGCGGAGCGGCTTTACGGCGGCGCTCGTGGCCGTCGGTGCCCTGTCCTGCGCAGCCGCTCCGAGCAGCCCCGCAAACAGCTTCCCCGGCCCCGGCACGAACACCGTCACCCCACCTCCCGGCCCGGAGCCGAGGACCCCGAGCGGAACGATCGGGCTGACGAGCACCGTCAGGGCGCAGGAGACCTGTCCGATCCCGCCGGCGTCCTGCGCCGGCACGATCACGTGGTCGGCGTAGCACGTTGCCCCGAGCGACGACGTGAACCGCTGCGGCACCGCGGGCGGCCGATCCACGGGGCACGCGAAAAATATGGAGTTCACGTCGCCGTTGCTCGAGCACAAGAAGCTCGAGCCGTTGTCGACGTCGTTGTACGCGCTGGCAAAGCCGACCTGCTGGTCGTCGGCGTTGGCGTGCCCGGCGGTCACCACACACGATGACAAGGCCGGGCAGATGGCCGTGTAGCGGCAGCTCACCTCGGGGTCGACCCCAACGGGAACCAACGGGCCGTGATAGCTCGGCACCGCCAGCGTGCAGCCAGGCGTGAGCGTGCCCTGGCCGAGCGCGAACGACGCGGTGGCGCCGACCGGGTCGACGTCGCCGTTCGGCGCGACCGCACGGACGATAAACGTGTGCGGCCCGTACGCCAGCTCGTAGTAGATGACGCCCGAGACGCAGGAAACGAACGGATGCCCGTCGAGGCGGCACTGAAAAGTCGCACCGGCGACAGAGGAGGTGAACATGAACTCCGGTGCCGAGCTCGTGAACCCGCTGGGACCAGCCGTGATGTAGGTGTGCACGAACCGGACCGTCTGCGAGGTGCTCGGAGAATGAGTGCTGTCACCCTGATACACGGCGTACTCGGAGTCGGGCGGCGCGAAGGTCGGCGGCGTGCAAGAAGCGGTGCCCGCGGACGCGCCGCCGAGCAGGGTGCACGAGCCGACCCATTGGGTCGTAGCGCCGTAGCTCGCGAACCACGCGAGCGTCCCAGTGGGCGTCGAGCGCGGCCCCGGACCGGTGTCGGTGACCGTCGACGCGCACGTCCCGCCCCCTGGCGTCGGCGAGGTCTGAGGGCAGATGGCGGTCGCCGTTGGCCGAAGCGTCACGGTGAGCGACGTCCCCCCGCTGCTGGGCAGGTGTGTCGCATCACCGGAGTAGCTCGCAGAGATCATCTGGGGACCACCGGTTACGGGGATATAGGCGACCGTGCAGACGGCAGCCGCAGGAGTGGCGCTCGGCGCCAGGGAGCACGAGCTGCCGCCGAGTGTGACCACGCCTATCGGATCGGTGGCCGTTCCCATGTCAGTGTCGGTGACCGTCACCGTGCACTGCGTCGGGGTCCCGGCCAGCACCGTACTCGGTGCGCAGGCCACCGTCGTGCTGGTTGGACGCCGCGGTGGGGCCTCGAAAGCGCCGATGTCGCACGCGGCGCCCTGCGGTCGGCTGACTCCGCGCTGGTCGGTCGCGGGTGGCGGGCATCTGGAGATCACGGCATCGATCGCTGGGCTGCCGACCCCAAGCGCCTGCGTTTGCGTCGGTCCACCGTTGTTTGCGAGCGGGCCGAGCAGCGCACTCCGGCCGTTGATATCACCGGGCGCCGTCAAGCCGCAGCTGGAATCGCTGTCGAGGTTGGAGCCGCCGGAGACGATGCCTCCGCCGGTCGCCGAGCAGTTCACCGGCAGGCCGCCATCGACGATCGTGTCGGTCAGTGTCAACGTGGCGTGGCAGCCACCCGGCACCACGAAGATCGGTTGTGAGTCGCAGATCCCGATCTGACCGCCGGTGCCGGCGGTGTTGGCGTCGATCGTGCTGTTGGCGACGGTCGCGATCGCGCCGTCGTCGAGCCTGAGCGCCCCGCCTCCCGCGCCGGAGCTGTTGCCCGTGATCGTGGAGTTCGAGATCGCCAGGACGGCGCTGTTCGTTCCGGAACCGAACGCGAAGATCGCGCCGCCCTCGCTTCCGGCGGAGTTGGCGCTGATCGTCGTGCCCGTGACCGTGATCAGGTCGTTGCCGTCGCTGAGGATCGCGCCACCGACACCGTTTTCGCCCTGTGGACTACCGCCGCTGCGCACCTGCGCCTGATTGCCGGAGATCGTGGAGTCGGTCACGTCGATCGCCCCGCCGCCTTCATCGATCAGCGCACCTCCGGCCTGCGCCGTGTTATTGGTCAGCGTCGAGTGGTCGATCGTGATCGTTCCCAAGCCGTTCTCCGCAAACCCGCCGCCCTGCGAGACCGGCCCCGGGACTGAGTTGCCGCTCACCGTCGAGGAGATGATCGACAGCGCCGTCGACGCATCGCCTTCCTCGCACCCCGCGCCGCCGTAGCCCGAAGTGTTGTCGGAGATGACGCTGTCCGTGACCGTGATCCTTCCCAGCGCGGCCGCCACGCCCCCGCACGAGCCGACGTGCGCCTGACCGTTGCTCACGATCTGCACGTTGTCAACGTTCGCTACGGCGCTCTCGGCGTCGGTGCTGAGACCGCCGCCGCTGCCGGTGCTGACTGCGTTGCCGGTCAACGTGGAATCGCTCAGGGTCAGGGTTCCCTTGACCCGAATGCCACCACCATCGACATCCCCGGCGCCGGAGCTCGGCGCCACACCGTTCTCGATCGTCACGCCGCTGAGCGTCAGGCTCGCGCCGGGAAACACGTCAATCGCGCGGTCGATGCCATTGGCGTCGATGATCGTCGTTCCGTCGCCGGCACCGGCGATCGTGAGGTTCCCGGTCACGTCCAGGTCCCCGGTGGCACCGTTGTCCCCGCTCGTCGCGGGAATCGTCAACGTGTACGTTCCGGCGCCGACGTCGATCGTGTCGGCATTGCCCGTATCGGCATTCGCGTCCTGGATCACCTGACGCAACGAGCACGTGGTCGACGCCGCACAGTGCGCTGGATTCGGGGCCGGATCCGCGGCGTCCGCGATCGCAGGATTAACGCTGAACGTCGTCGCGCGGGCGGCTGCAACGGGACCGCCGACCAACACCAAGAGCATCAGCAAAGCGCCAGAACGAATCTGCGTGTGCGCGAGCTCTCGCCAACGCCAGTCCCCACGCACGCAGGCTATCCGAAAACGACCGAGACATCGCCGGGCCAAGACTGCTGCTCGGACGGACCAGGGGAAGCCTCGGGGGACCGCTAGCACGGCGCTCGAGACTTCCGCTCTCGGACACCCGCAGCCATGGGCTCGCGCTGGTTGATACGACTGCTCCCTCGTGGGAGGAGGTGCTGGTGCTTGCTGATACGAGCTCGCGCGAGCTAACGTCGACGCGCAGGCCGCCTTGGATGGGTCGAGCCTGGAGGTCGGACTGGTCCTTTCTGGCGAAGCAGCAGGTGGGCGCCGGCGGGCGGGGCGCCAGGACGGGCGCCCCGCCCACGAGGCCTCCCTTACCGGCTCAGAGTTCGAGTCCGGCGCTGACGTGCATCATCGGCGCGCGCCGGGCGTGGATCGCGCTGATGATCTCCTCGGTGTTGATCCCCTGGAGGTACACGCTGGTCGTGGACACATACGAGTGCCCGAGCTGCCGCTGGATCACCGGTAGCGGCACGCCTTCGCGGGCGAGCTCGACAGCGTGAGCATGCCGGAGCTGATGGGGCGCCAGGCGGCGCCTGACCC
>DATKOY010000259.1:0-2179 GCA_035524415.1 Solirubrobacteraceae bacterium | reverse complement strand
GTCTTCAGCGGGCTCCACTCGGCGCGCAGCCAGATCTTCACGCGCGCCTTCCCGCGCTGCGGCATCCCGGACGCGCTCGCAGGCTGGGACGAGTGGGAGGCGTACGTGCGCTTCCTCTACGAGACGCGCTCGATCAGCGAGCACACGCAGATCTGGTGGAGCGTGCGGCCGCACCTCACCTTCCCGACGGTCGAGATCCGGATCTGCGACGCGCAGCCGGATTTCGCCGAGTCGCGCTCGCTCGCTGCCCTCAGCTATTCGCTGGCCGCGCGGATCGCGCGCGCGTACGACGATGGCGAGACGCTGCGCGACCTGCCGAACCGCCTGGTCGAGGAGAACCTGTGGCGGGCGATTCGCTACGGCCTCTCGGGCGAGTTGATCGACTTCGAGACCGGCGAGTCGATTCCAGCACGCGCGCGGCTCGAGCGGCTCGTCGACTGGGTGCGGCCGGTCGCCGAGGAGCTCGGCGCCGCCGAGTGGCTCGCGATCCCGGAGCGGAACGCCGCCGAGCGCCAGATCGCCCGCCACGACGAGGGCGCGAGCATGCGGGAGATCTTCGAGGAACAGGTCCGCTGGCACCTCCGCACGCCCACTTCGTGACACGGCCGATCCGGCCTGTGTGGTAAAAACCAGGCCGCGCCGGGGTGTCTCGGCGCTTACTTTGTGACGCCCGGAGGGAGCTCTTACCGATGAGTTGGTTCATGGATCACGCCGTGCTGTTCGCGCTGCTCTGCGCCGGAGCAGCCGTCCTTTACGGCCTCTACCTCGCCTACTGGCTGCTGCAGCAGCCGGCCGGCAACGAGCGGATGCAGGAGATCGCGCGCGCCGTGCAGGAAGGCGCCGCCGCATACCTGCGCCGCCAGTACACGACCATCGCGGTCGTCGCGATCGTGCCGTTCCTCTTGCTCGGCTTCTACCACTCGCTCGGCTGGGGCACCGCGATCGGCTTCCTCATCGGCGCGGTCCTGTCCGCCGCCGCCGGGTTCATCGGGATGAACGTCGCCGTGCGCTCGAACGTGCGCACGGCGGAGGCGGCCCGACATGGACTGGCTCCGGCGCTCAACGTCGCCTTCCGCGCCGGCTCCGTCACGGGCCTCATGGTGGTCGGGCTCGGCCTGTTCGGCGTCGCCGGCTACTACGGGATCCTCACCGCCTGGATCGGCGACACCCCGCACCAGGCGATCACGCACCTCGTCGGGCTCGCCTTCGGCGGCTCGCTCATCTCCGTCTTTGCCCGGCTCGGCGGCGGCATCTACACGAAGGCCGCGGACGTCGGCGCCGACCTCGTCGGCAAGATCGAGGCGGGGATCCCGGAGGACGACCCGCGCAACCCGGCCGTGATCGCGGACAACGTGGGCGATAACGTCGGCGACTGCGCCGGCATGGCCGCCGACCTGTTCGAGACGTACGCCGTGACCGCCGTCGCAGTGATGCTGCTCGGTGTGACCGGGAAGGCGTTCCTCACCGGCACGCACCTCTGGCTCTACCCGCTGTGCATCGGCGGCGTCTCGATCATCGCCTCGATCATCGGCGTCCAGTTCGCGCGGGTGCGCGAGGGCGGGAACGTCATGAACGCGCTCTATCGCGCGGTCATCGTCGCGACGGTCATCTCGGCGATCCTGTTCATCCCGGTCACCCAGAGCTTCGACACGACCGGCGACTTCTCGTTCGGGAACCTCTACGGCTCGGCGCTCGTCGGGCTCGCGATCACCGCGCTGCTCGTCGGGATCACCGAGTACTACACCGGCACACGCTGGAACCCGGTCAAGGCGATCGCGCGCGCGTCCCAGACCGGCCACGCGACGAACATCATCGAGGGCCTCGCCATCGGGATGCAGTCGACGGCGCTGCCGGTCGTCGTGATCGCAATCGGGATCCTCGTTGCGAACCACCTCGCCGGCCTGTTCGGGATCGGCGTCGCCGTAATGGCGCAGCTCTCGATGACCGGCCTCATCGTCGCGCTCGACGCCTACGGTCCGGTCACGGACAACGCCGGCGGGATCGCCGAGATGGCCGACCTTCCGCCGGAGGTTCGCGCGATCACCGATCCGCTCGACGCGGTCGGCAACACGACGAAGGCCGTGACGAAGGGCTACGCGATCGGCTCCGCCGCGCTCGCCGCGCTCGTCCTGTTCGGCTCCTACTCGGACGGGCTCGCCCAGCAGGGATTGCCGACGCT
>DATKOY010000258.1:0-3736 GCA_035524415.1 Solirubrobacteraceae bacterium | reverse complement strand
GCGCGGCATGCCCCACGCCTGGAGCATGGCCGGCGGCGCCACGATCCCGCCGAAGCGGGTCTTCGCCGCGACGGCCTCGTCGAGGTACACGGGGTTGCGGTCGTCCAGCGCGTCGACCCAGTGCCGGATCATCGGCACGTTTACGGGGTCCGGCGCCACCGAGCCCGGGCCCATCGGCTTCCCGACGTACCTCTCGAGACGGCCTCGCACCTCGTCGACTTCGACTTCTGCCTGCACGCTCGATCAGACTAGCGAATGGCGACGGCTGTCTCGCTTCGTGGCGATGCCCGCCACGCCCGCGCTCAGCAGGACGAGCGCGCTCGGCTCCGGCACGGCGGTCCCGAGCAGACCGTCGTATCGAACCGACAGACGGCTTCCCACGGTGTCCACGAACGGACCTGCGGAGCTCGAGTCGTCGATGGCGGAGAGCAGCACGTTGCCGCTCCCGAGCACGAGCGACTGGTTGGCGACGACCTGGAGGATGCCGATCTCGCGGTTGCCCGTGAGCCCGGAGAAGCTGCCGAAGGCGATCGTCAACAGCCCGGAGGACGCGTCGTCCGGCGGCTTCAGGCGGAACGCGGGGTCGTCGCCGAGATCGGGGTCGAACTCGAACTGCTCGAAGGAGAACAGCGCTGGAGAGAGGCTCAGGTCGAAGCCGCCGCCGAGCGTCAGATCGTCGAAGTCGAGCCCCACCTCGACGTCCAGCACCTGTCCCTTCTGCACGTCCGGGACGTCTGCGCTGAAGCGCACGATGTCGGTTGCCCGCGCGGACGAGGTCCAGAAGAGCGCCGCGACCCCGAGACCGACAGCCCGCAGCCCATGCCCCTTCCGCATCGCGGTGTTCCCTCCGATCCGGCTCGCTCGTGACGATGCGCCGGCCCCATGCGCGTCGGCGCACGAGCCCAACCGGTAGGTGGCCTCGGCGCGCGCCGCGTGGCGAACCGTGCGTCCGAAGGCGCCACGACCGCGGTTCTGGCACCGTCCGGCGTCGCTCGACACTTTTCCCTTGCCCGCGAGCCATGCGCCGGGCAAGACTGCGGCCTCCAAAGGATCGACCGTCGACGACGGTCGGCCGGGAGATGCCCCCGATGCGGCGGCTGCAAGCGCTCCGATTGCTCTCCAGCACCCTCCTGCTGCTCGCGGGCTCCGGAGGTGCACAAGCCCTGGAGCCGGTCAGCTACGTCGAGATCGGATCGATCGGATCTCCGGGGAGTGCGTCGCAGCTCCTCTACTCGAGTGCCTACGAGAAGCTGGTTCTCCGCAATGGGGGCAGTGCCGTCATCCTCCTCGACCTGACGGACGGCTCGACGCAGACCTTCTTCAGCGATTCGCTCTTCACGGACATGAGCCTGAGCCCGGACGGCCGGTACGTCTTCGTGGCCGACTACGGCTACGAGAACATCGGCTACGGGACGCCCCAGACCCCGAGCCACGTCGGACGTCTCGACCTCTCGACGGGGGCCTGGGCGCTCAAGGACGCGAACGGCGCCATCGCCTACCACGTGGAGGCGGTCGACGACGACCACTTCGTCCTGACGTCGATCGACCAGTGGATCACCTTTACCTACGACAGCTGGGGCAACGGCGCGAGCATCTCGGTGCTGACGCCGATGAGCTCCTTCTTCCCGGGCTACTACGCCTCCGTCTACTACGGGGACATCGAGTACGACAGCCGGTCGGGCCGCCTCATCCACGGCAACTCCGGATCGAGCTCGCAGGAGATCCACGCCTTCAAGGTGTCGGGCAACACCTTTGTTCCCCAGGAGCAATCGGGAATCTACGGGTCGGCCAGCGGCTACGGAGGCACCGCAGTTCTCAGCACCGACGGCAGCGTCTTCTACTACGGCGAGCTGCAGGTCGACGCGCTCGACGTGACCCACAACCGCCGGGTCTTCCCGGAGCTGATCCACGCGGCCAACGGACGCGCCGCGCTCGGCAACGGCAAGTACTACGACCCCGCGACGGGTGACCTGTTGGGATCTCTGGGATTCGCGACCACCGTCTACGCGATGAATCGACAGGGCGACGACTTCTGGGCGTACGACAGCGCTGCCGACACGATGCGGCACTTCTTCCCGTCGGACGAGCCCCCGCCGGAGGGGCCCAAGGCCTATCCGGATCTCGTTCGAGCCGGTCCGAGCGGAGCGCTCGACATCGATGTGCTGGCCAACGATCTCGGCTTCGGCTCGCCGGTGTCGGTGTCGATCGCCACCCCGCCCGCCGATGGAACGGCCACGGTGACGGGCTCACCGGGTGGCGCGACCGGAATCCGGATCCACTACGCGCCCGATGCGGGCTTCGTCGGATCGGATCGCCTCGTCTACACGGTCAGCGACGGGACGAACACGGACTCCGCGGCCGTCACGATCCTGGTCCAGGGGTTCCGGGCGATGAACGACTCCTACCTGATGGCGCGGAACGCCGGGGGGATGGCGCTCTACGTCGCCCGCAACGACGAGGGATTCACCGATCCGGTGACGCTCACGATCGTGACGCCGCCGACCCTCGGCAGCACGTACATTGGTCAGTCGTCGGCGAGCGCTCAGAATGCGTACATCAACTACTCCCTGCCGTACCAACCGCCTGCGGGCGAATATGCGGACACCTTCACCTATCAGATCAGCGATGGTACCCACACAGACACGGCGACCGTCTCGATCCAGATCTTCGCGCTGAAGGCGATCGACGACCGAACGACGACTCCGGTCGACACGCCCGTCGTCGTCAACGTGACGCAGAACGACATCGTCTCGGCCCAGTCCGGGCTGATCGTGGGCCTGTACGAGACCGCGCTGCACGGGACCGTGCGTGCGAACGGCTCCGCGATGACCTACACGCCGGACCCCGGATTCCTCGGCACCGACTCGTTCATCTACGCCCTGGACGACGGCACGCACGTCAGCTTCGGGACGGTCACGGTGCAGGTGATCCACGACGCGGATGGGGATGGCATTCCCGACGAGACCGACAACTGCGTCCTCGTCCCGAACCCGGATCAGCGCGATACCGACGGAGATGGCTTCGGAAATGCCTGCGACGCGGACCTAAACAACGACGGGGTGGTCAACTTCGAGGACCTCGCCATTTTCCACCAGCGGTTCGGCACCGCGGACCCGGATGCCGACTTCGACGGCAACGGCATCGTGAACTTCGCCGACCTCGACCGGCTGCGCGGGCTCTTCCTCCAGCCTCCGGGACCTGCCGATCGGGTCATGCCGACCCCGGAGCCCGATGGCGTCGCGATGGCGTGCGCGGCCCTTGCCGCGCTCGCTGGATGTGCTCGGTGCAAGGGCTTCCGGCGGCGCTCGCAGCGGGCGGCGCCGCGCGCGCGCTAGGCGAAGCGCGTCAGCAGCACCAGGGATCCGACGGCCATGAGGATGCCGAGCAGCTCGCGGTGGCCGATCGGCTCGCGGAAGACCAGCACGCCGATCGCGGTCAGTAGCAGCACCATCGAGACCGAGTAGAGGGCGCCGATCGTCGCGAGCTTCAAGTGCTTCGTCACGAAGACCGGATCGCGAACGTCGTTCTCTCCATGGCCTCCGCCGTCGCGGTCCATGGTATCCCGTCGCCGGTGCGCGCGAGTGCGGTGCGCGCGGGAGCGCGCTCCCTTGGCTACATCGCGTCGAGGATTCGCGCGCGCTTGGCCTGGTACTCGGCCTCGGTGATCAACCCCTCGTCGAGCAGGGTCTTGAGCGCGCGAAGGCGCTGCATCGGATCGGCGGGCGGCGCCGCCGCG
>DATKOY010000257.1:0-5357 GCA_035524415.1 Solirubrobacteraceae bacterium | reverse complement strand
CCCGGCAACTATCGCGTCACGGAAACCGGCGCGATTCTTTTTGCCGATGCGAGTACGACCTGGGTCATTCTCCATACGGATACGACGGGCAACGTCGTCTCGAATCAGACGTTCACCCGGGTCACGGGCACGCACTATGCGATCTATGCAGGCGCCTCGCAGCCGCAACTGCCGAGCAACAGTCTGTGGCTGATGAAGGTCACGACGGCGGGCGGCGCGGTGACGGCCGTCACGGACCTTCGCTATCTCCTGCCCGATGCGCGCGTCGTGCGCCCGGTTCCCGTCGCGCGGACCCTGTCCGTATCGACGACGAGTCCGACCGATATGATGACGGGTACGGACAACAACCCGTCCGTGGCCCGCACCTATCGCTTCGAGGTGGGTGGCTCCTGGAGCGGCTACAATACGACGACGAACACGTTCACCTACGCGATTTCCGTCGGCGGCACGTCTGTCTGCCCCATCAGCGGCATCAAGCCCAGCACGGCGACGGGCGTCTGGTCGGCGGTGGGCATCGTGCAAGACCTGACGCTCGGCGCCCCTGGCGGCAGCGTCAACGCGACGGTGCTCGTGACGCTCGTGCCGAGCAGCGGGACCACGGCACTCTCGTATGCCTGCACCGCCACCGTCGTCACCACGACGACGTCGGGACTCGTGGCGCTCAAAGACACCATCACACAATCGGCGGCCACCACGCTCACTGAGGACGTGGGCACGGTCATCTCGATCAACTGATGCGGATCGTCACGGTCCATCCGGACAGCGAGCCCCTCAACGTCAATGCGGACCGGCTCGCGAAGCTCAAGACGGAGCTCGATCAGGACATCCTCGATGCCTTGGCCGCCCGCGGGCCGTGGGAAGAGGAACTGACCGAGTGTCTGCGGCAGTACGAAGGCGTGCCGAAGACGCCCGAGCGGAACATCCCGATTCAGGATGCGCCCAACATCGAGGTGACGCTCGGCGCGATTGCGGCCGATTCCGTCTACGCGCGCGTCATCGATCTGGTCTTCAATCAAGTCACGCCGACGCTAACGTGTCGCGCCGGGCAAGACGACGCGCAACTCGCCGACGATGTGAAGCGGTTCCAGACGTGGACGAACCATGTCGCCACCGTGGAGATGGGGTTGCGCCCCGTCGCGGAGAACGTGGCGCTCGATTGGAACCAGATCGGCACCGGCTGCTACTTCATCCCGTTTACGGACACGATCCGGAAGACGCTGGCCTACAAGATCCAGGATTGCGGCCCGAAGGCCATCGCGATCCCGATCGAGGATTGTCTCTGGCCGGGTGGCGCGATGTCCGACGTGCAGACCATGCCGTGGTTCGGCATCAGGTTCTGGATGCTTCCCGGCGAAGTCGAGGCGGCCGCCACGGCGAATGGCTGGGACATCACCGGCATTCAGACGAGCAGCGACATCGGTTGGGTCCGGTCACGCCGGGAGATGCTCGGCAAGACGACGAGCAACGCGAAACTCACGCGCCTCTATCAGATTCAGTATCTCTGGAAACACTACGACATCGACGGCGACGGGACGGATGAGGAGCTCCTCGTCATTCGCGACCATACGAGCCAGAAACTGCTCAAGGTCGACTACAACCCGTACGACATGCGGCCGATCGAGATCGCGCGGTATCAGAAACGCGCGCATATGTTCCCCGGGCTGGGCATTTTGGGGATGATGAAGCAGTACCAGGAGGCGCTCACGGAGAACGTGTGCGATGGGCTCATCAACTCGAAGCTCGCCAACACGCGCATGTTCGCGACGCGGCCGAATACGATTCCCGGCGGCAATGTGCGCATCTGGCCGGGGCGCAACATCGAAATGGCCGAGCCGGATAGCATCAAGGAATTGCGGCTCTCGGACATCTACCCGTCGAACTACCGGAACGCGGCCGAGATCATCTCGTACGCGGAGCAGCGCGTGGGTGTGCGTGAACTGAGTGGGCCCGCGCCCTCGAAGGTGCTCGGCGGCCGCACACCGGGCATCACGGCACTCTCGGTGCTCCAGCAGACCAATCAGCGGTTCGTGCCAGCGTTCGATGATTTCCGCTTCGCCACGGCGGGCGCGGTGCGCCAAGGCATCTGGCGCTACCGGGAGCAACTCAAGGCCGGCGGGGCCAAGGCCAAGCGGGCGAAGGACAACATCATCGATGTGCTGGGCGAGGATGATGCGGAGCGCGTGATCGGGCTCCTGCTCTCCGATCGCTTCGAGGAACAGGTCCGGATCGAACTCACGGCCTCGAGCCCGCAGTTGAACAAGGCGCAGGAGCGGCAGGACGCCATTCAACTCGGGCAGATCATGATGATGTACTACGAGAAGTCGGTGCAGCTTGTGCAGTTGGCGAGCCAGCCGGGCACGCCAAAGGCGCTGGTCGAAGTAGCGAAGCAGATTGCGGAGAAGGTCGGGGAATTCATGGATCGCACGGTTCGTGCCTTCGAGCCGATCCGGGATCCGTCCACGTTCCTGATCGATTTCACCGAGGCATTGGACTCGATTCAGGCGGATGCAGGCGTGCTAAACCAACTGCAGGCCCTCATGCAGCAAGGCGGTCAGAATGGGGCACCGCCACCGGGAAATGGGCCACCCCTTTTGGGTTCGCCGGGAAGTATGGTATAGGCGGGCGCGATGGGTTGGATGGATGTGGTGCGGATGGATCCGAGCGCACGCTGCGATTTCCTTGAGGAACACGCGAGCGCGCTCTCCCGCTGCCACGACCTCATGAGCGAAGCCATCACCAACGGCGATACGCAGGCCGCTCTGCGCGCCGTCGCGACGAAGGGCGTCTGGGACGACTTGAAGACCCGCCTCGAATCGCCCGAACGGGAGGAGACGGCATATGCCGCCTATCGAGAAGCCACCGGGCAATCCCGCCACTGAGGCGGCGATTGCTCCGGCAGTGCCTTCTGGCGAGGACACTGCCGCAGCGACCGCCGCGCCGCCCGCCGCCCCCGCGCCGTCCTACGTGACGCGCGAGGAACTGGCCGGATTCCGGAACGACATCCTCCAGGCGCAGCGCGAGAACCTCGAATTTCTCGCGCGCACCCTGCGTCCCGCCCCCGCGGCGCCCGCCGCGCCGACGTTCGAGGACGTGCCGGACGAGCAGTTGGCCTCCGGCGATCCCGCGGCCATCCGCCGGCAGGCGGAAATCGCGGCCGCCCGTGCGTCGCATCGGCAGCAGGAGGCGCTCCAAGGGCTCTCCGGCCTCGGCATCCCGGCCATGACCAAGCAGGCGCTCTGGATGGCGAAGCAGCAGATGGATCCGGAGCTCTACAAAGCCTACCAGCGCGAAATCGATGCCGGCATCAACGGGCTC
Organism: Solirubrobacteraceae bacterium; assembly: GCA_035524415.1. GTDB lineage: Bacteria > Actinomycetota > Thermoleophilia > Solirubrobacterales > Solirubrobacteraceae > Palsa-465. The sequence continues at coordinate 2,042 of DATKOY010000257.1, read as the reverse complement.
AAGCCCGAAGACCGGGTCGATCCGGACAACATCCTCGGCGTGTACTCCTTCGTCGTGGGCTCGCATCTCTCGGAGATTCGGGCTCGGGAGCGCGAGCAGGCGCTCCGGGCGAACGCGACCGGCGCGGCGGTGACGCCAGCAACGTCGGGCCGGTCCGTTTCGTCTACTGCGACGAGCGAGCGGAAGCTCGAGGAAGTCCTGCCGCCCGAAGCGCGCCGCGCCCTCAAGGAATTCGGCGCATCCACGGGTCGCCCGATCGGCACAGAGCGGGAACAGCTTGAGCGGCTGGTCATGTCGTCCGGCCGCTGGAAGTCGATGGACGAATGGCTCGCCGCCTACGAGGCCGAAGGAAACGCCTGATGGACCAGAAGAAGGAACAGGGCAACATCCGGATCGTGGATGCGGACCCGACCACGGGCCTGCCGCCGGCGGGCGACGCGCGCACCGACGAACTCAAGCGGCGCGCGGATGCGCTGGCCGAGCAGGCGGACACTCACGGGTTGACGCAGGAGCGGGCGAATCCGAAGGCGTTCGAGGAGGATCGCGAGATTCTCCAGTACATCGCGGGCGAGGTGAACCAGCTCGAAGTGCAGAATGCGCAGCCGGGCTATCGCTACGTGTGGGTCTGCGACAAGCGGAACTACGAGCAGGTCCAGTTGAAGCTGACCGAGCGCGTGCGGGAGAAGTCCTCCGGCGCGATCGTGCCCGTGTGGGAACCGGTCAAGGGCTCCGACTTCAAGGAAGCGCCCGAGTGCATCGACGTGCAGGGCTGGCGGCGCATCGGGGACACGGTGCTGCTGCGGGCGCGCGAGGAACGCGCCCAGGCGATGGACGCCTACCACGAGGATCTCAAGCGCCGGCAGCGCGGCCAGTACGAGTCGAACCTGCTGGACGCCGAGGAGAAGTGGCGGCGGCGCGGCGGCGGCGTGCAAGTGCATCTCAACAGTCCGATGGCGGACCCATCGCTGCGCAGTGCAGCGATGCAGGCGGCACGGGCGGGCGTGGGTCGGGACGAGTTCTACAAGCAAGTCGATCAGAAGCTCCGCGAAGGGGCGGGAAGGTAAGAGGTAGAAGATGGCAATTGCTACCGCACCGCGGCAGATCACGGCCGCCAAGACACTCGGCCTCAGCGCGATGCCGTCACTGCCCGTCGTCGAGAAGACGGGCATGTCGTGGAAGAAGGGCGCCCCGCTCGTCGATGACGGCAGCACGGGCCGTGTGATCGAAGTGACGAGCCCCATCGGCACGGGAAGCCAGGTCGCTCTGATCGGCTTTGCGGAAGATGATGCGTCCGGCGTCGCGGGTCGGGCGACTCGGATGGTGCCCTGCTTCCCGGGCGCGCAGATCTTCGAGGGCAACCTCAAGAACAGCGGGGCCGGCACCTTCCACACGCTCGCGGAGGCCGACATCTGGCAGTGCGTCAAGATCGCGAAGGACGCGACGTTCTCGACGGGATACTGGTTCCTCGATGCGAACAACGCCTCGACCACCACCATGACGGTGGTGAACGACGGTGCGATGATCGTGGGCTTCAAGGACCCCGTGGGCACCGTCGATGCCCGCGTCTACTTCATCGTGACCGCAGCGCTGCGGAAGCCCGCCACGGGCACCGGCACGCTCGGCTAAGGAGACTCCATGGCTGTCATCGGCAGAGGCTCAATCTCATCGCTGCTCGTCCCTGATGCACGCAAGCTCTACATCGAGGTCGGCGAGGAGCGCCCGCTCGAGTTCGAAGCGGTCTTCAACGTCGACACGATGCCCTGGAACTCCGTCAAGGATCTCCAGATGTCGGGGCTCGGCACGATGCCGGCCAAGGCCGAGGGCGCGCAGTTCACACTCGATCAGCCGATCATGGGCGGCACCGCCACGTACCTCGCGAACCCGTACGGCATCGCCGTCGAGTTCACGTACGAGGGCTGGCGCGACGAGCTCTACGGTGCCTTCCAGGAGACGTACCGCGAGATGGCCCGCGCCTCGCGGAACAGGCAGGAGGTCGACGCCTTCGCCGTGCTCAACGACGCCTTCACGGGGAACACGTACAC
>DATKOY010000256.1:0-157474 GCA_035524415.1 Solirubrobacteraceae bacterium | reverse complement strand
GAGAGGTCGGGCGCGCGCCCGCCGTGTCCGTGGCCGGGCGATCGACCCTCATTCGCCTCGGGGTGAGCGGCCGGGCCGCGCTCGAGTCGTCCGGCTGACGCGCATGACGGTGGTGCCCCCTGGACCGGCACGTGGGCACCTATGACACGCCGACGTACGCCCCACTGACCGCCTCGAAGTGCCGCTGGGACGGCTCGGCCAGCCCGGAGTAGAGCTCGTGGAAGGTGGATACCGCTCGGGCACGGGCGGGCCCGAGCGGGGCGAGGTCCTCGGGAAGCTCAGGGTCGAGGAAGGGGAAGCCGCGGAACAGGTGGACGAGGCGGGTGCGGATCAGGAAGGCTTCGGAATCCAGCAGGCGAGAACGGGCGGACGCCGGCACCCACGGGGAGAACTCGGCGACGAACGCCTCGTAGCGGTCCGCCAGGCCGGTCAGGTCCCACGCGCGCGCGACGAGCGCACGGAGTCCGGCCGATCTGCCGGCACCGGCGTGGGCTTGGAACAGGACGGCGAACTCGGAGACCTCGAGCTCGGCGAGCAGTTCGGTCACCTCGTCGGAGTGATCGTGGGGCGAGACCCAGACGCTGTCCTGCACGGATCCGAAGCCGAGGAAGCGCAACCGCCTCGCCAGCCGGCTGCGCTCCAGCCGGCGGTCCTCGGGGATCTGGTGCCAGAGGACGGTCCAGCTGCCACCGTCGTCGCGCGGGTTGCCAAGCAGGAAGATGCGGCCGTCGCCTTCGGCCAGGAGCCGGTCGCAGCGGGCGGTCACGCGGTAGTGCACGAGTCGGCCTGATCGCACGCGCGCGATCAGGCCGCGGCGCACGAGCCGGGTCAGCGCGACCCGGGCCGCGCCGTGCGAGAAGCCGAGCTCGCCGAGGAGCGCGACCAGACCGCCGGACCACACCGTGTCGCCGATCGGCCGCACGTACGTGCCGAGCAGCGTGATGACGAGATCCTGAGGCTGGAACGGCTCGCTGACCGCGGGCGGCCCCGAACCGGGCCCGGCCGTCGTGATCGGCCCCGAACCGGACCCGGCAGTCACGATCCCTCCCGGACCGACCGCGCGACCCCGACTCGGGCCTCCCGCACCGACCTCACAACTCCGACTCGGGCGCCCCGCACCGACCTCACGACCCCGACTCGGGTGCGAGCACGAGCCCGGGCGGCACGAACGTCCGCTCCAGCTCCTTGCGGACATCGCCGTCGACCCGTCCCGTCGGCGGCTTGCGCGATCCCGCGCGGTACGGCGGTACCCACTCCACCCCGTCATAGTCCTGGTCGGCGGCGGCGTGCAGCGTCCAGTGCGGGTCGTACAGATGCGGTCGGGCGAGGGCGCACAGATCCGCCCGGCCCGCGAGCACGATCGTGTTCACGTCGTCGTAGGAGGAGATCGCGCCGACGGCGATTGTCGGGATTCCGACCTCGTGACGAATCCGATCGGCAAACGGGGTCTGGTAGCTGCGCCCGAACGCCGGCTTCTCGAGCGCCGAGACCTGCCCCGACGAGACGTCGACGATGTCGCAGCCGTGGTCCCGCAGCATCCGAGCGAACGCGACCGCCTGATCCGCGTCGAATCCGCCATCGACCCAATCGGTCGCGGAGATCCGCACGCTCATCGGCCGCCCCGAGGGCCAGATCGCCCGGCAGGCATCGAACACCTCGAGCGGGAACCGCGCGCGGTTCTCGAGCGACCCGCCGTAGCGATCGGAACGCGTATTCGACAGGGGCGACAAGAATGAGGAGAGCAGGTACCCGTGGGCGCAGTGCAGCTCGAGCAGGTCAAACCCGGCCTCGACCGCACCGAACACGGCGCGGGCGAACTCGCTGCGCACGGCCTCCATGTCCCAAGAGGTCATCTCGCGCGGGACCTGATTGCGCGGGCTGTAGGGAATCGGCGACGGGCCCATCACCGGCCAGTTGCCGATGGGGAGCGGCTCGTCGATTCCCTCCCACATGAGCTTGGTCGATCCCTTGCGCCCGGAATGGCCGATCTGAGCGCCGATCGCGCACCCTCCGTACGTGTGCGCAAACTCAACGATCCGTCTCCACGCCGCGACGTGATCGTCGCAGTACATCCCCGCGCATCCCGGCGTGATCCGCCCCTCGGCCGACACGCAGATCATCTCGGTCATCACCAGCCCGGCGCCGCCCAGCGAGCGCGCGCCGAGATGCACGAGATGAAAGTCGCCCGGAGTGCCATCGACCGCCGAGTACATGTCCATCGGCGAGACGACAACCCGGTTGGGAAGCAGCAACTCCCGCAGCCGGAGCGGCATGAACATCGGCGGGGCGGCGGGATCGCCGAGTTCGGTGCGGGATCCCGAGACATCGCCGACGGCCGCCCCGACGGACTCCCCGACAGACCCCCGGACGGACTCCCCGACACACCCCCCGACGGCCTCCCGCACGGACGAGGCGAACCGCTCAACGACCTCCGCCACGAACTCCGGATCGCGCATCCGAAGGTTGTCGTGGGTCACCCGCCGGCTCCGCGTGAGCAGGTTGAACGCGAACTGCGTCCGCTCCTGCTCGACGTAGCGGCCAAGCCCCTCGAACCACTCGAGCGACGCCTGGGCGGCTCGCTGCGTGCTCTCGACGACCGGCCGGCGCTCCGCCTCATACGAGGCCAAGGCGCCCGGAACATCGTCACCGTACACCCGAAACGCCCAGGCCAGCGCCACCGCGTCCTCCATCGCGAGCTTCGTGCCCGACCCGATCGAGAAGTGCGCCGTGTGGGCTGCATCACCCAACAGCACGACGTTCCCCGACGACCACCGCTCGTTGCGCACGGTCACAAAGCGGATCCACTTCGAGTTGTTCGCCAGCAACGACCGCCCGCCCAACTCGGAGGCGAAGAGCGACGAGCAGAACTCCACCGACGCGAGATCCGACACCCCCGGCGGCAGCGCCGCCGGAGCCACCCGGTCGAGGCCCGCGCGCGCCCACACGTCCGAGTGCGTCTCGACGATGAACGTGCTCATCGTCGCGTCGTAGGGGTACGCGTGCGCTTGGAACACGCCCCACTCCGTCTCGCGGATGAAGAACTTGAACGCGTCGAAGACGAGATCGGTCCCGAGCCAGATGTAGCGGCAGAACCGAGGCTCGAGCGACGGGACAAACGATGAGCTCAACGCCGACCGCACCGCGCTCGACGCACCATCCGCACCCACGACGACGTCGGCCCACCCAAGCTCACCCAACACGGGCGCCTCACATGAGAACCGAATGTCAACCCCAAGCCCAAGGGCCCGCTCCTGCAGCACACCGAGCAGCTCCCTCCGACCCAGCGCCGAGAACCCATGACCACCTGACCGAGTGACACACCCACGGTGGTGGATATCGATATCGGACCACGACGCAAATCGCGAGCAAATCGCGTAGTACGTCTCGGGATCCGCGTGCTCGAACACGGCCAGCGTCTCGTCGGAGAACACAACCCCGAACCCGAACGCATCAGCGGCGGCATTGCGCTCGAACACCGTCACCGAGCAGTCCGGCGCGACCTTGCGCATCAGGATCGAGAAATACAGGCCGCCGGGTCCTCCGCCGACCACGGCAAGCTTCACGGCGTCACACCCCGAGGTCGCTCAGGTGCTCGTACTTCAGCGCCAGCCCGCTCACGACGTTGTGCATCAAAGCCAAGGCAGCCGCCACGTTGGCATGGGCGCTCGGCGGTAACGACTCCAAGGCGCACAGTGACTTCAACTCCTCGTACACCGCTAGCAGCCGCTGCTCCGACGAATTCAACTCGTTCCCGAGCAGATCGACACTCATGACCCGACCACCGCTGCAGCCGGCGTCTCACGCTTGTCAACAGTTCGCTTTGCCTTGAGCTCAAACCGCGGCAGCTCCCCAGCCGAGGCTCGCTCCACACGGAAGTTCAACCCCTCGTGTGCCAGCGCCAACCGTCGGTGCAAATCGGACGCCAGCGAATCCCACCCGTCCAAGGCACAATCCGGCTTGAGCTCCACCCGCAACGTGATCTCGTCGCGAATCCCTTCGTGCGTGATCACCGTCTGAAACTCGTCGACCTCGGGGAACTCACGCACGATCGCCTCGATCGCGCGCGGATAGACGTTCGTGCCCCGAACGATCTTCATGTCGTCGACGCGCCCGAGGATCCCGCCTGAGTACAGATCGAACCCGCGGCCGCACGAGCACGACGAAGCGGGCACCCGGCACACCAAATCCCCCGTCCGGTAACGCAACAACGGGATCGCGCCGCGCCCGAACGATGTCACGACCCGTTCTCCCCGCTCCCCATAGCCAACCGGCTCCAGCGACACAGGGTCCAGCACCTCCTCGATCACATGGTCCTCGATGATGTGCGTCCCGCCCGGCTGCGCCGAGCACTCGAACACCATGATCGTCCCGATCTCGGTCATGCCCGCGGTGTCGAACGCCTTCGCGCCCCACTGTTCCTCGATCAGCGCCTTTGTCTGCGGGATCGACCCCGCCGGCTCCCCGGACAAAATCAACCGAGAGACGCCGGAGTGAGCAAAATCCACACCCAGCAGCGACGCCTCCTGCGCGAGCCGCAGCGCGTACGTCGGCGTCGACGCCACCACGGTCGCGCCGAAGTCGACGATCTGGCGCACGCGCGCCTCGGTCGTCTGCGCGCCACCGGGCACGTTCAGGACGCCGACCTTCTCCATCGCGTAGTGCAGGCCCCAGAAGCCGATGAACGACCCGTAGCCGAACGCGATGTACGCGACATCGGAGGGCCGTGCGCCGCAGCCCCAGATCGCGTACGCCCACATCTCCGCAATCCACGCCCAGTCCTTGCGCGAATCGAGCGCGCGCAAGGGACCCCGACCGGTCGTCCCCGAGGTCGTGTGCACTCGGATCGCCGCAGCCGCATCCACCGCCGGCAGCAACCCATACGGCGGCGACGCTGCCTGCGAGGCCATCCACTCATCACGGGTCAACAGCGGCATCCGCCGCATGTCATCGAGCGATCGCAAAGACGCCACGTCGAACCCAACAGCCCGAAAGCGCTCCCGGTACCACGGGCTGCGGGCGGCGGCCCATGCCGCCTGGACCCGTAGCTTCGCGAGTTGCAGCGACTCCAACTCCGGGCGCGAGAGCGTTTCTGTCTTCGGGTTCCAGTACGGACTGTCGACTGTCACCTCTCCTCCGCGGCGAACAATATCTAACATTGCTCCGGAGTTCTATGTCGAGTATCGTCGCGCCGACGTGAGCCCGTATCGCGAGTCAGCGCCCCTCACGACCGACTGGAAGAACTTCGAGTTCGACCTGGGCGACGGCGTCGCGACCGTCACCTTCAACCGCCCCGACAAGCTCAACGCGCTCACATTCGGCACGTACGCCGACCTCCGCGACCTCATCACCGAGCTGCTGACGCCGAAAATGCACGAGCTGCTCGAGTTCACGCGCATGACCGGGGCGGTCGTCACAGCGATGAGAGAGATCCCGATCCCGGTCATCGCGGCGGTCAACGGGACGGCCGCCGGAGCCGGCACCGTGATCGCACTTGCCGCGGACTTCCGGCTCCTCTCGGACACCGCCACCTTCGCGTTTCTGTTCACGCGGGTCGGCCTCGCCGGCGCAGACATGGGCGCCGCCGATCTGCTGCCGCGGATCGTCGGGCTCGGCCCCGCGACCGAACTGCTGATGCTCGGCAACAGGATCGATGCGCAGACAGCCCGCGAGATCGGTCTCGCCACCGAAGTGGTCCCGCACGACGACCTCCACACCGCCGCCGCCGGGCTCGCCCAACGCCTCGCCGACGGCCCCGCGTTCGCGTACGCCACGACCAAGTCCCTGCTCACACGGGAGCTCGACATGGACCTCGGCGCCGCGATCGAGCTGGAGGCCATCACCCAGTCCCTGCTCATGCACAGCGACGACTTCAAGGAGTTCTACGACGCCTGGCACGAGGGGCGCAGGCCGAACTGGAGCGGAACGTGAACGAGCTCATCAACGCGGACGAGCTGCCCCCGCCCAGGGGATTCAGTCACGCGGTCAGGGCGGGCAACACCGTCTATCTGGCCGGCCAGATCGGTGACGGCGACACGCTCGCAACCCAGTTCGACAACGCAGCGCGCAACCTGATCACGGCACTCACGGCAGCAGGCGGTACGCCCGACGACCTCGTCAGCCTCCAGATCTTCGTGACGGATGTCCCCGAGTACCGCGCGTCCCAACGCGAGCTCGGCGAGGCCTGGCGCAGGCACTTCGGCCGCCGCTACCCCACGATGGGGTTGTTCGGTGTCACCGACCTTGCAGTTCCCGACGCCAAGGTCGAACTGATGGGGATCGCAGTCATCACGCCATGACCACGACCCCCGCAGTCGTCACGCCATGACCACGACCCCCACGGTCATCACGCCATGACCACGACCCACGCGCCCGCCCGGGCGAGGCGCCTCTTCAGAACCACCGCATAGATGGACCACGGCGTCTTCCTCCCCGTTTCCGGCGCGGCCGCCACCCGCAGCGGCCTGATCCACGCTGCGCAGACCGCCGAACGCCTCGGGTTCACGACGGTCTGGGCGGCGGACCGGATCATCATTCCGTGGACGATCGAGACCGAGTACGCGTACAGCTGGTCGAGCGCGTTCATCGTTCCGCCCGAGAAGCCGTTCCTCGAGTCGATGACGGTGCTCGCGTTCCTCGCGGGCGCGACCGAGACGATCAGGCTCGGCGTCAGCGTGCTCGTGGCGCCCTACCGCGATCCGATCCTGTGGGCGAAGACAGCCGCGACGATCGACCGCCTGTCAGAGGGACGATTCGTGCTCGGAGTCGGAATCGGCTGGATGGAAGAGGAATTTGTCGCGCTCGGCCGCGCAGACGTCTATCGCCGGCGTGCCAAGGTCGCGGATGAACAGCTGCGGGTGGCCCGCAACCTGTTCTCCGACGAGGAGCACTGCAGCTTCCACGGCGACTACTACGACTACGACGACATCGCGTTCAACCCCAAACCGACACACGTCCCGATCTGGTGCGGCGGCGAGAGCGCTGGTGCGCAGCGTCGCGCCGGTCTCCACGGCGACGCATGGTTTCCGTACTTCGCGCGCGTGACGCCGACGGAACTGAAAAGCCGCTTCGAGAACGTCAGGCGCCACGCGAACGGCCGCGACGTCACGCTCAACACATGCCTCTCGGTCGAGGTCACCGACGCGCTGGTCGAGCAGGAGCCCGACCGCCTCAGAGGCACGCCTGAGCAGATCGCCGACGCCCTGCGGCAGTTCGATGACATCGGCGTCGAGCACGTCGCGCTTCAGTTCATCGTCGGCCGCTATCCGGAGCGGCTGCGGCAGATGGAGCGGCTGATGCCGGTGATCACGGGATGAGCCGCCGGGTCGTCGTCACCGGCGGCGCGAAGGGGATCGGCCGCGCGATCACCGAGAAGTTCGCCGCCCTCGGCGACGACGTGATCGCGCTGGGGCGCGACGAGGCAGCCCTCAACTCCCTCAGGAACGTCGCGACCGCGGTGTGCGACGTCACCGACGAGGACGCGGTGACACGCACCTTCAGCGAGATTGCACACGTCGACGTGCTCGTCAACAACGCGGGCATCGCCGAGAGCGCCCCGCTGGCGAAGACGAGCCTCACGACCTGGTGCCGGCACTTCGACGTCAACGTGACCGGCCCGTTCCTGTGCATGCGGGCAGTCGTTCCCGGCATGCGCGAGCGCAAGGACGGCGCCATCATCACCGTCGCCTCGACCGCCGGCCGGATCGGCGTCCCGTACACGAGCGCCTACACCGCCTCCAAGCATGCCGCGGTCGGGCTCACGCGCGCGGTCGCCAGCGAGCTCGCGGGCAGCGGCGTGCGCGTCAACGCCGTCTGCCCGACGTTCGTCCGCACCGACCTGACGACGCGTGCGATCGCGCGGATCGTCGAGGCGACGGGGCGCACGGAGGCGGAGAGCGAGCGGGCGCTCGCGAACCAGTCACCGCTGGGACGGCTGCTCGAGCCCGACGAGGTCGCGGACGCCGTCGTGTTTCTCGCCTCACCCGCCGCGCACGCCATCACCGGTCAGGCGCTGGTGATCGACGGCGGCGGGATCCAGCGTTAGAACCTTCACAAGAACCTTTATCAACCAGCTTAGGGTGCACCGGCATCGTGGCGGTCCGTGCGCATACTCGGCCGCCACCGCAAGGAAGTGCTGGCGTTCACGCTCTCGGCGCTCGCCGGTGCGGCGATGCTCGGCGACTTCGATTCCGAGCGCAGCGCCGCTCGGGATCGCACGCCCGCCCCCGCGCCTCGCACGCCCGCCCCCGTGCCTCCCGAGCTCGTGCCCACGACGTTGCCGCAGCAGCCCTCGCGCGTCCTCACGGTCTCGAACAGCCCGTATGGCCGGCCGATCCAACCCGGCTTCGTCGGCCTCTCGATGGAGTACAACGCGGTCCCCGCGTACGCCGGCACGAACCCGAACGCGGTCAACCCCGTGCTCGCACACTTGATTCGCGGCCTCGCCCCCGGCCAGTCACCCGTGCTGCGGATCGGTGGCGACAGCACCGACCACACATGGGCGCCGACACCGTCGGTGCGCCGTCCCGCCGGCATCCGGTTCACGCTCACGCATAAGTGGGTTGCGATCACGCGATCGCTCGCGCGCGCGACCGGAGCCCGTCTCGTTCTCGGAATCGACCTCGAGGCCAACCGCCGCGCCCTGTCCGCAAGCGAGGCGCGCCTGCTGATCGGCGGCCTCGGCCGCCACGCGATCGCCGGGCTCGAGCTCGGCAACGAACCCGAGCTGTACCGAAGCTACGCGTGGTACCGCACGCGCGCGGGTCTCAGGGTCCTGGGCCGGCCCCTCAGTTACGGATTCCCGGCGTTCGCTCGCGAGTTCCGGCGGTTCGGGCAGGCGCTCCCGCCGCTGCCGCTGGCGGGACCCGCGTTCGGCGGCCAGCGGTGGATCGGGTTCACGACGCGGTTCGTCCGGATCACGAGCGATCTGCAGCTGGTGACCGTGCACCGCTATCCCCTCGAGCGGTGCGGCCTCCCGGCGGCGTCCGATCTGTACCCGACGATTCCGCACCTGCTGAGCGATGCCGCCTCGCGCGGGCTCGCGGCCGGAGTTGTCCGGTACGTCGCCGCGGCGCACGCGCGCGGACTGCCGTTGCGGGTCGACGAGATGAACAGCGTCGCGTGCGGAGGCGCCCCCGGGGTCAGCGACACGTTCGCCTCGGCGCTGTGGGGGTTGAACACGATGTTCGAGTTCGCGCGGGTCGGAGTCGACGGGGTCAACATCCACACGTTCCCGCGCGCCCACTACCGGCTGTTCGGTTTCACCCGAGCTGGGGGACAGTGGCTCGGGCGCGTGGCGCCCGAGTACTTCGGGCTGATGCTGTTCGCGCAGGCGGCGCCTCCGGGAGCGCGGCTGCTCTCACTGACCGGCAGCGTTCCTCAGCTGAGAACGTGGGCCACGCAGGCCCCGGATCGCCGCATACGTGTCGTGCTGATCAACGACAGTTCCACGCGGCGCCAGATCGTTGCCGTACGGCCATCGTCAACCGCGGCCGGGGCTGCGGAGCTCGTGCGCCTCACCGCGCCCGCGCTCGACTCGCGCGCCGGCGTGACGCTCGGCGGGCAGAGCTTCGGCCGGCGGACGGCGACCGGCGCGCTCACAGGACCGCCGAGGACGGCTACAGTTCAGCGCTCGCCGGGTGGCTATGTCGTGAGCGTCCCGCCCGCGAGCGCCGCAATGCTGACGTTGCCGCGGCACTAGGCGAGCGCGGCGAATCGCGCGGATAGGGATCGAATTGGTTTTGACTGCATCCAGGATGACTCGGCCGGGGCTCGCGCGTGCGTGCACGCTCGCGGCGCTCCTCTGCTGCCTGCTGATCCCCGCTGCCGCGCGCGCCGGCGCAGGGCAGACGTCAGTCACGGTCGGCCCGGACACGTTCGGCCGGCCGATCCCGCGCGGCTTCGTCGGACTCTCGATGGAGTACCGCGCCGTCCCCGCGTTCGCCGGCACCGACCCGACGGCCCCCAACCCGATCGTGGTCCAGCTGATCCGCAACCTTGCGCCGGGTCAAAACCCGGTGCTGCGAATCGGCGGCGACAGCACGGACTGGAGCTGGTGGCCGGTCCCGGGCATGCGGCGACCGGTGTGGACGCGTCTGACACTGAGCAGCAGCTGGGTCCAGATCGCGAGGGCGCTCACGCAGGCAACCAACGCGAAGCTGATCCTCGGCGTCAACCTCGAGGCGGACAACGCGCGCTTGGCCGCGACGATGGCCCACCAGCTGATCGCGGGACTCGGGAGCTCGTCGGTGCAGGCGCTCGAGCTCGGCAACGAGCCCGAGCTGTACGCGAGCTTTGGCTGGTACCACACGAACACGGGCCAGCAGATCCCGGGACGACCGAGCACGTGGAACCCGCAGGCCTACGCGCATGACTTCGCGAACATCGCGCGCTCGCTGCCGAACGTGCCGCTGGCCGGGCCGAGTACCGGCTCGCCCGAGTGGATGTCCCAGCTCGGGTCGTTCCTCGCCGCGCAGCGGCGGCTCGGGCTCGTCACGCTGCACCGCTACCCGCTCAGGGCTTGCACGTCGACGCTCGCCACCGCGGCCCAGCTGCTCGCGGACAGCTCGACGACTGGCCTGGCCGACAGCGTCGCGGGGTACGTCAGGCTCGCCCACGCGCGCGGACTGCCGCTGCGGATCGGCGAGATGGGCTCGGTCGCGTGCGGCGGCGCGCCGGGCGTGAGCGACGCGTACGCATCGACGCTGTGGGCGCTCGACGCGCTGTTCGAAATGGCGCGCGTCGGCGTCGACGGCGTCAACCTGCACACCGCGCCGAACGCGGTCAACGAGCTGTTCAGCTTCACGCACCTGGGCGGCGCGTGGCAGGGATACGTGCACCCGGTGTACTACGGGCTGATGACGTTCGCGCAGGCCGCCCCGGCCGGCTCGCGGCTTCTGCGTACGACGCCGCCCGGCGCCGGCGGGTTGAAGGTGTGGGCGACGAAGGCGCGCGACGGGCACATCCGCGTCCTGGTCATCAACAAGGACCTCACGCAGTCACGCAGCGTCGCCCTCTCGGTCCCGGGCGCCGGTCCCGGAACGCTGCAGCTGCTGCGCGCGCCGAGCATCGCCGCCAAGGCCGGCATCACGCTCGGGGGCGCCGGCTTCGGCACGACGACCACAACCGGCGTGCTGCCCGCTCCGACCACCGCAACGTCGCTCACGCGCACGAGCGGGCGCTTCCGCATCCACCTGGCGCCGGCCAGCGCGGCGCTGCTCACGCTGTAACGTCTCAACACGAAGATGTCACGCACGGCCAAAGCGCTGGCCACGGCCCTGTTGTTGTGCGTCGTCGCCGTTGCGAGTGGCTGTGGATCCGCGCGACCCGCGCCGGACGCGACCAATGTCGACGTCCTCGCGAGCGCGATCCGCCAGCGGATCCCCGGCGGCTTCGTCGGCCTCTCGATGGAGTACTCAGGCGTGTCGGCGTACGCGGGCAGTGACCCGACAGCGCCGAACCCGATCTTTGAGCAGCTCGTGCGCAACCTCGCGCCCGGACAGCGCCCCGTGCTGCGGGTCGGCGGCGACACGACCGATTGGGCATGGTGGCCGGTGCCCGGGATGACCCGGCCCGGCGGCATGCGGATCACGCTCGACCCTCACTGGATCGCGGTCGGACATGCCCTCGCGAGAGACCTGAACGCCCGCCTGATCGTCGGCGTCAATCTCGAGGCCGACAACGCGCGGATCGCCGGGACGATGGCGCAGGCGCTCATCAGCGGCATCGGCCGCGCGGCAGTCAGCGCGCTCGAGCTCGGCAACGAGCCCGAGCTGTACGCGAGCTTCGGCTGGTACCGGACGCCGGCCGGGCGTGCGATCCCGGGACGCGCGCATACGTGGAGCTTCCCGGCGTTCGCGAACGACTTCGCGTCGATCGCCCGGTCCCTCCCCCGGGTTCCGGTCGCGGGGCCGAACATCGGCTCGCCTCGCTGGCTCTCGCTGCTGGGGCCGTTCATCGCCGGGCAGCCGCGACTCGGGCTCGTGGCGATCCACCGCTATCCGTTCAAGCACTGTTCCGCGTCCAGCGCGATCTCGCCGTCGCAACTGCTGTCCGACGCCGCCACGAAGGGCCTTGCGGACGGCGTCACGGGCTTCGTCGCGCTCGCGCACGCGCGAGGCGAACCGCTGCGGATCACCGAGATGAACGGGATCGCGTGCGGCGGGGAGCGCGGCGTCAGCGACACCTTCGCGTCGGCGCTGTGGGCGCTCGATGCGCTCTTCCAGATGGCGCGCGTCGGCGTCGACGGCATCAACATCCACACCGCGACCGGCAGGATCAGCGAGATGTTCTCGTTCCGCCGGCTGAATGGTTCGTGGCGGGGCTATGTGCGGCCGATCTACTACGGCCTGTTGACGTTCGCGCGCGCGGTGCCCGCCGGCTCGACGCTGCTGCGCGTCTCGGGTCCGGGCGGCAGCCTCTCGAGCTACGCCACCCGTGCGCCGGACGGCCGCATTCGCGTCGTGCTGATCAACAAGGACCTGGGACGGTCACGGTTGATCGCGGTCCGTGCCCCGGGCGACGCCGAGGGCGCGCTGCAGTTGCTGCGCGCCCCGAGCATCGGGGCGAGAACCGGCGTCACGCTCGGCGGTCGCAGCTTCGGCGCGCCGACGAGGAGTGGCGTGCTCCCCGCGCCGGCCCGCACGATCGTCCACAAAGCGCACGGCCGCTATGTGATCGAGTTGCCGCCGGCCACGGCGGCCCTCCTGACGCTGTAGTTGCCACTGGGTATATAGGGGTTGCTGCGCAACCCATCGCGTAGGAAGTACGGTGGTCCGCGGGACCGGCGGTCGTCAGCATTGGCCGTCGGCGACCGCGTTGGAGGACCCCGATCAGGCGACGGCAGATGGAGCAGAAGCAGCCCAGCAGCGTGACCCGCCGGCGCTTCCTCGCGGCGACCGGAGCGACGGCGTTGGTCGGGACGAGCTTCGCCGGTTCGTCAGCGTCCGATGCGTTCGCCGATCCGCGGCCCGCGGCCGCCGTCCTCGGCTCCGGCGGGAACCCGACGTCGTATCCGGGGCTCGCCCGGCTCGCCCGCTCGCACGGGGCCGGCGAGCCGTTGATGTTCGTCGACCTCGCCGCGGTCGACCGCAACGCGCGGGTGGTCGTGCGGTTCGCACAGGCCAACCACTGGGCGGTGCGGCCGGCGCTCAAGGCGTTTCAGTGCCCGCAGCTATGCGCGTACATCCTGTCCCGATTGCCGAAGCCGCGCGGGCTCGTGTTCCACCTGCGCACGGTCGACCAGATCATGTGCCGCGCGCCGGTCGGCACCGATCTGCTGATGGGGTATCCGCCGACGCGCGGGGAGCTGCGCGCCTACCTGCAGTCCGCCCCGCCGTCCGGGCAGCGCACGCACCGGCTGACCTTGCTGGCGAGCTCAGTCGAGCTGCTCGAGGAGATGGCGCAGCTCGCGCGCACGACGCCACGCCGGGTCCCGCTCGACGTCGGCCTCGAGCTTGACTCCGGGGAGGGTCGCGGCGGCTTTCACTGGGCGAAGGACATCACGGCCGCGATCACGCTGCTGCGGCGCCATCGCGATCGGCTGCGGCTGCGCGCGGTCATCTGCTACGACGGCCACGCGACGCTCACCGGTGAGCAGAGCTGGCGGCGGCAGGTCGCCAAGCAGGCCCAGCAGCACTACATCCGCTACCTGCGCCAGCTGCACGACGAGGGCTCCGACCTGTTCGACGCGGCGACGCTGATCCGCAACGGCCCCGCCAGCTCCAACTACCGCAACTGGGCCGGCAGCCGCGTGTGCAACGAGATCAGCCCGGGCTCGGCGTTCGTGTACGCGGGGTATCTGAAGACGTTCGATCACCAGGGACTCGCGAGCGCGCTGACGCAGGCCGCGCCCGTGCTCAAGGACGTCGGGCCGTATCCCTCGGCGCCGTTCACGAAGGTGCCCCTGCCCCCGATCACGGGCGAGGAGTACTTCCTGAAGGGATCGACGTGGCCCGACCAGGGCGGAACACAGCCCGCGTTCGTCTACCCGGCCGGCGTCAACGACGATCTGGCCGAGGGTGGTCGCTGCATGGTGTACGCGCCACCACACGAGTTGAGCACGGAGGACTATGTGCTTT
This sequence comes from Solirubrobacteraceae bacterium, assembly GCA_035524415.1. Taxonomy (GTDB): domain Bacteria; phylum Actinomycetota; class Thermoleophilia; order Solirubrobacterales; family Solirubrobacteraceae; genus Palsa-465. The sequence goes on along the minus strand of DATKOY010000256.1, from coordinate 143,399 downwards.
GCTGGCCCAACCAGTCCGGCGACGGGATCGACTACTTCGGCGCGCTGCACGCCGTTCGGGGCGGACGGATCGTCGATCTCTGGCCGACGTTTACGCGATGGAGCACGCCCGCCCGTGTGTAAGCGAGTGAGCCTTGTTGTCGGTGTGGTCGGCGCGCTGGCGGTGCTCGCGTCGACTGCGAGCGCCACAACCGTTCGGACGGTCTCGAGCCCGGTCGTCGCCCATACGAGCCCCCGCTACGTGTCGTTCGCGGTCGACCTCGACCAGATCACCGGCGGCATGTTCTGGTCCCAGGCGCCGCACGCGACCGGGAACGCGCCGGTCGCGCCGTATGACTTCACCCGCCCGCGCCTGCGCGCGCTCGCCCGCGCGCTCGCGCCCGCGTACCTGCGCATCAGCGGGACGGCCGCGAACAAGACGTTCTACGACCTCGGCTCGCCGCCGCTCACGACGCCGCCCGGGGTCTACCAGCGGATCCTGACCAAGACGGAGTGGGACCACGTCGGCACGTTCGCCGACGCGCTCGGCCTGCAGATCGTGCTCGGGATCAACGCCGGACCCGGACCGCGCGACACGTCATTCAACTGGACACCCGACAACGCCCGTGCGCTGCTGTCCTACACGGCGGCACGTCGGTTTCCCCTGGCGGCGGTCGAGTTCGGCAACGAGCCGAACCTGTTCGCGCTGTCCGGCATGCCCGCGGGCTACACGGCCGCCGACTACGTCCGCGATCTGAGGACGTTCGATGAGCTGCGCCGGAGCGTCGTGCCGAACGTGCCGTTGCTCGGGCCGGGCAGCTATTACAACAACGCCGGCAGCGAGACGCCGTACGGCGTGCCGCTCGGGCCGCTCGCCAGTCAGATCATGCCCGCCGCGCCGGGCGTCTACGACCTGCTCGCGTTCCACGAGTACCCCGCGACATCGACACGCTGCCATATCGGGACGCCGGTGCCGACGGACCCGCTCGACCCGGCCTATCTCGACGGCGTGATCCGGGCGTTTAACCGCGTCGCGGCGCTCGGCACGGCCGACGACCCCGGGCGCGAAATCTGGTACACGGAGGCGGGGTCGGCGTCATGCGGCGGCCAGCAGGGTTACTCGAACCGGTTCGAGGCGACCTTCTGGTATCTGAACGCGCTCGGCGCGCTCGCGCAGCGGGGCCTCCAGGTCCTGATCCGCCAGACGCTGTCCGGCAGCGACTACGGCCTGATCGACGACGCGACCCTCACGCCGAATCCCGACTACTGGGCTGCGTTGCTGTGGCACCGGCTGATGGGTACGGCGATCCTGCGACCGGCCGTCCGTAGCGCGCCGGCGCGCCTGCGCATCTACGCCGCCTGCGCTCGCGCCGGCGGCGGCACGACACTGCTTGCGCTGAACCTCGATCCCCACGCCGGCCATACGTTCACGATCGGCGACGGAGCCCGCAGCCTGGACGTCTACCGCGTCACGGCACCAGCGCTCCTCGGTCGGCAAGCGTTGTTGAACGGACATTCGCTCCGGACCGCGTCGTCCGGCGCTCCGCCGGCGCTCACGCCGTTGCGGATCACGGGCTCAGCGGTCAGCCTCCCGCCGGCGTCGTACGCGTTCATCGTCGAACCGGGGGCGGGACCGGCGGCCTGCCGGCGCTGACGCAAAGTTCTTCCCGGATCGCGGGAGGAAGTTTGCGTCAGCGCTCGACGACGACGATGTCCTGGAAGCTGAGCCCCTCGCGCCCACGCCATGTCCCGTACCGGATCGGCTCGCGCACGCGCAGGCGATACTCGGCCAGGCGCGAGCGCAGCCACGTCTCGGGATAGGCGACCGCGGCCTCGGGCACGGCGGGATCCGCGACCAGCGCGACGCCGTCGCCGGCCACGGCCGAGAAGTCAAACGCGGCCCCGTGGGAGGACGCCGGCGAGTCCCCGCCCACGAGCAACCAGGTCGCGAACAGCCGGCCCCGCGGCGCGAGCACCCGGGCAGCCTGCGCGAGGTAGTGGTCGGCGGCGTCCGCGAGCAGGTGGGTGAACACCGAGGTCGCGATCACGAGGTCGAACGAGCGGTCGAGGTACGGGAACTGGTACTCGGACGGGGCCACACGCCCGCCGGGGTTGTAGAGCGAGTTGGCGAGGTCGGCGTGCGTGAACGTGAACGGCACGCCCATCCGCACGTAGTGCCGGCGGCACCACTCGACCGCCTCGAGCGAGATGTCGAAGCCGTCGTAGGAGCCGGGTGGTCGCAGCTCGCGCGTCAGCACGCGCGCCATCCGGCCGATCCCGCAGCCGACATCGAGCACGCGGTCGGTCGCCTGCAGCCCGGCGAGCGTACGGAAATGCTCGAGGAACTCCTCGCCGGTCGCCTGGAAGTCGCTGTCGCCGACGAAGTCGAGGTAGCGGCGCGGCGGCGTCAGCGGATCGCGGCGCCCGCGGGCCACATCGGCGAGGTCGGCGGCGCGTAGCTGCAGCGCCCGCAACGCGCGGCTGACCACTAGACCCCGGCCATGCTGCCGGAGCCGCCGCCCAGGAGATCCCGCAACGCCTCGACCCCATCCCACACGTCGACGAATCGCGTCGTCAGCGGCGAGAGGCCGAACCGGATCACGTCGGGTCGGCGAAAGTCCGGGATCACGCCGCGCGCGATCAGACCCGCGCACAGCGACCTGGCCCGCGGATGCGCGAGCGCCACGTGGGCGCCGCGTACGGCCGCGTCGCGCGGCGAGGCCACCGACACGCCGAACCCGGCGAGACGCGCATCCGTGAGCGCGATCGCGAGCTCCGTCAACGCGATCCCCTTCGCCCGGATCCGCTCGATCCCCGCCTCCGCCACGAGCCGGACGCCCTCCTGCACCCCGGCGAGCGACAGGACCGGCGGCGTTCCGGACAGCAGCGAGCGGACCCCGCCGGCCGGCTCGTAGCCCTGCTCCATCGCGAACGGGTCACGCCGGCCGAGCCACCCCCAGATCGGTTGGCGGAGGTGCCCGAGCAGCTCGCGGCGGACGTACATGAACGCCGGCGCTCCCGGTCCGCCGCCCAGGTACTTGTACGTGCACCCGACCGCGAGATCCGCGCCGTCGGCATCGAGCGCGATCGGCACCGACCCGGCGCTGTGGCTGAGGTCCCACAGCGCGAACGCGCCCGCGTCGTGGGCCACGCGCGTGATCGCGGCCATGTCGGCGATGTGCGCCGAGCGGTAGGAGACGTGTGAGAACGTGACGAGCGCCGTGCGTTCGCTCACGAGCGCGGCGACGGCCTCGGGCGTCGGCCCGGCGGCGCGATCGCCGCGTAGCCACACGACCGAGCCGCCGCGCGCCCGCGCCAGCCCCTCGAGCACGTAGCGGTCGGTGGGGAAGTTCTCGACGTCGGTGACGATCTCGGACCGCCCCGGCGCACGGTCCAGCGCGGCCGAGACGAGCTTGTAGAAGCAGACCGTCGTTGAGTCGCCGACCACGACTTGACCCGGCGCGGCGCCGAGCAGCGCCGAGCCGAGCGCGTCACCGAGCGCAACCGGCAGCTCCATCCACCCCTCGTCCCAGCCCCGCACGAGCCGACCGCCCCACTCCGCGCCTGCGACCTCCGACAGCCGCGCGAGCGTCGCCCGCGGCAGTCGCCCGAGTGAGTTCCCGTCCAGGTAGACGACGTCGTCGTCGGGGATCACGAACCGCTCGCGGAACTCGGCCAGCACATCGGCGCGATCGAGTTCGGCGGCCACGTCCCTACCCACAGCCGATTCTTGACTTTTGATCATTGATTCCGATACTACGGGCGGCGATGGAGTCACATCTCTCCGTGCTGGCTGACGAAGCGTCCAATCGGGGCCATCGCACGCTCGCGGAGAAGGCGTTCGAGACGCTGCACCAGGCGATCCTTACAGGTCAGCTGCGGCCCGGCGCCCGGCTGCCGATCGAGGAGCTCGCGGACGTCCTGCAGATGAGCCCGATGCCGATCCGCGAGGCGGTGCGGCGGCTCGACGCCGCCGGGCTCGTCGAGAACATCCCGCACCGCGGCGCGCGCGTCACGGAGCTGTCGATCACGGACCTCGCAGAGGTGTACGAGGCGCGGCTCGCGCTCGAGGTGCTCGCGATCCGCCGCGCGGCCCAGCGTTTCGACGAGCCGCGCGAGCGCAGTGCCCGCCGGCGTCTCACCGACCTCAACGAGTGCAGCGACGACAACTCCGCAGCGACCTCCGCAGCCCACGCCGCCTTCCACTTCGCGCTGTACGACGCCGCCGATTCCGCCTGGCTGATGCGGCTCATCCGCCCAGTGTGGGAGACGGCCGAGCGCTACTGCCTGGAGACGCCGCAGTGCCGCCAGCTGGCGACCCGAGACCACGAGCACGAGGCGATCCTCGACGCCTGCGTCGACCATGATCCGGACCGCGCCGCGGCAGCCCTCAGCGACCACCTCGCGACGACCGCCAACAACATCTCGGTGGCGATGGGCGGCACGCCGCTGTTCGAGCTGAACATGCCCCGGTCGGACTGAAATCGGCGTCAACGAGCCGAAAATCGGCTCAACGTCCATCAAACGTCCGCCCCGCGTCGACCCCGGAGTCATCACTTCGGCCAGAATCGACCCAATCCTCTCGAAAACTCGCATTACCCCCTAATGACTGTGGCGTTTTTGTCCGATGCGATCGGCGAAAGCTGCTCTGGCCCAGAGCGCGCGACATGTACACACGGAGGTCAACATGAAGAAGTTTCAGGTTCAGCGCATCGTGACCGCGATCGCGGCGATCGTGGCTCTGGCGGTCGCCTCTGGGGCAGGTTTCAAGTTCTAAGAGACCCGGAGCGGGCGCGCGCCACGTGCGGGGCGGCGCGCGCACCCGCCCGCCCCATGCGATGCCCGGCCAGGTCCGTTCTCAGCGTTACTGTGCAGCAATCGTCCTCGCCGGTTGCGGCGCTGTCGCGATGCTCGCAGGGTCGGCGCATTTCGACTACCTGGCCGTCCACCCCTACACGTTCGCCTCGCTCGCAGCAGGCGTCCTGCTCGGCGAGATGCTGCCGGTCAAGATCCCGCGAGGCGGTAACGATGAGGAGATCACCCTCTCGACGTCGTTCTCGATCGCCCTCCTCCTCGCCGGGGGCCTCGGGCCGGCGCTGATCGCGCAGGGAACCGCATCCGCGATCCAGGATTACCACGCCGGTAAGCCTGGATGGCGGATTCGCTTCAACGTCGCCCAGTACGCGCTGTCGATGTCCGGCGCGATTCTCGTGATGCGGGCCGTGGGCGCGACCGCGCAGATCGGATCCTCCCACCCGTTCACCAGCGCCGACCTTCCCGCGCTGCTGTTCGGCGCAGCGACGTTCTTCATGCTCAACACGTTGATCGTCGGCGTCGCCGTCGCGTACTACCAGGAGGTTGCGGTCGAGCGCTACTTCCGCAGCAACGGCCAGTTCATCCTCGTGACGCTCGGCGTGATGCTGTGCCTGGCGCCGATCGTCGTCGCCGCGACCGCGTACTCGGTCGTGCTCGTCCCGCTGTTCCTCGTGCCGATGGTCGTGATCCATAACGCGGTCTGGCGCGGTGCTCGCAGCGAGTACGCGGCCCGGCACGACTCGCTGACCGGTCTGCCAAACCGGACCGCGTTCCACGAGGCCGTCGAAGCCGCGATCGAAGGCGACCTCACCGCGTCCTGCGTGCTGCTCGTCGACCTCGACCGCTTCAAGGAGGTCAACGACACGCTCGGGCACAGGTTCGGCGATCTCCTGCTCGGGCAGGTCGCCGAGCGATTCCTCGAGCAGCTCGGGCCGAGCGACCACATCGCCCGGCTGGGCGGCGACGAGTTCGCGATCTTCAGGCACGGGACCGACCGCGACTCCTCGGTGCTGCTCGCGCACACGATCGCCAAGTCGCTGGGCGCGCCGTTCGAGCTCGAGCACGCCGTCATCGACACCCAGGGAAGCGTCGGCGTCGCCCTCTATCCGGTCGACGGCACCGACGTCGAGACGCTCCTGCAGAAGGCCGACGTCGCGATGTACCGCGCCAAGGAGACGCACAGCATCGTCGCGCTGTACGAGGAGCGCCACGACCACAACAACCCCGCGCGGCTCGCGCTGACGGCCGCCCTCCGTAACGCGGTCGATTCCGATGCGATCGTCGTCTGGTACCAGCCGGAGCTCGACCTGCGCACGCAGGAGGTGTTTGCGGTCGAGGCGCTCGTGCGCTGGCAGCACCCCGAGTTCGGCCTGTTGACCCCGGCGTCGTTCCTCGACATCAGCGAGCGCACGAACGTGATCAAGCCGCTCACCCAGCGCGTGCTCGACGAGGCGCTCTCTCAGGTCGCCCGCTGGCGCGCGAGCGGGATCGACGTCGCGGTCGCGGTCAACGTCTCGACGCGAGTGCTCGTCGATGCCAACTTCACCGCGATCGTCATGGACTCGCTCACGCGGGCCGGCGTGCCGCCCGACCGCCTGAAGCTCGAGATCACCGAGAGCACGCTGATCGCTGACCCGGAGCTCGCGCGCACGGTGCTGTGCGATCTCGACTGCCACGGTGTGGACATCGCGATCGACGACTTCGGGACCGGGTACTCGTCCCTGGCGTACCTCGCTGCCCTCCCGGTCTGCGAGATCAAGATCGACCGCTCGTTCGTCAGCCGGATGGCGTCCGGGTCGAGCCAGTCGATCATCGTCGCCTCGACGATCGACCTCGCGCATCACCTCGGGCTGCGCGCGGTGGCCGAGGGCGTCGAGGACCTCGCGCTGCTGCCCGAGCTGCGCAGCCTCGGATGCGACGCGGTCCAGGGGTACGGGATCAGCCGCCCGATGCCGGCCGACGACGCCACCACCTGGCTGGGTTCGAGAATCGGGCCGCTGGCGCCCGTCCGAGCCCTGAGGCCGGTGGCATGATCCTGATCGTCCTCGCCGCCGTGTGCGTGTTGAGCGTCCCGCTGACCGGCGGGCGCCTGCGCCGCCTGGCCACGCTGCGGCTGCGCTGGGTCTGGACCGCACCGGCCGCGCTCGCGCTCCAGGTCGTGATCGTCACGATCGCACCGAACGGCAGCCCGGCCCTGCACCACGCCGTCCACATCGGCACGTACGTGCTGCTCGGGATCTTCCTGTGGGCCAACCTGCGCCTCCCCGGCGCGGCGGTGATCGCCGGCGGCGCCGTCCTGAACGCGGTGGCGATCGTCGTCAACGGCGGCGTGATGCCGGCGTGGGAGACGGCTCAGCGAATCGCCGGCCTGACCGAGGGCAGCGGCTTCAACAACTCGGCGCACCTCGCCCATCCGCTCCTGCTGTGGCTCGGCGACGTGATCCCCGTTCCTGGGCCGCTGCCGAACGTGCTCAGCGTCGGGGATGTCCTGATCTTCGCCGGCATGCTCGTGCTGCTGCACCGGACCTGCCGGGCCGACGCCGCCGAGACGAGCGCCCGGAGCGCCGTGCCGACGCAGCCGGCCTAACGCCCCAGATACGCCCGCTTGAGATCCTCGTGGTGCAGCAGCTCGGCGGCCGGCCCCTCGAGCACGATCTCGCCCGTCGAGAGCACGTAGCCGCGGTCCGCGATCGACAGCGCCATCGTCGCGTTCTGCTCGACCATCAGCACCGACACCCCGGCCTCGTGGACCTCCTTGATGATCCGGAAGTTCTGCTGCACGAGCGCGGGCGCGAGCCCCATCGACGGCTCGTCCATCAACAGCAGCTTCGGGCGCGACATCAGCGCGCGGCCCATCGCGACCATCTGTTGCTCGCCGCCGGACAGCGTGCCCGCAAGCTGCTCGCGACGCTCGTACAGGCGCGGGAACAGCGCGTGCACGCGCTCGAGGTCCTCGGCGAACGTGCTGCGGTCCTGCAGGACCGCACCGAGCTCGAGGTTCTCGCGCACGGTCATGTCACCGAACAGCCGGCGGTTCTCGGGCACGATCGCGAGCCCGTGCGCGATGCGCTGCGGCACCGGCCACCCGGTCACGTCCCAACCGTTCAGCACGACCCTGCCGGACCGCGGCCGCACGAGCCCGAGGATCGTCTTGAGCGTCGTCGACTTCCCCGAGGCGTTGCCGCCCAGCAGGCACACGAGCTCGCCGGCGCCGACCTGCAACGAGATCCCCTCGAGGATCCGCATCTGCCCGTAATACGTGACGATGCTCTCGAGTCTGAGGAGCGGCTCGGGCGCAGCGGCCATCACGCCTCCGCGAGCGTCTCGGGATCGCGCCCGAGATACGCCTCGACCACGGCCGGGTGCCCCGCGACCGAGTCGAACGACCCCTCGGCGATCTTCAGGCCGTGATCGAGCGCCACGACGCGATCCGAGCACCCGGCGACGACGTGCATGTCGTGTTCGATCACGAGGATCGCGAGCCCGAGCTCGTCCCGCAGCCGCCCGATCAGCTTGGTCACCTCGCCCGTCTCGTTCGGGTTCATCCCGGCGGCCGGCTCGTCGAGCAGCAGCAGCCGCGGACGCGTGGCGAGCGCCCGGGCGATCTCGAGCCGGCGGCGGTTCGCGTACGAGAGCGAGTACGCCGGCTGCTCCCAGCGGTAGCCGGCGAGACGCTGGCCGAAGAACGACAGCACCTCCTCGGCGAGCGCACGCACCTCGCGCTCCTCGCGCCGCGCCCGCGGGAGGCGCAGGATCGACTCCCACGGCATCGCGTGCGTCCCGCCGTACGTCGCCGCCATCACGTTCTCGATCACGGTCATGTTGAGGAACAACCGCAGGCTCTGGAACGTCCGCGCGATGCCGAGCCGGGTGATCTGGTGCGGCGATTTGCCGGCGATCGACTCGCCGGCCAGCCGGACGTCGCCGGACGTCGGCTCGTACACGCCGGTGATCACGTTGAAGACGGTCGTCTTGCCGGCGCCGTTGGGCCCGATCACGCTGACGACCTCGCGCTCGCCGACCGTCAGGTCGAGCTCCTGCAGGGCGCGCAGGCCGCCGAACGACAGCGATGCCTGGTCGAGGTCGAGCAACGGAGCGGCCGACATCTAGACGACCTCGACCCGCTTGCTGCCGAGCAGCCCCTGCGGCCGCGCGTTCATCATCACGATCAGGATCGCGCCGATCAGAAGCTGGCGCGTGATCGCGGGCACCGCCACCAGCCGCCCCTCCCACACGCACGCGGCCAGATACAGCGTCGGCACAAGCAGGATCGTCCGCCACCGGCCTTTGACCTGGACGAGGGCGATCACGAGGCAGAGGAGCAGCACGAAGCCGATGTTGCCCGCACGCGTGGCGTTGGCCGGAACGACGACCCAGTCGTGGACGGCGTTCGCGATCCAACCGCCCGATTGCGGGCCACCCGCGACGGCGTTGGCGGAGATCGCCTTGGCGATCGCGTGGACGGCGAAGCCGAACGCGACCGTGCCGACCAGCACCGCTGCCAGCCGACGCCACGGCCGCAGCTTCACGATCAGGGTCAGCAGGATCACGCCGTAGAACAGGTACCCGGACTGGGTCGGGCTTCGGAGGAAGCCGTCGAGCATCACTGACAACAGGAGTCCGCCGAGCACCGCGCCGCCGATGCTGCCGGCGCCGCCGAGGATCAGCGCCGCGTAGATCAGGATCAAGAACGGCGTGTCGAAGTCGGTCGGAAACACGCTGATCTGCTGGGCGGCGAACACCGTCCCGGCAAGCGCGGCGACGACCGCGCCGAAGCTGAACGCCATCAGCTTGACGCGGTTGACGGGGATCGTCATCAGCCCGGCCGCGAGCGGGTCGTCTCGGACCGCGCGCCACGCGCGCCCGGTGCGCGAGGTGTCGAGCAGATGCAGCGCCGCCACCGTCGCCACCAGCAGGATCAGCAGTAGGTAGAAGTAGCCCTTGTTGGTCGTGATCTGCTGGCCAAGCACCTTGATCGGATCGATCGCGACGATCCCGTTAGGCCCACCGAGCGTGCTCGGCGCGACGTTGTTCGTGAACTCGACGAACGCCTCGCCGAAGAACAGCGTGATGATCGCGAGGTAGTCGCCGATCAGCCGCCGCGACGGCAGCCCGACGAGCAACCCCAGACACGCCGCTGCGACGGCCACGATCGGGAGCGAGAGCGCCGCCGAGAGGTGAACGCCGCCACCGATCTGGTTCGACGACAAGAGCGCGAACGAATAGGCGCCGAACCCGTAGAACGCGACGTAGCCGAGATCGAGCAGGCCGGCCCAGCCGACGGAGATGTTGAGGCCCAGCGCGAGCAGCGCCAGCAGCAGCGCGTTGATTCCGACTTGTAGCTGAAAGTCGTTGACGGTGAGGAGCGGGACCGCTGCTCCGATCAGCGCCGCCACCGCCAAGCGCGGCCACCACCCGACGCGTCCCCACAGGCGCTGCGCGTCACCGCGCCAGCCCGGCGCGTACTCGCGGCGGTCCACGGAGCGCGCGACCCATTCGTCCACCCCGACCGCCGCTGATTCGGGGCGGTCCGTGGTGACCGGCGGCTCCTCGCCCTTGGTGCTCACCTCACACCTTCTCGAGCGGCACGCGGCCGAGGAGCCCTTGCGGCCGCACGAGCATCATCACAATCAGGATTCCGAACACGATCAGGTTCGTGTACGTGGAGGAGATGTAGCCCGTGACGAACGATTCCGCGAGCCCGATCACCATCCCGCCGAGCATCGCGCCTGGGATCGACCCGATTCCTCCGACGACCGCTGCCGTGAACGCCTTGAGCCCGGCGAGGAATCCCATCAGGTTGTAGATCTCGTTGAACACGAGACCGCTCATCACCCCGGCAATCCCGGCGAGCGCCGAGCCGAGGAAGAACGTGGCCGCGATCGTGTAGTCGACGTTGATCCCGAGCATCTCGGCCGCCTCGCGGTCGGACGCGACCGCCCGCATCTGCTTACCGAGCGCGGTCCGGCTCACGATCAGGGTCAGCGAAATCATCAGGATCACGCTCAGCGCGATCACCATGATCCGCGCGAGGTCGATGTCGAGCGGTCCGACGTGGATCCCGGTCGAGAACGGGATGAACGCCGAGGTGTTGTAGTCGCGATACGACGCCCCGAACAGCAGCAGCATTGTGTTCTCGAGCAGGAACGAGACGCCGAGCGCGGTGATCAGCGGCGCGATCCGCGGGGCGTCGCGCAGCGGGCGATACGCAAACCGCTCGATCGCCACCCCCAACGCACCGACTCCGCCCCCTGCGAGCAGGAACATCACCAGCAGCACGAGCGGCACCGGAACGCTGAGCGCGGTCGACCCGCCGAACCACTGGATCACGAAGTAGCCGATGAACGCCCCCACCATGTACAGGTCGCCGTGGGCGAAGTTGAGCAGCTTCAGCACGCCGTAGACCATCGAGTAGCCGAGCGCGATCAGCGCGTACAGGCTGCCCTGGGTGAGGCCGTTGACCAGTTCCTGGACGAAGAAGTGCATTACGTTGCCTGTCCTTGCAACGCTAACGCCGCCGCGCGGCGCGTGCTATCTCGCACGCGCCGCTGCCGGCTATCGCGTCAGCCGATCACGTGTTCGTGACCAGCACGTACTTGCCTTGGTTGTTGATCTTGAACAGGAACCACTTCGCGCCGACCAGGTCACCGTGAGCGTCGAACTTGATCGGCTGCCCGAGGATCGAGGTCGGCTCATCGGTGGACTTGATCGCAGCCAGCACGTTCGCGCGTGTCGGCGTCTGACCCGACTTGCAGACCGACGCGATCGCCTGATCGATCACGTGCGTGGCCGCGTACACGGGCGGCCCGAACGTGCCGTACTTCGGATACACCTGCGCGGCGGCGGCGGCGATCGACGCGTCCGCCGGAATCGCCTTGATGTCGGGACCGAACGCTGACACGTACGAGCCCGGAATCGTGAACGACGATGACTGCAGGCCGTCGGTTCCGAAGATCACGGCCTTCTTGTGCTGCTCGGCGAGATTCTTGCCGAACTGCTGGCCGTTCGCCGCGACCTGCCACGGAAGGACGACGACGGTCGTGTTCGGGGTGACCTTGGCCACGAGCGATGAGAAGTCGGTCACCTTCTGGCTGACCGACTCGTGGTCGACCGATATCCCAGCTGACTTGAACACGGGGATCATGGACGAGACGAGTCCGGTCGAGTACGCCTCCTGATCGTCGACGATCATCAGCGCCTTCGGCTTGAGATGGGCGACGACGTAGCGGGCATCCTCCGGCCCCTGCACGTCATCCCGGGAGACGACCCGGAAGAACGTCGGGTTCTTGCCGTTTGTCAGCGTCGTGTTCGTCGCCGAGCCCGAGATGAACGCCAGGCCCGCACGGCCGAACAGCGGCCCAGTCGCGAGGACCTCCTGGCTGCCGGCCGGTCCCACGACGGCGACGATCTTCGGATTGGAGATGAACTGCTGGGTCACCGTCGTCGCCTGCGCGGGGTTCAGCTGGGTGTCGCCCTGTACGAGCGAGATGTTTGTTCCGTTCGCCGCGTTGTCATCCTTCACGGCGAGCTGCGCGAAAGCGAGCTGCTCTTGGCCGAGGACGGCGACCGGACCGGTCAGCGGCCCCTCCATGCCGATCGAGATCGCGCATGACTTGCTGGCACCGCCGGAACTCGCGGCGGCGCTCGTCGTCGCGCTGCTCGTGGTGCTGCTACTGCTGCTACTGCCGCAGCCGACGATGAACGCGCCGGCCGCGATCAGCGCAGTGATCGTGCGTACCTTCACTCCTGAGACCTCCTCCTCGGGGATCCGTATTGTCATTGCGCCTGCACCGGCGGGATCCCCGCGTACGCGGGGGTCCCGTCCGGGTAATACGCGGCCGCCGGCGATCCGGCCGGCCGAAAGACGGCGACCACACGCATCACGTGATCGCCGGTGTTCTCCAGGCAGTGCACAGTCCGTGCCGCCAGCTCGATGCGGGACCCTGGCCCCAGCCTCTGCTGCTCCCCGTGGGCGTGAAACACGCCCTCGCCATCGAGCACGTAGATGACCTCGTCGTAGGTGTGAAAGTGATCCGGCGCGCGCTTGGTCGGGATGTACCCGACGAAATGGGTCGCGGAGCGCAGGCCGGTCGAGGGATCGGCGACGATCCGGAACTCGCGGTCGGTGGTGGCCTCGTGCGCCTCCTGATCGGCGAGCCGGCGGACGACCGGAGCGCCGGTCCCGTCGCCCGGGTCGGGATCGGGGATCCGCACCGCGACGATCCGCAGCGGGGTCTCGCCGGTGCTCTCGAGCTCGTAGCTGCACCCAGGCGGGATGTACGCGCCGCTCTCCGGCTCGAGTTCGTGGGCGGCGCCGGCGGCCGTCAGGCGACCGTGCCCTCCGACGACGAACAGGACCTCCTCGGCGTCGCCGGTTCTCCGCGTCTCGACGCGGCCGGATGGCCATTCGAGGACGTCCTGGTGTAGCGGTCGGCTCAGCACTGGATCGGGATGGCTATCCGCGGGCGCCACCCTCCCACATTCGTGTCGGAGAGGTCAACCACCTGCAAGCGTTGCGTTGAGCGTGATCTCCGTTCCCGCGAGCGCCCGCGACACGGGGCACGTCGCTTTCGCCTGCTCGGCGAGTTCGGCAAAGCGCGCCTGCTCGACGCCCCGGACCTCGCCGACGGTGGTCAGCTCGATCGCCGTGATCCGGAAGCCGCCCTCGAGTTGTGCCAGCGTCACCTTCGCCGTCGTTCTCAGGTCATCCGGCGGGTGCCCGGCCTCGCTGAGCAGGTTCGCGAGCGACATCGTGTAGCACCCCGCCTCGGCGGCGCCGATCAACTCCTCGGGGTTCGTCGCGCGCTCGACGTCCGCGACCCGCGCCTTCAGCGTGAACGGGCCCTCGAACGCACCACTGCCGAGCGCGATCCGGCCGCCGCCGTCGGGCACAGTCCCCTGCCAGCTGGCCTCGGAGCTACGGACGACGCGGAAACTCACATGCCCTCCCGATTCGTGACTTACTCGACAGGTTTGATTTTGTAGTCTTGATCAAATCAGGTGGGTGCAGGCGAGCGCAAGGTCGGCGATCTTGTGATTGCGTTACACCGCCGCGAGGAAGGAGCGAAGATGGCCGAGATGCTCACGAACACCGTCGACGTCGATGCCGTACGTCGCCGGTTCTCCTCGCTGCAGACCGGCTTCGCGTTCTTCGACGCGCCCGGCGGGTCACAGGTGCCCGACGAGGTGGGCGACGCGATCGCGCGCGCGCTGCGCGAGGCGAGCGCCAACCTCGGTGCCGTCTACGCGACGTCGCGGCGCGTCAAGGAGATCCTCGAGGAAGCGGAGTCGCGCGCTGCCCGGTTCCTCGGATGCGATGCGCATGAGGTCATGTTCGGACCGAACATGACATCGCTCAACTTCACCCTGTCCCGTACTGCGGGGCGCGCGTTCGCGGCCGGCGACGAGATTCTCGTCTCCTCGCTCGACCACGATGGCGGCGTCGCGCCGTGGCTCGAGCTCGCGCACGACAAGGATCTCGTCGTCAAGCACATCGACCTGCTCGACGACACGAGCCTCGACTACGACGATCTTGCCGCGAAGCTGGCGTCGGAGCGCGTGCGCGTCGTCGCGTTCGCGTGGGCGTCGAACGCGATCGGCACGATCGTCGATGCCGCGCGTGTCGCCGCGATGGCGCACGACGCGGGCGCGCTTGCGTGGGTCGACGCCGTCCACTACGCCGCGCACGAGCCGATCGACGTGCACGCGATTGACGCCGACGTGCTGATCTGCTCGCCGTACAAGTACTGCGGTCCGCATCTCGGCGTCGCCTACGGGCGCGCCGCGGTGCTGGAGTCGTGGCGTCCATACAAGGTGCGCCCGGCGCCGAACCATCCGCTCGGCCGGCGCTTCGAGACCGGGACCCAGCCGTATGAGCTGCTCGCGGGCTTCAACGCGACGATCGACTACCTCGCCTCCGTCGGCGGCTTTGACGCGATCGTGCCGTACGAGCGCGCACTCGGGCAGCGCTTCCTCGACGGCATCTCCGAGGCGGTCACGCTGTACGGGTTGCCGGGGATGGACGGCCGGGTGCCGACCTTCCTGGCGAACGTCGAGGGCGTCGCGGCGGCCGACGTCGTCCAGCACCTGGCGGACCGTGGGATCGGCGTGTGGGCGCACGATTCGTGGTACTCGCTCGACCTCTACACGCGCCTCGGCTATGCCGATCAGGCGATCCGGATCGGCTTCATCCACTACAACACCGCCGCGGAGGTCGACCGCCTCGTCGCGGCGCTCGAGTCCGCACGCGAGCAGCCATAGCCGTACCCTGCAGTGCGCATGGAAGCGATCCGCCGGTCATTCGTGGTGTCCTGCGCTGCCGCGGTGCTGCTCGCGCTGACCGGCGGGACCTCGTTCGCGGCCGCGCGCACGCCCGCGGCGCACGCGAAGCCGTGCCGGCCGGCACGGTCGGCCCGCTGCCTGCGCAAGGCGCGTGGTCCCGAGGCGGTGATCGTCTCGCCACGGGGGACGATGTCCCGCGCAGACGCGCTCCAGGCGTTCGCCCAGACGGTCGGGCCGCTGCCCGGCGTCAAGCCCGAGCCCGGCGCGGTCGACCGCCGCATGTTCGAGTCGTTGTCGGGGCCGTTTCGGTGGGCGGCGGCGTATCTGAAGACGATGACGCGGGCGCAGCGGGCCGCGTTTGCGAAGCTGCTGAACGGCAGCGGCCGCGGGCGGCGCGCGCACGCGGCAGCGAACCCCTCGCCGGCGCAGGTGCAGAAGTGGACGCAGGCCGCGAACACCGCCGCCACGCTGCTCGGCCAGCACCTCGGCGTGTCGCTGTTCTCGGCGCCGGCGCTGCCGCTCGACGTCACGCTGCTGACGACGCCCGACCCGGACAGCGCCGCCGCCGAGGCGGCCGCGACCCCCGTTGACAAGAACGGCAACTGGGCGACCGGGCTCGGGCCCGGCGTCTCCTGCCGGATCCAGGTGTTCCCGATCGGATGGCAGAGCTCGAACCCCGACGTGCCGATCATCGCGGTCTCGCACGAGGTCGCGCACTGCTTCCAGTTCAAGCTCGCGTCGACCGCATACGGAACCTTGTCGGCATCGCCGTGGTTGCTCGAGGGCGGCGCCGAGTGGGCCGGCGATCAGGTCGCGCAAGAGGCGCTCGGCCATGAGCCGCACGACAGCGGGCTCACGAATTACTGGAATGCGTACCTCAAGTACCCGTCGATCGGGTTGTTCACCCGCGTCTACGACGCCGTCGGATTCTTCGCCCATCTGGCCGAGACCGCGGCAGCGGGAACGATGTGGCCGAAACTGCGCGAGATGTTCAAGGCGCTCGGCAATCCCGCGCAGGCGTACGGACTGGCAGTGCCGGACGGGAACCTCGACTTCCTCGACAGCTGGGCGTCGGGATACGCCCGCACTCCGAGCCTGGGCGCCGGCTGGGACACGACCGGGATCGGGATCACGCCCGCGAAGCCGCCGATCCCGCTGTTCGGCGGGACGGGCAACACGGTCGCATCGCTCGACGCGGGCCCGCGGTCGAACGCGCTCGCGCGCGTCAACATCGCCGACCAGGTGCTCGCGGTGACCTCGTTCGGCGGCCCGTCGTTCGGCCGGCTGCGGGATGCCAACGGCACGACGTATTCGCTGGACTCGAGCGCGTACTGCGTTTCCGGGCAGGACTGCACGTGCCCGGCGGGGACCGACGGGTTCGGCGAGCAGCTGCCGACGATCGCGCCGGGCGTGGCCTGGGTCGCGCTGTCCGGCAACAACAGCGCCACCCATGTGACGCTCACGCGGATGAGCGCGTCGGCGTGGTGCCGGCACCCGATCGATTACAGCCCGCCGGTCGGGACGAGCAACATCACGATCGGCGGTGGTGCAACCGGCACGAGCTACGCCGGTGGGCGCAACGACAGCTGCACGCTGCACCAGAGCAACCCGTTGCCTCCGGACCTCTATTTCCAATGCTTCTTCGAGATCGCCGAGCCCGGATCGTCGGCGATCGCGCAGCTCACACTCGCCACGTTCCGGTACACGGGGCCCGGGCAGTACGACGCCGACACGCGCGGAACGACCGTCTGGCCCGAAGTCGGCTTCACCGACCTCGCCAACACGTTCGATTCGGCGCAGCTGCCGCAGGACGTGAACGCGGGCGGCTTCACGATCACGGGCGTCAGCGGGAACATGATCTCCGGCACGATCAACGCCTCGATGGAGGACGTCACGCAACCGGACGCCGCGAACAACGTCGCCGGCGCCTCCGGCTCGTTCACGGTGCCGTTGCAGATCGCGCCGTAGCACCGCGCCGCCCCGTGCGAGGATTCGCGCCGGGCGCCGGACCTGAGACGGAGGAGAGAGAATGAACCTACACCCGCAAGCGCGGGCGCTGCTCGACCAGATCGAAGAGTTGGGCCTACCGCCGCTCAACGAGCTCAGTCCGGCGCAGGCTCGCGTCCAGGCCGCGGTGGTGAACGAGTTTGTCGGCGCGGGGCCGGCCGTCGCCGTCGTCGAGGACTTCACGATCCCCACGTCGGCCGGCGAGATCGCCGCCCGGCGCTACGTCCCCGACGATGCCGCGGCGACGATCCTGTGGATCCACGGCGGCGGCTGGGTCATCTGCGACCTCGACAGCCACGACGCGATGTGCCGGTTGCTCGCGAACAGCTCGGGCGCTCGCGTGATCGCGATCGACTATCGCCGTGCGCCCGAGCATCCGTTCCCGGCGCCACTCGAGGACTGCTGGGACGCCCTCTCATGGGTCGCCTCGGAGCACTCCGGGCAGCCGCTGATCCTCGGGGGCGACAGCGCCGGCGGGAACCTGTGCGCGGTCTGCGCGCTGCGCGCCCGTGACCGGGGCGGCCCGGAGCTGGCGATGCAGGTGCTCGTCTACCCCGTCACCGAGTACGACCTGACGAAGGCGTCGTACGCCCAGCACGGCAGCGGCAACGAGACGTTCCTGACGACAAGCGAGATGGCCTGGTTCTGGAACGCGTACATCCCGGATCCGACTGAGCGCCGCCACGTGGAGGCATCACCGCTGCGCGCCGCGGACGTCTCCCGCCTGCCGCCGGCGATCCTCCTGACGGCCGAGTACGACCCGCTGCGCGACGAGGGGCTCGAGTACGCCGAGCGCCTGCGCGCCGCCGGCGTCCCGCTCAGTCACCATCACTACGACGACATGATTCACGCGTTCTTCTCGCTCGTGAACCTGCTCGAGCCGGGCACCGAGGCGGTCGCGCAGGTCGGAGGCGAGATCCGAGCGGCGGTCGCGGCGCGGGCGGCCGTGTAGAGCAACCGCGACGGTCCGCCGGAGCAGAGGCTCACGGGTCACGCGCGATCGCAGCCAGCCGGGTCTGCAGCAGCGCCTTCACGCGCGGCCAGTCGTCGTCGATGATCGCGTAGTAGGCGGAGTCGCGCGAGGAGCCGTCGCGCACCACCATGTGCTTGCGGAAGGTCCCCTCGAACGTTGCCCCGAGCGCCAGCAGCGCTCCCCGCGAGCGCTCGTTGCGGGCATCGGTCTTGAACTCGACGCGCCGGCAGCGGACGTGCTCGAACGCGTGCGAGAGCAGCAGCAGCTTCGCCTCGACGTTGTGGCCGTTGCCCCACACGCGCCGGGCCATCCATGTCCAGCCGATCTCGACGCGGAGGTGCTCGAGGCGGATCTCGAGAAAGCGCGTCGAGCCGATCGGCAGGCCGGTGGCGGCGTCGAGCACGGTAAACGGAACCTCGCCGCGGGTCCGCGACGCCTCGAGCGAGCGCTGCACCCAGTCGTGCAGCTGTGCGGGAGAATCGGCGATCGACAGCGGCATCCAGCGGAACAGCTCGCCTTCCTGCGCCGCGTCGAACAGGCCCGCCTCGTGCTCGACCGCGAGCGGCTCAACGACGACGAGGCGGCCCACGAACCGCCCGCGGAGATCCGCGGCATCAGGGATCCGAGCGCTCACGCGTCGTGCGAGCGCCCCGCGCGCTCGGCGTCGAACAGCTCGACGAGCCGGCTGCGCGCGTCCCACAGCTTCGGCAGCTGACGCTGCGCGATCAGCTTGCCCAGTACCTGAACCGGCGTGCCCTGAGTCCCGATCGTGTCCTCGCCGAGCGCCCGCGCGACGATGCTGTAGTGGCGAAAGCGCCACACCCAGATCCGCTCGTCCCACTCGGTGAGCAGCTCGGCGAGTTGGTAGAGCTGCTCGTGCTCTCGGCCCTGGCGGTAGACGTCGGTCAGCTCCAGCCCGGCCCGCACGCGCAGGACATCGAAGGCCTTCCACACTCGCTGGGTCACGTGCGGGACACGGCGGAAGCCCGGCGAGTCGAAGCCGCTGCCGTGCCCGAGCACGACCCTGATCTGCTGGTACTCCCACGGATCCATCTGATTGAGCATCTCGATCTGGGTGGTGATGTACTGCACGCAGAGCACGGCCCGCCGCAGCAGCCGCAGCGCCGGCGCGATCTGCTCGCGCTCGAGCGCGGCCGCCGCTTCGTCCACCTCGCTGACCGCAAGCTTCAGCCACAGCTCCGAGGATTGGTGCACGGTCTGGAACAGCAGCTCGTCGTGGTGCACCCGCTGCTCGGGCTCCTTCTGCAGCGCCAGCAGCTCGTCGGTGCGCAGGTAGCGCTCGTAGTCGCTCGTACCGCGGCCCGGCAACACCGGCGCCTTCATGTCCTCGCGGACGGCCGATTCGCTCATCCGCCACCTCCTTGAAGAATCTCCGCCAACGTCATGAGGTTGATGTTCCCCCCGGACACGATGCACACCACCTTGCCCGCGCCGGCGCGCCCGGCGAGCGCCACCGCCGGCGCGAGCGCCCCCGCGCCCTCGGCGACGATCCGCAGCCGCCCCGCGAGCGTGCGGATCGCGGCGGCGGCGTCCTCGATCGGGACGGCGAACGCGCCGTCGACGAGCGCCGACACGCGCGGCCACATCGAGTCGAGCACCCGCCGGCTGCCCGACCCGTCGACGAACGATGGGGTGTACTGCACCTCCACCGGCTCCCCGGCCGCCAGCGCGCCGTGCAGGGCCGCACCCGTCGCGGGCTCCGCCGTGTAGATCTTCGTCTGCGGTCGCCGGGCGCGGATCGCGCTCGCGATCCCGACCGTCAGCCCGCCGCCTCCGTACGGGATCACGATCGCATCGGGATCGGGCAGGTCCTCGAGGATCTCGAGGCCGATCGTGCCGTTGCCCGCCATCACGCCTTCGTTCTCGACGGGGTGCACGAACAGGCCCCCGACGCCGTCGACGCGGCTCGTCACGATCACGTTCCACCAGTCGTCGTAGGGCAGCTTCAGCGCGCGCCCGCCGAGCCGCGCGATCGCGTCGAGCTTTGCCTGCGGCGCGTGCTCGGGGACGGCGATCGTCGCCGGCACGCCGAGCTCGCGGGCCGCCCACGCGACCCCCTGGGCCATGTTGCCGGCGCTCGCCGTGATCAGGCCGTCGCGCCACGCACCGGGTGGCGCGCTGCGGATCGCGTTCGTCGCGCCCCGGATTTTGAACGAGTTGATCGGCTGCAGGCACTCGAGCTTGCAGTAGATCTCGGTGCCGTCCGGAGCCTCGTCGGCGTACAGCCGCACGAGCGGGGTGCGCAGCGCGGCGTCGGCGATCCGCTCGCGCGCGGCCTCGATCTCCGCGAGCGCGATCACAGCTCGACCTCGGTGCCGAGGCCGAGCACCTGCGCTCCGGCGACGGCGTGCTCGGCCGCGGCGAGATCCTCGACGGCGAGCCCGAGCGAGCGGAACAGGGTCAGCTCGTGCTCGTCGCGGCGCCCCGGCTTCAGTCCCGCCAGAACCTCGCCGAGCTCGGCGCGCACGTGCTCCTGGCCGGTGATCGCGCCCTGCTGCACGGCCAGCAGGTACTCACCGGCCTCGTTGCGCAGCGACTCGCGGCTGTCGACGAACAGCGCGCTCGCGGCGACCGTCTCGACCTCGAGCTCGCGGGCCGAGGGGATGCTCGCGCCGACCGAGTTGACATGGACGCCGGGGGCCAGCCAGGCGTGCTCGAGCACCGGCTCGCGCGCGTTCGTCGCGGTCACGACGACGTCGGCCCCGCGGACCGCGGCCTCGGCGCTGGCCGCGACCGACACGGGCGCATCACCGGTCCCGTCGGCGATCGCCTCGGCGTGCGCCCGCGTCGGCGAGTACACGCGGATCTCCTCGAACCGCCGCACGCGCGTGAGCGCGTCGAGGTGGGCTTTCCCCTGCACGCCCGAGCCGAGGATCGCGAGCACGCGGGCATCCTCGCGCGCGAGCGTGCGCGTCGCGACGGCCGAGACCGCGGCGGTCCGGACCTGCGTGATCGCGGAGGCATCGAGGATCGCGGTCGGCTCGCCGGTCTCCCCGTCGAACAGCGTCACGATCCCCTGATGGGCGTCGAGCCCGCGGGCGGGATTGCCGGGCATCACGCAGATCGCCTTGAGTGAGAACACGGCGTCGTCGCCGCCGCGCCAGGCGGGCATCAGCCCCATCAGCCCGGACGCGCCGGGCGCCGTCATCACCGAGCGCAGCGGCATGTGCGCCTCGCCGCGGGCACGCCCCGCGAGCACGGCCTCCATCGCGTCGGCGCATGCGTCGGGCGGGAGCGCCGCGAGTACCTGCGTGTGTCCGAGCATCAGCACGCGCATCAGACGAAGGCCCTCGCGATCGCGGCGCGGTCGCCGTCGGTGAGCGGGTGAGCGAGTGCTTCGCGGATCGGCGTCAGGTGCTCGGGCCGTCCCGGCCCGGTCACGACCTGGGTGACGCGATCGTCGGCGAGCAGCCAGGCGAACGCAAGGCTCGCGATCGAGGTGCCGCGTGCGGTCGCAATCCCTTCGAGCCGCTCGAGCACGTCGAAGGTCTCCGACCGGTTCATCCGCGCGTACGGCTCCGGACGCTGGGTCATCCGCGAGCCCGCCGGGAACGGCTCGCCGCGGCGGTACTTGCCGGTCAGCCACCCGCCGGCGAGGGGGCTGAACGCGAGGTACGCGACGCCGCGCTGCGCGCATCGCGGGAGCATCCGCGTCTCGTCGCCGCGCTCGAGCAGCGAGTAGGAGTTCTGGACCGCGCGCGGCCCGCCCGCGACGAGGGCCGCGTCGAGCTGGTCGGCGTCGAAGTTGCTCACCCCGTACGCGTCGATGCGTCCCGCCCGCTCGAGCGCTTCGAACGCGTCGAGGCTCGCGTCGAGCGGCACCCGCGTGTCGTAGTCGTGCGCGAGATACAGCTCGACCCGGTCGACGCCGAGACGCTCGAGGCTCGACTCGAACTGGCGCTCGATCCGTTCAGGCGCGAGCCCATAGTCAGCGCCGGCATCCATCGGATTGAACGTCTTCGTCGTGATCGTCGGCCGGACGCCGCGCGCGCGTATCCACGCGCCGACCGCCCGCTCGCTGCGCCCGCCGCCGTACGCGTCGGCGGTGTCGAAGTGCCTCAGCCCGAGCTCCCACGCCGCGTCCATCACCGCGAACGCCTCGGTTTCGGTCAGTCCCTGACCGAAAAAATCCGGTGCCGAGCCCACGCCGCCGAAGTTGCCACAGCCGAGCGCGATCCGGGGCAGCGTCAGGGTCACTTTCAATATTTGATCAAACGCGAGGTGGCGGGGGCAAGGCCAGCCGACCAGGGAGTCGGGCGGCTGATGGCGGCCGTCAGGCGCGCTCGGCGACGAGCTCGCGCTCGTCGGTCGGGGCCGGTTCGCGCTCGGGTGCCGGCTGACCGCGCGGGGGAATCCGCGGCAGGCCGACGATCGCGATCACGGCGCCGATCAAGGCGAACCCGGCCGCCACGACGAACGCCACCTGGAAGCCGTCGCTCAGCGCCGCGCCGATCGCGACGTGACGGTGCAGGTCGCTGTTCGTCGTCGAAGTCGCGATCGTGGCGAGGATCGCCAGGCCGAGCGCGCCTCCGAACAGCCGCGAGGTGTTGACGAGGCCGGACGCCAGTCCCGCCTCGTGCGGCGTGACGCCGGAGACCGCCGCGAGCGTCGCCGGCACGAACGCGATGCCCATCCCGACCGCGACGATCAGCGACGGCACGAGCACGTCGCCGGCGTAGCTGCCGCCGGCCGCGACGTCGGTGAACAGCAACAACCCGACCGTCATCAGCAGCATGCCGGTCGTCAGCAGCGTCTTCGCGCCGAAGCGCTGGACCATGCGCGAGGACAGCGTCGAGCACGTCGCCAGCAGGGCGGTCATCGGCAGGAAGCACAGTCCGGCCTGAATCGGCGAGAGCCCGAGCACCTGCTGGAGGTACAGCGAGACGAAGAACCACATCGCGAACATCGCGGCGCCCAGCATCAGCACGACGAGGTTCGCGGCGCTCAGCGTCCGCGACCTGTAGATCCGCAGCGGCATCAGGGGGGCCGTGGCGAAGCGGCCTTCGATCACGACGAACACGACGAGCAGCGCGAGCCCGCCGGCCATCAACGCCAGCGTCGACGCCGAGCCCCAACCGGTCACGGACGTCCGCACGATTCCGAGGACGAGCAGCGACAGCCCCGCCGTCGCCGTGATCGCCCCAGGGAGATCGAAGCTCTGCGCGCGCTCCGGGTTGCGCCCTTCGGCGATGTACTGATGCGCGGCGATGGCGGCGACCAGGCCGATCGGGACGTTGATGAACAGGATCCAGCGCCAGTTGAGCCATTCGGTCAGCATGCCGCCGAGCAGCACGCCCGCCGAGCCGCCGGCGGCTCCCATCGCGCCCCAGATTCCGACCGCCCGGTTGCGCGCGCCGCCTTCGGCGAACGTCGCCGTGAGGATCGACAGCGACGCCGGCGCGATCACGGCGCCACCGAGTCCCTGCACGGCGCGAGCGGCGATCAGCATGCCCTGGCTCTCGGCGACGCCACCGGCCAGCGACGCGACGCCGAACAGCAACAGCCCGGCGACGAACACGCGCCGGCGCCCGAGCAGGTCAGCGGCCCGGCCACCGAGCAACATGAAGCCGGCGAACGTCACCGTGTAGGCGTTCACGACCCACTGCAGATCCTGCTCGGGGAAGTGCAGCGCGCTGCGAATCGACGGCAGCGCGACGTTCACGACGGACACGTCGAGGATCACCATGAACTGCGCCAGGCATGACAGGATCAGCGTGGCGCGAAGGTGTGGGCGCTGCTCGGCGCCGGATGCGTCTCCCACGTGCGTCCTCCGCTCGGATGGCTACGATCGAATTGGCACCGAGCGTAGCAAACGTTCGATGACCTTCGTACAATCACCACACATGGGCACGATCACGACTGAGGCCGAGGGCTCTTTCGGCGCCGGCGATGCGCTTGCACACCCCGGCCGCGACGAGATCGAGCTCGCCGCCGTGCTGCACGCGCTGAGCGATCCAATGCGCCTGAAGATCGTCGCCAAGCTCGCCGAGGGCGAGGAGCGGACCTGCAAGAGCATCGAGCTCCCGGTCGTGAAGTCCACCTGCACCCACCACTTCCGCGTGCTCCGCGAGGCCGGCGTCATCCGCCAGCGGCTCGAGGGCACGACCCGACTGAACTCGCTGCGCCGCGCGGATCTCGACAGCCGCTTTCCCGGGCTGCTCGACTCGGTTCTCCGGGCGTCGGCGCGCTGACTGACGCGCGTCAGATTGACTGCCGCGCCCGGTGGCGGGCAAAGTCCGGCGCGCGCTTCTCGGCGAACGCGGCGACGCCCTCGCGGGCCTCGTCGGTATCGAGAAACAGCCCGAGCCCGGTGAACGCGAGCTGGCCGATCCCCGCGATGTGCTCGGTGTCGGCATTGAACGACTGCTTGAGGAACCGCAGCGCCGTCGGCGACAGCGCGAGCATGTCGTCCGCCCACGCGCGCACCTCGTCGCGGAGTCGCTCGGCCGCGACGACGGCGTTGACAAGGCCCCACCGCTCCGCCGTCGCGGCGTCGTACTGGCGGCAGCGAAACCAGATCTCGCGGGCGCGTTTCTCGCCGACGACTCGGGCGAGGTACGAGCTGCCGAAGCCCGCATCGAACGATCCGACCCGCGGCCCGACCTGGCCGAACGTCGCGTGCTCGGCCGCGATCGTCACGTCGCAGAGCACGTGCAAGACGTGACCGCCGCCGATCGCGATGCCGTTGACGGCCGCGATCACCGGCTTCGGCACGTCGCGGATCAGCCGGTGCAGCCGCTCGATCTCGAACAGGCCCGACGAGCTCGGTCCGTAGTCGCCGGTCTCCGCGCGCTGCTTCTGATCGCCGCCCGCGCAGAACGCTCGCTCGCCGGCGCCGGTCAGGCAGATCACTCCGACGGACGCGTCCGCCCACGCGCGCGTGAACAGCTCGACCAGCTCGTCGACGGTCCGCGCGCGGAACGCGTTCATCCGCTCCTGGCGGTCGATCGTGATCCACGCCAGCCCGGCGTCGACCTCGAAGTGCGTGTCGGTCAATTCCATCGAGGAGTGATTCGCCGCCGGCCGCGACGACCCTCCGTCATACAATCTCCCTCACTTCAGCCGCGAAGGATCGCCGTGGCGCCTCGCCGGTGCCCGCGGCACGCCATCTCCCCCACGTGTGCGCGCGGCCAGAGGTGGGGGAGATTGTGTTCGTTGTGCCGTCGGGTCGTCGCGCCCAGGCTCCTGGTGCAGCACTAGGCCAGCACTAGGCCCCGACGAGGCGGCCGGCCGACTGGACCCGCGCGAGCTCGGCGACCGCCGCGCGGGCGGTCACGGCGCTGGGTGCGGCGAGCGCGGCGGTCGCAAGCTCGCGGCATTGCTCGAGCGTGCGCTCGGCGAGCGCGGCGCGCACATCCGGAAGGCACGCAGGCGCCATCGACAGGCTTGTGATCCCGAGCCCGGTGAGGACGAGCGCGAGCATCGGGTCGCTCGCTGCCTCGCCGCAGACGCCGATCGGGCGCTTGCACGCCGCGCCCGCGCCGGCGGTCTCGGCGATCAGCCGCAGCAATGCCGGCTGCCATGGATCGAGTAGCTCGGCGAGCTCGCCCGCGAGCCGATCCGCCGCGAGCGTGTACTGCGCGAGGTCGTTCGTGCCGATGCTCGCGAAGTCGACGTGCTCGAGGATCTGGCGTGCGGTGAGGGCCGCCGAGGGCACCTCGACCATCACGCCGACCCGCTCGAGGCCGTGCGCCCGTGCGGCCTGCGCGAACGTCCGGGCCTCCTCGGCGGTCGCGACCATCGGCGCCATCACCCAGACCTGCGCGCTGCTGCCGGCGGCCGCCTGCGCGATCGCGCGCAGCTGGTCGTCGAGCAGCTCGGGGTTCTGCTGGCCGAGTCGCAGCCCCCGCACGCCGAGTGCCGGATTCGGCTCCTCGGGCTGCGGCAGGTAGGCGAGCGGCTTGTCAGCCCCGACATCGAGCGTGCGCACGACGACGCGGCGGCCGGCGAACGCGTCGAACACCGCCCCCAGCGAAGCGAGCTGCTCCTCGAACGTCGGGGCCGTCGGGCGGTCGAGGAACAGGAACTCCGTGCGCAGCAGCCCGACCCCCTCGCAGTCGTCGAGACCTGCGGCGGTGAGGTCGCCAGGCCCCCCGAGGTTGACGAGCAGCGGAATCGACTGCCCGTCGGCGGTGCGCCCCGGGCCGCGGCTGCGGGAGCGGCGCTCGATCTGCTCGCGGCGCCGCCGCTCCGCGTCGGCGATCAGCTCCGCCCCAGGGTCGGCGACGACCTCACCGTTCGCCCCGTCGACGAGGACGATCTGCGCGTCTGTGAGCGCGTACGCGTCCGCGCAGGCCGTGACGGCGGGGATGGCGAGCTGCTTGGCCAGGATCGCGGTGTGACCTGTCGGGCCACCGCGTTCGGTGACGATCGCAAGCACCGTCTCCGGGTCCAGCGTCGCCGTATCGGCCGGCGCGAGGTCGACCGCGACGAGCACGAACGGCGTGCCCGGATCCGGGATCCCCGGCATCGGCAGGCCGAGCAGGATCGCGATCGCGCGGTCGCGCAGATCGTCGAGGTCGGCGGCGCGCTCGGCGAGGTAGCCGCCGGCCGCCTCGAGCGCCCGCCGGTGCTCGCCGAACGCCTCATCGACGGCGTGCGGAGCGTCGAGCCCGGTCGCGATCAGCGTCGTGACGCCGTCGTGCAGGACCGGGTCACCGGCGATCATCGCCTGCGCGAACAGCACGTCGTGCGCCGCGCCGGTGAGGGTGTTCGCGCGGTCGGTCAGCTCCTGCGCGACGGCGGCCAGCGCGTCGGCCGCGCGTGCGGTCTCGGCCGCCGGATCCGGGGCCGCCGTGCCGGTGGGAATCGGCGGGAGGCTCGGCGGGGGGGCGAGCCGGGCGACCGGTCCGACGACCTCGCCCGCGCTCACGCCCAGACCATGCATGTATCGCGTCATCGCTACGCCGCCTCGCTGTCGTGGTTGGTGCTGACGACGGCGGCGAGCTCGCTCAGCGCCTGCTCGGCGCCGTCGCCGTCGGCCGCGAGGATCACGTCCTCGCCGCCCCGTGCGTCGAGCCCGAGCACCAGCAGGATGCTGCGCGCGTCGACGAGCTCTCCGCCGGGCTTGCCGATCTTGACCGGCACCGGCTGCTTGGCCGCGGCCTGCACGAACAGCGATGCGGGCCGGGCGTGGAGGCCGACACTCGAGCCGACCGTGACGGTGATTTCTGGCATTGGGGGTTCCTCTCCTGATGGTCGAAACGGGTGCTAAGCGGCGACGACTTCACGCGGTGCGCTGACCGTCGCCGCAGCGCCGAGCAGGTCCTCCGGCTCGGCGGGAATCGGGGGCGTGTGGCGCATCGACTTCAGCGCGACCACGATCGCAGTGGCGAGCAGCACGCCCGCGCCGATCGCCAGCACGTAGAGGCCGGGCCGGCCGATCAGGCCGACGACCCAGATGCCGCCGTGCGGTGCGCGTGAGGTCGCGCCGAACGCCATCGACAGGGCACCCGTGAGCGCGCTGCCCGCCATGATCGACGGGATCACGCGCAGCGGGTCGGCCGCCGCGAACGGGATCGCACCCTCGGTGATGAACGAGGCGCCGAGCAGCCATGCGGCCTCTCCGGCCTTGCGCTCGGTGTCGTTGAACAGCTTCGGCCGGACGACCGTCGCCAGCGCCATCGCGACCGGCGGCACCATCCCCGCCGCCATCACGGCGGCCATGATCTTGAGGTTGCCGCTCGCGAGGCTCGCGAGACCGAACGTGTAGGCGACCTTGTTGACCGGGCCGCCCATGTCGAACGCCATCATCGCGCCGATCAGTGCGCCGAGCAGGATTCCGTTCGTGCCGCTGAGGCCGTTCAGCCAGTCGGTCAGCGCCTTCTGCGCGGACGCGATCGGCTGTCCGATCACGACGATCATGATCGTGCCGACGATCAGCGTCGTGACGAGCGGGATGATCACGACGGGCATCACCCCTGCGAGCGCACGAGGAACGCGGAGCCTGAGGACCGCGAGCGTCACGGCGCCGGCGATCAGACCGCCGAGCAGGCCGCCCAGGAAGCCCGCGCCGACGGCGATCGCGAGCAGGCCCGCGACGATCCCCGGCACCAGCCCGGGACGGTCGGCCATCGCGAACGCGATGAAGCCGGCCAGGATCGGCACGAGCATCTTGAACGCGGTCGAGCCGATGAAGAACATCACGCCGGCGAAGCCGACCTGGTCGAGGATCTTCGTCGGATCGGTGATCGCGGCGTACATGTGACCCTGGAACGTGCCGCCGTTGACCTTGGTGGCGATGCTGGCGCCGCCGAACAGGAACGACAGCGCGATCAGGATGCCACCGGCCGCGACGAACGGGATCATGTAGCTGACGCCGGTCATCAGCCACTGCCGCAGGCGGGTGCCGATGCCGGCGCCCTCCTCGACCTTCGTGCCGAGTCCGGCGGATGCTGAGGCGGGCGCTGCGGCCTCGGCCTTGACGCCCTCGGCAGCGCGCTGCTCGGCGTCGGCGATCAGGCCGCCGGCGTCGTTGATGCCGCGCTTGACGCTCGCGGTGACGAGCGGCTTGCCCGCGAACCGCTCGCGGTTGCGGACCTCGACATCGGCCGCGAAGATGACCGCGTCGGCCGCGGCGATGACCTCGGGAGCAAGCGGAGTCGCGCCCGCCGCGCCCTGCGTCTCGACCGCGATCTCGTGACCGGCGGCCTTGGCCGCCTGCTCGATCGCTTCGGCGGCCATATAGGTGTGCGCAATGCCGGTGGGACAGGAAGTTACGGCGACGAGCTTCACGCTCCATTCACCTCCCGGGTGATCAGATCGGCCGCCGCCTGCGCGTCGGCCACGTCGGATAGTGCCTCGCGGAACGAGGCGTGGACAAGCCGCCGGGCCAGCGCGGCCAGGATTGTCATGTGATCGGAGCCGCCACCTGACGGCGCCGCGATGAGGAAGATCAGATGCGCCGGCCCGTCGGCCGCGCCCCAGTCGACACCGGCAGTGGTGCGGCCGAAGGCGAGCGACGGCTCGGTCACGTGCTCGGAGCGTGCGTGGGGGATCCCGATGCCGCCCTCCAGACCGGTCGGCATCTGCTGCTCGCGCGCCGCGACGTCGGCGAGGAAGCCGTCGAGATCGGTGACCCGTCCGGTCGACGCGAGCCGCTGCGCGAGTGCACGTGTTGCGGCGGCGCGATCGGCCGCGACGAGATCGAGGTCGAGGTCGACGAGCTCGGGCGTGATGATCGTGGTCAAGGTGTTACCTCCAGGGTGTCCAGTTGGGTGACGCGAACCGCGTCGCGATCGAGGTCGATGGGAGTTGGCATCCGGCTGCCGGGCAGCGACACGGCGGCGGTGCCCCAGGCGACCGCCTCGGCCAGGGCCGTGGGGCCGGTGGCGCCGCCTGCGAGGAATCCGGCGAGCATCGCGTCGCCGGCGCCGACCGTGCTGCGCGGCGCCGCGACGGCGGCGGTGGCGTGGTAGGAGCCGCCCTGCTCGACGAGCACGGCGCCGTCATGGCCGAGGCTTGCGAGGACCGTGCCTGCTCCGGCTGCGCGGAGCAGGTCGGCCGCGGCCCGGGCATCGGCAATCGTGTTGACCTCCATCCGGCTCGCCTCGGTGAGCTCACGTCGGTTGGGCTTGATCAGGTCGGGGCGGGCCGCACACGACGCGCGCAGGGCGCTGCCATGTGTGTCGACCGCGACCCGCGTGCCGGCGGCGTGGAGGCGCTCGGTCAGGCTCGCGTACAGGTCACCCGGCGCGCCCGGGGGGAGGCTGCCCGACAGCACGACCCATTCGGCGCCGTCCGCGGCGAGCAGCAGCGCGTCCGTGAGCGCGTGCAGTTCGTCATCTGAGAGGGTCGGGCCCGGCTCGTTGATCTTCGTCGTGGTGCCGTCGGGCTCGACGATCGTGACGTTCGCGCGGACCGCGCCCGCGATCGGGACCGGGCGGGTGTCGAGCTGCTGGCTGTTCAGCAGGTCAAGGAGCTGGACGCCCTCCGGGCCACCGGCGGGGAGCACGGCGAGGCTGCGGTAGCCGTTGGCTGCAAGCGCGCGCGTGACGTTGACCCCCTTGCCGCCGCCGTCGATCCGCGTGCGGGTGGCGCGCAGCACGGCACCGCGCCGCAGCTCCGGCACCTCGGCCGTGCGGTCGACGCTCGGGTTCGCCGTGAACGTGACGATCAGGCCGCGGCGGCCGTTCGTGCCCGGGTGCGCGCTCATGCGAGCACCACCCGTGGACCGGCGGCCTGCAGATCGCCGGCGACGGTCACGTCGAGGCCGTCGTCGGTGATGAACGTGTCGACCTCGTCGAGCGAGCCGAACCGGGCGAAGCAGTCGTTGCCGACCTTCGTGTGGTCGGCGAGCACGACGACGCGGCGCGCGGCCTTGAGCATCGCGCTCTTGACGGCCGCCTCGGCGACGTCCGGGGTCGTCAGGCCGCGCTCGACGCTGATTCCGTTTGTCCCGACGAACGCGACGTCGACGTACATCCCGTCGAGCGCCTGCAGCGCCCACGAGTCGACCATCGCGAGCGTCCGGCCCCGGACCCGGCCCCCGATCGTCAGCACCGTCACGTTCGGGTGGGCCGACAGCGTCATCGCGATCGGGACCGCGTTCGTCACGACCGTCAACTCGCGGTCGGTCGGCAGCTTGTTCGCGAGGCGCGCCGTGGTCGTGCCCGCGTCGAGGAGGATCGCGCCTTCGACCGGCAGCTCCTCGAGTGCGGCCTGCGCGATCCGGTCTTTCTCTCCCGCCATCTGCTGGTCCCGCGCGGGGACACCAGGCTCAAACCCGAGGCGCTCGACCGGGATCGCGCCGCCGTGCACGCGCCGCAGCAGTCCATGCCGCTCGAGGCTCGTGAGATCACGACGGACGGTCTCCGGCGTCACGTCGAACTCCGCCGCCAGCTCAGCAACATCCACTCGACCGTCAGTCCGGGCCCTTGCGATGATCGCCGCGTGGCGCTCTTCTTGGTACATGATTTTTCCGTTTATCCGCGTTTGGATGTCTGTATCTGTTTGTATACCTCTGTTTATGTGGGATGTCAAGGGGATGTTGTGGAAATTCAGGTCGAAGTGGGGTAAATCGGGCACGAACGGGTGTATCCGGGCGAAATCGGGCGTCCGCTTCCGTGAACCGCCCGCGTACGACCGGCGCCACCGCCGTCGCACGGCTCCCGGGACGGACGATTGGCACCGCGGTGCGGAATGCCGGGCGTGAATTGGCATTCACCGCCGAGGCCGCGGCCCCCGACCGCTGGCTCTCGGTCGACTCCCTAGGACGTCGCGCGGGGGGGCGCCGGCGGCGTCGAGAACCGCCGGGGGTACAGGAACTGGCCGATCCCGTCGAGCGGCTCGCCCGGGTCGCGGGGCGAGAACCGCTGCAGCTCGGCGTTGACGCTGAAGCGGGGTCCGACCAGCACCCGGCCGGCGCTGATCAGGGTGTAGAACCGGTCGAGCGGTCGCGGCGGCGGTCCGCCGACGCGCAGTCCGCGGAAGTCGTACACGCCGCCGTGGCATGGACACACGAACGCGGCGGCGCTCGCGACGAACCGGACCGGACACCCGACGTGGACGCACCGGGACGAGATCGCGACGATCCGGTCGTAGCGGTCCTTCGGCGGGCCGTCGATCGAGCGGCTGTGCCGGCGCACGTATGCCAGCGACTTCCCCGTCTCCCCCACGCCCGGCTCGATCGTGATCGTCACCGGCACGTAGGTGTCCTCGGTGAACCGGTCGACGGGGCCGATGTCCTGCCACAAGGTCTCGGCCTGGTCAAACACTGGTCCGATCGCGAACCCCAGCGCCGGGAGCGTGAAGGCGGCGGCCGTGATCGCGCCGGCGGCTGCGACGGTGCGGTTCATGAACCGCCGGCGCGACACGGTCTCGCCCGCGAACGAGCCGGCCATCCCGAGGTCGTCTGTGAGGCGGTCGTCCATCTGTTACGCAGCATCGTACTACATTACGTAGTTGACCATGCGAACGCGAAGTCCTTCCCGGTATCCGGGAGAACCTTGCGTCGGCGTGCCTGCCGGCGGCAGCCGGTCAGCCCTTGCGCGCCAGCCGCTCGAGGGCCCGTCGGCGCGCCGGGTCGAGCCCCGCCATCCGGCGGGCAAAGTGGCTGAGCGCAGCGTCGCCGTACTGGGCGACGAGGTTGTCCACCTCAGAGCCCGCCCGCAGCGCCATGTACTCGTCGCGGTCGTAGGCGGGCGTGTAGAAGTCCGTCTTGCCTTCACGCCGGCGCACGAGCGCACCCTTCTTGTGCAGCCGGGACATGATCGTCATGTAGGTCGTGTAGGCGCGCTCTTTGGAGGCACGCGCATTGAGGGCCTGCATGACCGAGCGCACGGAGGCCTCGCCCTCGGCCCAGACCTCCTCCATCACCTCGGCCTCGAGCTCGTGCAGTTGCGGTGGGACCTGCTGCGCCATCGCCGCATACCCTAGTCTACGATTCGGCGTAGGAGATGGCGACGTCGTTCACCCACCCGATGCCCGCCGCGAGGACAGCCGCCCGTACGTCGCGGGCGAGCCTCGCGATCGGGGGACTCGGGCTCGTCACGTCACTGTTTCTCGTCAGCCGTCTGATCGAGTCGTGGCGGATCGAGCCGGGCAGCCACCGCCACACGATCAGCTTTCTCGGTCAGCAGCTGAGCTACCCGACCGCGAACGCCGGCGCGATCGCGGTGCTCGCGCTCGCCGCGATCGGGCTCGCGGTGAGCCTCAGTGCGCTCACCGCGGCCGCGCGCGAGCTCGTGCGCTCGCGGCTCCTCGTGCGCGCGCTGCGATCCCGGACGGTCGGGGTGCTGCCCGACGGCACGAGCGTGATCGACGACCCGCAGGTCGACGCATTCTGCGCGGGGCTGGTGCGCCCACAGGTGTTCATCACGACCGCGGCGCTCAGCAGGCTGGACCCGGCCGCGCTCGCCGCGCTGCTCGCGCACGAGCGCCACCACATCCGCCGGCGCGATCCGCTCAGGCTGGCGGCCGGACGCGTGCTCGCCCGCTCGCTGTTCCTCGTCCCGTGGCTGCGCCGGCTGCACGAGCACCACCAATTCCTCGCCGAGCTCGGGGCGGACGAGAGTGCGGCGTCTCACGGTGCCCCGGCGCTCGCACGCGCGATGCTCGCGTTCGACGAGCACGGCGTCGATCCGGCCCGGGTCGACCGCCTGCTTGCCGACGAGCCTCCGGCGTGGCGCTTCCCGGCCGCGCTGGCACTCGCGGCGGCCACGCCGATCGCGCTGATCGCGGGCACGGCAGTGCTCGCGACGCGGTTCGCGAGCGGAACCGCGACGCTCGCGCCCCCGTTCCTCTCCAGGCAACCGTGCATCCTGATGCTGGCCGCCGTACCCACGTTGGCAACGCTTGTCTGGCTGCGACTCGCCAGGATGCGCACGTAGTGCCGCGCACCGCCGTCGTCGACATCGGAACGAACACCACCCGGCTGTACGTCGCGGACGTCAGCGGCGGGCGGATCACGGACGAGCTCGAGCGCATCAGCAAGGTCACCCGGCTCGGCGCGGGGGTCGACGCCGATGGGTCGCTCAACGACGAAGCGATGCAGCGTGTCTTTGACACGCTCGAGGACTACACGGCGATCATCGACCGCCACCAGGCCGACCGGCGGGTCGCGGTCCTCACGAGCGCCGTCAGGGACGCCGTCAACGGCAGGCAGTTTGCGGACGGCGTCCAGGGGCGCTACGGCCTGACCCCGCACATCCTCACCGGCGACGAGGAGGCGGCGCTCACGTTCCTGGGCGTGACGAGCGAGCGCGACCCGGGCAGCACGACTCCAACGCTCGTGATCGACATCGGCGGCGGCTCGACCGAGCTCGTGATCGGCAGGGGCCGCAGCGCGACCTTTCACGTCTCGACGCAGGCCGGCGTCGTCCGCCAGAGCGAGCGCCACATCGCGCACGATCCACCGACCGCGTCGGAGCTCGATGAGCTCGCGCAGGATGCGCGGGCGATCCTCACAGCGGCGGTCCCGGCAGATCACCGGCGGGCGGTCGAGCACGCGATCGCGGTCGCCGGCACCGCGACCTCACTCGCCGCGATCGCGCAGCGGCTCGACCCCTACGACCCGGAGAAGGTCCACGGATACGTGCTGAGGAGCGCCGAGCGCGACCGCATGCGCGCGGAACTGGCGGCGATGACGACCGAGGAGCGCCGGCATGTCGCCGGTCTGGACCCGGCGCGGGCGCCGACGATCGTCGCCGGCACGATCATCCTCACCGAGGTGATGGCGGTGTTCGGTCTCGGTCAGGTCGAGGTCTCCGAGCACGACATTCTGCGGGGCGCCGCGCTCGGGTTGTGACCGGCCCCCTCAGCGCGCGGCCGAATAGCGCAGGCTGACGTCCGCGCACTCCGCGCAGACCGTCTGCGGCACGACCCCGACGCGCATCAGCGCTCCGAACACCTTGCAGCCGAGGCAGTAGCCGAAGATCGACTCGAGCCCGGCCGCGAGCACGAACGCGCTCAGCACGACGTCGGCCGCCGCATGGTCGCCAACCACGAGCGCGAGCACGAGTGCGCCGGTTGCCATCACGGCCCCCATGCCCTGCGCGAAACGCTTGGGCGGGCCGGGCACCGGCTTCTTCTCACCGAGGCGCGGTGCGATCACGTTCTGCGCGGTCCAGCCGAGCGGGCTGAGCGTCGGGCCGGTCAGCACGCGCGCCCAGAAGCCATACGTGAGCGGGATGAGAAGCCAGTACCAGCCGGTGGCGAGGGTCACGAGCACCGTCGCAAGCACGACGCTGGCGACGACTCGCGCCGCCTTCTCGTTGACGGGGTTCGGGAAGGAGAACAGTCGGCGCACGATGCAAATAGAGGATAGTCGATCAAGATTCACACGGTTGACGTGAAGCTCGGCGGTCCGGCTGATCCCGCCGCGGCCGACGTGCGCCCCGACATGACTGCTCGCCTTTGTGTCGCGCCGATCCCGCGGTAACATCGGGACTCGGGCGATCCGAGGTTTGGCAGAGGCGTGTCCGGCTTCGTCCGCCCAGGACAAACGAGCTGAACGATCCAGAACCTGCGTGTCCAGATCGCCTGGACGCCGATCTGGACGAATGTTCGATTGCCGCGAACCGACCGAAACGTGATCATTCCTCCGGGGTGAGGTTCGCCTGGCGATCCCCAGCCCTACATAGGTTCGGGCGAAGCCGCAGACATCGGCGCCTCCCGCCGCCCGAACCACTCTAACCGGCCCTTTCAGGCACGTACCCCTGCCCGTCCCGATTGGGCCAAACCTGGATCGGAAGCCGCCCACAGAGATGTGGGCGGTTTTCGTTGCGCTGCGGGTGCCGCTACGCGAGATTGGACCGCCGCTACGCGAGATTGGACCGCCGCGGATAGGCGATCGAGGGATCCGTCAGGACGTTGACGACGGTCGGCCGGCCCGATGCGAACGCGCGCTCGAGCGCCGGCCGCAGCTCGGCGGGCTCGCGGACGAGGGTCCCATCGCAGCCGAGCGCCTCGGCGACCGTGTCGTAACGGGTCTCCGGCCGTAGCTCGGCCGCGACTGAGTAGCCGTAGATCGCTTCCATCGGATGTTTCTCGAGCGCCCAGATGCCGTTGTTGCCGACCACGGCAACAACCCCGACGCCGTGCCGCGCGAGCGTGTCGAAGTCCATTCCGGAGAACCCGAACGCGCCGTCGCCGAGCAGCAGCACGACCTGGCGGTCCGGGTGGGCGAGCTTTGCGGCGAGCGCGTAGCCCGGCCCGGTCCCGAGACACCCGTACGGTCCCGGGTCAAGCCAGCAGCCGGGCTCGAACGAGTCCACGACGCGACCGGCATAGGAGACGAAATCGCCGCCGTCGCCGATCACGATCGCGTCGCGATCGAGCACCGACGCGAGCTCGCCGTAGATCCGCATCGGGTGCAGCGGCGCGCGCGGATCCCCGAGCTCGGCGGACTCGCCGGCACGCTTCTCGGTCTCGATCGCACGCAGCGACCCGATCCACGCCTCACGCTCCGACGACGACCGGGCCGCGTCGCCTCCGCCCACCCCGCCGGACAACGCGGACAGCGCGGCCGGCAGCGGCCCGTACAGCTCGGCGCTCACCGGCCGGGGATGATCGCGCTGAGGCTCGGCGACGTCCGCGACGATGATCTCCGCGTCGGGGGCGAACACGCCGCCGAACCCGAGCCGGAAGTCGAGTGGCACGCCGATCACGACCACCACATCGGCCTGGCCGAGCGCCGCGCCGCGCGCGCGTGAGAAGAACAGCTCGTGATCGGCCGGCACGCAGCCGCGGCCGAGACCGTTGAGGAAGACGGGGATTCGCAGCCGCTCGGCCAACACCCGCAGCTGCTCCTCGCCCCGGCCCCAGTACAGCCCGGTGCCGGCCATGATCGCCGGCCGTTCGGCCTCGGCCAGGAGCGCGACCGCTCGGTCGAGCGCGCGCGCATCGCCGCCAAACGCGCCCGCCCACGGCTGCGGCAGCGGATCGACCCGAGCGGGCTCGGACGGGCCCTCCATGAACACGTAGTCGAGCGGGAAGTCCACGAACGTCGGCCCTGAGTGCGCAGTCAGCGACGTCCGCATCGCCTCATCCACGAGGCCCGGAATCTCCGCGGTGCTCTCCGGCGTCGCCGCGAACTTCACGAGCGGGCGCACGAACGAAATGTGGTCGATCTCCTGGAGCGAGCCCTGCCCCCAGCGCATCTGCGGCGCGCGGCCGCCGAGCGCCAGCACGGGCGACTGGTTCAGGCCGGCCGAGGCGAGCGCGCTCATCCCATTGGTGACGCCCGGCCCGGCCGTCAGCGCGCACACGCCGACCGAACGCGTCACCTTCGCCCACCCCTCCGCCGCGAACGCCGCGGTCTGCTCGTGGCGGACGTCGACGATCTCGATCCCCTCCGCGCGGCAGCCGTCATAGATCGAGAACAGGTGACCGCCCGACAATGTGAACAACGTCGTCACGCCGTGCGCCTTCAGGCGCGCGGCGACGAGCGCGCCGCCGTGCAGCTGGGTGCTGGTCGCCTCGGTGCTCACGAGCTCGGGACGCTAACACGCATCGCGTTGATGACCGCGCCGCCGAGAATGATCACGGCGAGCAGGTAGAACCACCCGAGCACGATCAGCACGAACACGATCGTCGTGCCGAACTGGGCGATCGTCGAGATGTTTGACAGATATGCCGGGAAGGCGTAGCTGACCACGCCGATCGCCACCGTCGCCGCAAGCGCGCCAGGCCACACCGCGCGCCACGGGATGCGCCGGTTCGGAACGCTCGAGTAGATCAGCGCCAGGCACATGAACAGCAGCACGACGCTGAGGCCCAGCGTCAGCACGTACACGAGGTCGGCAATCCGCGCGAGGTCGAACGGCAGGTCTTCGGCGCCGGCCCGCAGGATGCTCTGCACGACCGGCACCAGGACGGTCGCGACCATCAGCAGCAGCACCACGAGCACCATCGCGATGCCGAAGCGCTTCTGGTCGATCCAGCGGCGCGCGGGACAGCCGTAGATGTGGCTGAACGCCGTGTCGAGCGCGCCCCAGAACGAGGAGCCGAGCCACACGCTCGCGACCAATGCGAGCACGCCGGTCCCGGTCGTCGAATTCTTGATCTCGGTGAGCAACGAGTTCAGCGTGTGCTCGGCCGTACCCGGGAAGACCTCGCGCAGGTCGGTCAGCACGCTGTTCTGGATCGCGTTCGAGCGCAGCACCTGCCCGCCGATGAACAGCGCGAGCAGTGCGACCGGGATCACCGCGAGCAGCATGTTGTACGCGAGCATCGCCGCGTTGCCGGTGATGTTCGCGTTCCAGGCGTGACGCCAGAAGCGCCTGATCGCGGCGCCGGCGCGACCGGTCAGCCGTCCGCGCGCGACCGGCGTCGCCGGGGGGACCTGCTCGCGAGGATCGCTGCGCGAGGCACCCATGCGCACATCATCTCGGGTCTCGCGGGCGACCGGGCGGACCGCGGTCGGAAACCCCCGCGGGGAACGGAGCTAGCTTGCCGGCGCAAGCGGCCGACCGGCCGCGCGCATCAGCGCTCCCGCGGCCGCGAGCGCCCGCTCGCCGCCGATCCAGCGCTGCTCGATCCGGACGGCGGGCAGCTCGCTCACGCCGCGCGCGATCAAGCCGCGCGCCGTCGCCAGCAGCGGCGCGTCGCGCCCCGGGTCTCCGGCTGCGGCGAGGCACTGATCGATCGGCACGCCGGCCGCGGCGGCCGCCTCGGCGAGGATCTCCCGATCGCAGAGGTCGAACCCGCCGCAGAACGCCAGCCGGCTGGCCGCGAGTGCGAAGCGGGCGCCGGCGCCGATCTCGGCCGCGTATGCCGCCGCCCGCAGCGCGGACGCGGCCGGGAAGCCGTCCGGCCACACGAGCGGGAGGCGCAGCTCCACTGCTCGTCGTTCGGCCTCCCGGCGCGCCGCCGG
Organism: Solirubrobacteraceae bacterium; assembly: GCA_035524415.1. GTDB lineage: Bacteria > Actinomycetota > Thermoleophilia > Solirubrobacterales > Solirubrobacteraceae > Palsa-465. The sequence goes on along the minus strand of DATKOY010000256.1, from coordinate 105,010 downwards.
CGACTGCGCCCACACAAGCCCGCCCAACGGTCCACCGCTCGTCGGGATCCACTCAGCGTCTCCGAGAATCCGCTCGACCCGCTCCGCGGCGAGGTAGGAGAAGGGGCAACTGAGATCGAAGAAGAAGGCCGCAGCGCGCCCCGGAGCGGGACGCGAGCGGTCGGCCAGACGTTCGGCGAGGACGATGAGCTCTCCCATACCCCCCATAACGACTGCTTCCGCGAAAACTGGCGAAACGGCATCGACCAGTCGTTTAGGTCCGCTTGCCTGCACCTCGACACTCGTTAGACTCAAAGTTGGTAGGTAGGAATCCGTCCAACCGGGAGGCAGTCCCATTCCTCAGGTACCACCGCCCAAACGCCATCCCTATGACCAGTGGTCGCCGGACGCTCGCGCGCTCGATCTTGTCGGCGACAAATGGACATTGCTCATCGTTCGCGACCTGGCCGCCGGCCCCAGGCGGTTTGTCGAGCTGCAGCGGGTGCTGCCCGGTATCTCAACCGAGCAGCTTCGTTCGCGGCTGAATCGCATGGTCGCCGACGGCATGCTGACCCGCAAGCGTTACCGCGAGGTGCCGCCGCGCGTCGACTACGACCTGACCGAGCGCGCGCGAGAACTGATGCCGATCCTCGGAGCGCTCGCGCGCTGGGGCTACGACTGGGTGTGGAGCGCGCCGCGCTCCTCTGAAGCAGTCGACATCGGCGCCATCTTCAGACTTGCGCCCGGCCTCGTGCATCCCGCTTCCGGCATCGCCGGCACGGCTGAATTCACCGTCACCGACGCCAAGGCAGGAGGCGAGGCGGTGTCGTATGCGCTGACCGTGTCCGGCGGCCGGATCACGCTCGAAGAGCGACCGGCAGACCGAGCCGACGCCCGTGTGAGCGGCGACACCGGAGCGTGGATCGCAGCGTTCTCACCCGACCACGACCGTGGCGGGCTGCAGATCAGCGGCGATCACGCGCTCATCGAGAGCCTGCTCGCCGGGCTCGCGGGTCGAGCAAGCCAAGCGACGGCAACCGCCGCGGCGTAGACGACACTGGTTGATCGAGGTTGAGGGGCCGCGCCGGCCGCGGCCCCGCGCGAGCGAGCGGCCCGACGGGCGCCACCCTGCCGATCGGCGGGGCCGGTGTCGAAGGGCGAATACCCGGGGCGGGACTCGAACCCGCAAGCTCTTGCGAGCAGCGCGTTTTAAGCGCGCGGACTTTGCCAGTTTGTCTACCCGGGCGGGTCTCCTCGGGAGGATAGACCGCAACTTATCCGCTGCTACGGTGTCCTATTAGTCGAGAATCCTCGCGAGGGAGTCACGTCGGGCCGTGGAAGTATCTGCTCTGAAATACGCTGGGGGGGTCGGGCTGCATGCGCGCTCGCCCCTGCTCAGGCTGCAGTCGGACGAGCGCCTCGTCGCGCTCGTGCGCCGCGGCAACACGACAGCGTTCGAGGTTCTCGTCTCCCGGTACGAGTCGCGCCTGCTCGCCTTCTGCCGCCACCTGCTCGGCTCGCGCGAGGATGCCGAGGACGTTCTCCAGGAGGTGTTCGCGGCAGCGTTCAACGCGATGACGGCCGACGAGCGGCCGATCAACGTCCGCCCGTGGCTGTACCGGATCGCGCGCAACCGCAGCCTCAACCACCTCCGGCGGATCCAGGCGATCGGCGTCGACTCGATGGACGTCCACCTCTCCGACCACGGCGCAAGTACCGCCGACAAGGTCCACGAGCGCGAGGAGTTCAGGCTGCTCGTCGGCGACATCCACGAGCTGCCCGAGACGCAGAAGACCGCCCTCGTGCTCAGAGAGATGGATGCCCTCTCCTACGAGCAGATCGCCGAGGCGATGGAGACGACCGTGCCAAGCGTCAAGTCGCTGCTCGTCCGCGCCCGGATCTCACTCGCCGAGGCCGCCGAGGCGCGACTGCTGTCGTGCAACGAAGTCCGGATCGAGCTTGGGGAAATCGCCGAGGGCCTCCAGCGCCGGCCGAGCCCGCTCGTGCGCCGGCACCTACGCGCGTGCAAGCGCTGTTCGGCGTTCCGCTCGCAGCTCAAGGAGACGAACAAGGCGCTCGCGGCGATCATGCCGATCGGACCGCTTGTGCTCCTCAAGAAGGCGATCGTCGCGCACCTCGGCCACTCCGCCGGCTCGAGCGCGACAAGCGCCGGCGCGGCTGGCTCGACCGCCGCCGCCGGCGCGAGCGGGACGCTCGTCGCCGGATCGACCGCCGGCAGCGTCCTCTCCGCCGGGATGGGCGCGATCGCGACGAAGGCTGCGGCGGGGCTCGCGGCCGCAGTGATCGTGACCGCCGGGGCCGTCGAGGTCGACCACTCGAGCAAGCCCACGCATCACCATCCCGCGGCGACGACACCCTCCCTCCAGGCCGCCGTTCCGGCCGCCCCGCTCGGGCATGTGCCGAAGACCTGGAGCGCTCCCTCGCGCGCGCTCGACCCGAGGGTCAAGACGGTGACGAACACCAAGAAGGCAACGCCGAAGAAGGCGGCCGCCGCGCAGCCGACGCTCGTCGCGTCGGTCTCCGTCTCGACGTCCCAGTCCACGACGACGACGTCGACGAGCGCCTCGCAGACGGCGGCCGCAACCGGCCGCACGCAGTCGCAGAACGACCCGACGATCCTCGCGCCGACGCCGCCGGCACCGCCGAGCAGCTCGACGACGCCGACGGTGAGCTCGCCGCCGGCGACCGTCGCCTCGCCGCCGCCGTCCTCGTCGGTGACGACGACCCCGCCGACGATGACCGACACGGCGCCTCCGACGACGACGGAGGCGGTCGGCTCGACAACGACGACGACCACGACGACGACCACAACGGCCTCGTCGTCCACGGTTCCCGGCGCGAGCGGTGGCGACGACTCCGGATCGGCCGGTTGCGCGAGCGACCCAGGGTCGAGCGCTCCGTGCCCGGGACCGACCGCGCCGTAGCGGCGCGGCTGGCAGACTCCCCGCGCGTGATCGATATCGGCCACTTCAGCGCGGTCGACATGCGCGTCGGCCGGATCGTCGCCGTCGACGATTTTCCCGAGGCACGCGTGCCCGCGTGGAAGCTCACGATCGACTTCGGCGCGGAGGTCGGCACGAAGCGCTCGTCCGCGCAGATCACGAACTACGCGCGCGACGAGCTCCTCGACAGCCTCGTCGTCGCGGTCGTCAACTTCCCGCCGCGCCGGATCGGCGCGTTCTCCTCCGAGGTCCTCGTCCTCGGCGCGCTCGATCCTGACAAGGGCGTCGTGCTGCTGCGACCCGACCGCGGGGCCGCGCTCGGGTCGCGAATCGCGTAGCAGGTCGCCTCAACCTTACGGACCGGGCTCGCCGCCGATCGAGAGCAGCCCGCGCGCGCTCCCGTCGACCTCGATCGGGTATTGGCCGGCGCGCAGCCCGGGCACGAGCACCGACGCGCGTCCGCCGGCCGGAACGCTCAGCGTGTGCGGTGTCGGCGTCTTCAGCACGACGTGATGCGCCCGTCCGTCGCCGGAGGCGACCGTCAGCCGGACCGCGAGGAAGGCGGGGGCCGACACCGACGGCGGGGCGAGCGTGCCGCCCGGGCGGATCACGAACGTCGCCGGCACGCGCACGTTGGTCGAGCCGCCCGGCGACCTCGAGGACGACGTGGTCGTCGCGCTCCCGCTTGACGACGGGGTGGCCGGCGTCGTGCTTGCCGACGTCGTGGTTGTCGAGGTCGTGCCGGTCGAGGGCGCCGGCGTGGTCGCGCTGGTCGACGCCGGCGGTGTGCCCCTCGAGGTGGTCGTCGCGGAGGGGTGGCTCGAGCCACCGCACGCCGCCAGCACCAGGCTGCTCAGCGCCACGACAAAGGTTTGTGCCGTATGTCTCACGTTCTCGATTGCGAATGCCGGTGGAGAGGTGCAGTATCGCGCGGGAGCGGCACGCAGCCGTAGAGTCTCGCCCCTCGTGGCGATCGCCCTGCTGACGACATACCTGACGGCGTACCGGATGCCACTGTTCGAGCGGCTCGCCCGGCGCCACGGCGTCGAGGTCCTGTGCTTCGGCGGCGGCGAGCGCTACGTCCCCGCCTGGTTCGCCGACCTCGACCACCAGCTCGCGCAGGCTCCGTTCCCGGCTCGCCGCCTGCGCGGGCCGCGCGAGGCGCTCACGCTCGGCCGGCGCTATGACGCCGTGATCGGCGGCTTCGCCGGCGGCGCGATCCTCCCAGCGGCGTATGCAGGCGCCCGGCTCCATCGTCGTCCGTTTGTCTTGTGGGCATCCGTGTGGGCGCAGCCGCGCTCCGCGACGCATGTTGTGGCGTTGCACGCCACAAATCACATCTACCGCCATGCCGACGCGGTCGTCGCCTACGGCGAGCACGTCCGGCGGTTCGTCGCGGGCATCAGGGGGCACGACGAAGACGTCTTCATTGCGCCGCAGTCGGTCGAGCCGGACCTGTTCGGACGCGTGGTCTCGCCCGAGGAGATCGCAGCGTTTCGCCGCGCCCACCATCTCCCGGAGGGTCCGCTCGTCGTGTACGTCGGCCGGCTCGTGCAGGAGAAGGGCGCCGCGGTCCTGTTCGAGGCCTGGCAGCACGTGTCCGGCGCGATGCTCGTCGTGATCGGCGAGGGCCCGTTCGCGGCCGCGTTCGACGCGCTCCCGGGCGCCCGGCTGCTCGGATCGCTGCCGCGCGCGCAGCTTCCGGTCGCCTACGCGGCGGCCGAGTTCGCGCTGCTGCCGTCGATCCCGACGCCCCGGTTCCGCGAGCCCTGGGGCCTTGTCTGCAACGAGGCGATGCACCAGGGCCGCCCGATGATCGCCTCGGACGCGGTCGGGGCGGTGGCCGGCGGGCTCGTCGTCGATGGCCAGACCGGGGTCGTCGTCCCGGCCGGCGACCCTGACGCGCTCGCGCACGCTGTGCGGAGGCTGCTGAACGATCCGGCGCTGGGCCGGCGCCTCGGGGCGACCGCACGGCGGGCCGTCGGCGCGTACACGTACGACGCGATGGCGAGCGGCTTCGACCGGGCGATCGCGCACGCCTACGGGCGCGCGCGATCGCCCGGTCGCCGTCACTGACCGACCGAGAACATCGCCTCGAGGTCGTGGCGCGAGTAGACCTCGAACGCGACCATCGTCGAGGTTCGCAGCACGCCGCTCAGTTGCGAGATCTTGACGGTGACCACGCGCGCGAGCTCGTCGTGCTGGCGCAGCCGCAGGATCGCGACGAAATCCCAATCGCCGGTCACCGAGTACGCCTCGGCGACCCCCTCGATATCAGCAAGCTCGCCGCCGAGCGTCGCCAGCGCGGCGCGCTCGGCCTGGATCAGGACGATCGCGTGGGTCACGTCGAGTGGGTCTCGCCGGGCTCGAGCACGACGACGTTCGATCCCGTGGCGGACTCGACGTCGGACTTGAACGTCTGCGCGTCGGCCTCGATCGGCGGGAACGTGTTGTAGTGGCAGGGGATCACGGTCTTGGCGCCGATCAGCTCGGCGGCGTCGACCGCGTCGGTGCGATCCATCGTGTAGTGGCCGCCGATGCACATCAGCGCGATGTCAATTGGCGAGCGCTTGCCGACAAGCTGCATGTCGGAGAACACGCACGTGTCGCCGAGGTGGTAGACGATCGTGTCCTTGAAGTTGACGAGCAGTCCGGCGGGGGTGTTGATGGTCCCCTTCGGCGTGGTCGAAGTGTGCCAGGCCGGCACGAGCTTGACCCAGCCCCAGTCGAACTTGACCGTGCCGCCGAGGTTCGGGTCGCGGATCTCGACGCCGTCGCTGCCGACCTCGTTTGCCAGCTCGACGATCGCCACGACGGGCGCGCCGGTGCGCTTGGCGATCGACACGCTGTCGCCGATGTGGTCGGCATGTCCGTGCGTGAGCAGGATCGTCGTCGCGGCCACGTCGTCAGCGGCAATCGCCGCTTTCGGGTTGCCCGTCAGGAACGGGTCAATCAGAACCGTCGTGTCGCCGTCAGACAGCGTGAAGCACGCGTGACCAAGGAAGCGCACATCCGTCATCAATCAGTCCTCTCTGTCGTATGGGGTGGGGGGAGCGTCCGTTGCCAGCTCGAGCTCGCGCGCGAGCTCGAACCCGACCGCGACGCCGACAAGCATGCCCAGGCGCGTCTCCTCCGCCAGCAGCGTTCGCACCGCACGGATCCGCTGCTGCTGGTCCTCGGTGCCGGCCGCCTCGCGGACCGCCTGATCGTGGCCGGAGCTGAACCAACCGCCCTGCTCGAGCGCGCTCGCGAGCACCCTCTGCAGCGACGGAGCAGTACGCATGACGATGTCCTGCGCCTGCTGCAATCGCTCGGGATCGGTGATCGCGGCAATTGCGGCATCGATCTCGGCGTCGGTGTAATCGCGGTCCGGCACTCGCTTGCAGCATCATACGTGCGTGGTCGTCCAGCTGACCTCCCTCTCTCATGGCGCCGGGTGTGGCTGCAAGCTCCCGGCGGCGGCGATCGGTCCGCTGCTCGCGCGGCTGCCCGCATCCACCCCCGATCCGAATGTGATCGTCGGCTTCGACCTCGCCGACGATGCCGGCGTGTACCGGCTGCGCGACGACCTCGCGCTCGTGCACACCGTCGACTTCTTCACTCCGATCGTCGATGACCCGTTCGATTTTGGCCGGATCGCGGCCACGAACGCGCTGTCGGACATCTACGCGATGGGCGCGACCCCGGTGAGCGCTCTCAACCTCGTCGCGTTCTCGTTGCAGGAGCTCGGCGAGAACGTGCTGCTCGAGATCCTGCGAGGCGGCGCTGCGGTCGCCTCGCAGGCGGGCGTCGCGATCCTCGGCGGCCACTCGATCGAGGACGCGGAGCCGAAGTTCGGCATGGCCGTCACCGGCATCGTCCATCCTGATGAGGTCCTGACGAACGCGGGCGGGGTCGCCGGCGACGTGCTGGTGCTGACCAAGCCGCTCGGCGCCGGTGCGGTGTCAACGGCGCTGAAGCGGGGGATCGTCGGCGCCCCGATCGAGGCTGCGGTGCGCGTGATGACGATGCTGAACCGGGAGGCGTCCGTGGCGGCGCGCGCGGCCGGCGCCCACGCGCTGACGGATGTGACGGGCTTCGGCCTGCTCGGGCACCTGCACGAACTGGCGCTCGCGAGCGGGGTCGCAGCCGAGGTCGACGCGGCCGCCGTGCCGGCGATCGACGGGGTGCTGGAGCTGCTGGCGGATCCGGACGAGGGCGCGGTCGCAGGCGGGACGCGGCGCAACCGAGCGTTTGCCGGGGAATTCTCGACCTTTGGCGGGGACGTTGTGGCCGCGCGCCGCTGGCTCGTGTGCGATGCGATGACCTCGGGCGGACTGCTCGCGGCGGTGCCCGAGTCGTCGGCCGGCATGCTTGCGGGCTCGCGGATCGGTCGCCTGGTGCGAGGCGTTCCGGGCACGATCAGCGTCGAGTAGCGCCGGGCGGCGCGGTCAGCCGGCCTGCTGCATCCGCGCGAGCGGAACCCCGAGGACGATGCCGACCACGACCCCGACGACGTCCGACATCCAGCTCGCCTCGAGCGTCGCCAGCGGCATCAGCGCGACCGCGATCGCGAAGATGCCCGTGCCGAGCACGTCGCCCTCGATCTCCTGGCCGGCTCGCATTGCGAGCAGGTCCGGGATCGCCCACGCGACCATCAGCGCGAGCGCGCCGCCGTTGGCGCCGAGCCAGATCGAGTGCGGGTTCACCGCGATGCTCGCGGCGGCCCCGCCGATCGCACCGGCCGCGAACAGCACGAGCACGGCCCACGGACCGTGGCGGCGCTCCATCAGCCAGCCGTACAGCCCGACGCCTGTGAGCGTGACGAATGCGTAGGCCGTCGTGGCATAGGTGAACGGCGCGACGAGCAGCTTCCACCACGTGTGGGTGCCGTTGTCGTACCACAGCGCGATCGCGGCGTGACTGCCGATCGCGGCCGCGCGCCACAGCAAGCACCCGGCGAAGCTCAGGAGCAGGAGCGTGATCGTCGCGTAGGGCCGCGACTCCGCGCGAATCCCGGGGATCTCCCCGCGCTTCAGGCGCGGGAGCGAGGGGGTCGGAGGTCGCCGCCGGCGCTTCTCGGCGACGCGCCCGTCGCGATCGAGCTTCGGCGCCCGCTTGCGCAACCGGTTGCCGCAGTACGGGCATTCGGTGATGTACGGGCTCACCTCGGACCCGCAGCTCTTGCAGATGACGAAGAGATCCGGGCCGCCGGTGCTCACGGTCCGATTGTAGAGGGGGTCGAAAGCCGGATCAGCTCTCTGTCGCCGGGTGTGGCCGGCTGCCCGTGTCGTGAGGGTGTCGGCTACGCCGCTGTGGGGTGCTGTCCGGTGTCGTCAGGGTGCCGGCTACACCGCTGTGGCGGCCACGATCTCGGCCATGACCTCGCGGAGGTCGTGGTTGGCCTCGTAGACGACCACCTGCCGGGAGGCGCCGTTGCCGCGCTCGAGCAGATCCTCGACCGCCTCGAGCTCGGTCAGCGAGCCGAGATCCTGGCAATGCTCGCGCATCCGATCGATCAGGCGCCGGGCGAGCGACCGCGTCGGCACCCGCTCGGACTCCGGCAGATCGACGAGCTCGCCCTCGAGCCCGTGGCGCGCCGCCAGCCACTTGTTCTCGTCGAGCATCTCGAACGGGTACTTCGACAGCGGCTTGCCGGCATCGAAATGCTCGGACAGCTCCTTCACCAGCCCCTGGACGAGCGCGGCGAGCCCAAGCGTGTGCTCGACGTGCGTCTGGGAGTCCATCACCCTGACCTCGACCGTGCCGAAGTTCGGGTGCGGCCGGACGTCGTGCCAGAGATACGTGTAGTCCTCGATCACCTTCGCCTTGATCATGAACTCGATCCGCCGCTCGTAGTCCTCCCAGTCCTTGTACGTGGGAGGGATGCCGACGCGCGGGAACGCTCGGAAGATCGGTGTCCGCGTCGAGGCCAGTCCGGTCGAGTCGGCGCGCCAGAAGGGGGAGTTTGCGGACAGGCCGAGCAGCACCGGCATGTGCACGCGCATCCCGTTGGCGACGTGGATCGCCTTGTCGGGGTTGTCGACGCCGACGTGCACGTGCATCCCGAAGATGAGCTCCTGTCGTGCGACGAAGCGCAGCGCCGAGATGAGGTCGCGATAGCGGGGTCGCGCCACGATCCGCTGGTCCTCCCACATCGCGAACGGATGCGTGCCGGCGGAGCCGATCGTGAGTTTCTTCCGCGCTGCCGTCTCGATCACCTGGTGGCGGAGCGACCGCAGCTGCTCGCCGGCCTCGGCGGTGTTCGCGCACGGCTCGGTCGAGACCTCGAGGACGGACTCCATCAACTCGGGCTTGATCTCCCCGGACGGGGCCGGTTCGAGCAGCGACTCGATTGCGTTGACCAATTCGAGCGTCTCCTCGTCGAGGATCATCAGCTCCTCCTCGATGCCGATCGTGTACGGCGCCCCTCCGAACTGATGATCCACGCGTAAGAGCCTAACGGTGGAGTTACACAGAAGTGTCCTTGCCGCCTAGACTGGACTGACGATTACTAGCTCAGGAGGGCGAATTCCATGGCTCTTGGATACGACGGGAAGCTCTACATCCTCGCGTTCGACCACCGCGGGTCGTTCCAGAAGAAGATGTTCGGGATCCAGGGTGATCCGACGCCCGAGGAGACCGCGACGATCGCCGACGCGAAGCACCTGATCTACGAGGGCATGGTCGAGGCGGTCAAGCGCGGACTCGAGCCGACCACGGCCGGCGTGCTGATCGACGAGCAGTTCGGCAGCGACATCCCGCAGAGCGCCCGCGCCGCCGGTCTGACGCTCGCGATGCCGGTCGAGAAGTCCGGCCAGAACGAGTTCGACTTCGACTACGGAGACGACTTCGGCGCCCACATCGAGCAGTTCAACCCCGACTTCTCCAAGGTGCTCGTCCGCTACAACTCCGACGACGACCCGGTCATGAACGAGCGTCAGCTCGGGCGGCTCAAGCGACTCGCCGACTGGCTGCACGGACGCGACCGCAAGTTCCTGTTCGAGCTGCTCGTGCCGGCGACGGACGACCAGCTCGCCGGCGTCGGCGGTGACACCGACCGCTACGACGCCGAGCTGCGCCCCGACTTGATGCGCCGCGCGATCGAGGACATCCAGAACTTCGGGATCGAGGTCGACGTGTGGAAGATCGAGGGCGTCGACGAGCGTTCTGACGCGGAGATGCTCGCCGAGCAGTCGCGCTCCGGCCCGGGCCGCGAGAACGTCGTCTGCGTGGTGCTCGGTCGCGGCGCCTCGACCGAGAAGGTCGAGCACTGGCTCGAGCAGGCCGCGCCCGTCGAGGGCTTCATCGGCTTCGCGATCGGCCGCTCGATCTGGTGGGACGCGCTCAAGGCCTTCCTCGACAAGTCACTCGACCGCGAGGCCGCGGCATCGCAGATCGCCGACAACTACCTGCACTTCGTGCAGGTGTACGGGGGCGCCACCGTTCACTGAGCCGTTCGCCGGGGCCCCTCGGCCTGCGGTGCCAGCCGGCCGGCGCGCTCGCGCGCGCCGGCCTCGGTGCGCCGGCGCGCGGCGAGCGCACTCCATAGCCCATCCCGATGCAAAGCTCCGCAACTGTGTCCATGAGCGCAATTCGTGGACATAACGTCAAGGAGCCGTAAGGAATGGTAGGCTCGACACCGATGGCGATGAAGATGCGCCAGAGCCTTGCGCAGTTGGAGCAGGAATTCCGGCACGAGGCGCAACTCGACCGGAGTCGCAGAGATAGCCTGCGCCGCAATGCTGTGCATCGCTCGCGAACCCGCACACGCGCACGTGAGCAAAAGCGCAGCTCGATCCGGTTTTGGCTGCTCGTCCTCTCGCTCATCGCCACCGCCGTGATCGTCACGGTGGCGATGTTCGAGACGCTCTACTACTTGCTCGGCTGACCCTGCCGCCGCCGATGCCCGTGGGCGTCGCCGAACGAGCTACCGCGCGTCGCTGCTGAGACCGCGGAGCGCCGCGTCAACTTCCTCGCGGGCACCTTTTGAGGCACCGACACGTTCCTGCTGGATTTCGAGGTAAACCTCCTTACGGAACACCGGGATGTCGCGCGGGGCCTGGATCCCGATCCGCACCTTCTCCCCCATGATCGCAAGCACTGAAACCTCGATGTCATCCCCAATCATGATGCTTTGGTTGGACTTGCGCGTGAGTACCAACATGTGGGAAGTGCCTCCCTGCTCGCCTGATGGTCTGAAGGCGGACTCCGACCCTCTCTCGACCGGCGGGTCGACTCGCCCTCGCGCCCAGCATACCGCCAATGCGCTCTTTTGCACAAAATGTCTAGGACCGCGCTCCAACCGTCCCCTGTACTAGTCTCCGCGCCTCATGGCACGACGATCTTTAAGACCTGAACTGAACCGGATCCGCGCATGGGTGCGCCAGGGGCGAACCGATGCATGGATCGCACATCAACTCGAGGTCACCGTCCAGCAAATCCAAGCGTTCAAGCGCGAGCAGGGACTCGAGCCCGGTGACGAAGCCGAAGGCGTTCCCGCCGCTCTCGACTATGACGACGAGATCGACCTCCGCGCCGAGGACGACGCTCTGATCGCTGCGGAACTGGACGCGGCCCAGGCCGAAGCGGCCGACGAGGAGGAGGACGAATCCGACGACGACGAGGATCGGCCGGCACGCCGGCGACGGGGACGGCGCGGCGGACGCGGCGGCTCCCGCCCCCGGCGCGGCAAGGGCCCCGCCACGCTCGAGGCGACCTTCGACCACGGCGAAGAGGGCTACGGCCTGTGGCTCGACCCCGCCGTCCAGGACGACCCGATCTACGCCGAGTACTGGGCCGGGCACCGGCCGGTCGAGGTCACGATCGAGGAAGACCAGATCGTGATCCGGCGCGCCGGCGTCGAGGATCCCGACGACTCGGACTCAGACTCGGACTCGGACTCGGACTCGTAGACAGGTTGCCTGCGCCGCGCGAGGTGGCCGCACGGTCCGGCCGGAAGGCGCACGACACAGCGTTACTGCTCGTCGGCGATGATCCGGCGGCCGCCGCCGTAGTCGCTCGCCTCGCGCACGTAGCGGGCGAACGCGGCGCCGCCCACGGTGGTGAGATCCCACGCCTCGGGCGTGCTGGGCGCGGCCCGCGTCGCGATGTCGAAGCACCAGTCGGTGCCCTGCTCGACGTACAGGCGCGCAAGCTCATCTGTCGTGAACGGACCGCCGAGTCGGCGGCGGAGCTCCTCCACGATCGCGTCGGTCACCCGCTCGAGCGCGGGCCTGATGGCCGGCTCGGCGTGCGCCAGCCGGCGCTGACCCTCCAGCCATAGCCCGATCACTTCGTCGAACTGCAACACGTGGGTCAGTCCTTCCCGCACGCAGTCGGCGCTACCAACTCTGCGCCCCCCGCCCGCGGCGTCAGCGGTTCGGCAGGCCGGTGATCACGTATGGCCGCTCGCCGGTCCGCACCATCCCGAGCGCCCGCGCGTCGCGCTCGATCGTCGCGGGATTGCTCAGAGAGTCGCGCTCCTTGACGAGCTGGGCGTTCTCGCGGGTGAGCCGGTGGACGATGCTCAACTGCTGCTCGGCCTGAGCACGCGTCGACAGCAGCGACAGCCCCTGCTTGACGTACAGCCCCGCGACGACGAGCAGCACGAGCAACAGGCCGATCCGCCCGAGCCGATCCCAGCGCACGCGCACCGGCTGCCCGCGCGAGGGCACGCGGCGCGGGCGCTGCACGGGCCTCGGGGCCCTGGCGGCCTTCGCGGACCGTGCCGAGCGCGAGGCGCGGGCCGCGTGTGGTGCGGAGCGAGCTGGCGGCATCCCGTTCGCGCTTCGTTCGCCACGCGCGGACTCCTTCCTGCTGCACAAAGCGCTGCGCCGGATGCGCCGGAGCGGCGGCCAACGGCCGGGTGCGGTCTCCTACGAGCGGAACGCTCGCCGCCCCAGGTATGCCGAATCCGGGCCGAGCGCTTCCTCGATCCGCAGCAGCTGGTTGTACTTCGCGACCCGGTCCGTGCGGGACGGCGCGCCGGTCTTGATCTGGCCGACGCCGGTCGCCACCGCGAGGTCGGCGATCGTGACGTCCTCGGTCTCGCCGGAGCGATGGGAGATGACGGCGCTGTAGCCCGCCTCGCGGGCCATGCGGATCGCCGCGAGCGTCTCCGTGAGCGTGCCGATCTGGTTGACCTTGATCAGGATCGAGTTCGCGACGGCGCTGTCGATCCCGCGCTTGAGCCGGTCCGTGTTTGTCACGAACAGGTCGTCGCCAACGAGCTGGAGCTGACCGCCGAGACGCTGGGTGAGCGTTGCCCAGCCGTCCCAGTCATCCTCGGCCATGCCGTCCTCGAGCGAGATGATCGGGTAGCGGCCGGCGAGCTCGGTCCAGTAGGCGGCCATCTCGTCGGCACTCAGCGAGCGCCCCTCGTGCTCGAGCACGTACGCGTTGTCGCGGTAGAGCTCCGACACCGCCGGGTCAAGCGCGATCGCGACCTGGTCGCCGGGGACGTAGCCGGCCGCGCCGATCCCGGCCATCAGCACCTCGAGCGCCTCCTCGTTGGAGCCGAGGTCGGGGGCGAAGCCGCCCTCGTCGCCGACCGAGGTCGAGTAGCCCTTCTCGTGCAGCGTGTTCTTGAGGTTGTGGAAGACCTCGACGCACACCCGCAGCGCCTCGGAGAACGTCCGCGCGCCGACCGGCACGATCATGAACTCCTGAAAGTCGACCTTGTTGTCGGCGTGGACGCCGCCATTGAGGACGTTCATCATCGGCACCGGCAGGATGTGCGCGGTCTCGCCGCCGAGGTAGCGCCACAGCGGCAGTCGCTCTTCCGCGGCGGCAGCGTGCGCTGCCGCGAGTGACACCGCAAGGATCGCGTTGGCCCCCAGCCGCGACTTGTTCGGCGTGCCGTCAAGGGCGATCAGCATCCGGTCGAGCGCCGCCTGGCTCGAGGCGTCCTGGCCGCGCACAGCGGTCGCGATCTCACCGTTGACGTTGTCGACCGCGCGGGTCACGCCCTTGCCCATCCAGTCCGAGCCGCCGTCGCGCAGTTCGGTCGCCTCGAACTCGCCGGTGGATGCGCCCGAGGGCACAGCCGCGCGCCCCCACGCCCCGGATCGCACGCTCAACTCGACCTCGACCGTCGGGTTACCGCGGCTGTCGAGGATCTGCCTGGCGTGTACGTGCTCGATCTGGCTCATCTCTGGTGGTGACCTCCTTCGCGCAGACGGGCGCGGGCATAGTAGGCGAGCTGCTCGTCGGGCGTCAGATCGTTCCAGCTTCGGCCCTCGGATGCGGCCAGCTCGCTGCCGTCGCCGACGCGCGTCCGGAACCGCTCCGCCGCGGCCCGGAGCGCGAGCTCCGGATCGACCCGCAATTTCCGCGCGAGGTTGACCGCCGCGAACAGCACGTCGCCGAGCTCGTGGAAGCGCTCCTCGGGCGTGCTCGCGTGCTCGAGCTCGGCGAGCTCGTCGCGTACCGACTGCAGCGGACCCTCGACACCGGGAAAGTCGAAACCGCTCGTCGCGGCCCGACGCTGCAGCTTGCGCGCGTACAGGGGGGCAGGCAGGTTCTCGGGCACCTCACCGAACAATCCAGGCTCCCGGCCGGGCTCACCCTTCTTGATCTGATCCCAGTTCCTCAGAACCTGCTGCGCGGTCTCTGCCTCGACTTCGCCGAACACGTGCGGGTGGCGACGGATGAGCTTCTCGGTGCAGTGCTCAGCGACCTGCGCCAGATCGCCGGCGCCGCGTTCCTCGAGCAGCAGCGAGAGGAAGTGCACCTGGAACAGGACGTCGCCGAGCTCGTCGAGGAGCTTGGCGTCGTCGTGGCGGTTGGCCGCATCCGCGAGCTCGTACGCCTCCTCGACCGTGTGCGGCACGATCGTGCGCTCATTCTGCTCGCGGTCCCAGGGACACTCCTTGCGGAGCCGCCGGGTGATCGCGTCGAGTCGGGCGAGGGCCCGCTGGATCTCCGGCGGTCCGGAGCTCACCGCGGCTACTTGCTGGAGGACGTCGAGGACGCGGTCGACGTCGTGGCCGGCGGCGCCGTGGTCGTCCCCGGGGCCGTGGTCGTCGTCGGGGCCGTGGTCGTTGTCGTCTTCGGTGGCTTGTAGCCGTTGCAGTCGGCCATCGCGTACGGCGTGCGGCAGGTGGTCTTCTTCAGCCAGTCCTTCTTCGCCTGCGCATCGACCGCGGTCTGGGCGCTGCTCTGCGACTGGCCCGTGAGGATCTGCTTGATCAGCGGCGTGGCCTGCGCGAGCGACTGCTGGGTCGAATGCTTGATGTTCGTCACCTCAAACACGTAATAGCCGAACTGTCCGTGGATCACACCCTGAAGCTTGTGCGCCGGAGCGGAGAACGCGGCCGTGTCAAGCGCCTGCTCCTCCTCGCCCTTGGTGACGCCGGACAGCAGGCCGCCGTTGTTCTTGGTCGAGGTGTCGACCGAGTACTTCTTGGCGACGTCCTTCCAGCTCTGGCCCGACTGAAGCGCGGCCTTCGCGGCGGCCGCCTGCTGGGCGTTCGTCGTGCGGACGATGCGGATGTCGCGAGTCTGGGGCGTGCCGAACTGCGAGGTGTGGCTGTTGTAGTACGCGGCGATCGCGGCGGTCGTGACGGCCGCCTGGTGCTTGGCGAGCAGCTTCTTGAAGATCTCGTTGACGCGGACGCGGAAGAGGATGTCCTGGAGCGTCTGGCCCGACTGGCTGAGGAACTGGTTGAACGCCGCATCCGTGGGGAACTGCTGCTTCTTGTCGGTGTTGAAGACGTTCTGGACCTGCGCGTCGGTGACGTTGATGCCGAGCTTGTGCGCCTCCGCCTGGTACCAGTAGGACTTGATCAGGAAATCCATGACCTGGCTGCCGAGCGATGCGAACAGCTGATTGCAGTCCACCTTCAGTTGCTTGTCGGTCGTCTTCGCCAGCGTCGGGATCTGCTTGCGGACCTGGGCGATGCACTTCTTGAACTCCGGCGGGTCGTTGGGGACGATCACGGGCGCGCCCGGGCTCTGCGAGGCGTTGCCCTTCGCCGCCACGTACATCCAGTGGTTGAACGCGGCGGTCGTGACCGGATTGCCCGCCATATCCGCAACCGAATTGCCGGAGATGCCGGAGCCGCAGGCGGACAGGGCCGCCGCGACCACAAAAAAGGCGCCGAGCGCCAGGATGGACTTCACGTGCTTCATCGTGATCTTGCCGGATGGTAGCGAGTGGATCCGAAGAGGGAACGAAGAGTTCACGCCGGTCCGCACGCCGCCCCTCAACGCCGGTCCGTCCGTCCGCTTCACGCCGGTCCGTGGTTCCCCCGGCTCCGCCAAATCGGTATTTGCCCGCAAGCGGTCAGTCTTTTTTCTGGATGACGAACGCTGTCCGGAGATCGATGATGGCCAACCGGACAAGTGTTGCCGAGCCTCGGCCAAACTTGGGGGCCAGATTGGCGAATGTTGGCGTTTGTTTAATCGAGCCTTGACAGAAGACCCCCCTGATCGAAGAAGGACCGCGGTCTGCTGAACGTCAGCGCCGGGACCAAGTACATCGTCACCGCGCTGGTGTTGCTCGCCGCGGTGACGCTCGACTCCCTGTCGTGGCGCGGACGCGAGGCGACCGGCCGAGCGTGAACTGTGCGCGAGGCGGCCGTCAGGCCGCCTCGCGCGTCACCGCGAGGAGCACGTCGGCGGCCCGGACCACGGCCGGGAATCGCTTCGCGGGATCATCCGGCACCCGCACCGACAGCTGCGACTTGCCCGACTCGTACAGCGCCTCGGGGATCTCGGCGCGGATCTTCTTCGCCCGCACCGAATCGAGTTCCACCGGCGTCACGGCCAGTCGGCCGCCCCGGAACGTGACCGCCCGCGCGCCCGCCTGGCCGAGCTTGATCCGCGCCTGCTGCAACGCGATCAGGTTGCGCAGCGGCTCTGGCACCTCGCCGAAGCGATCCTCGAGCTCCTCGCGCAACAGCACGAGGTCGGCCACCTCCCGCGCCGCCGCGATCCGGCGGTGCACATCGACCTTCGCCTGCTCGTAGGGGATGTAGTCGGCCGGCACGTACGCGTCGACGTTGACGTCGAGCCGCACGGGCTCCCAGTCTTCCTCGTCACCCTCACCGTCGGAGGCCGCGGCGACCGCCTCGTCGAGCATCTGCATGTACAGCTCGAAGCCCAGCGCCGCGACATGGCCGGACTGCTCGTCGCCCAGCAGGTTCCCGGCACCCCGGATCTCGAGGTCGCGCATCGCGATCTTGAAGCCGGCTCCCAGTTCGGTGTAGTCCGACAGCGCCGAGAGCCGCTGCGCCGCCTCGGGCGTCAGCGCGGCCGCACTCGGATACAGCAGATAGGCATACGCGCGTTCGCGACTGCGTCCGACGCGACCGCGAATCTGGTAGAGCTGGGCGAGCCCGAACACGTCCGCGCGCTCGACGACCAGCGTGTTGGCCTGCGGGATGTCGATCCCCGATTCGATGATCGACGTGCACACGAGCACGTCGGCGTCGCCGCGCAGGAACCGGAGCATCTGCTTCTCGAGGTCCTTCTCCTCGAGCTGCCCGTGCGCGACCTCAAATCGCATCGCCGGGCACAGCCCCCGCAGCCGCTCGGCGGTCTCGTCAATCGTCTCGACGCGGTTGTGCAGGAAGAACGCCTGGCCGCCCCGCGCGTGCTCGCGCTGCAGTGCCTGCTTGACGAGCTCTTCGTCGTACTCGCCGACGTACGTCTTCACCGGTCGCCGACCTTCGGGCGGGGTCTCGATCACGCTGATGTCGCGCACGCCGGCGAGCGACATCTGGAGCGTCCGGGGAATCGGGGTGGCGCTCATCGAGATCACGTCGACGCGCAGTTTCAGCTGGCGCAACAGCTCCTTCTGCTTGACGCCGAAGCGCTGCTCCTCGTCGACGATCAGCAACCCCAGATCGCGCGCCCGCACGTCGCGCGAGAGCAGCCGGTGCGTTCCGATCAACACATCCACCTCTCCTCGGGCAAACCGGGCCACGGCCTCGCGCTGCTCGCTCGCCGGCCGGAACCGCGACACATGCTCGATCGTGACCGGATAGTCCTTCAACCGCTCCGAGAAGGTCCCGAAGTGCTGCTGCGCGAGGATCGTCGTGGGGACCAGCAGCATCACCTGCTTGTCGTCCTGCACGGCCTTGAACGCGGCCCGCAGCGCGACCTCGGTCTTGCCGTAGCCGACGTCGCCGCAGATCAAGCGGTCCATCGGCCGCGGCGCCTCCATGTCGGCCTTGACGAACTCGATCGCGTCGCGCTGATCGGGCGTCTCGGTGAACGGGAACGCGTCCTCGAACTCCCGCTGCCAGTCGGTGTCGAGCGGGAATGAGTACCCCTCGCGGCGCTTGCGCTCGGCGTACAGGTTGAGCAGCTCGCCCGCGAGCTCCTGCGCGGCGCGGCGCGCGCGCGCCTTGATCGTGTCCCAGCGGGTGCCGCCGAGCTTCGACAGCGGCGGATGTGCACCGCCGGCCCCCACATACCGCGAGATCTTCGCGAGCTGGTCGACCGGGACGAACACCCGATCCGAGCCCGCGTACTCCAGGTACAGATAGTCGCGCGTCACGTCCGCCACGGTCTTCGTGTCGAAGCCGGCGAACCGCGCAATCCCGTGATCCTCGTGGACGACGATGTCGCCGGTCCGCAGGTCGGCAAAGCTGCGCAGCACGCCGCGGCGGCGCGCCGGACGTGCCTCCGAGGACACCGCCCGCCGCCGGCGGAACAGCCGGTGCTCGGGAATCACGGCCAGGTGGAACTGCGGCGCGATGAAGCCGCCCTGCAGGCGCGCGTGCGCGAACGTCAAGCCGGCGGGGGGCTCGCCGCCGTCGAGCCAGGCGACCTTGAGCCTGCCAAGGTTGTAGGCCGCGCGCTCGCCCTCGCCGCGGCGCGCGAACGCGACGACCGTGCGGTAGCCGGACCGGGTCAGCTTCTCGAGCTCGGGCTCGGCCTCCTTCACCCCCCGCGCCGCGATCTCGGCGGTCTGCGCGCGGAACTGGAAAAGCTGGTCCTGGTCGATGCTCGACAACCGAATGCGCGCCCGCGCCCGCAGCGCGTCTTCGATCTCGGACGCGTCGACGTACAGTTGCCCGGCGTCCTCGTCGCCGAACGCGGCACTCACGTCTTGCCAGTGCTCGGTCAGCGCCGGCGAGACATCCTCCTCGCCGGCGATCAGGATCGCGGCGCCCTCGGGCGCCATGTCCAGGAACGGGTGAAACCGCTCCAGCGGCAGGAGCTCGGCGATGTCCGGCCGGTCGGCCTCGTCCTCGAGCGCCGCGATCTCCGCAAGCTCCCGGTGCTCCTCCGCAAGCTCCGCGGCCGGCGCGATCTCGACCGCCCCGGCGTCGCCGAGCGATCGCTGCGTGAACGTCGAGAACCAGCGCAGCGACTCGATCTCGTCGCCGAACAGGTCGACGCGGACGGCGCGGTCCTCGGTCGCGGGGAACACGTCGAGCAGTCCGCCGCGGATCGCGAACTGACCGCGATCCTCGACCTGATCGACTCGCTCGTAGCCCGCCGAGACGAGCTCGGCGGCGGTCTCGTCAAGGTCGAGCAGATCGCCCGTGCGCAGCACGAACCCGTGCGGGCGCAGCTCCGGGTCGGGCACCTTCTCCGACAGCGCGACCGCGCTGACGACGACGACCGGCGAGACGTCGCCGCCCTCGAGCAGCGCGTCGAGCGCCGCAATCCTCAGTCCGACGAGATGCGGTGGCGGCGCCAGATGCGATTGGTAGGTGACCCCGCGGCTCGGGTAATAGCGGACGGCCCGCGGCTCGAGCCAGCTGCGCAGCGCGCCGGCGAGATCGCGCGCCGCCCGATCGTCGCCGGCGACGACGATCGCGGGACGGTCGGGCTCGCGGTCGAGCAGTGCCGCGACCAGGAAGGGCCGCAGCGACTGCGAGACGAACGCGCGGCCGCCGTCGCGCTCGAGCGCGGCGGTCTGCGGGTCCTCGTCGGCGTGCTGAAGGAGGGTGCGGAGCATCCACACTCCAGTCTAGGTCGGCGCGATCTCCCCGAGTCTAGGTCGGCGCGATCTCCCCGAGCACGACGCCCTCCGCAGTGTCGGCCGCCTGCTCGATCAGCGCGGCCACATCGGCCCGCGGCTCGGCGAAGCGGCCGAGGACGTATGCGGCGACGCGGTCCGGATCGGTCGTCGGCGGCCGCCCCACCCCGACCCGCACGCGCGCGAAGCCGGCCGAGCCAAGCCCCTGCTTCAAGGACTTGAGCCCGTTGTGGCCCGCCAGGCCACCCCCAATTCGCACTCGAATCTCGCCAAACGGCAGGTCAATCTCGTCATGCAGTACGAGCACCCGCTCAAGCGGCACCTTGAGCGCGCCACGCGCGGGACCGACCGACTGGCCGGCCTCGTTCATGTACGTCTGCGGCAGCAGGATCGCGACGCGCGGACCGCCGGGACCGGTCCGTCCCTCCGTCAGCAGCCCGCGGTACTTCGACTTCGGCTTTGGCAGGCTCCAGCGCGACGCGAGCGTGCCCGCGATCTCGAATCCGACATTGTGGCGCGTGCCCGCGTACTCCGCGCCCGGATTGCCGAGACCGACGAGCAGCCAGTCGACGGGGCCGCGACGACCCGGGAGCGGCATGGCGAGCGGAGCCTACTCGGAGCCTGCTTGCGCTTCGCCGCCGCCCTCGGACTCCGGTGCGGCTTCGCCTTCGGCCGCGGCCTCACCCACGACCTCGGTCTCCTCCTCGATCCCCGGTTCCTCCTCAACCTGGAGTCGCGGCGGCGTGACGGTCGCGATCACGATCTCGGGATCGTCGACGAGGGTGACGGTCGCAGGCGCCCGGATCTCGGCGACCGTGAGGGTGTCACCGATCTGCATGGCGGAGACGTCGTGCTGGAGCGCGTCCGGGATGTCGGTGGGCAGCGCCTCGACCGTCAGCTCGCGGGTCACGTGCTCGAGCACGCCACCCTCCTTCACGCCCGGCGCGTCCTCGGCGCCGACGAGTTCGAGCACGACCGTCGCCTGGATCGGTTGGTCGAGACGCACGCGCAGCAGATCGATGTGCATCGTGTCCCCGCTGACGGGGTGGCGGGTGAGCTCCTTGAGCACGACCGGGGTCGCGCGGGCGCCGTCGATGCTCAGATCGAGCACCGCGCCGGCGTGCGCGAGCGCCTGGCGCAGCTCGCGGGCGTCGACCTGGAAGGCGACGGGGTCCTGCCCGCCGCCGTACACGATCCCCGGCACGTTGCCCTCGCGGCGCAGGCGCCGCGTCGCGCGCGAGCCGGCCGGTTCGCGCTGCTGGACTGTGAGGGCTGCCGTCTCTGACCGTGCCATCGCTCGCCGATGGTAGCGGGCGCCGCCCGTTCAGGTCTCGACGCCCACCGGGGCGCGAAACCCGCCAAACCTCCGGCGAACCGCGCTAGTCTTTTCGCATTATGTCGGGCGAGGCTCAGCTGATGCTGATGATCGCCGGAGTCCATCTCCTTGGTCTGGCGTGCGTCGCCGTGCTGATGATCCCTGCGCTGCGCGACGGTCCCGACTCTCCGCCGCAGGCCTCAGACGGCGGCTCCGATGACGGTTGGGGCAACTACCCTCGCCGACCGGTCAGCCCGCGCGATGTGCCCGGTGGCGGGCTGCCGCTCCCCGATGCCGAACCCGCCCACGTTCGCCTACGCGATCACCGCCGCCTCGGCGATCACCTGCCGGCTCGTGAGCGGCGCCCGGCACGCGAGCCCGACCGCCAGCCGGTCCGCACCCGCAACTAGAACCTCCCCGGACAGTCGGCGTCGCTCTTGATTCGTGCGCTCAGCTCGAGCAGCTCGATCCGCCATTGAGTGATGACGTCGCCGGCGCGGCGGACCCGCACGCACTGGACGATCGGCAGCGACGCGCCCGTCTTCCACGCGACCCGTGCGGTTCCGGTGCTGCCCGTCAGCGAGAAGCCGTTCGAGGTCTGCAGTTGAAGGATCGAGACGCTGCCGGGGCGCTGCAGCGCGGCGACGTTCGCCGCGACCCGTGCGCGGCAGGCGGCGCTCCGGCCGCACCCCGTGATCTGCGCCACGACGCCGGCGAGATCGCCGCGCGCCTCGGACTTCACGAGGTCGGTGATCGCCGATCGCTCGGCGCCGTCGACGCTGAACGCGCGCCCGAGCAGCACGCTGACCGCGAGAAACAGCAGGATTCCGACCGCGATCAGGACGAGGTAGAGGCGGCGCATCGAATGCGCACGCTAGCGAGCGCTACGAGTCGCTGATCTCGAGGAAGCGCTCCACGGAGGCTTCCTGGTGCTCGAGCCGCAGCGCGAGTGCGCGGGCGTGCTCGGCGGCGACCTCGAGGAAGTCCGCAACGCAGCGCTCTGGATCGTCGGCGAGCGGATACACGCGCGTGAAGTCCTGCTGCGCGCACGCGATCCCGAGCGGCGGGCGGCCCTCGGCGAGCGTCCGGGCGCCGCACACCGGCGTCACGACGAGTTGCGCGTCGCGCGCGACGAGCGCGGTCGGCAACAGCCGGGGCGCCGGCAGCCGGACCGACAGCTCGACGGAGTGGTCGATGATCACGCCCGTGCCGACGAGATCGCTGAGCGGCTCGCGCCACACGTCGAGCACGACGTCGGCGCCGACGAGTGCGTCGCGCAGAACGCGCGCCTGCTCGACGTACAGGCGCTCGGCCTCGTCGCGGTCGACGGCGTCGGCGAGATCGAGGTCGCACGGGACGCGCAGCAACTCGTTCGCGGCGACGGTCGAGCCGGCGCCGCGGCTTCCCGACGCCACATACGTCTGGAGCGTCCCGAGATCGCGCCGCGCGTGGAAGATCACGGTGACCGCCTCGCTGACAGGCAGTCCGTCGACCTTCAGCGAGACCGCCACCGCGGAGGAATCGTCGAGCAGCGCGCGGCGCAGCAGCTCCTCGCTCGCGCCGTCGTCGGGTCTGGGGTCTGATTCGCGCATTTACCCTGAAAGATCGGCTCTTTCCAGCAACTATTTACCCATACTCACCGGTTGACGACCACCTCCATCTGGAGCATGTCTGCGGCCGGATCCTGGACAACTCGGCAGATGCCGCTCACACACGGTCGCGGGCGGGTAGGCTGAGGCGCGATGAAGATCCTCTACAAGCCAGTCGGGATCTTGGCCGGGGTGATCGGCGCGAAGATCGGACGTGACGCGTTCAACGCACTGTGGGCGCGCATCGACGACGGCGCCCCGCCCGATCCGACGACCGAGCAAGCAACCCTGACGAAGGTCGTGGGCGCCGCCGTGCTCGAGGCGGCGACGAAGGCCGCGATCACCGCGGCGGTCGATCGCGGCAGCGCCCGCGTGTTTCAGTACCTGACCGGGATCTGGCCGGGCAACAAGCCCGAGGAGCTTCCGGAGAAGACCTAATTGTGGGTTCCTGCGGAACGCCAAGCATCGCCGTCGAGCACCCACGGCGCCAGTGCTGAGCGCGCCCAGTCGGGGAACGTCGCCTTGCGGAGCGTCGCGATGTCGACGAGCACGTGGCGCATCATGCCCTCGATCAGCAGCTCGTCCTCGCGCAGGATCCGGTGACGGGTGACGATGCTGCTGTCTCCGAGCTTCGTCACGGCAACCTCGAGCGCGAGCTCGTCGTCGAACTTAGCCGAGCGCAGGAACCGGATGTTCGCCTCCGCCACGACCATGTCGTACCCGCGATCCATCATCGCCTGGTAGCCGCCGAACGCCGCCCGCCACAGCTCCGTCATCGCGACGTCGAAGTACGTCAGGTAGTGCGCGTTGAAGACGACCTCTTGGCGATCGCACTCGGCGTAGCGCACGCGCAGCGGGTGTGAGAACGGCTGACCCATTGTGAGCGTCACCCCCCGGCCCTGAGCACGAATCCGCGTGCGGCGAGCTCCGACACCGCGTCCTCGAACGCGCCGAAGTCGCGCTGCGTGAGCGCGTCGATCGGGCGGCCGCGAGGTCCGCTCACCCGCACCCACCGTCGCAGCACGGTCGCGC
This sequence comes from Solirubrobacteraceae bacterium, assembly GCA_035524415.1. Lineage (GTDB taxonomy): Bacteria > Actinomycetota > Thermoleophilia > Solirubrobacterales > Solirubrobacteraceae > Palsa-465. The sequence goes on along the minus strand of DATKOY010000256.1, from coordinate 81,211 downwards.
CGGCCCGCTCAGAGGCCTCGTCGAGCAGATCGAGCAGAATCGGCAGCTCGGCCCTGTGATCGAGCTGCCCGGACAGCAGCGTCAGCGGATCGGCGTCGAGCGTCTGGCAGAGCTCATCCTCGCTCAGCCCGAGCAGGTCCATCAGGCGCACGGCGCGCTCGGCGTGCACGAGCGCCACCTCAGAACAGCTGATTCTCGCCGCCAAAGACGTCGCTCACGGACCCGTCCGTGAAGATCTGGCGGATCGAGTTCGTGAGCAGGTCGGCACACGACAGGACGCGGACGTTGTCGGGCGCGCCCGGCGGCAGCGGCAGCGTGTCGGTGACGACGATCTGCTCGAAGCGGGCCGCGGCAAGGTTCTCCCACGCGTTGCCCGAGAACACGCCGTGCGTCGCGGCCGTGTACACGCGCCGCGCGCCCGCATCGTGGACAGCCTCGGCCGCCGCCTTGAGCGTCCCGGCGGTGTCGATCATGTCGTCGACGATCACCGCGGTCTTCCCGACGACCTCGCCGATCACGTAGTTGATCTCGGCGACCTGCTGCGCGGGGCGCTCTTTGTTGAGGATCGCGAGGTCGGCGCCGATCTTCGACGCGAAGCGCTTGTTCAGCTTCACTCGGCCCGCATCGGGGGCAACGACGACGAGGTCCTCGAGCCCGAGGTCGGCGAAGTACTGCGTGAGCATGAACAGCGCGGTCATGTGATCGCACGGTTTCTGGAAGAAGCCCTGCGTCTGTCCCGAGTGCAGATCCATCGTCAGGATCCGATCGATCCCCGCCGCCTCGAGCATCCGCGCGACCAGCCGCGCGCTGATCGGCTCGCGCGGAGCGGACTTCTTGTCCTGGCGCGAGTAGCCGTACCAGGGCGTCACCGCGATCACGCGGTGCGCGGACCCGCCGACGGCGGCGTCGGTCAGCGCGAGCAACTCCATCAGCGCGTCGTTGGTGCCGATCCCGAGCGCGGGATTCGCGCACGTCGGCTGCACGATGAACACATCAGCGCCGCGCACCGACTCCTCGTAGCGGCAGTAGACCTCTCCGTTCGCGAACGTCTTGAGCGTCACCGGGCTGATCGCGACGCCCAGCTTGGCCGCGATCTTGGCCGCCAGCTCAGGGTTGGCTCGGCCCGAGACGAGCATCAGCCGCTTGTCGTATTCGAGCCGGAGGTCGGTCGGCGGGACCGGGCGCGTCTGCAGGATGCTCATCCTGCCCGCGAGTGTACGCCGGGAGGGAGACGTGACGGTGCCCATCAACTCGGCCTCATGACTGGTCCTGCGACTCGCGTTGCTTGCGGCGCTCGGCGTATCCCTCGACGTTCTTCTGGTGCGAGCGGGCGACGCCGAGCGCCCCGTCCGGGACGTCCTTGGAGATCACTGATCCGGCGGCCGTATAGGCGTCATCCCCGATCGTCACGGGTGCGACAAACGCCGTGTCGACGCTGACCTTGACGCGCGAGCCGATCGTCGTGCGGTGCTTGCGGTAGCCGTCGTAGTTCGCCGTGATCGTGCCGGCGCCGATGTTCGACTGCTCGCCGATGTCGGCATCGCCGATGTAGGACAGGTGCGGAACCTTCGACCCGGCGCCGATGTCGGAGTTCTTGATCTCCACGAACGTGCCGGCCTTCGATCCCTCGCGCAGGACGGCGCCGGGACGCAGGTAGGCAAACGGCCCGACGCTCACACGGTCGCCGACGTCCGCGCCCTTGACGTAGGAGTGCACGATCGTCGCAGCGTTGCCGACGCGCGTGTCGATCACGGTCGCGTGCGGACCGACGGTCGTGCCCGTGCCGACCTTCGTGCTCCCGTGCAGGCTCGTGAACGGCGCGATCACGCTGTCCTGACCGATCTCGACCTCGGCGTCGATCACGGTCGCCTGCGGGTCGATGATCGTCACGCCGGCGAGCATGTGCCGCTCGTGGATCCGCTGCTGCGCGATCGCGCGGACCGCCGCGAGCCCGACCCGGTCGTTGATCCCGAGCATCTCGTCGGCATCCTCGAGCTCGTGCGCGACGACCGTCCGCTCATGCGAGCGTAGGACCGGCAGCACGTCCGGCAGGTACTGCTCGCCCTGGGCGTTGTCGCTCGACACCTGCTCGAGCGCCATCCGCAGCTCGGCGCCGTCGAACACGAACAGCCCGGTGTTGACCTCGCGGATGTGCAGTTCGAGGTCGGTCGCGTCGCCCGGCGCCTTCGTTTCGACGACGCGCTCGACCGTTCCGTCCGGAGCGCGCACGACCCGTCCGTATCCGGTCGGATCATCGAGCACGACCGTCGCGATCGTCGCGGCGGCACCCTCGCGCTCGTGCGCGTCGACCAGCGCGGAGATCGACGCGGCGCGGATCAGCGGCACGTCACCGTTGACGACAACGACCGGGGCCGGCGAGTCGATCTGATGGACAGCCGCCCTGACGGCGTCCGCCGTGCCCGCGGGGCGCTCCTGAATCGCGAGCGTCGCAGTGCCGTCGAGCGCGGCCTCGAGCGACCGGTCGGGGCCGTCGACGACGATGACCTGGCTCGCGCCGGCCTCGCGCGCGGCAGCCACCAGCCACGCGATCATCGGCCGCCCGCACAGCGGATGCAGCAGTTTCGGCGTGGCGGAGCGCATCCGCGTTCCTTTCCCCGCGGCGAGGATGACGACTACCGGGCCGGTCACGACGAGGAGATCGTAAGGGATGTGACCCTGCCTCGGGCGCTCGATCGCTGTGGCGTGTCGCGGTCCTGCCCGGCGGTTCTCGACCATCGTGTTGCCTCGGTCACGGGCGGCGGGGCGGCGCGGCGGCGTGGCGGCGGGGCGGCGTGGCGGCGTGGCGGCGGGGCGGCGGGGCGGCGGGCCGCGCTGGTGGCGGCGACTGCTGCCGGCGACTCTCACCGACAGCGATCCGCCTCGCCTTGCCTACGCGGGAACGGTGTGCGCGTCTGTCTTCGCGGGGAGTGAGGAATCGCTCATGGTCCGGCGATTGGACGGGGGTGCGGCAGATTGTGATCGACCCGAATCAGCTCCGAAACGTCCGGCGGCAGGAGGCTCTGGGATCTCCGTATCGGTATCCGTTACGGAGATCCCAGAACCCTCCTAACCGGCGCCACCGGCGCGACCGGCCTAACGGGCGCGACCGGGGCAACAGGCGCAACTGGCGCCGCCGGGCTGTCCGCCTATGACGAATGGCTCGGTCTTGGCAACACCGGCACGATCGCCGACTTCATCGCCTCACTCAAGGGCGACAAGGGCAAGACCGGCCCAAGCGGCCCACAGGGACCCACAGGCGACACGGGCGCGACCGGCGCTCAGGGCCCCACAGGCGACACGGGCGCGACCGGCGCTCAGGGCCGCACAGGGGACGCGGGCGCGACCGGCGCTCAGGGTGCCACCGGCGACACGGGTTCGCAGGGCGACACCGGCGCCACCGGCTTGCAGGGGCCGCAGGGACCGCAAGGACCTCAGGGCGACACCGGCGCGAGCGGTCTCTCGGCGTACCACGAGTGGGTCGGCCTCGGTAACTCCGGCACGGTCGCCGAGTTCATCGCCTCGCTGAAGGGCAACGTCGGCGCGACCGGCGCTCCGGGCGACACCGGCCCGACCGGCCCGACCGGCCCGAGCGGCCCGAGCGGCCCGAGCGGCCCGCAAGGACCCAAGGGCGACAACGGCGCAACCGGCGCACAAGGCACCACCGGTCCACAAGGTCCCAAGGGCGACACCGGCGCCACCGGCCCACAAGGACCGGCTGGCACTGCCAGCGCGACGGTCGTGACCGCGACGGGTTCTGATGGCAACGCCGTCACCGTGACCCGTCCGACCGGCAAGGTCGCACTCGGCGGCGGTGCCCGTAGTAGCAACTCGAACAATACGATCCTGTACAGCGAGCCGAACGTCGATACCGGCACGGCGACCGGCTGGACGGCGAAGATCTACAAGCAGGCTGGCAACGGCACGGCGACGGTCCTCGCGGTCTGCGCTTAGTGCCAATTGGCGACCGGCGCTCTGCTTGGGCGTCCGGGGAGCGGGCAGGGCCGTTCGTCCAGGGCCGCGCGTCCGGTGCCATTCGCCCAGGGCCGCCGCGTCCCGTGCGGGCTACGCCGCGGCTCGCACGCCGGCCGCGACGCCGGTGACGCCCCAGAGATGCGCGAGCGCGTACGCGCGGTATGGCCGCCAGCGCTCGGCGAGGCGCACGACGGCGGGCGCGCCGGCATCCTGCCCGAGGCTGCTCAGGGCGTGCCGGACCCCGAGGTCGGTCGGCAGGAACGCGTCGGGATCGCGCAGCCCGCGCATCGCGATGTAGTCCGCGGTCCAGGGCCCGATTCCGGGCAGCGCGAGCAGCCGGTGTCGCGCCTCGCGACGGTCGGCGCCCGGATCGAGGACGAGCTCGCCTGACGCGAGCGAGCGGGCGAGCGCGACGAGCGCGACGCCACGCGAGCGCGGCATCGCGAGACTGCCAGGGTCAAGCGAGGCGATCGTCTCGGCTGATGGGAACAGGTGCGTGACCGCGCCCGCAGGCCGCGTGAGCGGCTCACCGTGGGTACGGGCCAGCCGCGCCGCCAGGGTCGTCGCGCCCGCGACCGAGACCTGCTGCCCCAGCACGGCCCGTGCGGCAAGCTCGTGCGCGTCGACGTGACCGGGCACGCGGCGGCCCGGCGCCCGGGCGACGAGGGGCGCGAGCAGCGGATCGGGACCGAGCGCGGCGATCACGGCGCACGGATCGGAGTCGAGGTCGAGCAGCCCGCGGCAACGCTGAACGGCGGATCCGAGATCCTTCAGATCGTCGAGCACGAAGCGAGCTCGCACGTGCCCGCCGGCCGGTTCAAGCTCAACGACGCCGCTCCCGCGCGGCAGCCGAAGGCTGCGGGTATACGTTCCGCCAGTGACGTCCTCGACGCCCGGGACCGATCGCGGCGCGAGGAACGCGAGCAGCCCATCGGCGTCGAGCGGCGCGCGGTAGGGAAGTCGCAGCGAGACGGCACCACCGTGCGGCGGTCGTCCACCCCGCTGCGCCCGTGCCCGCAGCCGGCTCGGCGTCAACGCGAACACGTCTCTGACGGTCTCGTTGAACTGCCGGACGCTGCGAAATCCCGCCGCGAACGCCACCTCCACGATCGGCAGCGAGGTCGTCTCGAGCAGCAGGCGGGCGGTCTGCGCGCGCTGCGCCCGTGCCAGCGCGAGCGGCCCGACGCCGACGACGGCGACGAGCTCGCGGTGGACGTGCCGCGGTGCGTAGCCGAGCCGCCTCGCGAGGCCGGCGACGCCTTCGCGATCGACGACGCCGTCCGCGATCAGCCGCATCGCTCGCCCGACCAGGTCCGCGCGCCGGTCCCACTCGGGCGAACCGGGCGAGGCATCCGGCCGGCACCGCATACACGCGCGGAAGCCGGCCGCCTGCGCCGCGGCCGCAGTCGCGAACAAGCGACCGTTCTCCCGCTTCGGGGTGCGCGCCGGGCAGCTCGGACGACAGTAGATCCCGGTCGTGACGACGCCGAGATACACCCAACCGTCAAACCGCGGGTCGCGCGCCTCGATCGCCTGCCACAGATGCTCGGAGTCCGACCGCACGAGCCCACGATCGCACACCAGCCTGGCCGTGTCTGGCGGAAATCGGACACGGCTGGATGCCGCGGTCCGAAAACCGCCGCCGTGGACATCACGCATGCGGGCGGACAGGGTGCGAGAGCGGCGGCGGAGCCGACCGGACGGGAATATGGCGCTCAACCCCGACTTCCAGCACAAGCAGGTCGGCGTTCCCGGCGGCCTGTACCACATCACCGGCGCGCTCAACGAGATGACCAAGACGACGAACGTCGTGCTCGCGAGCACAAACGGGCGCCTGACGGCGATCGGCACCGGAATGGGCGGCGCCCCACGAGACCTGGCGGCACAGGCGCGGTCCGCACGGGCGCCAGCACCCGGGTAAGACTCCGCACTGTGATGCTAGATTCGGCCCCGCCCGTCAGCGGGCGCCAATCCCTTTGGGGGGTCGTCCAACCGGCCAGGACACCGGGTTTTGGTCCCGGGAATCGGGGTTCGAGTCCTCGCCCCCCAGTCACCGACCAGCGCCAACCCTCCGGTCATCCCCGAGTGCGAGCAGCTCGAGCAGGTCAGCCCTGATATGCGCAGGCGGTCGGGTCGCTGCTCGAGGCACTCTGGTTGCAGAGCGTCTCGCGCATCACTTTCCAGCCTGAGATCGCGATATCGAACAGGTACGGCGGCAACAGCACGTGTAGTCGGTCGTCGTAGTGATAGTCCTTCAGGTAACCGGTGCCGCCCGTGGTACCAACGGCACCGCGGTACCGCTGCGCGATCGCGCCGTGAATCGTGAGCTTCGGCGGGCTCCCGGACGAGCCCGAGTCCCAGTTGTCGACCATGAACGAGTGGCTCAGCGTGAGGATCGCCGCGTCGATCGTGATGTGGTTTGACGACTGGTTCTGCCCGTGCATGACGCGTACGAAGTCAGCCGCCACGAGGCCGAGCATCGCGTTACCGGTCGGGTTACCGTTCGCATCCTCGCTCGTCGTGATCCCCGTGCTCGAGCCGTTGTTGGCGAGCACGATGATGTCGTGGTCAGACACGATTGTCAGAGGCTGTGAGTACGTACCGGTCACATAGACGTCGCCGCACGCACCGTAGTAGTGGCCTTGAGAGTTGACGGGGTACGTCGTATTGATCACGTACGTCGATGGACAACCCGCGCCGTTCTGCACGTAGATGATCGACGGCGTCGGCTGGTTGACCCATGTGTACCTCGGGTCCGTCGAGCAAGCGGCGCTTGATGTCGTGCCGGGGCAGTTGTAGACGGTCGAATTGCCGCCGTTGAGGGTGATCGTGGTCGTTCCGCCCGGGATCACGACACCGTTGGCTTGAGCGTCCGCCTGCAGGGTCGTTGCCGAGTTGCTCGACGGCAACGCGACCGACTGGGCACCGGGCACGGCCCCCTGACCGAGGAACTTCGCGTTCTGGCAGTTGTTGGCGGCGCAGATCCCGTACTTCTTCGGCGCGCTCGATTCCGTCGCATCATCCGAGCCCGCACGCCCGAAGATGGGCGACGCGTTTGAGTAGATGAGGTACTGGTCATTGGTGTACAGCGGACCGTTCATCACGTCGTTCGTGACCCAGTAGATCGGGCAGGGCGCCTGCGAGACGCTCGCGTACTGGTAGTAGTACTTCTCGTTGGTGCAGTTCGAGTCGAGCGCGGGGTCCTTCATCTCGTGATCTGTGTACCAGAGGTAGTCGAGCGGCGTGGCCTTGCGGAAGCCCACGACGATCGTTCGAGTGACGCTTGGGAGTCCGGAGGCATCAGGCTTACCGGCATATCCCGTGAACTCCATGCGCAGGGTGCCGGTCGGCCCGTCGATCAGCGCCGCGATTGCGGTGCCGACGGTGCAGGTACTGCTCGCGTAGCCCGGGTTGTACACGGGGATGAAGGAGTACAACTCGCCCGTCGTCGCGCCCGGCACCGATACGGGGCTTGGCTTGTAGTCGTTCGAACACGTCGCCCAGTAGTCGGGGTTCTGATTGAGCTGATAGAGGAACGCGTTCTCGCCGGCGCGGGCGGCGTAGTAGGCGCGCTTGCCGTCGAGATCGTGCTGCGTCGTGTAGACGTCGCCGTTGAGGGCCACATACGTGGCGGCGACGAGCATCGATGCGACGGTCATCACGCCGAGCGCGATCACCATCGTGAATCCGTCTTCGGCGCGCAGCCGCCGGAGCGCGCGGGCAAGGACTCGCTGTGTCAAGTGGATGAGGGTCATGCGCATGGTCCAAATGTCGCGTTGCTGCCGAGCTGGTTCGGTGTGGTGACGAAACGCAGCACGATCGAGTCGGTGACGGTCGCCCACGTGTCGCTGAGATTGGTGTTGAGGTTCGACCCAACCTCGGTACTCGCCACATCACCGCCGACTTTGAACGTGAGGATGATCTCGGCGGTCTGTGACGCATCGTTCACGGAGAGCGGCGTCGTCAGCGGGTCGGGATTTGGAACCGCCGCCGTCCCCGGCACCGGGCTCGAGCCGTCCATCAGCATCATGTCGGTGTTGCCATTGCTGTCCGTGTACGGCTCGTACGCGAAGTACTGGAAGGCGGCGGTCGTGCCGCTCGCCTGCACGTTGGTGAGGAGGACCTTGCCGGCGGAGGACGTCGGGGTCGATGAGAAGACCCAGTTCGACGGGTTTGTTCCGCTGACGCTGTAGGTGTACTCCTTGAGCGTCCCGCTCGTCGAGTCGAACGTGATCTTGTGCTCGATCGGCACCGGCGTCAGGGCAGCGCCGTATTGGCTCACGAACACGAGGTTGTTGTCGTCACTCTGCTGACTTCCGCTCGCGCCCCCCTGGATCGGGGTCTCCTGGCTGGCGATGCACGCGGAGTGCAGCTCGTTCTCGATCGTCTCGAGCGCGGTGCGCGCGCGCTGCGTCGCGCTCACCTTTGTCATCGTGCGACTGGTCTGCAGGAGCGTGACCTGCAGGATCGTGAACAGCGCCGCCATCACGACGATGCCCGCCGCCACGGCGACCATCAGCTCCACGAGCGAGAAGCCCTGCTCGTCGTGTGCAAGCGTGGTCGCGCGCGCGCTCAACATTGCCCCGAGGCCGCCCCGCCGTCGGTGCCGACGTCCATCTTGACGTAGGCACTGGGTCCGGTGAAGCTCGTGTTCGTCATCGACGACGACCACTCCTTGCGGTACGACGAGCCGCCGGTGTTGTAGTCGGCGCAGATCTGCACCGTGGCCTTGTCACCGTTGAGACTCGCGTTCGGCTGGCCCGCGGCCGCCGTGCTCGCAAACGGACCTGGATAGACGCCGTAGGTGTAGCTCCCGACGGTCTCCGACGCCACCGCCGTGAGGCCTGTCCACGTCTCGGTCAGCGAACTGTTGCTGCAGTTCGGCCCCGTCGTCGCGACGAACTTGATCTTCACGTCGCTCGGCGTCTTGAGCGCGCTGTTGTAGTAGAGCGCGAGATCGATCGCCGGCATCGCGACCGTGGCGGCGACGCTCGAGCCGGGGGTGACGGTCGCGAAGCCGGTACTCGCCGGCGGTTGCGCCGGCTGCTCCTGCGAACAGCCACCGGCCCACACCTGGTAGTTGTTCGTGTAGATCGGGCCGGCGTTGACAAACGGGAACAGCTTCTTCGGCGTCGAGATCGCCGCGCCGGCGGTCGTCACGGTCTTGAACGTCGTCATGTGGTCGCTCAGCGAGCCGTAATAGGACAGCTCCGGCGCGCTGATGTTCGGCACGCTGACCCCGCCGGTCCGAGTCGTCGTGAAGCCGGCGGTGATCATCCCGGCGTTCCCGATCACCAATGGGTTGATGTTTGGCGTCGCGATGCCGGTCGCGTTGACGGCCGCGGTGACGTTCGGGGGAGAGTTGTTCCCGTCCTTGTCGACATACCCGCCGAGCAGCGCCGCGACGCCATAGCTCTGCACCGGCAGGCCCGGGAGGCCGGAGAACACGACGCACCCGTTTGCGTCCGTAATCGCCGACTGTGCGGAGCCGGTCGTCTGACCGGTGGCGGTCACCTTCGCACCCTGGAGCGGGTTGCCCTGCTCGTCGTCGACGTTGACGAGCAGGCTGCCCGCCGCCGGCCGGGTCAGGATCGTTCCCTGCGTAATGCTGTGCTGGGCCGTGTCGGTCTGACCCCAGGAGACCGTCGTGACGACGTGGAAGTAGGCCGCGACCTTCGACGTGCAGCTCGAGCCGCCGGAAGCATCGAGGAACGACGCATTCGACGCGATCGTGAAGTTCGTGCCGTCGAGCGTGACGGTGCGCGTCTGTGCGAGCGTGGCCAGCTGCTCGTCGGAGAGGCCCTTGAGGCGCTCCTGGTCCTGCTGCGCGATCGCGTCGGCCTGCGAGCGCAGCCGCTGGTTGGCACTGAAGTCCGCCCCCGTCATCAGCGCCTGCGCGACCCCCGCGGCGATCAACGTCACGATCAGGGCGGTGACCATCGCCTCGATCAGCGTGAACCCGGCCTCCGACTGCATCAGTCGCGAGCGGCGGATCCGACGGGCTTCATGACTCGACTTCAAGGGAAAAATGAGGCGCATCGTCCGTTGGTCCCTTCCCTCCGGACGGATCGGCAGGGTTTGTGCGGTCTTGAGCTGTAGGCGTGGCGAGCGGTTAATCGGCGTTCCGACGCGTGTTTGAAACGCCGACGGCGATCCCGTGGACGATTGACCGAACCGCCACCGGCGGTGGCGCCGGCAGACGAGAGCAGGGCGCCGTTACGCCGCGCGGATCAATCGTTCGAACGCGTTCCGTTCGTTCCCGCGCCTGCCCGGCGGAGGATCTTCGCCAGGCCGTCCGGCAGCAACGGGTCGGCGAGCGCCGCGCGGACATCCGCCGGGCGATGCAGCGCGCGTTCCGCACGGAGGATCCCGATCTCGAGTCCGGCGTCCCGCGCGGCAGCGATGCCGACGGTCATCACGTCGGGGCTGCGCCACGCCTGCTCGGGCAGCCCGAACAGCTTCGGGGTCGGTCGCGCGAGCGCGACGAGATAGAGCCCGCCGTCGATCGCCGGCCCGAGGACGACGTCGCACCCGGCCCGCAGGTCGTCCAGTGCGCCGGCCGCATGCCTCGGTTGCAGCTGCGGCAGGTCCGGCCAGACGATCACGAGCGGGCGATGGTTGCGCGCGAACACCCGCGCCGCGGCGTCCGCGAGCCGGCCTGCGATGCCTTCGCCGTTCTGGGGGAACAGCGCGGCGTCGGGCCCGACAAGCGGCCGCAGCTCGTTCCCCGCGTCGGGCGGTTCGTGCGCGACATGGACCGCGCCCGGCGCGATGCTCGCCGCCCACTGAGCGGCCTGGACGATCAGCTCCGCCTGCAGCGCCACGCAGCCGTCGACGCCGAGCACCGGCTCGAGTGCGCGGCGAACTTCGCCGCGCCGGGGCGCGCGCGCCATCACCAGTACGGCCGGCGTCGCCCCGTTTTCCCCTGTTGCCCCATGATCCCCAATGGCGTCCACGCCCATTACGCCTGAGGTCCTCCGTTCGTCAGCCCTGTTCGAAGCGATACACAGTACCGGCCGGAACCGGCGGCGTCGAGGCGAGCGTGGCGAGCGCCCCTCGGAGAACGTCGGCGAAGATCGACGAGCTGCTGCCCATCAGCTCGATCAGCTGCGCGACCGGCGTGGGATCTCCCGGCCGGACCTCGTTGGCGTAGTCGGTGACGAACCCCATCAGCGCATACGGCAGCTCGAGCTCCCCGCACAGGACGGTCTCCGGGCCGGCCGTCTGGCTGACCGCGACCACCCCGCACGCCGCCAGCTGCGCGATCTCGACGGGCGTGTTGAAGCGCGGCCCGTCGACGTAGCCGTACACGCCGCCGTCGCGCGCGGCATGCCCCCCGGCCGCCGCCGCGTCGAGCAGCGCCCGGCGGATGCCCTCGGAGAACGGGCCACCGTGGAGAATCCAGTGCCCGCGCTCGCCGGCCCCGGGCTCGCTGAAGAACGTGCAGAGGCTGCCATCCGGGAGCCGGTTCGCCGGGAAGTGGAGATCGTCGAACACGACGAGCGATCCGAGCTCGAGGGTCGGGTCGACCGCGCCGCACGCGGTGCAGGCGACGACCGCGGTCGCACCGAGTTCCTTGAGAGCCCAGATGTTCGCGCGGTGGGTGACGTGGTTGGAGAGCCGCACATGGCCCGGGCCGTGGCGCGAGACGTGCAGCGCCTGCACGCCGCCGTACGTGCCCCGCGTGAGGGAGACATCCCCGAATGGCGTCTGCGCCGGGACTGCGTGAGCGTCCTCGAACCCCGGCAGCGCGTTGGTGCCGGAGCCCGTGATGATCGCGATCGACACTGACGCGCGATCCTACTGCCGGCGCCCGGGTCCGAGATCCGCAGGCGCGGCGGCGGTCGGTCAGGTTGGCTCGGTCAGGCCGCGAGCGCCGGCGCGTTGACCGCGAGCCATTCGTCGAGCGCCCTGCTCTTCACGGTGTCCTCGTAAACCTCATACTCACGCAGCTTGCCCCAGGCCATCCGCCCCCAGATCACGTACCGGTTCTCGTAGACGAGCTCTCCCTCGCGCGAGCGCAGAAGGTCGTGGCCGCGCACGCACACGGTCTGGCGCCACGGGAACCCCTTCACGATCACCTCGTCCGGGTAGATCTGAAGACCGACGCGGACGAACCGGTCGAGCCATTCGGCGTGCTCGCGCTTGCCGCTCGTCCCGGGCGCCCAGGAGTTCTCGCCGGGGAAATGCATCCGCACGTCGTGGGATTCCATCCGCAGGGTCGGTGCCGGGTCACCCGCCCGCAGGCGGGCCATGTTGTACGCCACCAGTCGATGTGCGAGCCACGAGATCATCGCGCCTCCCTGTGCGCCGCCGGGCCCATCGTTCCTGACCCGGCGGCACCCTCTCTTGATTGATCGCTCTACTACTAGATGAACGTTCTACTATGTGGGGGCCGTGTGGTCAAGACCAACGGTCAGATGTGGCGGGCCGTGGGGCCAACACCAACGCGAAGACCGACGGTGGACACGAGGAGACGAGATGCAGACCACGAGGGATCGGCTTGTCGAGGTGAGCTCCGACCTGTTCCGCCGGCAGGGCTACGTCGCGAGCGGGCTCAAGCAGATCGCGGCCGAGGCCGACGCGCAGATCGGCTCGCTGTACCACTTCTTCCCCGGCGGCAAGTCCGAGCTCGGCGCCGAGGCGATCCGGCGATCCGGCGCGATGTACGGCATGCTGATCCCGGCCGTGTTCGACCCGGCGCCCGACGTCGCGGCTGCCGTGCGCGACTTCTTCGCCGGCGCCGCCGAGCATCTCGTCGAGACGAACTACGCCGATGCGTGCCCGATCGCGACGGTCGCACTCGAGGTGTCGAGCACAAGCGACGGGCTCCGCAGGGCGTGCGCGGAGGTGTTCGAGAGCTGGATCGCCGCCGGGACCGAGCGGTTCGTCGCCGCCGGCCTCCCCGAGGGCATCGCCCGCCAGCTCGCGATCGGCATGCTCACCGCGCTCGAGGGCGCGTTCGTGCTCGCCCGCGCCGCGCGCGACACCGAGGCGTTGCGCATCGCGGGTGAGCTGACCGCGAGCACCGTCGAGCGGACGCTCGCGGAGCACCTCGAGCACGAGCAGTCGTCGCGTTAGCGCGGCACCCGGCCGCCCTCGGCGCCCGGCTCGGTCGCCGGACCGCGCGGCGCCGCGATGCCGAGGACGCGCATCGCCTTCAGCCCCAGCGAGAGCTTCTCGCGGCCGTCGGTCGAGGACACGTCGAGTCCGGTGAGCTCGCGCACGCGCTCGAACCGGTAGCGGATCGTGTGGCGATGCGTGATCAGGCGCGCGGCGGTGGCGTTGACGTTCGCATCGCAGTCGAGGAACGTCGCGAGCGTGCCGAGGAGGTCGGTCTCGTACTGATCGTCGTAGGACACGAGCGGGCGGACGGTCTCGTTGTAGAAGCGCTTGAGCTCCGCAGGGTCCTTCATGTACGGCAGCAGCAGCTGGTAGGTCCCGGTCTCCTCGAACGCGAGCTCTGAGCGCTCAGGGTCCCCCTCGACGACGTTGGCGGCGAGCAGCGCCTCGCTGCCGGCGCGATGCAGCTCGAGCGGGTCCTCGCTGCGCCGACTGCGACCGATCGCAAAGGCGAAGCCGGGCAGCCCCGACTCGAGCTCACGCAGGACCGCGGCGGCGACGCGACGGCCGGTGTCGCCGTCGGCGTCGGGCACGAGCACGACCACCTGACCGCGTTCGTCCTCCGTGGGCGCGGCGATCGAGCCGGGCGCGATCGAGCGCGCGCCGCGCCCCGCCACCGCCAGCAGCCGCCGGCGCCAGTCGTCCTCGGTCGGGTTGCGGGGGTGCGCCCTGACCACGACGACGGCCCCGCCACCGGCCAAGTCGGTCCCCAGTTCCTTGCCGCGAGCGACGAGGTCCTCGCGGTCGCGGATCCGGCGATCGAGCACCGCCCGCTGGAACGAGGTCGCCGCCTCCTCGGAGGCACGCTCGGGCGCGCGCACGCGCTCGACCTCGGAGGCGATCAAGGTCGTGACGAGCCGGAGCAGCGACGCATCGGGCGCGCGCTCGCGCAGCCGCATCCGCAGACGGCCGACCGTCGCCTCGGCGACCTTCAGCTCGATCGTCGTCACGTCGTCGGCGTCGCGCATCAGCGAGCGCTCGTCCGCGGGCGAGCGCGCGGCCACTGCCAGCACCGAGGCCGAACGGTCGATCAGGATCAGGCTCGCGTCGAGCGCGCGTGCCGCCGCGCGGAGGATCTCAGGGAGCCCCGCGCCGGCTTCGACCGCATCGGTGATCGCCGCGAGCGCGCCCAGATCGGGAGCCGACGGCTCGGTCGACCGGCTCGCCTCGTGGCGGGGAGCGCTTTCAGCCACGTCCGTCACCCTCGCGGACCCTCCGCCATCAGAACAGCCGCGGCCACTCGAACACGACGAGCGCGCCCGCCAGGACGCCAACGCCGACCAGTGCGGCGAGCACGTACAGCGACAGGATCACCGCCGCGACCCGCTGCCACACCTTGCGGTAGGCGGTCACGGCCGGCACGACGACGAGCATGCTGAACGCGACAAGCGCCAGCACGCCCATGCAGGCTCCGACGAGGTAGGTGATGTTCTGGTTGCTCATGACGTGCTCGACGTGAATTGTGCCCGACGGCCCCGATGAGGCTAGCGGCACGGACGTGCCGCTCTACGCAAACACCGGCATTCCGAAGTCCACGCCGACGGGCGTCGCGGATGTCGCTCCCGCGAAGCGCTCGGCCAGCGACGCCGCCGCGGTGGCCGCACGGACGGCGCCTTCAGCTCCCCAGAAGATACCGGCCACGGTCGGCCCCGAGCCGCACACGAGCACGTGATCCGCACCGGAGCCGCGCACCGCCTCGAGCGCGTCCGCGATCGCCGGGCACAGCGACTCCGCCGCGGGCGCGAGATCGTTGACGAGCAGCGAGTCCGGCAGCCGGGCACCCGGGCGCAGCGCCGCCACCAACTCCCCGTAGCGCGCGTCGAGGTCAGCCGCACCGCGCGCGAGACGGAGCCGGTCGGCCTCGCGGTAGACCTCCGGCGTCGCGAGCGCGACCGCCTGCGGGACGATCACGACTCCGTGCGGCTCCAGCGGCCCGAACGGCTCGACCAGCTCCCCGGCACCGGTGCCGAGTGCGACCCCCGGCACGAGCTGGCTCGGAACGTCGGCGCCGAGCGACGCCGCGAGCGCCGCCACCTCCTCGGGACGCCCGGGTGCCAGCTCCATCGCCAGCCGCAGCGCACAGGCGGCGTCAGCGGAGCCCCCGCCCATCCCGGCCGCGACCGGGATGCGCTTGACGATCTCGATCCGCACCCGCGGGCCGTCCCAACCGCGTGCCCGCAGGCCCTCGATCGCGCGCGAGACGAGATTCGGCTCCTCGACGCCGGAGCAGACGACGGCGTCGGGGCCCGGCTGCACCGTCGAGAGCGTCAGCTCATCCGCGAGCGACACCGACTGGAACAGCGTCACCAGGCGGTGGCGCCCGTCATCCCGGGTCTCCCCCAGAAACAGACACAGGTTGATCTTGCCGGGTGCGAGCGCGCGCAGCCTCACACGGCAAGCCTTCGGCTCAGCTCGCGAAACTCCTCCGGCGCCAGCCGCTCCGCGCGCTCGTCGGCCGGGTGTCCGAGCGCGACAAGCGCCGCGCGTGCGCGCTCGCGCACGTCCGGCGCGGCATCGGGCGCGAGCGCGAGCGACCGGGCGAGCGCCTTGCGCCGGTGTGCAAACGCGCCGTGGACCACCGTCCGCACGCGCTCGTCGGCGCCGGGACGAACGCGCCGCAGTCCCACCAGCACCGAGTCGACGTTCGGAACGGGCCGGAAGACCGTTCGCGCGACCGGCCGGAGCACCCGGACCTCGCAGGCGAGCTGCGCAAGCACCGAGCTGACGCCGTAGGCCGGCGTCCCTGGTGGCGCCGCGAGTCGCTCTCCCACCTCGCGCTGCACCATCACGACCCACGATCCGACGCGTGGAAGCTCGTCGATCGTGCGCAGGATCACGGTCGCGGCGATTCCGTACGGGAGGTTGGCGACGACCTTGTTCGGCGGTGGCTCAAGCGCATCGAGGTCGAGCTCGAGCGCATCCGCGACGTGCAAGGTCACATTTTCGGATAGTCCGAAAATGTCGCGCAGCCGCCCCTCGAGGCGCCGATCGACCTCAATGACGTGCACGTGCCGGGCACGCGCCACGAGCCGCTCCGACAGCACGCCCTCACCCCCGCCGATCTCCAACACGACGTCGTCGCCGTCCAGCGCGGCGAGGCGCTCGATCACGTCGAGGATGTTGCGATCGACGAGGAAGTTCTGGCCGAGCTCGCGCGCGCGGCGCCGGGTGCTCACCATCCGAACACCGCCGCCGCGTTGCGCTCGATCGCCGCCTCGAGCTCCGCGTACGACACGCGCCGCTCGAGCGCGATCGCCTGCGCCGTGTGCACGACGTTCGCAGGCTGGTTGGGCTTGCCGCGGACGACCTGGGGGGACAGGTACGGCGCGTCGGTCTCGACGAGCAGGCGGTCGAGCGGGACCCGCAGCAGCGCCTCGCGCAGCGGCGCCGCCTTGGGGTAGGTGACGTTGCCGGCGAACGAGATCCACCAGTCGTCGTGCGCGAGGCACTCCTGCACCCGGTCCGCCATCGAGAAACAGTGGAGCACCACCGTCAGGCCGCCCGCGCGCTGATCGAGCGTCCGCAGCGTGTCGTCGTCCGCGGCGCGCGTGTGGATCACGAGCGGCTTGCCGGTCGCGCGGGCGAGCTCGATCTGTGCCTCGAACGCGCGCTGCTGGTCCGGGTGCGGCGCGTAGTCGCGATAGAAGTCAAGGCCGGTCTCGCCGATCGCGACGCACTTCTCGTGGGCGGCGAGCGCCTGCAACTCCGCGAGGTCCGCGTCGTCGAACCCGGTCGCCGAGTTCGGGTGGCGTCCAATCGCGACATACACCTGCGGGAAGTCCTCGGCCGCCGCGAGCCCTGCCCGGCACGAGGCGCCGTCGGTGCCGACCGTCACCAGGCGCGAGACGCCGTTCTCCACCGCCGCCGCAACGAGCTCGGCATCGGACGGCTCGCACAGATCGAGGTGCGTGTGGCTGTCGATCACGTCCGCTTGGGGAACAGCGGCTCGAGCGCGGACACGGCGGCGACACCGGGACGCTCCCCGAACGCCGCGCGCGCGTACTCCACATCCCCGGCGCCGAGCGCTCCGAGCAGCCGCTCGGTCGAGGAGGGCATGTACGGGTGCAGCAGCACGGTGACCGAACGCACGCCCTCGGCGAGCGACGCGAGCGTCTGATCGAGCGCGCCGGCGGCGTCCGGATCCTTGGCGAGCTGCCACGGCGCCCGCTCCTCGACATAGCGGTTCAGCCGCCGCACGCGCTGCCAGATCAGCTCGAGCGCCTGCGTGATCTCGACGCGGTCGATCAGCGCGGCGACCTGCTCGGGCAGACCGTCGAACTCCGCCGCCAGTGCCGGATCGGTCGCGGCGGGCGGGACATCACCATCGCGGTAGCGCGAGATCATCGCGATCGAGCGGCTCGCGAGATTGCCGTATTCGTTCGCGAGCTCGGTCTCGTAGCGCGAGCGGACCGCGTCACTACCGACGGCACCGTCGCCGCCGAACGGGACGTCGCGCATCAGGTAGAAGCGCAGCGCGTCGGTTCCGAACGCGCCCATCACCTCGAACGGGTCGAGCACGTTGCCGAGCGACTTGCTCATCTTCCGCCCGTCGGCGCCGAGCAGGAATCCGTGGACGAACACGTGGTGCGGCACGGGCAGCTCCGCTGCCATCAGCATCGCCGGCCAGAACACCGTGTGGAACTTGAGGATGTCCTTGCCGATGAGGTGGTACGTCGCGGGCCAGAAACGATCGGTCAGATCCTCGCCGGGCCGCGCGTAGCCGAGCGCCGTGTAGTAGTTGAGCAGCGCGTCGAACCACACGTAGAAGACGTGGTCGGGGTCCCACGGCACGGTCACGCCCCACTTCAGGCGCGCCCGCGAGAGCGAGATGTCCTGCAGGCCCGAGGCGATGAACGAGCGCGCCTCGTTGAAGTGATGCGCAGGCATCACGAAATCAGGGTGCTCCGCATACAAGCGCTCGAGCGGCTCCTGGAACGTCGAGAGCCGGAAGAACCAGTTCTCCTCCTGGTGGCGCTCGAGTGGGATCTCGTGGATCGGGCAGCGGTTGCCCTCGAGGATCTCGTTCTCGACCTTGAAGTCGGCACACCGCGGGCAGTACCAGCCTTCGTAGACCCCCTTGTACGTGTGGCCGTTGTCGTGGACGCGCTGGAGCACCTGCTGGACCCGCAGCTTGTGCTGCTCGTCGGACGTGCGGATGAAGAAGTCGTTCGATGCCTCGAGCTGCGGCATCAGCGACTTGAACCGCTCGGCATTGCGGTCGGCGAGCTCCTTGGGCTCGAGTCCCTGCGCCGCCGCTGCGTCGGCGACGGGCTCCCCGTGCTCGTCGGTTCCGGTGAGGAAGAACACGTCCTCGCCGCGCTGGCGCATGTGGCGCGCGAGCACGTCGGCGGCGATCGACGTGTACGCGTGGCCGAGGTGCGGCTGCGCGTTGACGTAGTAGATCGGGGTGGTGACGTAGAAGGACATGCCGTGACTCGTAGGCTAGTGAGCTTCGGTCAGCGCGCGATACAGGGCGTTCGCCGACGCGCCGGTCAGCTCCGCGACGACCCCGGCCGCGACGCGCGGCTTGGCGCCGCCCTCGACGAGCTTTCGCACCGCGTCGACCGCCGGCGCGAGATCCTCCGGGCCGCCGACCGGCGCCGGCCCGACGACGAGCACGACCTCGCCGCGCGGCGGCTCGGACGCGTACCGCGCGGCGAGCTCCGCGGCGCTGCCGCGCACGATCTCCTCGTGCACCTTGGTGAGCTCGCGGCACACTGCGACCGGGCGCTCGGGATCGAGCGCGGCCAGGACCTCCAGCGATGCCGCCACCCGCTTGGGCGACTCGAACGCGACGAGCGTCTCGGGCGATCCGAACGCCGCTGCCAGCTCCGATCGCTTGCGCGGGAGAAAGCCGGCAAACCGCCAGCGATCCGACGGCAGCGCGCTCGCGACGAGCGCGGCGAGCGCCGCCGAGGGCCCCGGCAGCACCTCGACCGCGAGCCCGGCCGCCACGCACGCGCGCACGAGCACGAACCCCGGATCGGATACGAGCGGCATCCCGGCGTCGGACACGAGCGCGACGACCGCGCCGTCGCGCATCCGCGTGACGAGCTCCGCCGCGCGCTGCGCCTCGTTGTGCTCGTGGTAGCTGACGAGCGTCGCCTTGACGCCGTAGCGGTCGAGCAGCACGTGCGTGCGCCGGGTGTCCTCGCACGCCACGACGTCGGCCTCGCGCAGCGCGGCGAGGACGCGCAGCGTGATGTCCTCGAGGTTCCCGATCGGCGTCGGGCACACGATCAGACGCCCGGAGCTCACGCCGCGACTCCATCCGCCGCCGACAGCTCGTCGAACGCGAGTGCGGCGGCGCCGATCATGCCCGCCTCGAATCCGAACTGTGCGGCGACGATTCGCACCTCGTCGCGCCCGGGTGGGAGCGCCCGCTGCGCAACGACGCGGCGGGCCGGCTCGAGCATCAGCTCGCCCGCGGCGATCACGCCGCCGCCGATCACGACGACCTGCGGGTTGAAGATGTTGACGATGTTCGTGATCCCGATCCCGAGGTTTGCGCCGATCAGCTCGACCGCCTCGACCGCGGACGGGTCGCCGTCGTGGGCAAGCTCGGTGACGAGCGGGCCGGCGAGCTCGCGCCCCTCCGCGGCGACGCGGGCGAGCCCGGAGGCCGGACGCTCGCGTGCGATTCGCTGCGCCTCGCGGGCGAGCGCAGTCCCCGAGGCGAGCGCCTCGAGGCATCCGCGGCTTGGGCAGTTGCCGCCGCACCGAGGACCGTCCTTGTCGATCACCATGTGCCCGAGCTCGCCGCCCGCGCCGATCGCGCCGCGGTAGAGCTTGCCGTTCAGGATCAGGCCGCTGCCGATCCCGGTCCCGAGCGTCAGCATCACGACCTCGCTCGCGCCGCGCGCCGCGCCGGCGCGATGTTCGGCGACGACGGCCGCGTTGGCGTCGTTGTCGACCACCACCGGCAGTCCGATCCGCTCGGCCATGACATCGGCAAACGCGATGTTGAGCAGCGGCAAGTGCACCGAGTTCACGGCCACCCCGGTGCGCTGGTCAAACGTGCACGGGATGCCGAAGCCGACGGCGCCGACCTCGGCGCCGGCCGCGTTGCGCGCCTCGTGGACCGCGTCGACGGCCGTTTCGACGAGCGCGTTTTGGTCGAGACCCCGCAGCAGCCGCTGTGTGCGGTGATGGACGCCAAGGCCCCGATCGACCGCGCCTGCGAGCAGCTTTGTCCCGCCGATATCGACGCCGATTGTGCGCCTCACGGGCATGGGGCGTCACTATATGAGTCCCGGATGTCCGACGATCCCGACAACCGGGCGCAGTCCGAGGACCCGCAGTACCGGGTCTATCGCGCGGGCGAATCCCCGCGCGCCTCGACGGAAGAGCGCCCATACACCGTGTACCGGTCCCGTCCGCGTGGGCTGCTCGCCCGCCTGCGCGGAGAGGAGGACTCCGAGCTGCTGCGCGCCGAGGCGGGCGAGCCTCGCGACGAGCGGCGCCGGATCTTCCGCCGCCGGCCGGGTGCCGCGCCCGAGGGCGGCTGGGCGATCGCCCGCCGCGTGCTCAAGTACGTCGCGCTCGCGGTCATCGGCTGGCTGCTGTTGTCGCTCGTGCTGTTCATCGTCAGCGCCCAGATCGAGCAGGGGAAGGTCGACGCCGCGACGACGTCCGCGCTCAGCTCCGGCGGCAACATGCTCACCTCGACCGACACAGTGCTGATCATCGGCACCGACCAGCGGCCGAAGGGCACGCACGAGGCCGGCGCGAACACCAGCGATGCCGGCAGCCGCTCGGACACGATCATGCTGTGGCGGATCGGCGGCGGCGTCTCGCGGCGGCTGTCGATCCCGCGCGACACGGTCGCGAACATCCCCGGCCACGGCACGACCAAGATCAACGCGGCGTACGCGTACGGCGGCGCACCGCTCGCGATCAAGACGATCGAGCAGTTCACCGGAGTGAAGATCAATCACGTGATCATCGTGAACCTGGCGGCGTTCCCGCAGTTCATCGACGCAATCGGCGGGATCGACATCACGACCGGGCGGATCTGCTCCGACATCAGCGGCGGCACGAAGAACGGCGGCTTCTCCCTCTACCTGCGCCCTGGGACGCACCACCTCAACGGGATCCAGGCGCTGACGCTCGCGCGGACGCGCCACAACACGTGCAACCCCGCCGAGAACGACCTCACGCGCGTCCGCCGCCAGCAGCAGATCCTCAATGCGATCAAGTCGAAGCTGCTCTCGCTCGGCACCTTCTTCCACCTGCCCTGGGCGGCCTGGGATGCGCCGGAGGTGCTGCGGACGGACATGGGCGGCTTCACCTTGCTGAGCCTGTTCACGGCGTCCGAGCTCGGCGGCTCGGCGCCCGTGCAGGTGCTCAAGCCCAGCGGCTATACGACGCTGCCGGACGGCGAGTCGGCGCTGACGGTTGCGCCGGGCGAGGTCCAGCAGGCCGTCACGAAGCTGATGAACGGCTGACTCGCTGGTCAGGTGCGTCGCCGGGCGCCCCGGCCTGCTCTCATACAGACGTCCACCGCAGGGACCCCTGCATCGACCCGATGTCGAGTTCGGACGCGGCCGATTGAACTTCCTCGCCGCTCAGTCCGATGTATGGGACGCGGTGCTCATCTGTTCTGACACGACTCGACTGACCGCGCGGACCGGAGCCGCGCGCCCCCGCCCGTCAGTCACTGGACTTCGAGGCGGATCCACTCGTCGCCGTCGTGGAATCGCTCTTGGACGAGCCGCCGGAATCGGCGCTGGAGCTGGACGAGCCACCGTCCTTGGCGCTCTTGCCCTTGCCCTCGCCGGACTCCTTGAGCTCGCGCGAACGCTTCCGCGTGCCGTAGTCGGTGTTGTAGAAACCCGAGCCCTTGAAGTGGACGGCGACCGGGTGAAAGACCCGCTCAACCGGCGCCGCGCACGTCTCGCAGGAGGACACCGGATCGTCGCTCATGCGCTGCATGACCTCGAACGTGTGACCCTGTTCGCAGCGGTACTCGTAGATCGGCATTGCTTCACGAAGTATAGCCGCCGACCCTTGGCACTCTCAAGTGGAGAGTGCCAACGCTGATGTTCGGCTGGGCGAAAAAGCGCTCGGGCGGCGGCGACGCGATCGACACGATCGCGCGCGGTCTCGCGGGCGGGATGTCGCGCCGCGACGCGCTCCGCGTCGGGGGCGCGGCGTTCGTCGGCGTCGTCGCGATGACTCCGACCGACGCCGTGGCGAAGGCCACCGGGAAATGCCCGAAGGGCCGGGCCAAGTGCAACGGCAAGTGCTGTCCATCCGGCCAGCGGTGCATCACGCTGCCGCACAAGAAGGGCAAGAAGGCGAGGCGAGGCTGCGGCTGTCCGGCGCACACCGTGAGCTGCAAGGGGAAGTGCGTCAATCTGTCCAGCGACTTCCACAACTGCGGCAAGTGCGGTCATGCGTGCAAGTCGGGCCAGGTCTGCGCGCACGGCGTCTGCAAGAGCGGCGGCTGTCCGGCCGGGAGCGCCGCGTGCGCCGGCGGCTGCGTCGCGCTCGCGTCCGATCCACAGAACTGCGGCAAGTGCGGCCGGGCCTGCAGCCCGGACCAGGTCTGCTCCAACGGCACGTGCGCGAACGGGTGCGCAGCGGGAAAGAGCGCCTGCAACGGGGTGTGCGTCGACTTCAAGTCCGATCCTGAGCACTGCGGCGGCTGCGGCGTCGCGTGCGCATCGGGTCAGACGTGCTCGAGTGGCGTCTGCACCGGCGGCCAGTCCGGTGACTGTGCCGGCAACCAGGTGAAGTGCAACGGCACCTGTGTCGACACGAGCAACGACCCCAAGCACTGCGGCTCGTGCACGTCCTCGTGCGCCGCCGGCATGGTCTGCTCAGGCGGCAAGTGCCTGTCGACCTGCCCGAGCAGCGAGACGCATTGCCCCGGAGGCGTCTGCGCCGACACCGACAACGACCCTCGCAACTGCGGCGGCTGCGGCAACATCTGCAACGCCGGACAGGTGTGCGTCGCCGGCAAGTGCGGCACGACCTGTCCGGGCGGCAAGACGAACTGCAGCGGCGTCTGCTCGGACCTGAGCAGTGATCCTCAGCACTGCGGCTCCTGCACGACGATGTGCGGTCCGAAGGAGACCTGCAGCGCCGGTGTCTGCATCTGTCCCACCGGACAGACCCGCTGCCCGGACGGCCTGTGCACGGACCTCGTGAACGACAGCAACAACTGCGGCAGCTGCAATCACGGGTGCACATCCGGCATGGTCTGTGCCGGCGGAACCTGCCAGTGCCCGGGCGGCACCAAGCTGTGCAGCGGGACCTGCGCAAACATCGCTTCCGACAACGCCAACTGCGGCGATTGCGGGATCGCCTGCTCCGGCTCGACTCCCACCTGCATCCAGGGCGTCTGCTCGCCCGGCGGCAACACGTAGCGCTATCGCCTTCGCGACCCGCTGCCGATAACTCATAGGGATGGATGGGATTCTTCTCAGCGCGCGCCTGCTGCTTGCGGCTGTGTTCCTCGTCGCGGGCTTCGCGAAGCTCGCGGACCGCGACGGCGCGCGTGAGGCGACCCGCGCGTTCGGCGCGCCCGACGCAGTCGCGAGCGCCGCTTCCACCGCGCTGATCATCGCCGAGCTCCTTGCCGGAGTGCTGCTGATCCCGTCGGCCACCGCCCGCGCCGGCGCGGCGATCGCCGCCGCGCTCCTGCTGACGTTCTGCGCCGGAATCACCCGCAGCATGCTGCGCGGAGAGGCGCCCGACTGCCATTGCTTCGGCCAGCTGCACTCGGCGCCGGCGGGGCCGAAGACGCTCGCCCGCAACATCGTGCTCACGGGGGTCGCGGCGTTCGTGATCGCCGGGGGCCCGGGGACGAGCGCGACCGCATGGCTCGCTGAGCTGTCGAGCACGGGCCTGCTCGCGCTGATCGGCGGTGCCGTGCTCGTCGCGATCCTCGCTGCCGCCGGCGTATTCGCGCTGTCGATGCTGCGCCGCCACGGGGAGCTGCTGCTGCGGATCGATGCGCTCGAGGACGCGCTCACCGAGCACGGGATCGTCGTGCCTGACGCGGCGCCGGTCGTGCCCGACGCGGGCCTCCCGGTCGGCGAGCCGGCCCCGGCCTTTGAGCTCCCCGACCTGCGCCATCGGCGCGTCGGTCTCCGCGACCTGATCGCGCACGAGCGCCCGGCGTTGCTCGTGTTCACCGATCCGGGCTGCGGTCCGTGCACCGAACTGCTGCCACGGATCGCGACCTGGCAGCGCGAGCATGCCGCCGGCCTGCGTATCGCGCTCATCAGCCGCGGCGAGCGCAACGCCAACCTCGCCCATGCCCGCGAGCACGACCTCGCCGATGTCCTGCTGCAGAACGACCGTGAGATCAGCGAGCGCTACGAGGTGAGCGGGACCCCGAGCGCCGTGCTCGTCAACGCCGACGGCTCGATCGGCAGCCCGGTGTATGCCGGTGCCGATGCGATCAACGTGCTGGTCGGCTCGCTCATCGATGCGCCCGTACTGCCGATCCACCGCCACGCGCCGTTCTCACCGCAGCCGGCCCCGGACCTGCCCCTGCGGACGCTGGGGGGCTCCGAGGCGATGCTCTTAAGCGCCCTCGATGGCCGCCGCACCGCCGTCCTGTTCTGGAACCCCACCTGCGGCTTCTGCGAGCGGATGCTCCCCGACCTCACGGCGTTTGAGCACGCAGCCCCCGCGGGCGCCCCGAACCTGCTCGTGATCTCGACCGGCACCCCCGAGGCCAACCGCGCGCAGGGATTGCGCGCGCCGATCCTGCTCGACGGGTCGTTCGCAGCGGGCACCGCGTTCGGCGCCGAGGGGACGCCGTCGGCGGTGCTCGTCGGCGAGGACGGCATGACGGCCTCGCCTGTGGCGGTCGGCGCCGACGCGGTGTTCGCACTGCTGAACATGGCCGGCGGCGACGCCCGCCGGGCGGCCTGACCTCGATTCGGTCTGCTCGGTCTCTGGCTGGCTGGGAACGGGACGCTAATCGCATGCTCGGTCACAACCCGACACTCGCGGCCGAGGAGCAGGTGAATGCGGATTCGCGTCGACAGCGCCTCGTCGAGCGCGTCGAAAGCTGCATCGGTGACCTCCTCGTGGAGTGTGGCTCCAGCGTGATGACCGCACACGGCCTCGGGACTCATCGCGGGTAGCATCCGCCCCCCGATGGCTACCGACCTCGTCACGATGGACAAGATCGTCTCGCTGTGCAAGCGGCGCGGCTTCGTGTTCCCGAGCAGCGAGATCTACGGCGGGCTGGGCTCGAGCTACGACTACGGCCACTACGGCGTGCTGTTCAAGAACAACGTCAAGGCTCAGTGGTGGCGGGCGATGCTCCAGGAACGCGACGACATCGTGGCGCTCGACTCGGCGATCATCCAGCACCCCCGGACCTGGGAGGCGAGCGGCCACCTCGCGGGCTTCACCGATCCGCTCGTCGACTGCCGCACGTGCAAGCTGCGGTTCCGCGCCGACCACCTCGATCAGCTGCAGTGCGGTCGCAAGCCGTCCAAGCACCCGGGCGAGACGCCGGACTGCGATCTGACCGAGGCGCGCCAGTTCAACCTGATGTTCGAGACGACGATCGGTCCCGTCCAGGAGGCCGGCTCGACGGTCTACCTCCGTCCGGAAACCGCGCAGGGGATCTTCCTCAATTTCAAGAACTACCTTCAGTTCAGCCGCAAGAAGCCGCCGTTCGGAATCGCCCAGATCGGCAAGAGCTTCCGCAACGAGATCACGCCCGGCAACTTCATCTTCCGCACCCGCGAGTTCGAGCAGATGGAGATGGAGTTCTTCGTCCCGCCCGCCGACGCCCCGCGGTGGTTTGAGCACTGGCTCGAGGAGCGGGTCGACTGGTACACGCATCTCGGCATCCGCCCCGACCACCTGCGGCTGCGCGCGCACACCCAGGATGAGCTCTCCCACTACTCGACCGCGACGAGCGACATCGAGTACCTCTTCCCGATCGGATGGTCCGAGCTCGAGGGGATCGCGAATCGCGGTGACTTCGATCTGCGCCAGCACGCCGAGTACTCCGGCCAGAAGCTCGAGTACGTCGATACCGCGAGCGGCGAGCGCTACGTCCCGCACGTGATCGAGCCGGCCGCCGGTGCCGATCGCGCGATGCTCGCGTTCCTCGTCGACGCGTACGACGAGGACGAGATCGAAGGCGAGACCCGGACAGTGCTGCGACTGCACCCGCAGCTCGCGCCGGTGAAGGCCGCGGTGCTTCCGCTGGTCCGCAAGGACGGCCAGCCGGAGCTCGCGAGCGAGGTCTATCGCCTGCTGCGCGACCGCGTCCAGGCGGAGTACGACGAAGGCGGCGCGATCGGCCGGCGCTACCGGCGCCAGGATGAGATCGGCACGCCGTGGGCCGTGACGATCGACCACCAGTCGCTGCAGGACCGTACGGTCACGCTGCGCGACCGCGACAGCCTCGCGCAGGACCGGATCGCGATCGACGCGCTCGGCGAGGAGATCGAGCGGCGCCTGCGCGAGCCCTGGCGCTCGCCGAAGATCGCGGGGTAAGCCGGGGTCAGCCCGGGTCATCCAGGTAAGCGCAGTCTCACCGAGCGTTTAGCGACCCCTTCGCACGCGCGCCCAGACTGCGATGCGCAATCGCCACGGCCATGCTCGACCGCTTCGCGCCGATCCGGCTTCTCGACGCGATCGTGCCGTTCGGCTCTGCATACCGGCCGATCTGGCTCGGATTCGGAGCGCTCGCGTTCGACCTGCTCGTGGCCGTCGCGATGACCAGCCTCGCGCGCCGCCGGCTCGGCTACCGGACCTGGCGCGCAACCCACTGGGCCGCATACGCGAGCTGGCCGGTCGCGCTGGTCCACGGGCTCGGGACCGGCAGCGACGCCCGCACGACCTGGATGCTGATGATCGCGGGCTGCTGCCTGATCGTCGTGATCGTCGCGGTCGTCGCGCGCGCGACCGACGGCTGGCCCGAGCACGTCGGCGCGCGGAGCACGGCGATCGCGATGTCGGCAGCGGTGCCGCTGGCCCTGCTCGTGTGGCTGCCGTCCGGTCCGCTCGCGGCGGGCTGGGCGAAGCGCGCCGGCACACCGACGTCGCTGTTGCCGGCGACGAGCGCCGCGCCTGCCGGCCCCGGGGCTGCGCCGACGTTCTCGGCCACGGTCAGCGGCTCCGTGCTCCAGCAGCAGCTGTCGAACGGGCTCGACCAGGTCCGCATCTCGCTCGTCGTCCACGGACAGCAGTGGAGCCGGCTGCGGCTGAGGATCGACGGCCGGCCGCTCCACGGCGGCGGCGTCGCGATGACCGCAAGCCGGGTGACGCTGGGAACACGCTCTGATCCGACCCGCTATCGCGGGCACGTCACCGCGCTCAACGGCGCGGCGATCGAGGCCGCGCTCCGCGGTCGGGCCGGGACCCGGTTGACGCTCGTCGTCCAGCTGCAGATTCAGCCGGGGAGCGGCGCGGCCACCGGCACGCTCGACGTGCAGCGCGGCTGATCGCGCCCGACCCGGATCGGCGGCTCAGCGCCGCCGCGCCGCGCGTCGCCGCCGCCGCGCGCTGACCGCGAAGCTGATCCCGCACACGACGAGCACGAGGGCGGCGATCATGCCGGCGACCGCGACGCCCGGCGAGATGATCAGGACCAGCACCGCGATCGCGATCGCGATCGCGAGATCGGCCAGCGCGACCTGCCGGCTCATAGCGGCAGCCTCCGATACAGCCCGCGTGGCAGGTGGCGCACGATCATGAAGACGTAGCGCAGCGTGGCGGGCACCCAGACGGTGTGCGCGCGGCCGGCGAGCGCCGCGGCGGTCGCGTCGGCGACCGCTTCGGGCGTTGTCGTGAACGGCGCCGGCTGCAGGCCCGCCGTCATCTTCGTCTTGACGAAGCCGGGGCGGACGACGAGCACCCGCGGTCCGGTCGTGTACGACGCATCCGCCAATCCCTGGGCGAGCGCGTCGAGCCCGGCCTTCGCTGCGCCGTAGATGGCGTTGCCCGAGCGGGCGCGCTCGGCCGCCACACTCGAGAGCACGACGACCGTCGCGTTGCGGTTGCCGCGCAGCGCGCGCATCGTGTGCAGCAGCAGCGAGCCGCAGCCGTCGAAGTTCACGTGCATGACTTCGGCGGCCTGCGCCGGGTCGGCGTCGAGTCCTTGCTGCGCGCCGAGGACGCCGACCGCGAGCACGACGACGTCGAACCCGCCGGCGCGCTCGAACGCGCTCGCGATCGTCGTCGCGTGCGAGCCGAGATCGTCGGCGTCGAGCGGGGCCGTCTCGATGCCGGTGCACCCGGCCCGCTCGAGCGCGGCGACGGCGGCCGCCAACCGGTCGTGATGACGCGCGAGCAAGAACGGCTGCACCTGGTGGTCGCGCGCGAGCCGCTGGACGATCGCGAGCCCGATCTCAGAGCTGCCGCCGAGCAACAGGACCCTCATCGGCTCACCAGCCCCGTGCGCAGCGCGAGATCCGAGCGCCACAGCCCATCGGGATCGGCTCGGTCGCGAACCGCGCGCCACTGCTCGAGCCGCGGGTACATGGCCGCGAGTGCCTCGGGACGCATGCGCGAGTCCTTCGTCAGGTAGACGCGGCCGCCCGCGCCCGCGACGAGCCCGTCGAGCGCGTCGAGGGCGCTGCCCAGGTTGGGCGCCCCGCGCGGGAGGTCGAGCGCGAGCGTCCATCCCTCGATCGGGAATGAGAGCGGGGCCGCGTTGGCGGGCCCGAAGTCTTTGAGCACGGCGAGGTAGCAGGGAACGCGGGCACGCCGCAGGCGCTCGATCGTCTGCTCGAGCACGTCGACGCGAGCCGGCGGCACGACGAGCTGGTACTGCACGAATCCGCGCGGACCGTACAGGCGGGGCCAGGCGTCGAGGGCGTCGAGTGGGAACATGTGCGGTCCGAGCTGCTCGGAGCGCCCGCGCGCCCGCCGCGGCGATGCCCGGTAGCGAAGCTCGTTGAATGCCCTGACGGTGCTCGTTCGGAGCGCGCCGGCCGGCCAGCGCCGCGGCACCGTGGCCCGTGCCGGAACGGTCGCGCCGTCGCTCGGTCCGCCGGCGGCGTGCTCGGCGCGGGTGACGACGCCGCGCCCGTGCCGCGAGCCGAGCAGGTCGAGCCACCCGACCCGGTAGCGGCCGCCCGGCGCGGCGAGCGCCGCGAGCGCGTCGTCAAGGGTTCGCACCCGGTCGGTGTCGACCGACAGCAGTGAGCTCGAGACGGGCCGCAGCGCGATCCGCGCCCAGACGATCATCCCGGTGAGGCCCATCCCTCCGAGCGTCGCCTGGAAGAGCTCGGACTGGGGGGCGAGCTCCTCGAGCTCGCCGGTGGCGGTGAGCAGGCCAAGCGCCTGGACGTGGCTGCCGAAGGTGCCGTCGACGCCGTGGCTCTTGCCGTGGATGTCGCTGGCGATCGCGCCACCGACGGTGACGTGCTGCGTTCCCGGCACGACCGGGAGGACCCACCCGGCAGGAACGAGCGCGCGCAGTAACTCCGCGATCGTGACCCCGGCCTCAGCGGTGACGGTGCCGGTGTCCGGATCGAGCTGGACGCGCGTGAGGGCTGTCGTGTCGAGCACGAGCCCGCCGGAGAGCTGTGCGGCATCACCGTATGAGCGGCCCATGCCGCGCGCGATCGCCCCGCGTGTACGCGTGGTCCGAAGGGCCTGCGCCGCCGCCTCAACGCTCCCGGGGCGCGCGAGCAGCACCCGCGCGCCCGCGCCCGCCCCCCATCCCTGCACGGTCGCGGGCTGCGGCACCGGTGGGCTGTGCTGCGCCGAAAGTGTCACGGACATCTGTCAGCTCGCCGCGTGAACGCCGAGCGCGAACACGATCAGCCACGCGAGTCCGGCGAGCTGCAGCCAGCGATCGCGCAGCAGCAGCTCCTCGGGGGCCTCGCCCTCGCCGGAGCGCACGCGCGTGCCGTACCGCACGAGGCACGCCGCGAACGGGATGATCGTGAGTGGCCGCCACGGGATCCCGTCGACGGTCGGAAGCTGGAACGCCCAGACGCAGTAGGAGAACAGCGCCCCAGCGGCACTGCCGTACAGGATCAGCCGCAGGCGCGGGGCCGTGTAGAAGCGCAGGACCCGGCGCTTGGACGCGTCATCGCTCGCGGTGGGGCGCGTCAGCTCGGCGTGGCGCTTGCCGGCGGCGATCAGGATCGCCGAGAACGTGACGACCAGCATGAACCAGCGCGAGAGCGTGACCGGCGCCGCCACGCCACCGGCGATCGCGCGCAGCACGAATCCCGCCGCGATCGCGACGATGTCGAGCACGACGATCCGCCGCCACAGCGCGGTGTAGCTCAAGGTCAGGGCGAGATAACCGGCGCCGACGACACCGAGCAGCGGGCGAACCGCGACGCACACCGCGATCCCGATGAGCATCAGCGCCGTGCCGAGCACGACCGCGGCGCGCGGATCGAGCTCGCCCGCAGCCACCGGGCGCCGGCGCTTGCGCGGGTGGCGGCGATCCTCCTCCGCATCGCGAACATCGTTGATCGCGTACACGCCCGAGGCGAGCAGGCAGAATGCAAGGCACGCAAGCCCCACCCGCACCGGGACGTCGTCGTGCCCGAGGGCGCCGGCCGCGCCGGCCGCCGCGATCACGAGCGCGTTCTTGACCCACTGCCGCGGCCGCGCGGTGACGATCGCAGCGTGGAGCCGGCCCCGGCGCGGCGCGACCGGTACAGGCGCCGGCGTCGTCGCGAGCGCGGGCGATGGGGTCGCGGCGCTGGGCGGGGCGCCACCGGGCGTCGTGTTCACGCTGGACGCCTGCGCTCCCGACTGGGCGTATCCTGGGGCGGGCACGGGTGCATGCCGCATGGGCGTGCGAGCCCAGCGTTCGGCGCGTCCACTCTGGGATGGCATTGGCGGGACCGTATGCGTAGTTTCTCAATTCCATCTTTGTGCAACATGAGGAGCCTCTCAGCATGTCTTTAGTCTTCTCTGCGAGAACCCCTGCAAGGTAGCCCCGATGCTGGCTCCCACGCGGCCTTCGGGCGAGTATTCGCCTCGTGCGATTCGACTCAATCCGCCCCCCCAGCCCCCGCGCCCGAGCGGGTGGCTGCGTGCGCGCCGGATCGCCCTGATCGCCGCGCTGATCTGCGCCGTCCCGGCACTCGTCTCCTACGTGGCCATGCTCGGCCAGCGGTCGGATTCGAGCATCGGCATCCGGACGGTCGAGTGGCTGCGAGACCATGGCGCCCGCGGACTGGTCAACGACATCGAGAACGCGTACTACTCGATGACCGCGCCGGCCAAGGGCGGCCCGACGCTCAAGCAGCTGCCTCACCAGGCCGGCATCGCGCTCGCACCGCCCACCCTGCGCGCGCGCAAGGTCCACTTCTATCGGCCGCGGCCGATCACGCCGCTGATCCATCCGGCGCTGCCCGGCGAGGGTCTGTGGCGCGCGACGTACGCCCACGGAGGCGACCGGCCTCCGGTGCTGGTCACGAGCTTCCGTTCGGATCCGACGTACCCGCGAACCGTGGCCGGCGTTGCCTGGATCGACCACACGCGGACCTCGACGTGGCTGTATCCGGGCCTCTCGGAGCCGGCCGTCAGGCTTCCCTCGCGCGGTCCCGAGGAGGTGCCCGCGACCAGGCGCCCGAGGCTCGTCGCCACGTTCAACAGCGGCTTCAAGATGAAGGACGAGCTCGGCGGCGTCGCGATCGGCGGCCATACGTACAAGCCGCTGCAAAACGGTCTCGGCACGTTCGTGCGCTATCGCGACGGCCGGGTCGACGTGATCTCCTGGCAGGGCGGCACGACGGCCGGCCCGGATGTCGTCTACGCGCGCCAGAACCTCCCGCTGATCGTCAACCACGGGCAGCCGAATCCCAACCTGTCCGACGGCCAGGAGTGGGGCTTCACGCTCGGCAACGCCGTCCAGGTGTGGCGCTCGGCGGTCGGGGTCGACCGGCGCGGGAACCTCCTGTACGTGGCTGCCCCCGACCAGACCGTCAGGTCGCTGGCCGCAATCCTGATCCACGCGGGCGCGTTGCGCGCGATGGAGCTCGACATCAACACCTACTGGACCACCTTCATCAGCTACCGCCACCCAGCGCCCGGTGAGATCGGTGCAGCCAGTCTGTTGAGCACGATGGATCGCCCCTCGTCGCGCTACCTGACTCCCGACGATCGCGACTTCTTCGCCGTCTATCTGCGCTAACAGGGCGCTTGCGTTCGTCCTCGGGGCCGCTGTTCTTGCCGGCGGCTGTGGGGGAGGTGGCGGAGCCACCTCGCGCGCGTCTGCGTCCGCATCGGTCAACCCTGCGTCGAAGGCGGACGTGACCTCGCCGTCGACCGCGAGCGCGAGCCTCACGACCGCGACCGCGGGCACGTCCTCGCGCCCGCCCGCCCCCCGTGCCCCGTTTGCGGTCGGGATCCGAACGGTGACGATCGTCGACCGCAGCCGGAGGGTCCGGTTCCCCGGCCGGGCACCGCGGCCGCGGACGCTGGTGACGATCGTGCGCTACCCGGCAGTCGGCCGGCCCGGCCAAACCGATGTGGTCGGCGCTGCGCCGGCGCGGGCCGGCGGTCCGTTCCCCCTGATCGTGTTCGGCCACGGCTTTGCGGTGACGCCGGCGCCGTATGCGCGGCTCTTGCAGACGTGGGCACGCGCCGGGTATGTGGTCGCCGCTCCGGTCTTTCCGCTCGAGAACGCGCACGCGCCCGGTGGCCCGAACGAGTCGGACCTCGTCAACCAGCCGCGCGACATGAGCGTCGTGATCACGCGGCTGCGCGACGCCTCACGAGTCCGGGGCGGCTTCTTCGACGGGCTGATCGACCAGCACGCCGTCGCCGTGTCGGGCCAGTCCGACGGCGGCGAGACGGCGCTCGCGAGCGCGTATGACCGGTTCTTCATCGATCGCAGAATCGATGCCGCCGTGATTCTGTCGGGCGCCGAGATACCCGGCGTCGGCGGCTTCGACTTTCCCGCCCCGAGCCCGCCCCTGCTCGCGACGCAGGGCACCGCCGATACGATCAACCCGCCGGGCTTCACGTACACGTTCTTCCGGCTCGCGCCGCCGCCGAAGTACCTGTTGCGGCTGCTCGGAGCTCCCCATCTGGGTCCGTACACGCACGAGCAGCCGCAGCTCGCGATCGTCGAGCGGGTGACGATCGCGTTCCTGAACCGGTATCTGCGACGCGTGCCCGGCGCCGCACAGGCGATGGAGCGCGCCGGGAACGTGCCGGGCGTGTCCCGGTTGGTGGCGATCCCGTGAGGCCTGCGGCCATTGTCTCAACCTCAACCTGAGGATTACTGTAGACCGTGACATCGGCGAATCCGCCGAATGGAACGTCGGGCCGGACGACGGAACTGGCGTCGCGCACCCGCGGACCGGGCCGCCCAGCCCCAGCACGCCGGGCTGGAGCTCCGCGCCGGGTTCTGTGACCCGGCTATCGCGCGGGCGGAGCGATCCAGCTCCGGCGCCGACACCAGCAGCTGCCGTCGAAGGGACCGACTCCGGCAGCGCCGGCGACGATTTTCGAGCCACAACCACCGCCCCGCCTTCGACGATCTTCCAGGGGTGGCCGTCGCCCGGGCGCCTCGCTGGCCAGCTGACCGACCGGGTCACTCGCCGGAGAGATCCAACGCGGCTTGGGAGACGGAGTCCGGTTAGACCCACCCGGTCGGCCTTGGCTGGCTAGCCAGCCAAGTTTCCTCCCGCGGACCCCGCACCGGTGTGTGGTGCATCACACCCGCTAACGCAGCACACATGATCCGGCGCGTGCGGATCGAGCAACCGCGTCGGATCAGCCACAACGCTGTCACGACCAGCCGCGCGCGACGCTGTCACGACGAGGCGCGCGCGACGCGCCCCCGAGACGGCCGGCCCGGTCAGATCAGGAGCGACCGCGTCGTCGCCACCGACTCGCGGATCACTGGCCCGAGATCGAGGTCGGGCTCGCTGAGGCGCCGAATCGTGAGCCCGTCGGCGAGGGCAAACAGGAACGTGGCCGCGACATCCGCATCCGCGTGCAGCTCCAGCACGCCCGCCTCGCTCTTGGCCCGCAGGGCGTCGGCGAGGTGCGTTCGGGTCCGGCGGCCGAGCTCGGCGAGCTCGGCGGCGATCTCCTCGTTGCGCTGGCCGAGCGTCGTCATCTCGTAGAACATGATCGGGGCGCTGGCGCCGTCGTCCATGAAGTCCTCGAGGCTCTTTACGAGCGCGGCGATCACGGCGTCGGCGCTGTCGGCGTCGCCGATCGCGTGCTCGAGCCGCTCGATCCGGACGTCGCATTCGCGCCGGACGACCTCGATCAGCAGCCGCTCCTTGGTGCCAAAGTAATAGTGCAGGAGCCCGCGCGAGACGCCGGCCTCCCGGGCCACGTGATCGAACGTCGAGCCGGCCACGCCACGGGCGGCGACGCTGAGCCGCATCGCCTCGACGATCCGGCCGGCCTTATCGCGGGTGAGCTCGCGCGGCGGCGCGAGTTCAATGGACGTAGCCGCCTCCATCGGCGTGATTCTAGTGTCCGAGACGTACATAGACTCGTCAGGCAGTGTCCATCGAGGCGCATACCGCCGCTGCGGCGATCGAAAGCGACCTCAGGGCTGCCGGCTCGGCCGAGCGCGCGGCAGGCGAAAAGCGCTACCTGAAGGTCAGACGCAGCTCGGCGGACTTCGGCCGGTTTGCGGCCTACGCCGACGGAATGCTCGACGAGCGCGAGTTCTTTATCCGCAAGGCGATCGGCTGGGTGCTCAGAGAGGTCGGCAAGCGCGACCCCGAGACGGTCTACGAATGGCTCATGCCCAGGATCAACAGGACCTCAGGGGTCACCGTCCGGGAGGCGGTCAAGCACCTGACGCCGGCGCAGCGCGAAGCCCTCATGACGGCCTACCAGACACGCCGAGGGCGCCCCGCGGGGCGCCCTCGTCAATCAGATGCGAGCGGCAGCAGCTAGGCGGCGCTCACCGGCGTCGCCGGTGGAGTCGCCGGCGTGCTCGTCGGCGGCGTGTACTCGAACTCCTCTTCCTTGCCGAACAGCGTGTCGAGGACCTTGGAGCGAAGCTTCTCGCTGCCGGCGAGCGCGAGCGCGCCGGCCAGGCCGAGGACCAGCAGCTTGCGCCCGACTCCGATGCGCTTGCGCGCGCGCTTGCGGGGCGCCTCGCTCAGCGCCAGCGACGCGTCGCGCAGAGCCTCGAGCGCCTCGCGGAGATCCTTCTGCAGCTTCTTGTCCTCGAGCAATGCCTTCGCCGGCGTCTTGCCATCCGCCAGCCGCCCGTAGGCGCTCCTGGTCGACTCGATCGCCTTGTGCACGTTCTCGCGCAGATCGGCGTCGTCGATCAGCCGCTGGATGTACGGATTCGTCTTGGCGATGTGCGCAACGTCCGCCGGGTTGAAAGGCACCGCCTTGGACGCCTTCTTACGTTTTGATCCCATGGAACTCCCTCGGATGCGGTGGGCTCGTGCGAGCCAGGATACGGAATCCGGGCTCGCTCACCCAGGGGCTACCCGCAAATGCGCTCAGACTGACGCGAAGGCCGGGGCGCGCCGCGGCGCGGCGCGCCGTTGCAGCGCGATCTCGAGCACCTCGTCGACCGTCGAGACGAACCGAAACTCGAGGTCCTTGCGCAGATGCTCGGGGATCTCGTCGACGTCCTGCTCGTTCAGGGCGGGCGCGATCACGGTGCGGATCTTGTTGCGCTGCGCCGCCAGCGCCTTCTCCTTCAAGCCGCCGATCGGCAGCACCTGACCGGTGAGGGTGATCTCGCCGGTCATCGCGACGTCGCTGCGCACCGGGCGACCGGTCAGGAGCGACGCGAGCGCCGTGACCATCGCGACGCCGGCACTCGGGCCGTCCTTCGGCGTCGCGCCGGCGGGCACGTGGATGTGGATGTCGTGCGTGGCGAACCAGTCCTCTGACAAGTCGGGCACGACGTCGGAGACGTTGCTGCGGATGTAGGAGAGCGCCGCCTGCGCGGACTCCTGCATGACCTCGCCGAGTTGCCCGGTGATCGTGAGGTGGCCCTTGCCCGGCATCGCCGTCGCCTCGATGAACAGGACCTCGCCGCCGACCGGAGTCCAGGCCAGGCCGGTCGCCACGCCGGGACGCGACGTCCGCCGCCGCGTCTCTGAGTAGAACCGCCGCTTGCCAAGCAGGGCGCGCACCCGCGGCTCGGTGACCGTGACCTTGCGCTTGACGGTGCCCTCCGCGACCTGGCGCGCAACCTTGCGCACGACCGAGCCGATCTCCCGTTCGAGCTGGCGCACGCCGGCTTCGCGCGTGTAGTCCGCGACGATCGCCCGCAGCGCCGCTTCGCTGAACTCGATCCGGCTGCGCGTCAGCCCGTTGCGCTCGATCTGGCGCGGAACGAGATAGCGCTTGGCGATCTCGAGCTTCTCCTCCTCCGTGTAGCCGGCGAGCTGGATCACCTCCATCCGGTCGCGCAGCGGTCCGGGAACCGTGTCGAGCGTGTTCGCGGTCGTCACGAACATCACGCGCGAGAGGTCGAACGGAAGGTCGAGATAATGGTCGCGAAAGGTCGCGTTCTGCTCGGGATCGAGCACCTCGAGCATCGCGCTCGAGGGATCGCCGCGGAAATCCGCGCCCATCTTGTCGATCTCGTCGATCATCAGCAGCGGGTTGTTCGCGCCCGCGTCGCGCAACGCGCGGATGATCACGCCGGGCATCGCGCCGATGTAGGTGCGGCGGTGGCCGCGAATCTCGGCCTCGTCGCGGACGCCGCCGACGCTGAGCCGCTCGAACTGCCGCCCGAGCGCGCGGGCGATCGAGCGCCCCAGCGAGGTCTTGCCGACCCCGGGCGGCCCGACGAAGCACAGGATCGAGCCGCGGGCGTCCGGCTTGAGCGAGCGTACGGCGAGGAACTCGAGGATCCGCTCCTTCACCTGCTCGATGTCGTAGTGGTCCTCGTCGAGGACCTTGCGCGCGTGCTGGAGGTCGAGGTTGTCCTCGGTCGACGTGTCCCACGGCAGCGACGCGATCCACTCGAGGTAGCCGCGCACGACGCCGTACTCGGCCATCGCGGGCTGCAAGCGCTGCAACCGCGCGAGCTCCCGGTCCACCTGCTTGCGCACCTCGTCGGGCAGCTCGAGCGTCTGCAACTGGTCGCGCAGCTCGTTGACCTCCGCCTGGACCTCGTCGGCCTCGCCGAGCTCCTCCTGGATCGCCTTCAGTTGCTGGCGCAGGAAGTACTCCCGCTGGCCTTTCTCGAGCTCCGATTGGACTTGAGATTGGATCTTCGATCCAATCGCAACAACCTCGAGCTCGCGGGCAAGGATCTCGGACAGGCGGCGCAACCGCTTGGCCACGTCGACTTCCTCGAGCAGCTCCTGCTTCTCCTCGGTCTTGAGCCGTAGCGCGCCCGCGATCAGGTGCGTGAGCGTGCTCGGGTCCTCGACGTTGGCGACCATGATCTGGAGCTCTTCGGGGAGATAGGGCACCTCGGTCACGATGTCGTTGAACGTCTGCTGGACGTTGCGCATCAGGGCCGTCAGCTCCGGCGAGGGCTTGACGATGTCGGGAAGCTCGGAGATGTCCGCGACCAGGTACGGCTCGGTCGCCTCCCATCCGTCGATCCGCACGCGCTGCCCACCTTGGATCAGCACGCGGAGCGTGCCGTCAGGGACGCGGATCATCCGCGCGATGACACCGAGCACGCCGACCGAGTACAGATCCTCGGGTGACGGGCTCTCGATCTCCGGGTTGCGGCTGGCGACCATCACGATCGAGCGGTCGCCACGCAGCGTCTCGTTGATGAGCTCGATGCTCCGCGGCTGCCCGACGTTGAGCGGGATCAGCATCTCGGGAAACGTGACGGTGTCACGCAAGGGGAGCACGCCGACGCGCTCAGGTAGGCGGCGGGATCCGTCGACGGCCACCTCCCGTGGTCCGCTGTCCGGAATCCCTATCTCGATCACGATCTCGGCTCGACGCTCTCGATCGGAACCGAGCGCACGTGCGACTCGGCATGCACCAGTGGAAGCTCGACCCGCAGCATCCCGTCCTCGTAGCGCGCCTTCGCCTCCTCGGCGCGCACGTCGGCGCCGAGCTCGATCACGCGGCGGAAGCTACCGCGCTCGATCTCGACCTGCTGGTAGACGTCGCCCTCGACGGTCGAGGACTCGCGCCGGCCGGAGAGGACGAGCTTGCGCCCCTGGATCTCGAGCTCGAGCCCGTCGGGCTCGACCCCGGCGAGCTCGGCGGTGACGATCGCTCGC
This sequence comes from Solirubrobacteraceae bacterium, assembly GCA_035524415.1. GTDB lineage: Bacteria > Actinomycetota > Thermoleophilia > Solirubrobacterales > Solirubrobacteraceae > Palsa-465. The sequence continues at coordinate 43,001 of DATKOY010000256.1, read as the reverse complement.
GGCGGATCCGCGGCGTAGGCAACATCGACGGCCGGCACGAAGCCCAGGCGCCGGCGCGTGAGACCGGAGCGCTCCATGACATCGCCGAACAGCTCATCCATGTCCCGGCGCATCCGGTCGAAATTGGCAAAGAGGTCTCGTTCCGGCATCGTGGAGTTCAGCTTAGTCTCGCAGACAGGACAGGGTATAGACAGCACCTTCCTCGGCCAGCTCGACCGCCTGACCAAAGGCCTCACCGGCCTCCGCGCACGCCCAGCCCGGGTCGAGTTCGTCGGAGATGTGCGTGAGCACGACCCGCCGAGCGCGCGCGCGACGCGCATGCTCGCCCGCCTCCCGGGGGGTGAGATGACCCCGCTCCCCGGTTCGCTCCGGCCGCGGCAACGTCGCCTCGATCAGCAGCATGTCGGTGTCGCGCGCGAACCGCACGAGCTCGTAGTTCGGGCTGCAGTCGGCGCTGTAGGTGAGCCGGCTGCCGTTGCATGCGAGCTCGACGGCATACGTCGGCATGTAATGGGGAACCTCACAGAAGCGAATCGCGAGCGGACCGGCAGCGAACTCGGCCTGCCCGTCGTACTCGTGCAGCTCGAACGCGCGCTCGATCAGGTCCTCGTTGCCCCAGCAGCCGACGACCTGGCGGAAGAACTCGGTCGCGCCGACCGGCGCGTACAACCGCGGGCGTGCCGGGTGCTCGGTGCCCGGCCAGCCGGCGACCGGCACCGGCTGCTGGCGCGGGGCGTACGTGAGCGCGTAGCTGAACGGGACGAGGTCGAGAAAGTGATCCGCGTGCAGGTGACTGATGACGACCGCGTCAATGTCAACGTAGTCACGCACCAAGCGAAGCTTCGAGAACACACCGTTGCCGCATTCGAGCAACAGTGCGTAGTCCTCCTGCTGGATCAAGTAGCCGCTGCACGCCCCACCAATGTCCTGCCAGGACGGCGATTTTCCCAGCACGGTGATCCGCACACCGCTCCTCTCTCGTGACTCTGACACTCTAACCGCGTGCCCGTGGCGCACGTGCAGATGCCGTTGCTGTTCGCCCTCGTGACGCGACGCTTCGAGACGGCCCTGCTGATCTTCGGTGCCGTCGTCGTGATTGGGGCGTTGCTCTCCGGCATCGCACGGCGGAGCTTCCTGTCGCTGACGGCACTGTTCGTGCTGATCGGGTTCGTCCTCGGACCGGGGGTGACCGGGATCCTTCATTTCCGAGCGCGCTCGGAATTCGTCGGCGAGCTCGCGATCGTCGCCCTCGTCGTGATTCTGTTCCGCGACGGACTCGAGGTGGAGGGCGAGATGCTGCAGGAGCACTGGCACCTGCCGCTGCGCAAGCTCGTGCTCGCGATGCCGCTGACGGCGGCCATCATCGCCCTCGCCGCGCATCTGTTCACGGATCTCGGCTGGACGGAGAGCCTGCTGCTCGGCGCGCTGCTCTCGCCGACCGACCCCGTGCTGTCCTCGGCCGTCGTCACGAACCCGCGCGTGCCGCGGATCGTACGTCACTCACTCAACCTCGAGTCAGGGCTGAACGACGGGCTGGCGCTGCCGGCGGTGCTCGCGTTCGCCGCGGCGCTCGTGATCGGCGAGCACCACTTCGTGTGGTGGCGGTTCGTGCTCGAGGACCTCACGATCGGCCTTGCGACGGGCATCCTCGTCGGCTACGCGGCCGCGTGGGTGATGCCGCGCGACGAAGGGCTCGAGGAGGGCATCCCGCCGCACCAGAAGTCCCTCTACGCGCTCGGCACCGCGTTTCTCACATACGGGATCGCCGTGCTCCCGCCACGCGGCAACGGGCTCATCGCCGTGTACGTCGCGGCGATCACGCTCGGCATCCGCCGACCCGACATCCGCAGCTACTTCGAGGGGCAGGCCGAGGACATCGTCGAGATCGTGAAGCTCGGGATCTTCGTCGTGTTCGGCTCGCTGCTGACGCTCCACGGGCTGTTCGGCGACGGGTGGGCGGCGATCGGGATCGTCGTCGTCACGCTGCTCGTGGCGCGGCCGGTGGCCGTGTTCGCGGCGCTCGCGGGCACCGCGACGAGCACCGCCACGCGGGCGTTCATGGCGTGGTTCGGGCCGAAGGGCGTCGCGACGATGACGTTCTCACTGCTGGTGATCAGCCAGAACATCGAGCAGGGACGGCGCATCTTCAACATCGCGGCGCTCGTCGTGTTCTGCTCGATCATCGCCCACGGGCTCACGGACACGTCGGGCGTTGACTGGATCGCGCGGCGATCGGAGGAACCCCGCGCGAGGGGTACGATGTAGCCAGGTGTGCCGGGAAGCCTGGTCGGCGTGTGTTCGCCGTCGACCGAGGAGGGGTGGGTAGGTCTTCTGTGGAGGACCCGACCGCGGCACCGCCCCGTGCGGGGACTCCGGTCGGGCTCGGCCGCCGGATGAAGGCTGTGCTGTTCTTCGCGTTCGCGTTCGCCGTGATGGCGGACCCCGTGTCGTCCGTCGCGTACGCGATCGAGGCGCCGCTGCGCTCGCTGAACGGTCACCTCGACCTGCTGCTGCCGACGATGGCGATGGTGATCGCGATCATCGCGCTGGTCACGCTCAACTACTGGCAGCTCGTCGGCGCGTTCCCCGAAGGCGGCGGTTCGCCGGAGGCCGCGGGCACGGCGTTCGGCGAGGAGTGGTCGTTCCTGCCGATCGGGGCGCTCGTCGTCGACTTCGCGCTGACGATCGCGATCTCGATCGCGGCTGCCGGCAGCGCGCTGATCGCGTACGTGCCCTCGCTCGCGCCGGCGCGGATCCCGCTGGCGCTCACGCTCGTCGTGCTCGTGGCCGGCCTGACCTGGTTCGGGCACGGCGGCCGGCTGATCTTCGCGGTGATGACCTCGCTGTTCATCGTCGCCGCGGCGATCGTGCTGGCGATCGGGTGGGTCGATCCGCACGCGAGCGCGGGACGCGCCCCGATCACGGGCTCGGCGAGCCCGGCGGTGCTCGCGGTGATGCTGGCGTTTCCGGTGGGGATGGCGCTCGCCACCGGCACCGAGGCGCCCGCCACCTCGATCGCCCAGCTCGGCCAGCTCGATGGCGACGGTCGTCGCCGGTTCGGGCGCGGAACGCTGGTGCTCACGATCGGCATCGTCGGAACGCTGACGCTCGGGCTGACGGCGCTCGCGGTCCACCTGAACGTCGGCATTCCCCGCCCCGACAGCACCCAGATCGCCGATCTGGCGCACGTCGCCGTCGGTCGCGGCGGGTTGTACGCGTTCTTCCAGTTGTCGAGCAGCCTGCTGCTGCTCGCCGCCGCGAGCTCGTCGTTCCAGGCCGGCCCCGGCCTGCTCAAGGCCCTCGCCCGGCCCCGGCACAGCGGCGAGGAGGGGCTGCTGCCGCCGCGGCTGGCCCGCACGAACCGGCACCACACGCCGGTCGCGGCCGTCGTCGTCTACGCAGTGATCTCCGCCGCGATCATCCTCGCCGCCGGTGGTCACGAGCAGGAGCTCGTGCTCGTGTACGCCGTGGCGGTGTTCGTCAGCTTCCTCGCCGGGCTGCTCGCGATGGCGCGCTTCTCGAGCCGCCGAGGCTCCCGGCTGCTCGCGCTCACGAACATCCTCGGCGCGGTCGCCGTCTCGTTCACGCTCGTTATCAACCTCGCCCGGGGCTATCCGCTGATCGCGATCGCCGGAACGGTGCTCGTGGCCGCCGTGCTGCACTGGCGCTGGGTGCGCGCCGGGCGCCCGCGCGGGGTCGAGTCGATCGAGCGGGAGGCCGAGGCGGACGACGAGCCGGACGAGCCCGTCAGCGCCGCCGGGCGGGGTCCATGATCCAGCCGAGCAGAATCGCCAGCAACACGAACGCGATGAATCCGCCGATCAGGGGCCAGAACATATGGTGGAGTTATATAGGCCTGGGCGGGTCTACGCGTGGAGAGCGACCTGCTCGCTGGCCGACGGGAACGCGTAGGCCACCTGGAGACGGCGTTCCTGGCGAAACACGAACCGCATCTGGCTCGGCGGCCGCAGGCCGTCAGGATGGGCCGGACGGAAGGTCGCACACGGGCCCATTTCCGAGACGGCACAGAGCATGTTCTGGTGAAAGAAGCAACTCTCGCAGCTCGGCTTGGCTGCCCTGGCGCGACCGTGTGCCATGCGTGACTCCAACCCCTTCGTGTTTCTGACCGACAGCGACGACGAGGGTCATCAAAGCGAATCTCACCCCCCTTCCGCAACGACGAATCCCGGAAAACGCATTAACTTCCTGGTCACATGAAAACCTCGAAAGAGCGGGGATTTTGGCGGCGGCAGCGAGAACCTTCTGCATTTTCCGTACGTTTCTGACGCGATGCTCGACGAGGATGTGACCGCTGGGGACTCCGAGCTGATCTCGCTCGCGGACTACGGGCGGGCGGCCGCCGGCGCTCTCGATGCGGGCGCGCGGGCGTACTTCGCCGGTGGAGCGGGCGATGAGATCACGATGCGCGACAACCTCGCCGCGTGGCAGCGCCTCGCGATCCGGCCGCGGACGCTGGTCGGCGTGGGGAATCGTGAGCTTTCGGTCACGCTCCTCGGGCGCAGACGGCCGCATCCGATCGTGATCGCGCCGATGGCCTACCAGCGTCTCGCGCACGTCGACGGCGAGATCGCCACCGCTCGGGCGGCCGCGGCAACCGAGTCGATCATGTGCCTGGCGACGTTCTCGACGACGACCTCGCCGGTCGTCGCGGAGGCCGTCCCCGGCGGCAGCCGCTGGTTTCAGCTGTATGTGTTCTCCGACCGCGGGCTGAGTCGCGAGCTTGTCACGCAGGCGGTCGAGCACGGCTACGAGGCGCTCGTCATCACCGTCGATCTGCCCGTCGTGGGAGTGCGCGAGCGGGAACTGCGTTCGGAGGTACAGGTCCAGCTCGCGACCGAGCAGATGATCGACCGGGTCACGGCGGCGGGCGGGCGCGGCCTCACTCCGGCCGAGTTCACGTCGCTGATCGACCCCGACCTGCGCTGGAGCGATATCGAGCAGTTCGCGTCCGACTGCCCGTTGCCCGTGATCGTCAAGGGAATCCTGCGCGCCGAAGACGCCGTGATCGCGCTCGAGCACGGCGCGCGCGGGATCGTCGTGTCCAATCACGGAGGCCGGCAGCTCGACACCGTGCTGTCCGGGGCCGACGCGTTGCCCGCGATCGTCGAGGCCGTCGGCGGCCTGGCGGACGTGCTCGTCGACGGGGGGATCCGTCGGGGCACCGATGTCGTCAAGGCCCTGGCCCTCGGAGCGCAGGGGGTCCTCGTCGGCCGGCCGGTGCTGTGGGGCCTCGCGGTCGACGGCGCCGGCGGCGCGCAGCGCGTGCTCGAGATCCTCCTGTCAGAGTTCGACTGCGCGCTGGCCCTGGCCGGCGCCCGGAGCGTCGAGGAGCTCGACCCGAGCTTCATCACGGCGGCTCCGTGGGTAGCCGTACCTCGATGAGGATCCTCGTCACCGGTGTCAGCGGCTACGTCGGAGCACTCCTCGCGGCGCGGTTGCAGGGTGACGGCCATGACGTCCTCGGCGCCTCGCGCGACCCGCGCCGCGTCGACCCGTCGATCCCGTCGGTGACGGCCGACGCCGTATCCGGCGAGGGGCTCGATCGTGCGCTGGGCGGCGTCGACTGCGCGTACTACCTGATCCACTCGATGGAGCACGCGAGCAGCAACGGCAGCCTGACCGCGCGCGAACGCATCGCGGCCGAGAACTTCGCGGCCGCCGCGCAGGCGGCCGGCGTGCGGCGGATCGTCTATCTCGGCGGGCTCGTGCCGGCGCGCGGCCCGGCGTCTGAGCACCTCGCGAGCCGCATGACGGTCGAGGAGATCCTGCTTTCAGCGAGTCCGTGCTCGGTCGCATTCCGAGCCTCGATCGTGATCGGAGCACGCTCGCGCTCGTTCCGCTTCCTCGTGCGTCTCGTGGAGCGCCTGCCGGTGCTCGCAGTGCCGGCGTGGCGCACCTACCTCACGCAACCGATCGACGAGCGCGACGTGATCGAAGTGCTCGCGCGTGCAGCCACGAACGACAGCGTGTGCGGCCGCTCGCTCGATATCGCCGGCCCGGATGTCGTCTCGTACGGAGAGCTGATCGACCGGATTCGCGAGCACATGCTCGTCGGGAGGCTGACGATCTCATTCAAGCGCTTGACGGTGACGCCGATCGCGAGCCGGATCGCGGCGGTGATCGCGGGCGAGGACCACGAGCTGATCGGTCCGTTGATGGACAGCCTCGGGAGCGACCTGTTGCCGCGTGACGACCTCGCCGCCGAGTTGCTCGGCGTGAGGATGCACACGCTCGACGCTGCGATCGAGCACTCGCTGCGTGACTGGGAGTCGACCGAACGGCTCTCGGCGAGGTAGGCAACCGTTAGTGTCTGCGCGGCCGGCATGAGCACCGTTCACACCGAGATCGACATCAATGCGCCGCTGGGGCGGGTCTGGGAAACGGTGATGGACCCGCACCGGTTAAAGGACTGGGTGACGATCCATCGATCGATCAAGGACGTATCGGAAGAACCTTTGCGGAGGGGTTCGACGTTTGACCAGGTGCTGCACATGCGCGGTGTCTCATTCCACGTGCACTGGACGCTCGTTGATCTCAAGGCCCCCAATCTCGCCGAGTGGGACGGTCACGGGCCCGCGCATTCACGCGCACGCATCCGCTATGCGCTGGCCGACGATGGCCAGGGCGCGACGCGCTTCGAGTACACGAACGAGTTCACCGTCCCCGGCGGCCGGTTGGGAAGCTACGCCAGCCGCGTGTTTGTCGGCGGAGCCTCCGAACGCGAGGCGAACGCGTCGCTGAACCGACTGAAGGCGCTGCTCGAGCGCGGCTGACGCGGTCCCCCGCCGCCGTTTGCTGACATAGCACGCCCTGCAAGCTTCATCTCACCCGCGCATACTTGTGAAGGCGTGAGTGTATGGTTGGTGCGCGTCATGTTCGTCCAAAGCCCCGGGGGAGGAGACTCCAGTGGCAGATTTTGTTGACAGTACGGTAAAAGACATCGACCGACGATTGCGTGAGCTCAAGGACGAAGTCGCCAAGCTCGAGGCCGCGCGCACTGCCCTCGTCGGCGCTCGCCGCAGAGCGGGGCGCCCGCGGCGAGCCTCCTCCGCCGCCGCGCCCGCCGCCGCGCCCGCCGACGCGCCGGCCGCTGCACCGGCAGCGACGCGACGCCGGTCGCGCCGCGGCCCCGGGCGTCCCCGTGGCCGGCGGGGCGGTAACACGCGTGGCAATCAGGCCCTGGAGTTGGTGCGCGGCCGGCCGGGCATCACGATCCCGGAGATCGCTGCCGAGCTGGAGATCGAGCCGAATTACCTGTACCGCGTAATGCCCAAGCTCGTCAACGACGGGCACGTCAGGCGCGACGGCCTCGGTTGGTACCCGGCCTGACGGCCGAGCGTCAAGGGCCGAGCGGATGCTCGGCCCTCCGGATCTAACTAAAGACTAAATCAGCCCGAGTTCGCGGACCGCGTCGCGCTCTTCCTTGAGCTCGTTGACGGTCGCGTCGATCCGTGACCGCGAGAAATCATCGAGATCGAGTCCTTCGACGACCTCGTAGGACCCATCCGAACAGGTGACAGGGAAGCTCGAGATGACACCTTCCTCGACGCCGTAGGCGCCGGTCGACGGGATCGCCATCGACACCCAATCACCGGCGGGCGTGCCCAGCACCCAGTCGTGCACGTGATCGATCGCGGCGTTCGCCGCGGACGCCGCACTCGAGGCGCCGCGGGCCTCGATGATCGCGGCTCCACGCTTCTGCACCGTCGGGATGAAGTCACCTTCCAGCCACTGCTGATCGCTCACCACCTCTGCTGCGCTCTGGCCCGCCACTTTGGCGTGGAAGATGTCGGGGTACTGCGTGGCCGAGTGATTGCCCCAGATCGTCATGTTGGTGATGTCCGTGATCTGGGCACCGGCTTTCTTTGCGAGTTGCGCAATCGCGCGGTTGTGATCGAGCCGGGTCATCGCGGTGAAGCGCTCGCGCGGGATATCGGGCGCGTTGCTCTGCGCAATCAGGGAGTTCGTGTTCGCCGGGTTGCCGACGACGAGCACCTTGATGTCTGACGCAGCGTGCGCGTTCAGCGCCTGTCCCTGGGGCTTGAAGATCCCACCGTTCGCCTGGAGCAGGTCACTGCGCTCCATGCCCTTGGACCGTGGGCGCGCGCCGACGAGCAGGGCGATGTTCACGCCGTCGAATGCCTGGTTCGGATCGTCATGGATGTCAATCCCGGCGAGCAGCGGGAACGCGCAGTCGTCAAGCTCCATGGCGGTACCTTCGGCCGCCTTCACCGCGGCCGGAATCTCGAGCAAAGACAGGTGGACGGGGGTGTCCCCTCCGAGCAACTGGCCGCTTGCGATGCGGAACAGGATCGCGTAACCGATCTGGCCGGCGGCTCCAGTTACCGCCACGCGTACAGGTGTATCGCTCACTGGTTCATCTCCAGAGGAGTCGCTGAATGGATGCCCCGATGCTATATGGAGCCGCCCGCTCCGCTCGCCCCGGCTGCCTCGCTCGCTCGCGACGCGGCAGTCAGCTCGATGCCATAGACCTCCGAGAGCTTGCTCCGCAGATAGTCCATGAACGGCTGCACCGCAATCGGACCGCCGACGACGCGTTGCAGCAGCTCGCGCGTGGAGAACTTGGCGCCGTGACGGTGCACGTGCTCACGCAGCCATTCGCGCAGCGGGCGCAGCTCGCCTGCCGCGATCCGCGCCTCGACGTCGGGGATGTCGGTGCGGACCCGCTCCCATAGCTGGCCGGCGATCAGGTTGCCGAGCGCATACGTCGGGAAGTACCCGATCAGCCCGGCGGACCAGTGCACATCCTGCAGGACGCCGTGGGCCGCGTCGGGCACGTCGAGCCCCAGGTACCGCTTGAAGCGGTCGTTCCAGACCTCCGGCAGATCGGCGATCGCGAGCCGACCCTCGATCAGCTCCTGCTCGAGCTCGAACCGCAGCACGATGTGCAGACCGTAGGTCGCCTCGTCGGCCTCGACCCGGATGTACGAAGGCTTGACCTTGTTGACGGCGCGATACAGCGTCGAGGCTTCGAGACCTGCCATCGGGCCGCCGAACATGTCCGCGACCCGGGGCGCCAGCACGCCGCAGAACGCGCGCCCGCGGCCGACCACGTTCTCCCACAGCCGGCTTTGGGACTCGTGCAAGCCGAGTGATTCGGCATGGCCGAGCGGGGTGCGCTGAAGCGCGTCCGCGATGCCCTCCTCGTACAGGCCGTGCCCGCACTCGTGCATCGCGCCGTACAGACCCGACGGGAAGTAGCGGTCATCCCACCGGGTCGTGATCCGGATGTCGTTGTTGCTGAACCCGGTCGCGAACGGATGGACCGCGTCGTCGATCCGCCATGCCGAGCGATCGAACCCCATGAGCGCGACGACCTGCTCGACCAGCGCCCGCTGCCGTTCGATCGCCACCTCGTGATGCAGACACGAGTCGTCGACGTTCTCCTGGTGCTCGGTCACGGTCGCGATCAGCGGCACCAGTTCCGCCTTGAGCTCGGCGAACAGGGCGTCGACCTCGGTGCTCTTCATGCCGGGCTCGAAATCGTCGAGCAGGGCGTCGTAGGAGCAGTCGAAGCCGTCGAAGCAGTCGACGTAGCGGCGCGCGAGCTCGAGGTTGCGCGCGAGGTAGGGGGCGAACGCCTGGAAGTCGTCCTGCCTGCGCGCCTCGATCCAGCCCTCCTGGCCAATCGAGGCCGCGCGCGCAAGGTCGGCGGCGAGGTCGCTCGGGACGCGCCGCGCCTTCTCCCACCGCCTGCGGGTGACCTGAACGAGACGGGCCTCGTCCGAGTCCGGCTCGACGCCGTCGAGTTCGGACGCAGCGGCGTCGAGCAGGCGCCCCGTCTCCGCCGATACGAACATCTCGTGTCTGATCTGCTCGATCGTCGCGAGCGCCTCAGCCCGTGCCGGTGCCCCGCGCGGCGGCATCATCGTCTGCTGGTCCCAACCGAGGAGATGGGCGGCGTTGCTGAGATCGGTCAGCTCGGCGAGGCGCTGACGCAGCTGCTGGAGGGGGTCGGTCACGGCGTTCGCTCCTGTGGTAACACATCGCGCTCGACGACGCATCGCGGCGCCTATGCCACCATTGCAGCATGTTGCGCCGTCCTGGCTCGATCAAGCTGATGGACCTGTTCGGCATCCGGATCAGCGTCGACGCCGGCTGGTTCTTGACGCTGTTCCTCGTGATTCTGTGGTTGTCGCCGTCATTCCGGCGCACGTTGAACTCCTCGGACGGAGTCGCGTACCTGACGACGGTCCTCAGCGCGCTGCTGTTCTTCGCCTCGCTCGTCGTCCACGAGCTGGGCCACGCGCTTGTCGCCCGCCGCAATGGAATCGAGGTACGCAACATCCAGCTGTTCCTGTTCGGCGGCCTCACGCAGATGTCGCGCGAGGCGCAGACGCCGGGCGAGGAGTTTCGGATTGCGGCGGCAGGGCCGGCGGCCACGCTGTTGATGGTGATCGTGTTCCTCGTCATCGATCTCGCGATCGTCGGGCCACACCTGCTGTGGGATGCGATCCGACTGGCCCCGAACATCACGATCACGCCGGTGCTGCTCGGACTCAGCTGGCTGCTGCTGATGAACGTCGTCGTACTCCTGTTCAACCTGGTGCCGGCATTCCCGCTCGACGGCGGGCGAATCGCGCGCGCGATCGTGTGGCGCACCACCAACGACAAGCGGCGCGGCACCCGTGCCGCCGCTCAGCTCGGGCAGGCCTTCGCGATCGTGCTCGCGGGGCTCGGGATCTGGCTGATGCTCAGCGGGAGCCTGCTCGGCGGGCTGTGGCTGCTGATGCTCGCGTTCCTGCTCGGGCAGTCGGCCCGCGGCGCGCTCGTCCAGAGCGCGCTCACGGAGCGGATCGAGGGCGTGCGCGTCGCCGACATCATGGACCGCCATCCGGTGACGATCCCCGGGAGCACACCGGTGACCCGGGCACTCGACGAGTACTTCCTGCGCTACGGCTGGTCGTGGTTCCCCGTCGTCGACGATGCCGGACGGTTCATGGGGGTCTCTCGCCAGGAGCGAGTCCAGACCGCGGTTGACGGTGGCGAGGGCTGGCTGACCGTCGACGCCGTGGTCGACGCGGAGGAGGCCGGCAACTGGCGGGTCAACGAGGACCGCCCGCTGACAGAGCTGCTCTCGTCTGAGCCGCTGGGGCGGCTCGGGGCATTGATGGCGGTCGACGGCGAGGGCGTCCTGCGCGGCGTCGTCACGGTCGAGCAGGTCCGGCGGGCGCTGCAATCAGCGCTCGGCCCGCCGCCCGCCGGCGCGGTATAGCCGTAAAACAGTGGCATCGAGGGGGGCGAAAGCGGGGGCTCTGGGATCTCAGTAACGCATAGCGATACTGAGATCCCAGAGCAATCCTCGACGCGCGGCGGGCTCTCGCGAAGCACCAGGGAAACCGCACGGGTGCAGCCAAATCCCGGCAAGCATCGACCCCACCCCGCACCCACGAAGCGCCCGCAAGCCCGCCTTAAATAGAATCGGCGGCCGTGCCGTCCCACGACGTCCTGATAATCGGCGCAGGTCTGGCCGGCCAGCGGGCCGCGCTCGCGGCGGCGCAATCCGGCGCCACGGTGGCGATCATTTCGAAGGTCCATCCCGTGCGCTCTCATTCGGTGGCGGCCGCGGGCGGGATCAACGCGGCGCTCAACCCCGAGGACACGTGGGAATCGCACGCGTACGACACCGTCAAGGGGTCCGACTACCTCGGTGACCAGGATGCGATCGAGATCATGTGCCGCGAAGCGCCGGACGAGATCCTGTGGCTCGAGCACGCCGGCGTCACGTTCCACCGCGCCGACGACGGGCGTCTCGGCACCCGCGCGTTCGGCGGTGCGTCGGCCGCCCGCACGTACTACGTCGCCGACATCACCGGGCACGCGATCCTGCACGTGCTCTACGAGCAGCTGATGAAGCACGGGGAGCAGGTCGACCGCTACGAGGAGTGGTTCACGACCGACCTGTTGCAGAACGAGGAGGGCCGCTGTATCGGCGCGATCGCACGCAACCTGCGCGACGGCCACCTCGAGGTCTTCAACGCCAAGGCGACGATCCTCGCGACCGGCGGCGCCGGCCAGGCGTACAAGCCGACGACGAACGGGCTGATCGTCACCGGCGACGGGATCGCCCAGGCGTACCGGATCGGCGCGCGGCTGATGGACATGGAGATGGTCCAGTACCACCCGACGACGCTCGCCGGCAACGGGATCCTGATCACCGAGGGCGCCCGCGGGGAGGGCGCCTGGTTGCTCAACGCCAAGGGCGAGCGGTTCATGGAGAAGTACGCGCCGAACAAGCTCGAGCTCGCCTCGCGCGACGTCGTGTCACGAGCCGAGCAGACCGAGATCAACGAGGGCCGCGGGTTCCCGGACGGCACCGTCGCGCTCGACGTCACGAAGGTCCCTCGCCGCAGGACGCTCGAGGCACTCCGGGAGATCGTCAACATCGGCCGCGACTTCGCCGGCACCGACATCACGCGCGAGCCGATCCACATCCGCCCCGGCCAGCACTACTTCATGGGCGGGATCAAGACCGACGTCGACGGCGAGACGACGGTCCCCGGCCTGTATGCGGCCGGCGAGGCGGCGTGCGTCTCGGTCCACGGCGGCAACCGCCTCGGCGCCAACAGCCTGCTCGACACGCTCATCTTCGGCCGGCGCTCCGGCGAGCACGCGGCCTCCCGCGCGATCCACATGCCGATGCCGAGCACTCCGAATGCGACGATCGCCGACACCGAGCAGCACATCAGCGAGATCATCGGCCGCGATCCGCAGGGCGGGCGGCGCGTCGCTGCGATCAAGAACGAACTCGGCGAGACCATGAACGAGTACGTCGCCGTGTTCCGTGACGCCGACGGCCTGCAGAAGGCCCACGAGATCGTCCGCCGCCTCAAGGAGGAGGCGCAGACGGCCGTGATCGACGACCGGGGCACGATCTTCAACCAGGACGTGATCGGCGCGATCGAGCTCGGGTACATGCTCGACGTGGCCGAGGCGATCGTGGTCGCCGCACGGGAGCGCAAGGAATCCCGCGGCGCCCAGTTCCGCACCGACTTCCCGCAACGCAACGACGACGAGTGGCTCAAGCACATCGACGTCTCGGTCAACGGCGCCGACGTCCCGAAGGTCAGCTATTCGCCGGTCACGATCACGAAGTGGGAGCCCCAGGAGAGGACGTACTAGCGAGAGATGCCCGAGTACACGCTGAGGATCCGCCGCTTCGACCCGCAGTCCGGCGACGCCGCGTACTGGGATGAGCACACAGTCGAGATGCCCGAGACGCAGTCGGTGCTCGACGCGATCCTCAGCGTCAGGGACACGACCGACGGCTCGATCGGGATTCGCTGCTCATGCCAGCAGGCGATCTGCGGCTCCTGTGGTGTGCGGATGAACGGCAAGCCGGGGCTCGCGTGCAACACCCACCTCGAGGAGGCGGCGAAGCGCAAGCGCGGCACCGCCTCGAGCGCAACCGACGGAGCCGCGCAGACGCCCGTGATCACGGTCGAGCCGATGGGCAACATGCCCGTCATCCGCGACCTGATCGTCGACATGGACGCGGTCCACTGGAAGAAGATCCAGCGCGTCACGCCCTGGCTGATCAACAAGGAGCCGATCCCCGAGCGCGAGTACATCGTCCCGCACGACAACATGGTCGACGTCACCCAGACGATGGCCTGCATCCAGTGCGGGGCGTGCGTATCGGACTGTCTGGCGATGGAAGTCGACCCCGGCTTCATCGGACCGGCCGCGCTGGCCAAGTCCTACCGGTTCGTCGGCGATCCGCGCGACGCCCAGCACAGGGAGCGCCTCAAGGACCTCTCGGAGGACGAGCAGGGGATCTACGACTGCACGCACTGCTTCAACTGCATCGAGGCGTGCCCGAAGGGCGTCGACCCGATGAACCAGATCATGCGCCTGCGCCGGATCGCCGGCAGCGACTTCAAGATCAACGACCGCAACAACGGCCACCGCCACGAGGCGGCGTTCGTCACGCTCGTGCGCGACTACGGCCTGCTCCACGAGGCCGAGCTGCTGCCCCGCAGCTACGGCGGCAATTCGTGGTGGGGCAAGTTCCACCCCGCCGCGGCGATGGAGCTGCTGTCCTCGCTGTCGTCGGTCGTCACGGCCGTGATGCGCGGGAAGGTCAGCCCGAAGCTCGCGATGCTGGGACACAAGATCCCCGCGGACGACCTCAAGGCGGTCAAGCAGATCTATACGAAGGTCGACGGCCGGGACGAGCGCAACGAGCTCAACCTCTACGTGACCGGCTACGAGGACGACCCCAGACACGCACCGCACACCGACATCGCGACGCCGTTGCACGTCGATACGCCGGTGGCGCAGGCAACCGATGGGGCCGCGACGGCGTCGCCCACGCAAACCGAAAGCGAGACGACATGAAGGTCGCCTACTGGCCCGGCTGCGTGAGCCGCGGGTTCACGCCGGAGCTGCACGGATCGATGGCGAAGGTCGCTCCGCTCCTGGACATCGAGCTGATCGAGCTCGACCGCGGTGCCTGCTGTGGCGCCGGCGTGATCGCGGAACACAACCAGGAGCTGGCGGACACGCTCAATGCGCGGACGTTCGCGCTTGCACAGCAGACCGACGGCGAGCTGATGATGAACATCTGCTCGACGTGCCAGGGAGCGCAGTCCGAGTGCCAGGAGCGCCTCGACGCGAACACCGACTACCGCAACCAGATCAACGCCAACCTCGCCGACGAGGGACTGAGCTACGAGCGAGGCCTGACGAACAAGAACTTCCTGTGGCTGCTCGTCGAGGAGATCGGGCTTGACACCCTGAAGGCCAAGGTCACGCGGCCGCTCACCGATCTGCGCGTCGGGCCGTTCTACGGCTGCTACATCGTGCGCCCGGTCGAGCGTCTGCACATCACCGAGGAGCACCCGCGCGATCGCTACATGCACTGGGTGATCGAAGCGCTCGGCGGCACCGTCGTCGACTACGCGGGCGTCTACAAGTGCTGCGGCTTTCCGATCATCACGATGAACAAGGACGCGTCGCTCACGCAGGCCGGCCGGCACGTCGGCGATGCGCTCGACGCCGAGGCCGACTGTCTTGTCGTGCCGTGCCCGCTCTGCCACCTCAACCTCGATCTCCAGCAGCCGCTGGCGGCCAAGGTCGTCGGCCGCGAGCTGGGCTTGCCGGTTCTCCACCTGCCGCAGCTCATCGGCCTCGCGCTCGGCCTCAGCCCGAAGGAGCTGGGCATGAGCAAGCACGTCGTCCGGCCGACATCGGTGATCGACTGGTCGACATCGGTGGTGGCCGGCACCGCGGCCGCGTGATCGGCACGCGACTGCGACGGGTCGTCTCGACCGCCCTCGGGATCGGGCGCGAGCACCACCCGTCGCCCGGCACCGGACTGCCCGGCCGCCACGGACGCTCGGACGTCGATCGCAGGATCGAGGCGGCCCGCCGGCGGCTCAAAGAGACGATCCCGCCGCCCGAGGACTAGCTGGGCGCAGATGAGCTGTCGCGAGCGGGCGCGATCATTGGCCGCATGAGCACACCAGAACTGACGCTCGGCTGGGTGATCGTGTACGTCGACGATCCGCCCGCCGCGAGCGACTTTTACCAGCGCACGTTCGGGCTCAAGGGCGAGTTCGCCGCCCCCGACGGCTCCTACGCGCAGCTGCACACCGGCGCGACCCGGTTGGCGTTCGCGTCCTACCACCTGGGCGAGCACAACTTCCCGGGCGGCGTCCGCCGCGCCCCAACCGACGGCGCACCGACGAACGTCGAGATCACGCTCGTGGCCGACGATGTCGACGCCGCGTACGCGATCGCCCTCGACGCAGGCTGCGAGGGGCTCGCGCCGCCGAAGGACGAGCCCCGCGGTCAGCGGGTCTCGTTTGTGCGCGACCCGTTCGGGACGCTCGTCGAGATCGCGAGCCCGATGTAGCGGCTCGTTACCAGCGCTCGCCGTAGCGCTCGCCGAACGCGAAGTCCGACACCGGCTTGCGCGACAGCTTCTGCGGCCACGGGTCGGCGCGGTGGCCGACCGAAATGTGGCCCGCGAGCGCGATCCCGTCCGGGATCTCGAGCAGTTCCTTGACCGCCGGCTCGGCGGGTGCGAGCAGCGTCGTGAACGCCGCGCCGAGACCCTCGGCGCGCAGGCCCAGCAGGATGTTCTGGACGAACGGATACACCGACGCGCCGCCGACGATGCTCGGGCGATCGAGCGTCCGATCGGTGATCGCGAGCACGGCGACCTCGACGCAGATCACGAGGTGGACCGGGACGGCGTCAAACGTGTGCGCGAACTCGTCGGCGCCGCGCAGCATCCGCATCCGGCCGGCGGTGATGCCCGGCGGCGGCTCCGCCGCCTCGAGCAGCGCACGAACGCCGGTCTGCTCCGTGTACGCGTCCCACGGCGGCTCGTAGAGCTCGCGCAGGCGCCGGCGTGTGTCGCGGTCGGTGACGACGATCAGCCGCCAGCCCTGGCGGTTGCCGCCGCTCGGGGCAAAGCGCGCGTTGTCGAGGACCCGCTCGAGCACCTCGCGCGACACCGGCTCGTCGGTGAACCGGCGCGTCGACGGCGCGCACCGCATCACGTCGTAGAGCTCGTCAGGCAACGGCTTCTCGCGCGCTCACGAGCAGCTCCGCGATCTGGATCGCGTTCGTCGCGGCGCCCTTGCGCAGGTTGTCTCCAACGATCCACATGTTGAGCGTCCGGGGATTCGAGTCGTCGCGCCGGATCCGCCCGACGAACACCTCGTCGCGTCCGGACACATCTGAGGCGAGCGGGTAGCGCCCGGCCGCCGGATCGTCGACGACGATCACACCGGGGGCGCCCGACAGGAGCGCACGACACGCGTCCGGGCTGAGATCCTCGCGGGTCTCGACGTTCCACGACTCCGAATGGCAGTTGAGCACCGGCACCCGCACGCACGTCGCGGTGATCCGCAGCTCCGGCAGGCCGAGGATCTTGCGGCACTCGGCGATGACCTTGCGCTCCTCGGTCGTGTAGTCGTCCCCGTCCTTGAACGTCTCGACCTGCGGCAGGATGTTGAACGCGATCCGGTGGGGATAGATCTGCGGCGCCGGCGGCTCGACGTCGTGGAGGATCGCGTGGGCCTGATCCTTCAGCTCCGCGATCGCGCGCGCGCCGGTGCCCGACGTCGACTGGTAGGAGCTGAGTACGAGCCGCTCGAGCCCGACCGCGTCGTGGATCGGTTTGAGCACAGGCAGCGCCTGCATCGCCGTGCAGTTGGGGTTGGCGATGATCCCCTTGTGGTCCGCGATCGCTTCCGGATTGACCTCCGAGACGACCAATGGAACATCGGGCTCCATCCGCCAGCACGAGGAGTTGTCGACGACCACGGCGCCGTGCTCGACGAACCGCGGCGCCCACGCGCGCGAGGTCGCCGAGCCCGCCGAGAACAGCGCGATGTCGAAGCCGTCGAGATCGGCGTCGGGCCCGAGGATCCGGACCGCGAGGCCCTCGACCTCCTTGCCGGCCGAGCGCTCAGAGGCAAACGGCACGATCTCGGAGGCCGGGAACTCTCGCTCCAGCAGCAGCCGGACCATCGTCGTGCCGACCGCGCCGGTCGCACCGACGACTGCCACGCGCACCCCGCTCATCTGGCCTCCTCCCCGAACGGACGCTCCTGCTGGATCGCGGACGCGCCGAGGTCGAACGCGGCGTGGAGCGCGCGCACGGCCACGGGCACCTTGTCGGCGCGGATCACGCACGAGATCTTGATCGGCGAGGTCGAGATCATCTCGATGTTGATGTTCTGTCCGGCGAGCGTCTCGAACACCTTTGCCGCCACGCCGGGATGCGAGCGCATCCCCGCACCGACGATCGACACCTTGCCGATCGCGGGGTCATTGGTGATTTGGGCGATGCCCAAATCACTCACAACCGGACCAAGCGCGGCCTCCGCGGTCGTCAGATCCTCGCGGGCAATCGTGAACGACACCTCCGCCTCGCGGCCCTTCCCGAGCGGCTCGTTCTGGATGATCGTGTCGACGTTGCAGCCGGCACGGGCGAGCGCACCGAAGATCTTCGCCGCGGCGCCCGGCTCGTCGGGGACGCCCAGCAGCGTGATCCGAGCCTCCTCGGTCGAGTGAGTGACAGCGGTGATCAGGGGGTGTTCCATCGTCTCGCCTTCTCGTAGGACAACGGTACCGGGCCCGTCGGCAAAGCTCGATCGGCAGTGGATCCGGACGCCGTGCGTCCGGGCGTACTCGACCGAGCGCAGCTGCAGCACCTTCGCGCCGGACGCCGCCATCTCGAGCATCTCCTCGAAGCTCACGAACGGGAGCTTGCGTGCGTCGGGCACGATCCGTGGGTCGGCGGTGAACACGCCCGCGACATCGGTGTAGATCTCGCAGACCTCCGCGTCGATCGCGGCGGCGAGCGCGACCGCCGTCGTGTCAGAGCCGCCGCGGCCGAGCGTCGTCACGTCACGGCTCGTCGAGACGCCCTGGAAGCCCGCGACGAGCACGATCAGGTCCTCGCTGAGCGCCTCGCGGATCCGATCGGCGCGGACATCGAGGATCCGCGCCTTCGTGTGCGAGGTGTCCGTGACGATCCCGGCCTGCGAGCCGGTGAGCGAGATCGCGCGGTGCCCGAGGTCGTTGATCGCCATCGCGCACAGCGCGCACGAGATCCGCTCGCCGGTCGAGAGCAGCATGTCCATCTCGCGCGGGTCGGGGGTCGCGGAAACCTCCTCGGCCATCTGGATCAGCTCGTCCGTCGTCTGGCCTCGCGCCGACAGGACCGCGACGACGCGCCGGCCCGCGGTGTGCTGCCCGACGATCCGCTGCGCGGCGCGCTTGATCCGGTCGGCGTCGGCGACGGACGTCCCGCCGAACTTCATCACGATCGTGTTGGGCATCGCGGCGGAGGTTATTCGTCTAGACCGCGCGGCGCCCTGCAAGGGCGCGTCCCAGCGTGAGCTCGTCCGCGTACTCAAGGTCGGCGCCGACGGGCAATCCGCTCGCCAGCCGCGTGACCGAGACGCCGGGGGCGATGGCGCGGATCCCGGCCGCGATGTGCAGCGCGGTCGCCTCCCCGGTCGTCGTCGGATTGGTGGCGATCACGACCTCGCGCACGGTTCCGTTCTGGACGCGCTCGTATAGCTCCGCGATCTTCAGATCTTCGGGATCGATCCCGTCGATTGGCGAGAGCGCCCCGCCGAGCACGTGATAGCGGCCGGCGAACTCGTGCGTCCGTTCGATCGAGATGACATCGGACGGTTCCTCGACGACGCAGATGACCTCGGGGTCGCGCCGCTCGTCTGCGCAGGTCCGGCACACCGGTCCGTCGGCGAGGTTGAAGCACGTCTCGCACAGGCCGATCCGCTCCTTGACCTCGCGGATCGCGTCGGCGAGCGCGAGCGCCTCCTCGTCGCTGGCGCGCAGCAGATAAAACGCCAAGCGTTGCGCGGTGCGGCCGCCGACGCCGGGCAGCTTCGAGAGCTCGGTGATGAGCCGCTGGACGGGGGGCGCGTACACGCGGTCAGAATCCGGGAAGGCCGAGCCCGCCGAGCCCGCCGGCGATCCCGCCGAGCTTCGAGCTCGCGAGCTCCTGCGCGGAGCGCAGCGCCTCGTTGACCGCCGCGAGGACCATGTCCTGGAGCAGCTCGACATCGTCGGGGTCGACCGCCTGCGGGTCGATCGTGATCGACTTGACGTGCAGGTCGCCGGTGACCTTGACGGTCACCATCCCGCCGCCGGCCGAGGCCTCGACGACCTCGTCCTTGAGCGACTCCTGCGCGGCCATCATGTCCTCCTGCATCTTCTGGACCTGCTTGAGCATCTGCTGCATGTTCGGCTGTGGCATCTCTACTGGGCCTCACGTTCGTCGTGGTCTTCGTCGAGTATCTCCTCGGCGTCGAACTCCTCCAGGAAGCGCCGGACGAGCTCCTCTCCCGACAGGGTCGGGGCACCCTGGGGTTGCGCGCGGGACTCGTCGGCTGACATGAGCTCGTACCGCAGCGCACGCGTGTGCCCGGTGACCGTGCGCAGCGCCTCGGCCGCGACACGGCGGTGGTCATCCTGCTCGGCCTTGCGCTTGAGGAAGGCAGCGCCGGGAGGGAACGCGAGCGTGAGCTCACGCTCGGTCACGCCGACGGGCTTTGCGTCGGCGAGCAGCGCCGCGAGCATCGCGTTGCTCTGCCGGACCTGCGCGACGACTGCCGGCCAGGACGCTGCGACCGCCTCAAGGTCGGCCGCCACCGGCGCCGGCGGCGCGGACCGCGACGGCGACGGCGACGCCCGGTCGACCGGTGTCTCGTCGACCGGCGCCCGGTCCGTCGGCGGTGGTGGGGGCGGCGGCAGCGAGTGTCCGGCGCCGGCGCGCACGCCGGCTTCGAGCCGTTCGATCCGCGCAAGCAGCGCCTGCGTCGACGGATCGACCTCGGGCGCCGCTGCCTTGATCAGCACGAGCTCGAGCTGAATCCGAGGCTGGGCACCGTTCGTGGTCGCCTCGAGCGCGGCGGCGACGAGATCGAGCAGCCGCACGGCATCGGTCTCGTGCAGGGCGCGGGCTTGCTCGGCGAGCCGCCGATCGCGCTCGGGTGTGACCCGCAGCTCCGGCGGGACCTCATCGAGCACCTGCACGGTCAGGAGCTCGCGCGCGTGAACCTCGAGATCACGCAGGACCTGCCCGGGATCGCGTCCGGACTCCGCCAGCGCGGCCGCGGCCCGCAGCGCTTGTGCGGGATCGCGCGCAACGATCGCGTCGACGGCGCCGAACAGCTGCTCCGCGTCCGCGACCCCGAGGA
Source organism: Solirubrobacteraceae bacterium (assembly GCA_035524415.1). Taxonomy (GTDB): domain Bacteria; phylum Actinomycetota; class Thermoleophilia; order Solirubrobacterales; family Solirubrobacteraceae; genus Palsa-465. The sequence continues at coordinate 22,266 of DATKOY010000256.1, read as the reverse complement.
CCGCGAGCACGTCCGCAGGTTCGATCCGCTGCCCGCCCGCGTAGGTGACGAGCTGCTCGAGCGTCCCGAGCGCGTCGCGGAAGCTGCCGGTGGCGTTGCGGGCGATCAGCGCGATCGCGCCGCTGTCAAGCTCGATCTGCTCCTCCTGCGCGACCCGCGCGAGCACCTGTGCGACCTGCTCGACCGACGGGCGCCCGAAGTCAAACCGGTGGCAGCGGTCCACCACCGTCGGCAGCACTTTCTGCGCCTCGGTCGTGGCGAGCACGAAGATCGTTCGCGGCGGCGGCTCTTCGAGCGTCTTGAGGAACGCGTTCCACGCCTGCGGGGAGAGCATGTGCGCCTCGTCGAGGATGTAGACCTTGTGGCGGCCGGAGACGGGCGCGTAGGCGACCTTCTCGCGGAGATCGCGGATGTCGTCGACCGAGTTGTTCGACGCCGCGTCCATCTCGATCACGTCGAGCGAGGTCGCGTTCTGGATCGCCACGCAGGAATCGCACACGCCGCACGGCGACGTCGTCGGGTGGGTGGGGGCCGATTCACAGTTCAGGCACGCCGCGAGGATCTTCGCCATGCTCGTCTTCCCCGTCCCGCGCGAGCCGACGAACAGGTACGCGTGATGCACTTTCCCCTGCGTGACCGCGTTTTCCAGCGTGCGCACGACGTGCTCCTGTCCGACCACATCGGCGAACGTGCGGGGGCGGTGGCGGCGGTAAAGCGACGGTCCGGTCGACACGGGCATTCGAGTCTAGTGGTCTCCAACGTGAGCACGGTCGCACCGAGAGGCGCCACTGGTGGATGCCGGGTGAGGACGCAGAATGCGACGTGCACTGGAGGTGCACGAGCATTCGAGGACAAAGCCCGGCGCCGCCAGGGGTGCCTCGAATGCGAGCGTACTTGCGGTGGGGGCCACTGGCCCCGCGCGCGGCCGGGCCCCTCAGCGGCGCTCGCCGGCCCCGCATTTTGGGCCGGACGGCCCAAAATCAAGACGGACCGTGCACCCTCTGTCGAAACGGGGACCCGTGGCGCGGCCTCGCTTGATGACTCCGGTTCGGCGCTCCCGCTGCGCCTGAAGGTGACCGCTTAAGGCTGCTTCCTTCCGGACCTGACCTGGTTCACGGGTCTCCATCGCGGCGGGACCGGACCATCATCGCCACAAGCGCGGCGCTGACCTCGGGCCTCCAGTCCCTCGAGAGGGAATTCAGCCCCGCTAGAGCGGATTGCGGGTACAGGGCACCGCTAGCACCCCGCCTAGCACGGTCCACGTGTGATCCTAGACGGTCTGAGCACGCCGATGGGCACAACACTGGACACGGACCGGGGTCGCCGGCTGCACTTCGTCGGCATCGGCGGGTGCGGCATGAGCGGTCTGGCGTTGATCGCGCACTCGCTCGGGGCCACCGTGACCGGATCGGATCGTCGCGAGGGACCGTACCTGGCCAACGTTCGCGAGCGCAGGATCGAGGTGGCGATCGGCCACGCCGCGGAGTTGGTGGCGCCCGGCGCCGAGCTGGTCTACTCCGGCGCGGTCCCGCCGGACAATCCCGAGCGGGAGCGCGCGCACCGGCTGGGCCTCCGCGAGATCCGTCGCGGTGAGTTCCTCGCCGAGGTCGCCGCGCTGCGCCGGTGCATCGCGATCAGCGGGACGCACGGCAAGACGACGACCGCGGCGATGACGCTGCACGCACTCCGTGGCGATGACGCTGCACGCACTCCGTGGCGCGGGCGAGGACGCCGGACACGTAATCGGTGGGGAGCTGGTCGACACCGGCACGAACGCCGAGTGGGGCAGCGGGGAGTGGCTCGTGGTCGAGACGGATGAGTCCGATCGCTCGCTGCTCGAGCTCACGCCGGAGGTCGCGGTACTCACGAGCACGAGCACGTGCGCGTCTACGCCTCGCGGCTCGAGCTGGAGCAGGTGTTCGCCGGGTTCCTCCTCGCGCGCTCGCACAAGACGGTCCGCGGGAGCTTCGACGCCCGCTCGCTGCGGCTCGGCCCGGTCGGCTCCCGGTTTCGCTGGCGCGACTTCGACGTCGCGCTTGCGGTTCCCGGCGGGGAGCGACCTGTATCGGCTCGCGCAGCTCAGATCCCGACGCTCCGCCTATGCGGAGGTCGTCCGGTCGGCCGACGGAATCGTCACCACGCGCAGCGCGGCCACCGCACTGATGGCGCTCGGGGCGCCGATCCAGCACTCGATCTTCGATCGCCCGGTGCTGGCGCCGCGGGCGCTGTTCGCCGAGCCCGCTCCGCCGTTGCCACGGGCTCCCGGCGCGCAGACGCGTGCGGCCGGTCCGGTGATCGGGATGTACGGGAAGCTCGGGCGGTCCAAGGGCACGCCGGAGCTGCTCGCCGCGGCGGCTCGGCTGCGGGATGGGGGACTCGCGTGCTCGGTTCTGTTGATGACCGGGATCGGCGGCGCGAAGTACGCCGAGGCGGCCGCGACGGTGCGTCGACTCCGGCTCGAGAACACCGTCGCGATGATCGCCTCCCTCCCCCACTGGCGCGTTCCCGAGTTCCTCGCGAGCTGCGATTGCGTCTGCTTTCTCGAGAACCGCTTCGCGATCGACGTGCACCGCCCGCAGGTGCCGCGCGAGGTCGCGACGGCCGGGCGCACGTTGTCCCGATGGCCGAGCGAGCAGGACTGCTTGCGTTGGACACAGCGACTGATCGCCATCTGTGAAGATCTCGCCTCCACGCAACGGGGCGCGCGGTTGTCACTCGAGTCATTCCAGAACACGCTGCTGAGCATCTACGCCGATCCGCGCCACCGCGCGGAGCTGCTCCACGATCCCGCCACGGTCGGCGACCACGTCGATCTGACCGAGGCCGAGCGACGGAGCCTGCGGCGCCTGCTCGAGCAGCCGAGGCTCTCAGGCGCTACTGCCGGAGCCTGATGAACAAGCGCTTCGGCTACCCCTCGAGCGTCCGTTCCAGGACGCCTTCGAGGCGTTCCCCGCCGCGCGGAAGGCCGCCCTCGCCGGCTTTCACGCGACCTGGGTGCTGCGCGATCTCGACCCGTCATTGAGGAACGCGCGTACGAGCAGCTGCTGGTGAGTTCGGCTGCCGGCGTGCTGGCGGGATCCGACGCGCGCGTTCTGCGACTGGGTCCGCTACCTCGGCCTGTGCGCCCGCGCCCAATTGCAGGCGCTCCAGCAGGTCGCGCCGGAGCCCACAGCGCGAGCCATCGCGTCGGACGCGCCGGCTGCGCCGGACACGCCGGATGAGCCGGATGAGCGTGTGGCGTTGAGCGCCGGGGCGGAGCTCGCGCGTTTCGCCGGACGGACCGTGGACGGCCGCTGGCATTCCGGCGGCGAGACGTGGCACGTTGTCGCGGTGGCCGACCCGGAGACGTCGAACGCCCGCGTGCTCGAGCTGACCCCCGCGGTCTGGAACGCCCTGTCCGGGCTCTCCGGAGCGGTCGCCGCCTCGACCCTGGTGGCCACACTCGTCGGCGGGCGCGACGGCGCCGGGAGCGCGGACGCAGAGCGTGCAGCCGTCGAGCGGCTTCTCACGCTGGGCGTCGTGACGCGGGTCCACGCGGGCTCCGACCGGCCTGCGCCCGAGCGGGCCGCCGGTGCGGGCTCGGGCGCGTAGAATCGCTCGCTCAGGGCGCGTAGCTCAGTGGGAGAGCGCTCGCTTCACACGCGAGAAGTCGTTGGTTCGAACCCAACCGTGCCCATCAGAAGTACCTGCAAATCAGCACCTTTTCCATTTGCACAGACCTCTCGCGTTAGCGCGAGAGGCCTCCCGGATTCAGTCCACCCCTCGGACCCGAACGCCTCCGCGACGCGGTATTGGGGAATCTCAGGACGGCGATCGCTCGGACAGGTCTGACCTGCTTCCGTCACTCCGCGGGTCGTGCCGAGCGCCGGCGAGCGATCGCTTGCGTGGCGAAGGAATCGCGTGGCCGCCGCTGGGTCTGGCCACTCAGTTGTCGCCGAAGCGCTCGCGTGCAATCCGGCCTCGGCGCTGAGGAAGCGATCGCTAGGGCCGGAGGGTGTCTTGGAGCCTCCAGCGCCTTGCATTCCGCGCGCTAAGCAGGCGGCTGGCGAACCCTGTCGTCAGCCTTCCCGGCGAGCGAAAGCGGGTGCTTGAGCTGGCTGCTCCTGCCAGGCGATAGGAGCAGCGCGCGATCCGGCGGTCGGCGCCGTTCGTCGCGACCTTGGGACCAGCATCGACGCCCGCGCGGACTGCTGCTTCGATCAGGGCGCTAGCACAAGGGCTGCAAGCGCCGGATGCGCGTTTGTGGCGAATACCAGGTCTCCAAGCTCGCCAACGTGCTCCACGCCCAGGAGCTCGCCTGCCGCCTCGACGGCAGCGGCGTGACCGCGTACTCCCCGCACCCCGGCGTGATCGCCTCAGGCGTCTGGCGCCGGGTCGCGTGGCCGCTCAGAGTCATGATGAAGCTGCGCATGCAGTCGACGGCCGACGGCGCGAACACCTCGCTGCACTGCGCGACCGCGCCCGAGCTCGCGACCGAATCGGGCCTCTACTACGACGCTTGCAAGCGCAGGGAGCCGAGCAAGGCCGCGACGCCGGAGCTCGGCGCTGAGCTCTGGCGGCGCAGCGCCGAGTGGGTGGGCGTCAGCGCACCTTGATGATCCGCGGCGTGCCGAGGTCGAGGATCTGGAGCTTCGGCGTCACGGCACGCACGGTCACCTGATAGGTGCCGCGCGGCAGTCGCTCGCCGTTCACCTTGAAGTCCCACTTCACGTGGCCCCTGCCCTTGGCGAACTTGCCGAACGGGACGCGGCCGACGGGCTTCAGCGTCGGGACGGTGCGCCCGAACAGCTTGTGGTGACCGACGACGCGCTGGACGAGGATCCCGACGCCGGAGGAGCTGGCCAGGTCGAAGCTCACCGTGCCGGTGTTCGTGATCCCGGTGACCCTGAGGATGAACTGCTCGTACAGGCTGAGGGCGCCGGAGTCCTGGACGGCGACGCTGCCGATCGTGAACCCGCTGCCGTTGACGATCGTCTGAGTCTGGCTGTCCCAGATCAGCAGCTTGTCGACGCCGGCCGTGTTGCGGATGAAGCCGAGGTAGCGGCCGTCGGGCGTGAAAGCAGGCCGGGTCTCACTCGCGCTCGTGTCGACGCCCGGGATCTGGGTGGGCGGCCCGACGAACCCGGCCGTCGTGGCCGGACGGAAGACGATGTCGCCAGCGCCCAGGTTGCTGCTCCCCGGGGTGGCCGGCCGCTGGTCGAAGGCCACGATCGGTGAGCCGCCGGGAGAGCCGAGCGCGGGATGGGCGTACTGCAGGACGCCGCTGACGAGCGGTGACGAGGCGTTGCCGCCGAGTGTCCCGAGGATCAGCTGGCCGTTGGCGCCGGAGCGCACCTCCCGGTAGGCGACGAGCGAGCTGGGCGACGAGCCCGACGCCACGGCGTCCTGGGTGTGCCCGACCGTTCCGGTGAGGAAGCCGTAGCCGGGCTTCGAGATGCTGTGGGCGTAAGGCGGACCCGACGGGAAGGTCGACACGTCGCTGAGCGTGACGGTGGCCTCGGGGCTTCCGCCGATCGGCTGGAACGGGCCGCCGGTGAGCACCGTCTTTGCGTCCGGCGTGATCGAGGGCGAGATCGGGGTCGCCGATGCGGCCTCGAAACCGGTGAACACGTCGGTGCTCTGACCGGTCGTCAGGTTCGTCAGGACAATCCGGTCGGTGTTTGCGGTGAACGAATGACGCTCGAACACGAGCCGTGTGCCGTCCGCGCTGACGCTCGGGTGGTTCTCGGAGTCAGGAGTGTTGAGCCCGGCCGGGAGCTTCAGGTAGGTGCCGGTGCTGGTGTCGATCTTGACGATGTCGAGGTTCGTCGAGGGCGACTGGGAGGTCGCCGACGTGAACGCGATGATGTCAGCGCCGGCTCCCGGCGCGGTGACGGCAAGTGCCCCTGCCGCGAGCATGGCTGAGCGTGCTGCGAGTCGCATCTCAAAGTCTCCTTGTCTGGACTGTCGAAACGCTATAGGGCCGGCGGGAGGGTGTGGTTCGCGATCGTCAGCCGAGCTCGCGCAGCGCCCAGCCCTCCGGGACGGTCTCGCTGTGGTAGTCGCCGACGAACAGCTGGGCCACCTCGTCGGTGGAGAGCACCTCGCTCGGCCTGACCTTCGTGCTGAAGACCTCGTCCCATGTGATCGTCTCGGTCACCTCCCCGGACGGCTCGCCCGCCCGGAGAACCGCAGATTTCACGAGCAGGTCTCGCGGCGAGCACCACGCCAGACCTGAGTTGCGCGGAACTCGAGCACGTCGCGGCCCGGGTGCTAACCAGGAAATTGCAAACGCTGCAGGCCGGAGAGTCGCCCCTGCCGCGCGGAGCAGGGCGGGGCGACCAGTCGTCTGCGAGGCGCGTCCCGACACGGAAGCAGGTCTGATTCTGCGCGTGATCGCAAGCGTGCTGGTGCAATCTTCGGCGCCCGCGGCGCCTGAGGAGAGGACCGTCGAGTTTGCGATCGCGCGGATCGAGCTGTAGCGCCATGTCGGGAGCGGTCGTCCCCTGACAAGTGCCTTGAGGAGTGGCACGATGGCTGTGTGAAGGTTGATCGTGTGAGCCAGGACGGAATCCACGGCCAGGGGGCGGTCGTCGAAGCGGGCCTGATGGCCCTTGTGCGGCGCGATTGGGTTGAGGCGCAGCGACTCTATGAGCGCGCGATCGGGATCGAGGAGACCGCAGATGCGCTTGAGGGGTTGGCGGTCGCGCTTTGGTGGCAGGACGACGTCGACGCCGCGATCGCGGCACGCGAGCGCGCGTACGTGATGCGGCGCGACGCTGGCCAGACGCTCGAAGCGACACGTGTCGCGGGCTTCCTGGCGTGGGACTACGGCGCGATGCGTGGCGCGACCGCGGTCGCGAACGGGTGGCTTCAGCGAGCGCGGCGGCTGGCAGAGGAGCTGCCGCCATCCGCAGAGCACGCGTGGCTTCCGCTGATCGAGGCGTCGTTCCACCTCGATACCGACGCGAGCGAGGTGCTGCGCCTGGCCACGGAGGCCGCCGACCACGCACGGCGTCACCGAGGTCTCGACATCGAGATGACGGCCCGGACGCTGCAGGGCCTCGCACTCGTCTCGCTCGGTCGCCTGCAGGAGGGCACGCGCCTGCTGGACGAGGGCACAGCTGCCGCGACGTCCGGAGAGCTGCACGACCCGATCGCGATCGGGTCCTGCTGCTGCAACATGATCATCGCGTGCGAGCGCTCGCGCGACTTCGACCGCGCCGGTCAGTGGTGCGAGCAGCTTGCCGCGTACTGTGAGCGGACCGGGCAGCGGCCGCTGCTCGCTCTCTGTCGCGCTCACCACGGCGTGGTGCTGACGGCTCGTGGCGACTGGGCGGAGGCTGAGCGCGAGCTGGAGTGGGCGTCCGGCGAGCTCGCAACGCTCCGACCGCCACTCGCTGGCTACGCACGTGCGCGTCTCGCCGAGTTGCGCCGCCGCCAGGGTCGGCTCGATGAGGCGCGCGCACTGCTCGCCGTCGAGCCGCACCACGTGCTGCGGCCGCTCGTGCTGGCCGCGATCGCGCTCGACGAGGGCGATGCTTCTGGCGCACTCGGCTACGTGGAGCGCCATTTGCGCAGCCTCGGCAGCCACCCGCCCATCGAGAGCGCGGAGGGCTTGGAGCTGCTCGCTGCGCTCAACGTTCGTCTCGGCGAGCTCGACGCCGCGCGCGACGCGCATCGGCGGCTCGGTGAGATCGCCGAGCTCGTCGGGACCGATCCGGTCCGTGGGGCGCATCTCGTAGCAACGGCGAGGATCGCGATGGCAGAGCGGGACCTGGCCGCGGCGTGCCGGGCGCTCGAGGACGCGATCGAGCACTTCCAGCGCGTGGCCGCACCGTTCGAGGCCGCGCAGGCGCGGCTCGAGCTCGGCCGGGCCATGGCAGAGAACGACGACCCGCGACCGGCGCTCGAGCACGCGGTCCTGGCGTCCAACGTGTTCGAGGGTCTCGGCGCTGCGCGTGCTGCCAGGGATGCCGCCAAGCTAGTCGCCAGGTTGGGGGGACGCAGCGCCGCCGCGCGGCGGGCGGGGTTGACGGCGCGCGAGCTCGAGGTGCTCAACCTCTTGGCCGGCGGGCTTTCCAACCCGCTGATCGCCGAGCGGCTCGTCGTCAGCGAGCACACCGTCCACCGCCACGTCGCAAACATCTACGCCAAGCTCGGCGTGTCCTCGCGGGCGGCCGCGGTCGCGGCCGCGGCAGGGCGCGACCTGCTCTCGTAAGTCCGGGCCACCCCGCGGTCTCACAAAAAATGGCCCAATCGGGCGATGAAGCCGCACCCTGTCGGATGCACACTCGACGCCATCCCCGCCCGGAGCCGAAGGGGCCGGGGCGGGGCACAACCACACGACTGGCGAGGAGGCTCGCATGGCTGGTGTTGAGCGGTTTGATTTCGATTCACCTGACGAGACCCGGACGCCGAGCAAGACGCGCGTCGAGGTCGTTCGGACGGGCGCTGCCTCGGCCGCGCGGATCTCGTTGGAGCCGGGCTGGAAGTGGTCGGAGTGCGTGAAGCCCGTCGCCGGCACGGACTCCTGCCAGGTGCACCATGTCGGCTTCGTTCAGTCGGGGAGCATGCACATCGTCCACGAAGACGGCACGGAGCTCGAGCTCGGCGCCGGGAGCGCGTACGAGATTCTGCCTGGCCACGACGCCTGGGTGGTCGGTGACGAGGGCTGTGTCGTGTTCGAGTTCGAGTCCGCCGCGGCGGAGACGTACGCGAGGAAGTAGCGAGCCCAGCCGTGGACGCGCGCGCTCGTGGCGTTCTGGCGCAGGAGCCCAAGGTGCTCGCCCTCTACGAGTCGGTGCTCGAGCAGCTCCCGATCGGCGAGGGCACGCGCCTGCTCGACGTCGGATGCGGCGCCGGGCTGTTCCTGCGTCTGGCCGCTCAGTGCGGTGCGAACGTCGTCGGCATCGACGCCGATGCTACGTTCGTCGAGGTTGCCCGCGAGCGCGTGCCAGACGCCGAGGTCGTCGTCGGCGACATGGAGACGCTGCCGCACGATGACGAGTGCTTCGACGTCGTAACGGGCTTCGACACGTTCCAGCTTGCCTCCGACCCGGGGCGCGCGCTGCGTGAGGCGGCGCGCGTCGCCCGGCCGGGTGCGGCGGTCGTGATCGCGACCTGGGGGCGGCCCGAGCAATGCGAGGCGGCCCGCTACGTCAACGCGGTCCGACGCCGGCTGGTACCTTCGACAGCGGGGCCATGGGGCCCGTTCGCGCTATCGAGCGAACGGGCGCTCACTTCGTTTGCCTCGGCGGCCGGCTTGATCCCGGGCGCGCGGCACGACGTGCCGTGCGTCTGGAACTACGCCGACGACGAGCATCTGCTGGCAGCCCTGCGCTCGACGTGGTTCGCAGTCGAGGCGATCGCGGCCGCCGGCGAGGAGTGCGTCACCGCGGCAATCCTCGAGAGCGTCGCGCCCTACCGCATGAGCGGCGGTGACTACCGCCTTGAGAACCTCTTCAGCTACCTGATCGCAACCACGAGGCACCCTCCCCAACCAGCGGCGAACCGCGACACGTCCGTATCGCCGTAGGTCCGGGCACCGAAGCGGATCTCACCATGCACAACCGACTGAACATGCCGCAAGTGAATTTGCGTACGGGACAGACCAACACCACCACGGCGTCCCCCGTCAAGGCGCGCGAACAGAACCCTAAAGCGTTGCGCTGCGAGTCGCCGCATCGGTGACGCTTCTGCCAATCAAGCGCCGACGCTCTCGACGAACGCTTCAGCGACGGACCAGGCGCGAGCTGGCGCCGGTCTCGCACGAGTCCTTCGCCACGATTCGGATCGACTGCTATCTCCCGGCAGTCGCCCCGCGCCGTACCCGCGGCGACGTGGAAGCAGGGCGGGACCGCAACGAGGGATCCGGCCCCGAGATTCGCAATGAGCGCGATCGTCGGGGCGAGCAGCGGACCAGCGCGACGGACGCCCTGCTCGCCGCGCAAAGGGAGGCCGTCGCCGATCGCGATGAGATGCTCGTCGGAGCAGGAAACCGGGTCCGCTGCTTTGCGCCAGCATCGCGGCGTTGACATCTGGCAACGTGAACATTTCGGTAGTAGGTCCGCCGAGACGTCAAGCAGATGTGCGAGATCGAGGTTGTGGTTGGGTGCAGTTGCGCACCTCACGCGACCTGCGGCTCCGGAGTCCGTCACTCCGTCAGACGACGAGCGGATTCGTCGCGACGCTACGGGTTGGCTCGCATGAGCGCGAATTCGGTGTTGCCGCCGTTGGCGGTGTAGCCGGCGGCGACGATCCGTCCGGCAGAGTCGATTGCGACGTCTTGGCCAAATTCGCCTTTGCCGTGGAAGTCGGCGGTGAGGGTTCCGTTGTTGGCGAAGCTGGTGTCGAGCGTGCCGTCTGGGTTGTATCGGGCGAGTGCCATGTCGAGGATGGTGGGGCTGGTGGCGCGGCCGACGAGGATGATCCGGCCTTGGGCGTCGACGGTCAGGTTCTCAGCGGCGTCGAAGCCGCCGCTGAGGTCGGTGGTGAGGGACCCGAGGGTGCCGAAGCCAGGGTTGCGGGTCCCGTCGGCGCGGTAGGAGAGGAGCAGGAAGTCCCCGCCGCTGTCGCCCGCGAGGAAGATCGCACCGGTCGGGGAGAGCGCGAGGCCTTTGATCTCACCGAACCCGGGGTCGACGGTCCTACCGCCCGTGCCGAAGGTGACGTCGAGGCTGCCGTCGGGCATGTACCGCGCGAGTCCGATGTGGTCGTCGCGGACGGTGCCGGCGGCGACGATCTTGCCGTCGGCCTGGATGCCGAGCGCGACGGCGGTGTCGTCGCCGCCGAAATCGGTGGTCACGATCCCGTGGTTGCCGAAGCTCTGATCGAGCGTTCCGTCGGGGTTGTAGCGGACGAGCGCGAAGTCGGTGATGCGACCCGCGACGGTGGCCGCGTGCCCGGCGACGAGGATCTTGCCGTCGGCCTGGACGCCGACGGCCTCGGCCTGGTCGGCATCGCCGCGGATGTCGGTCATGACGATTCCGCCGGTGCCGAAGTTCGTGTTCGGGGTGCCGTCGGGGTTGTAGCGGGCGATCGCGAAGTCTGCCTTCACGAGCCCCCCAGGGTCGGCTGAGCCGACGGCGACGATCCCGCCGTCGGGGGTCAGCGCCGCGTCGTATGCGTGGTCGTCGGCGCCGCCGAAGTCGGTGATCGCGATCCCGTTCGTGCCGAAGCTCGTGTCGAGGCTGCCGTCCGGGTTGTGGCGGGTGAGCGCGAAGTCAGACTGGAGGCCGATCTGGCGAGAGCCCGCCGTGACGATTCCCCCGTTGGGTTCGATCACGACGGCCTCGCCCTGTCCGATGTCGCCGACGGGCGTGGAGACGCGGCCGCCGCTGCCGAAGGTGGTGTCGAGGCCGGAGGGTGTCGCGAGCAGGGTGCAGTGCACCGCGATGTCGCTCACGTTCGCGCTCGCGACGTGACCGGCGCCGCGCTCGACCGTGCATACCTGGTCGGGGGTGTGCGGCTGGGTTGCCACGTCGACCTCGTAGCTCTGGCCGTCTGAGACGGTTCTCGGGAAGGTGAAGCTCCCGTTCGCCGCGACCGGCAGTTGGTCGCCGAGGTTCGAGAGCACGAGCCCCGAGCCCTGAAGACCATCGACGGTGCCGCTGATCGTGAACGTCGGCGGCGGCGGGGGCGGCGGCTGGTCGTCGTCGAGGATCGTGACCGAGGCGGAGCGCTGTTTGCCGAGTTTCCCGCAGCGCAGATCGGCGAGCGAGACGGTGAAGCTCTCCGGACGCTCGGTCGACAGGTCTTCGCGGATCGGGATCTCCACGAGCCGCGGCGAGGTGTCGCCGTTCTCGAAGCGCACCAGCGTCCGCGTGGGAGCGAAGTCGACACCCGACCGCGCGGAGCCACCGCTGGTCTCGACGGCCACGCTGGCCGCGCCGCGCGACCCGCCTTTACGGGTGACGAGCACCAACGGGGTACCGCTTGCCTCCCCGACCGTGAACGCCCGGCCGCTGAGCTGCACAGTGCCGGCTTTCGGGCGCGGTCCCGAGGGGCAGTGCGCAGCCGGTGGCGGCGGTATCGGCGGCTCCTTGAACTTCGCTGCGCCACCTGGCGTGAGGTCGCGGGCTATCAGCCCTGGCCCCGCGTGCAACGGGTCCAGAACTTCCACCGAGGCGCCGGACTCGTGGCCGCGGTCATCGATCGCCTCAGCGTCCATACTGACGTGCACTGTGAACCGCTGCTGGAAGTTCACGGACCCGAGCGGGACATTCAGGATGATCGGGTGCGTCAGCTTCGCCAGAGACCGCGACCCGCTGTTGTCGCGGTTGACGTCGCCCGTGCCGTTGAATTGAGCGTCCTCCCAGAACGGAGCGCGCGAATCCGATGTGGTTGCCGCGCCCACGAACCAGTGGTGTTGGTACCCCTCCATGTATACGGCGCCACCGACATTGAAGAACGGCGCTTTCGGCGGCTGGCTACCGGGCTTGCCAGAAACCAGGTCCGCGCGCGCGTGGTAGCGCACGACTGTCCGGATGGGGCTGCACACCGCGACCGAGAGATCCGGGCACTCCGTCGGCGTCGGCAGACCGTTCGCATCCACCGTCTCGAGTCTGATCGCACGAATCCTGATCTCCAACGAGGCACCTGCGCGCAGGTCCTTCTCGTAGGTCTGCCGCACATCCAGGTGCGCGGCGCCGCCCTTCGCCGACCGCGGCGTGAACGGATCGAGCACCGGCGCCTGCGCAACGACATGACCACCGGCCTCAGGACTGGCCAACCCCATCGCGCGATCGGGCGCCTCCCGCGCGAGCCCGAAGTTGAACGCCGCGGGGCCGAGATCGAACACGTCGCCCGCCGCGGGCTTGTCATGCCCCACCAGCTTCTTTCCCACGCCCTGCTCGATCTTGCTCACCGACCAGGACTGCACGACCGGGCCGACCCGAGTAAGGGCGGCCGCAGCCGGCGAGGCGAACCCGAGCAGAGCGCTGATGGCCACCGCCGCGCTCAGCATGCCTGACGTCGATGCGGAGACGCGCGTCGCGGCGTCGCTCGTCGGCTCGGACGGGCGCTCGCAGCTGCCGTCGGCGCACACCTCGATGTCCGGGTCGGCGCCGATCCACCCGCGGCGCAGTAACAGGCCGTAGATCTTGCAGCCCAGGCACAGCCCGAGCGCAGACTCCATCCACATCAGCGTCAGGCAAATCAGGCAGATCGTGCGCGGCAGTGGCCCGCGGATCCCGCTGTTGGTGATCATGGTCATCGCGAGCGCCATCGCGAGGCCGAGCGTCCACGCGAATCGCTTGGGCTTGGCGGACACCAACTCGGGCGACCGGCCGAGCGTCATCGCGCGCGCGATGACCCCCACCGGGCTGTACCGCAGCCCGGCCGCGACCCGGATCAGGAACTCGGCGAAGAACAGACTGGCCGTGACTTGGAGCGGCACGTACTGCTTGGCGAAGTACGCGTAGGCGAACGCGACCGCGCCGATCACCAACGTCAGGCCGGCGGCGGCGCGCACCTCGTTCTCGTCGACGACAGCGGCACGCGCCCCGGTGCCGTCTGCGGCGAGCTTCCGTTCCATCTGATCCCCCTCAATCGCTTGGTTGCAGTACGCGCCGGATGACTGTTCGGTTCGGACGCCGCCGTTGTGGCTCGGCTGCCTCGACTTGCGAATGCGTGAATGTCGAGCGCAACTGCTCGAGCGCCTCGCCGGGCAGCGGGAACCAGCGGATCCGCTCGAACTCTGGGCTGAGCGTCGGGTCGGGCACCGGCGTGGGCGGCAGTTGGGCCTGGAACGCGCTGATGATGTCTCTGGCCCGTTCGAGGCTCTGGGTGAGGATGTGGTTCGGATCGCCGGCCCGCCGGGGGATCCGAGCGTCGGCGAGGGTGGGTGCCGGTCGGTGATCGCGGTGGTGCCAAAGGCCCGTGTCCGGGTCGAATCGGTAAAGCGGCAGGAGCTTCCAGCCGTGACCGGCGACGAGGTGGACTGCGTCGAGGATGTACTGGAAGGTCTCTTCGCTGGTGAAGTAGTTGAAGCCCAGGCGGACGAAACCGAGCTTGGCGCCGAGCTGGCCGCGCCGGCACTGGGTCTCCATGCGCGCGGACCAGTCGGAGTTGACGCGGTAGATGCGATGCAGGTAGGGACCTGCGCAGAAGCAGCCGCTGCGCGCCTGAATCCCGAACAGATCGCTGAGCAACGCGACGACGAAGTTTGAATGGAGCAACCCCGGTGGATGGCGCACGCCCAGCGAGATGATCGGCAGTCGCCCCGCCGTGGTGTTCCCGAGGATCTCGATGTTCGGGTTCCGGCTCCAGGACCCAAGCGCGCGGCGGGCGAAGGTCCGCTCGCGGCGGTGGATCTCATCGGCGCCGACCTCCTCCTTGAGCGCGAACACGAGGCCGGCGCGGATCGACTCCACGATTGCGGGCGTTCCACCCTCCTCGCGGAGGACCGGATCCGGGTCATACGTGTGGTGATCGGGGGTGACGAACAGGACTGTCCCGCCTCCCGGCACCGACGGGACACGGTTGCGCAGCAGCGCGCGCTTGACGACCAGCACACCGGGCGTGCCCGGGCCGCCGACGAACTTGTGCGGAGAGAGGAACACCGCGTCCTTGCCGGCCATGTCGATCGGCAGGTACGGACCGGCGGTCGCATAGTCCCAACACGACAGCGCGCCATGGCTGCGCAACACACGCGAGACCCCGTCAACGTCGGTGATGATCCCGGTCACGTTCGACGCCGCCGAGAAACTCCCGATCTTCAACCGCCGATCGCCGTGGCGACGCAACTCGCGCTCGAGATGATCGGCGTCCACAAGTCCGTCCGAGTCCTCACCAATCGTCACCACGTCCGCGACCGACTCGCGCCACGGCAGCTCGTTGGAATGGTGCTCGTACGGACCGATGAACACGACCGGCCGGTCGCGCCGGCGCAGCTCCAGCACGCGGATCAACGTGTCGATCGCGCCCGTCGATCCCGAGCCGCAGAACAGCACCACGTCCTCATCGCTGCCGCCCACCGCCTGGTGGATGACGCGCCGTGCGTCCTCCCGCAACGCCGTCGTGTGCAGGCCGGTGGCGGACGCTTCGGTGTGCGTGTTCGCGTACAACGGCAGCACGCGCTCCCGGATGTAGTCCTCGACGAACGACAGCGCGCGCCCGGACGCAGTGTAGTCCGCGTAGACGAGCGGGCGAGGACCGAATGGTCCGTCAAGCGCCGCGTCGTCGCCGATCACACCACGGCGGATCCGCTCGATCAGGGCTGCGTTCGCGCCACCTCGGAGCTGTCGCCTCATCGCATGAGCTCCGACTCTGCATCGGTTCGTTTGCGCTTCCATGCGCCGATCATCAGCGGCCACAGCGTCGGTCGCTCGGGGAAACGCTCGGCATCGCGCGAGAAACAGGCGAGCATCGTTGCGGCGTGCGTCTCGGTGGTGATGCCCTGTGCCAGCGCCGCCGGCAGGATGCTGGCGTAGACGGCGCTCAGCATTCGGTGGGTCTCGGCGAGCGGTTCGAGCCGTCCGGAGACGTCCGTGCCGTCGGGTGCGCCGATGCCGGCTTGCGCGAATAGGTCGGGAAGGCGTGCGCCGACGTGCACGTCACACCCAGCCGCGATGAACGAGTCGATGACCACGCCACCGACCTCCTCCAGGCTGGTGAGCGCCGGCTGGGCGCTGACGCTCTGAAAGTCATAGTCCTGCACGAGTAAGTGCCCGCCCGGGGCGACCGCGTCCCACAAGGACCGCAGGACCACGAGCCGCTCGGGAAGGTGGCAGAGCAGCAACCGCGCGTACACGACGTCAAACGGCGCACCCGGGATCGGGTCGCCCGCCCTGACGTCCAAAAGCGCGAACTGGCACTGGCGGTGTCCGGCGTTGTGCAGCATCGCGACCGCCTGCTGTCCCACGGTCGCGTCGACGTCCACCCCCAGAACATGGCCGGACGGCCCGACCCGCTGGGCCATCAGCCGCATCGTCTCGCCGGGCCCGCAGCCGGCATCAAGGCAACGCGAGCCCGGCGCAAGCGCGACCTGGTCGAGCAGCCGGCCGGTCGCCGCCTCCCACACACGCGACTGCGCCCGCAGCCGCTCATACTCCCTGTCCGTGCTCCCGAGCACGTAGCCGTCGTCTCGCCGCTCGGCCTCGACACTGATCATCGCGATCCTTTCCGGTCGGTCATCGAGGCGATCGTCGCGCCCCGCGATTGCGCGCGCATCGTGGAAACCTCCACGATCTTTTCTCGAGGCCTGGCGCCCGCTCCGGCTCCGGCGTACCGTTTGCGGCGATGGCTGTGCTGTTGGACCGGGATGCCGAGCTGAGGGAGCTCGGCCGCCGGCTTGCCGAGGCTCGGGCCTCGGGCCGGGTGATCGTGGTCGAGGGACCCGCGGGGATCGGGAAGTCGACGCTGCTGGCCGCCGCCTCACGGATGGCGACCACGGACAGCGCCACGGTCCTGCACGCGCGCTGCAGCCCGCTCGAGCGGTACGCGGCGTGGGGCATGGCGCGCCAGCTGTTCCAGCCGCTGCGCGGCCGGCCGGGATGGGACGAGCTGACGATCGGCGCGGCGGGACTGGCAGAGCGAGCGCTCGCGCCCGAGGCCGGTGAGCCCGCGCATGCCGGTGATGCAATGCACGCCGCGGCACGGGGACTCGTATGGCTGGCGAGCAACCTCGCTGAGCGTGGCCCCGCGGTACTGCTGATCGATGACGTCCATTGGGCCGACACGCCGTCGCTGCGCTGGCTGGGGATCCTGGCGCGCTCGATCGGCGAGCTGCGGCTCGCGGTGCTCTGCGCGGTCCGCTCAGGCGAGCCAGCGGTCGATCCCGAGCTCCTCGGCGAGCTGCTCGCCAGCACGACTGAGCCGCCGATGCGGGTGCGGCCACTCGGACAGGTGGCGACCGAGACGCTCGTGCGCCGGCGCCTGCCCAATGCGAGCGGGGGATTTGCGCACGCGTGCCACGCCGTCACCGGCGGCAACCCGTTCCTGCTCGGGGCGCTGCTCACGCAGCACGTTGCCGACGCGATCACGCCCAATGATGAGACCGCTGCGCGGCTCGGCGCATTCGGATCCGAGCAGGTCGCCCGCGTCCTCGAGCGACAGCTCGCACGGCTGCCAACGGGCGCCGACGCGCTCGCTCGCGCGATCGCCGTGCTCGGACCCGGCGCCGCGATGCGCCACGCTGCAGGGCTGGCCGGGCTCGAGCCGGACCGCGCAGCGCGGGCTGCCGATGCACTACGGACCGCAGGGCTGCTCGAGGACGGCCGTGAGCTCACGCTTGTGCATCCGCTGATCTCCGCAACGCTGTACGCGAGCCTGCCGCCCGGAGAGCGCGCGCTCCGGCACGCCGCTGCCGCCGCCGTATTCGCGGCAGAGCGCGCCGACGCCGAGCGCGTCGGCCTGCATCTGCTGCACACCGAGCCAGCGCGCGACGCCACCACGGTGGCGACACTCCGCGACGCGGCGCGGAGCGCGCTCTCGCGAGGCGCCCCGCAGAGCGCAGCGTCGTACCTGCGCCGGGCGCTCGCCGAGCCAGCACCCGATCCCGCCGTCGACGCAGACGTGCGACTCGAACTCGGCCTCGCGCTCGCCGCCTACATGCAACCGGAGGCCTACGACCTGCTCGACCAAGCGGTCGCCGTTGCGGCCACGCCCGCGCAGCGCGCCACTATCGCACTGCGCGGCGCGCGTGCGCTCGGACTGGCCGGGCACTTCGAGACGGCCGTCGGGCTGTGCCGCCACGGCCTGCGTGACGCAGCCGGAATCCCTCCCGCGCTGCGTGCCCGCCTCGACGCCGAGCTGATCGCGAACCTATCGCTGCAGGCACCCACGGTCCCCGAGGCACGGGATCGGCTGCGGCGCATCGCGGCCTCACCCCCACCGGTCGACCTGTGGCGAATTCTTGCGGCCTGGGAGGCCGCGTGCGACGGGCGCCCCGTCGAAGAGGCGCGGACGCTGCTGGCCTCGGGCCTCGACGCGCTCGCCGAGGAGACCGACTCGGTCCTCGGTACATACGCGAAGATGATCATGATCGCCAACGGCGACCTCGACGCCGCCCGCGAGCACTGCACCGCCTTGATCGAAATCGCCCGTCCACGCGGATGGCTGATCGCGCTCGCCCATGGATGCTTCATTCGAGCGACCGCCCTCGTGCTCGCCGGGGAGATCCTCGACGCCGAGGCCGACGCTCGCCTCTCGTTCGACATCAAGCTGTCGCTCAGTCCCCCAGCCGCCTTGCTCTGGTCGCTGAGCCCGCTCGTCGACGCGCTCGTGGAGGCAGACGACCTCTCCGGCGCCGATGAAGCCCTGACCGCCGCGGGACAACAAGGAGCGCCACCGGCTGGGGCGCTCGCTGGGCACGTGCTGCTGCAGAGCCGCGCACGACTGCGCCTCGCGCAACATCGCGCAGAGGACGCTCTGGCCGACGCGCTGGCGGCCGGCACTTCCGCACGCGAGCGCGGCCTGCAGCACCCGGTCTATGCGAGCTGGCGGGTGGAGGCAGCGGAAGCCCTCCTCGTCCAGGGTCAGGCTGTCCGAGCACGGGAGCTGGCGCGCGAGCACTTCGAGCTCAGCGAACGCCTCGGAACGCCCGCCGCACGCGGCGCCGCGCTCCGCGTCCTCGCCCCCACCTCCGGCGAGCCGATCCCGCTACTGGAGCAGGCGGTCGAGCTGCTGGCCGACTCACCCGCGCAGCTCGAACACACACGCGCGCTCGTCGATCTCGGCGCGGCGTTGCGCCGGGCGAACCGGCGAGCCGACGCTCGCGAACCACTCCGGCGCGCGCTCGAGCACGCAGATCGAAACGGGATGCTCCGGCTTGCCCGCCGCGCACGTGAGGAGCTACGCGCGGCCGGCGTGCGTCCGCGCCGCAGCGCGCTCAGCGGCCCCGATGCGCTCACGGCGGCCGAGCACCGCGTCGCCGAGCTGGCCGCGAATGGACACGGAAACCGTGCGATAGCCGAGCGACTGTACGTGACGCAACGCACTGTCGAGACGCACCTCACGCACGCGTTCCAGAAGCTGGGCATCAGCTCTCGCGCCGAGCTCGCCGCCGCGCTGGATGGGCACGCGGCGGCGGTCGAACCCGCCCTCGTGGTCTGACCACCGCCACCCTTCAGGCCACGGCTCCCGATCACACCGGGCGACCTCTCCAGAGGGCTCGACCGAGCCCGCCCACTGTTCGTGCTCCGCCGCCATCAGATCGATCACACGCGACGACGGACACCCGATCCTGGGTCGCGCCTGCTCGGTCGACTCGGATTCAGACCCTCCGGTTCAGCCAGGGAGCGTCGCGCGCACACGACCGTCACTCGGATCCATAACCCGGTCAGCCGCGAGGACGCGCCTTCAGATCTGCGGCAGCCAGCCCCGGAACCACATCGCGTAGCGCGCTGACATGAAAGCAGGATGCGACCCGTAGTCAGTAGCGCACCCGCTCGTCGCCACAAACGCGCATCGGGTGCTTGCAGCGTTCGTGCTAGCGCGCTGATCGAAGCAGTAGTCCGCGCGGCGCGTCGATGCTGGTCGCAAGGTGGCGACGAAGGGCACCGACCGCCGAATCACGCGCCGCTCCTATGAGGCAGAAGGAGCAACGTCGGCGGCGACAACCCGGGCTCGGAGCCTGCCCTTTCCGAACAGATCAAGTCACGCGACCACATCGTCGAGGCGTGGCTGCTTCGTTGCCGTTGCCGTCGGCGGGTCGCCTGTGGAGGACTTTATGCCTGGCGACGCCGCTCGTCCCGTCGCGGCGCTTGTGAGGATTCCTCTCGGCTCAGCCGGGGGTCATGCCGAGCGTGCGCTTGAGGAACTCGACCTGGAGCAGCATGAGGTTCTCGGCGACCTCTTCCTGACGTGCCATGTGGGTGATCCCGGACAAAAGGAGCACGGTGTGGGGCCGCCCGGCGGCGAGGAGCGCCGACGACAATCGCAGCGTGTGCGCCACCACCACGTTGTCGTCGGCCAGGCCGTGAATGAGCATGAGCGGGCGCTCTAGCTTGGGCGCGTCATCAATCAACGAGTTGTGGGCGTACGCGTCAGGGTGGCGGTCGGGGTGGCCGAGGTAACGCTCTGTGTAAAACGTGTCGTACAGACGCTGCTCGGTGACCGGCGCGCCGGCCACGGCGGTGTGGAAGACGTCGGGCCGCCGCAGGACGGCTAGCGCGGCTAGGTAGCCGCCGTGGGACCAGCCGCGGATGCCGACCCGGGTGAGGTCCAGGTCGGGATGGGCCGCTGCGGCAGCGTGTAGCGCCTCCACCTGATCTTCGAGGTTGGGCGTGGCCTCGTCGTAGTGGATTAGCCGGTCCCAGTCCGGGCCCCGGCCGGGGGTGCCCCGGCCGTCGGCGATCAGTACGGCGAAGCCCTGGTCGGCGAACCATTGCGGCGTGAGATATGCGTTGCGCGCGCAGACCACGCGCTGCGCGGCTGGGCCGCCGTAGGGGTCGCAGAGCACCGGCAGCCGGGCCGAGCCGCGCTGGTGCCCGCGCGGCAGCAGCAGCGCGCAGCGCAGCTCATGCGCACCGGCGGTCAGGAATGTCACCTCCGGCGTGAGCACTGGGGTCTCCGCGAGCGACGCGATCTCCCCGATCTGCTCGCCGGTCCGCCAGGACTGCACCCGGGGGCCGAACCAGCCGAGCGACTGGGACGACGTGATCACGACATCCCCGCGTCGGGCCGCCTGGTGCACGCCGGGCTGTTGGGTCAGCCGGACGGTGCCGTTCGGACCCGCGGTGTAGACGTGCACCTCGGCCGGGTTCGCCCCAGTTGCGGTGAGCAGCACGTCGTCATCGACGTCGAGGACGGCGACGACGTTCAGGTCCACGGGCGTGATTGGGTCCTCGCCGATCATCAGCCGGTACGCGCCGTCTCTGGCCACCACGCGGACCAGCTCGCCGCCGGGGGTCCAGGCCGGAGTCCCGACGACCACATCGACCCAGTCCGGGTCCGTGTCCTCGCAGATCCGCTGCGCCGTGCCGTCCTCGCCGACCGCCAACACCCGCATCGTCCGCTGGTCGCGCGAGGCCACCTGCAGCAACGCGGGCCCGCCGCGTGACCAGTGCGCCGCGGTCAGGTAAGGCGCGTCGGATGAGTCCCACCCGACCGGCGTCAGGGTCCCGTCGAGCCGGGCGAGGACCACGCTGACGTCCGCGTTCGCGGTGCCCGCCATCGGGTACGCGACCTCGACGGGCGGGCGGTCCGGATGGGCCGGATCCGACAGGTGCCAGCGGGCGACGGGCGTGGTGTCCACTCGGGCCGCCAGCAACTGCCGTCCGTCGGGTGACCACCAGAACCCGCGCGTGCGGTACATCTCCTCGGCGGCCACGAACTCGGCCAGCCCGTAGGTCACGTTCTCGCCCTCCGGCACAGCAACCACCCGGTCACCGGCGCCGTCGGCGGCGACGACGCGAAGCGCCCCGTCCGCCACATACCCGATGTGCGTTCCCGTGGGGTCAGGACGCGGGTCGAGCACGGATCCCGCCACGGCCAGCTCCCGGATAGTGATGCCGTCCAGGTCGGCCAGATCGGCCACGAACAGGCGTCCGGACAGCGCGAAGGCTGCGATCCGCACCCCCTCATCGACCGCGAATGACACCACGCCAGCCGCGGCCTGCCGCGTGCGCTCTCGACGCGCCCGCTCTTCCGCCGGGAGACTCTCCTCACAGCCCGAGAGCAGGTCCTCCGCATCGGCGACCAGCCGCTCGGCGCCGGTCGCGGTGTCACGCACCCACAGGCCGGTACTGCGGTCGGCGCCTGAACGCGCCCGCAGGAAGGCGACGCGGCTGCCGTCCGGAGCGATCGCGAACCCGTGCGGGACACCCAGGGTGAACCCCACGGTACGGGCGTACTGGCGCGGGAAGCTGATGCCGGCGTCCGTCACGGACCGATCCTCTCAAACGCACTACGACTCCATTCGAACGAAACGCTCGTCCGCCGATCAGCTCGCTGGCGCTCGCTCGTCGCCAAGCGATCGGCCGGGCGGCGTCGAGGCCATGGACCCGAATGCCGCTCCTGCTGGGCGGGAGCGCAAGCGCGGCTTGCGGCCGGTCGTCGCACTCGGCGGCCTTCGCCTTGTCGCCCGTGCAATC
Organism: Solirubrobacteraceae bacterium; assembly: GCA_035524415.1. Taxonomy (GTDB): domain Bacteria; phylum Actinomycetota; class Thermoleophilia; order Solirubrobacterales; family Solirubrobacteraceae; genus Palsa-465. The sequence continues at coordinate 250 of DATKOY010000256.1, read as the reverse complement.
ACCAGGTCGGTGGTCGTCGGGGTGATCAAAGCGATAGCCACAGATGCGTACTTTCGCGCGCGGTGCAGGTGGCGGGCGAGGTCGGGGGGCGGACCCTCCTCCTGGCACGCAGCGGCGATGGCGCGACGGGCCCTGCCTCTGTCGCGACCGACCAGAATGGCGAGAGTCTTCGCGTACGGAGCGGCAGGTGCGATTAGAGCGGCCCGCGATCACGGTCGTAGCGACGGGTATCTGAGATGGAGAGGAGCGC
>DATKOY010000255.1:0-15018 GCA_035524415.1 Solirubrobacteraceae bacterium | reverse complement strand
ACTGGCGCGGACCGGTCTGGTTCCCGATCAACCTTCTGCTGATCCGCGCCCTACTCCAGCACTACCGCTACTACGGCGACGATTTCAAAATCGAGTGCCCCACCGGCTCAGGGACGATGATGACGTTGTTCGAGGTCTCTCAGGAGCTCTCGCGCCGGCTCGTCGGCACGTTCCTGCGCGGCGAGGACGGTCGGCGACCGGTCTACGGCGGCGCCACGCGCTTCCAGGAAGACCCTCACTGGCGAGACCTCATCCTGTTCTACGAATACTTCCACGGCGACAATGGCGCTGGGCTCGGAGCCTCGCACCAGACCGGATGGACCGGGCTCGTGGCCCGGCTGATCCAGAGCCTCGGGCAGACCGACGCCACCACCGCGCTCGAAGGCGCGTGGCCGTTTGCCCGACCGTACCGGCGCGTCGCGTCGCTCAGTTCACGCTGACGCGGGCCCCCGCGTGGTCGACGAGACGCATCAAGCGTTCACAGAGCGCGGGCGAGGTTTTCAGATCGTGTCCCGCGCGGGAGCGGGCACTACCGTCGTGTGAAGCGCAGCGTCTGGGTCGCGTTCTTGCCGTGCGCCGCGAGGGCGAGTGTGAGCGTGAGCGTCCCCGTGCCGGGTTTCACCCGGATACCGATCGTGTGCGTGCGACGGGTCACGGTGAAGCGCTGGCGCAGGACGCGGAGCGTGGCTGTGACGTTCGTGGCGACCACGATCGTGACGCGGCGCGCCTTGGCGGAGATCGTCGTGGGCTGGCGCAACGTCGTGAAGAACGGGGTCGCGGCGGTGACGCGGATTCGGACCGAGGCGGTGCCGGTGCGGCCGTGTGCGTCGCGCGCGACCAGCCGGATGACGACGGTGCCCGGGGTCAAGTCGCGGGCGGACACCGACTGCCCGGTGCCGAGCGAGCGCCGGCCAGCAAACCAGTGCAACTGCCGCGCGCCGAGGAGCTGGAAGGCATCGTCGAATGCGGCTCCGTTGAGGAACACGGTCGCATCTGAGGGAAACGTCTGGCGGTTGGCCGGGGCCGTGATCGTGACAGTCGGGGGTGAGCCGACCGCTTGCAGGCGCCCGGAGACCGCAACGCTCTCGTTGAACCCGTCGTTGACGCGAATCCGGATGCGCGCGTTGCGCGAGCCCGCGAAGTACCGGCTGGGAAGCTTCAACGTCGTCCCCGCTCCCGCGCCGGAGAAGACCGTGTGCCATCGGCGACCGCCGTTGGCGGAGTAATCGACCGACGCAGTCAGCGGGTCATGATCGGCGTCGCTTGCGCGCCACGCCAGGGTGACGGTCCGCGCCAGGCCGATCGTTCCGCGGCGCGGGGCCAGCAGCTGAACGAACGGCGCGTGCGGGCTGCGGGTCCGGACTGCGACGACCGACCCCGCCTGCGTGATCTGGATCTCGGCAGCACCGGCGGCGGGAACCGTGCCGTTGAAGTAGATCACGGGCACGGACGGCTTGCCGGTCGTGCCGGAGTCGAGGTGGCCGGCTGTGATTGTCAGCGGAGCGTCGCCGACGAGGGCGCCGGCCGCGTTGCGCACAACCGCGTGAATCGGCGAGCTGGGCGGCGCAGCGGCAGCGCTCGCCGCCGTGTCGCGTGCGGGCTCAACCTGCGTGATCAGCGTGTCGGACCCCTCCGTCATGCCCGTGACCTGCATGCCCGAGCCGGCGGCGACCGACTCCACGACCGGTCGCACCGAGCTCGCCGCCGCGCGCTTGAGGAAGAAGATCCACTCACCCGCGACCTCGTCCCAGTTGTGCGCGGACATCCACGTGTTGTCCTCCGGGTTGTTATCCGCGCAGTACGACATCGGGTCGTAGATCGCGCTCTGCTGACCGGGCAGCCCTGGCGAGAGAATCTGGTACGGGTTGGTGACGGATCCTCCGGAGCCGGGATGGCGGTCGAGTCCGATCGCGAGCGTGTCACCCTTCGAGTCAGGCTTGCCTTCACCGTTGCCGCCGCAGCCCGACGACGAGTCGTCGGCGTGTGGCCGTCCGAGGTCGTGCAGCATCTCGTGCGCCACGGAAGTCAGCGGGCGGTTGGCCTCGACCTGCGAGACCGGGCTGTTGTTGCTCGTCTCGCAGATCGCGCCGCCCCACGGGGAGTTGTCGCTGCAGCTGCCGGGCCAGCCCGAGTAGCCCTGCGCGTTGCCGTGATTCTTGTGCACCCCGATTGTCGTGACCTTGACCGTGGCGGGAATGACCGGCTGGTTGTTGGCCAGCCAGTTACCGATCTGGCCCGTGACCCAGCCGTTCGGGTTGGTGCACGGCTGGCTCTTGTCGCCCGCCTTGCACGTCGTGATCGGAGTGATGTCGATCGTGCCCTGGTACGGAGACGGCAAGACCGCCACGGGCGTGATGTTCGCTGCGGCGTCGAACACCGTCCACGGGTCCGGAAGCGCCGGATCGCCGCTGGCGGTCATCGCGACCGTCCGGACGATGAACAATCCCGTGTCGCTGAACTGGAAGTCACCGGAGCCGGCCTGCTGCGCGAGCTCGCACGCGACCGTGTTGCACTGCCGGTCGAGGCGCGGACCGACGAGCTCCGGCACCGCCAGGAACGCGACGTTGCCGGGCTCGCTGACCCAGTCGTGGGGGATCGTGAACGTGAACGCCGGCAGTGCCCCATCGACCGGGCTGTAGCCGACGCGCATCGCGTGCGTCGTGAATGGCGGGCCCAGCGGGACGTTGAGCGGGCCGGTCTGTGACAGCAGCGGACTGCCGGACAGTTCGTGGCCGTCACGAAATCCGAACAGCTTCATCTGGACGTTGGGGACGTCGGTGCCGTTTGGGGCGATCAGCGCCGATGCGTACACCCGCGCGACGGTGGTCCCGAAGCGCTGGAGCCAGGTGATGCGGTTCGTCCGCGGATCCTGCTTGTCGTTGTTGAGCAGGAACGTGGCGTCTGCGTCGCGGAGCAGCCGCTGGTGCACGAGCTTCACGGCGGAGGCCGCGGCGATCTTCGAGAGCGCGCTCGGGCGCGGCGGGTCGGGTACGACGCCCTGCGTGACGTCGATCCCGACGGCATGGACGTCCGACGTGAACCCGACCGGGAGATACGCGGTACTGCCTGCCAGCAGCGACGACGTATCGCCGCACCAGAAATGGCTGAGCGCCGCGACCGCGCCGTTGGACGCCGTCCTCGCGCGGGTGGCGGGACCGACGACGTTCACCGTCACCTGCGTTGTCGCGACCTGGCCGAGGCTGTTGGTCACCCGCAGCCCGATCACGTGCGAGCCCGGGGTGTCGAAGATCTTGTACGCGATCGGCTCGGTGGGAGGGCAGATCGCGTCAAACGCGCCGGAACCGGTGAAGTCGTAGGCGAACTGCGTGATCGTGCCCGTGCCCGCGGTTGACGCGCCCGGGTTCAGTGTGAACAGGCGCCCGTCGGGCGGACTCGTCGTCGACGGGGCCACGCCGGCGGTCGGGGCCGGCTGGCTGGGAGGCGGCGCGATCGCTGCGACGTCGAACCGGCCGATCTTGCCCGCGTATTCCTCCGTGAACCACAGCGCACCATCCGGGCCGGTCACGATCCCGTGTGGGCCGCTGCCCGGGGTCGGGATCGGGAACTCGGTGATCTGGCCGGACGTCGTGATCCGTCCGATCCGGTTGCCGGCGCGCTCGGTGAACCACAGCGCGCCGTCGGGTCCCTGCGTGATCCCGTAGGGGTCCGACCCGGGATTCGGGAGGTCATATTCCGTGATCACGCCGCTCGTCGTGATCCTTCCGATCCGGTTGCCGGAGATCTCGGTGAACCACAGCGCCCCGTCGGGACCGATCGTGATGCCGTACGGGTTGCCACCGTGCGGGAGGGGGTATTCCGTGTGGTCGAACGTCGACGGAGAGGTGACCTCGTAGATCGTGTTGCTGACGCGCTCCGTCAGCCACACGGTCCCGCCCGGTCCCGCCGCGATCCCCTCGCCGCCGACGCTCGCCCCATTCAGCAGAAACCGGCAGTTCGGATTGCCGGCCGTGGGGCTGGCGAGGCTCGGCGTGACTGTGCAGACGTCGTGGTCGGTCGTGTACCAGAGGTTCCCGTCAGGCCCGGTGGTGATCTGGTTCGGCGTGTCCTGCGCATCGACCGGGCCGTTCTGCGGCTGACCGGTCGCGTCGACGCCGGTGACCGTGCCGGTCCCGGAGACCGAGGACTGACCTTGTTGGAGGAACACGATCCTCGCGTTGGGCGCCGAGACGATCCCGGTCGAGAACCCGGTGCCGCCGGCGCCCGGATACGCCGTCGGCGTCCCGCTCGTGCTGATCGCTTCGACGGCCGCCTCGTTGACCGTGTACCACAGCCGGCCGTCTGGTCCGTTCGCGATCAGGAACGGATGCGAGCCGCTCTCGGCGATCGGGAACTCCTGGAGCGGCGATCCGGCGGAGCGGGCGCCGCTCGGGTGCAGAGCGAAGACGAGGGCGCAGAGCAACCCCACCACGGCCACGCTTGCGCTCACGCGCGCGCGGCGACCGTGACGCGACGGCGTCACACCGCTGATCGTGACCAAGCGCAGCCGACACCCGTTCAGCCCCTCAAACTCCTGCCCCTCATGCGCCATGCGCCGCCCCCCGAACTGCTTCAGTCGCTCAGTTTCCACTCTTGAGTTTCAGTTTCACCGTGGCCGTGCTCGTCTCGGTGCCGACAACGTGACGCTTTCCATCCGTCGTCGTGACGACGAGGTTGAACTCGGCCTTGAGATGAAGGACCACAACCTTGCCGCGGTTGCCGCGCACGACTGGGTCGAGCCGCAGCACCGACACCAGCGTTGGCTGAACCGTCGGTTTGTGCTGCTGATCTGGCTGGGCCGCGGGGAACGTGCCGAGCGGGCCGAGTCCGGTTGCGCACGGTTCGACGGTCAGGAGATCGGTCGGGTCCTCGACCGTCACCCACAGGGCCAGGTGGCGCCGATCGATCGTCGCCTCGTTGAGCTTCGCGTTCGTGCTGTTTGGCAGGCTCCCCAGATTTGCCGAGCACGCGCCGGTCGTCCCATCGGTGAGCGCGCCGCTCGCCTGCCCGCCGAGCGTGCCCTTGATCGGACGGATCGGGAAGCTGAAGGTCGGGCTGCCCGGAGGCGCCAGCGGGCGCAGGGTCGTGAACGGGAACGAAATCTCCGGTCCGTGGCCGAGGTAGTGCCACAGTTCGGTGATGTCCCCGCTCGCGGTGCGGAACCCCTGGTAGTCGAGCGGCACCGACTCGAGCGTCCAGACGATCTTCCCGCTCGCCTGCACGACGTTCCAATTGGTCTGAAAGATCGTTCGCGCGGCGGCCCCCGAAGGCACCAGGCAGCTCGCGCCGAGCAGGCAGCCGGTCACGATCCCCAGAATCACGCGCCGCGAACGCACACGTGTGACCGTACCGTGATCGGCTTCAGGGTGTCAACTCGGCTCCTCACGCCGAGCGTGCCGGCGAGGTAGGCTCCCGCCGCAATGTTCGGGCGCGACTGGGAGCCCGCGACGGCGAAGATCGTCGCCAAGAGATTCAAGGAGAGCGGCGACCGGTCGGGGGTATGGGAGTACGTCGCCGACGTCACCTCACGCTCCGGCTCGGTCTTCCGGACCACGCTGAAGCAGCCCCCGTTCATGAGCCATGTCGTGTGGCTGCAGGAGGGCGAGGTCGTCGGCGTGCTTGCCGACGTCACGCACGAGAAAGCGAAGTTCGACCGCTCCGATCCGCGGGTCAGCGGGAAGGGCCGTCGTTCGGAGAGTGGCGAGGGCTCCGCGGACGCATTCGACCAGGCGCTCGCGGCGCCGCCGGGCTCGCCGGCGCCGGGCGGTGCTCACACGGGTGCGGACCAGCCGAGTGGGGCGCCGGCGTTCGACCGCGGCGCCTGGATCGCGCTCGTGCAGGAAGGCGAGGAGGCCGCCGAGAACGCCACCGATCCGAAACTCGCCAGCGAGATCAGCGACCTCGTGGACCGATTCGACGGCGGGCGGGTGACCGAAGCGGAGTACAAGGCCCGGCTGGCCGAGCTGACCGAGCCGCCGGACTCAGCTGCGTAGGCAGGTCGGGATCGCCGGCGGCCCCTTCAGCAGAGATCGCCGGATCGCATCACCCGGCGTGGGTCAGCCATGACCCTGCCCCACCAGCCGCGCCGGCGGTCACGATCGATCGCCTCGCCGGCGGGCGCTCAGCTCGTTTGCGGGCCGTCCGTGCGGACAGAATCTGCCACGGTCGTGCCGGCTCGGCGGTCCGTGCGCGATCGCTCACCGCGAGCGGACGCAAGACGCCCACGCGCTCACCATCGCGCCGAGGTGTGGGAGATCGTTTCCGCGATCCGGATCTCCGGTGCGGTTCCCTTGCGCTTCTCCACGGCCGCGACGCGAGCAGCGGCCTCCTGACCCCGACCCCACGGCAGAACGTGAAAACGTGCGGGGTCGAGGGCTCGGTCTTCCTAGGCCGAGATCCCGGCGAGCTGCCTGCACGCCCGCGTTTCAAGCGCGGCGATGCCGAGATCGCTGAACGAGGCGTTCTGCAGGTTGTCGAGGAGAGCGCCGACGAGACCGGCGTCGGACCCGAGGTCGGTGACGATCACGCCTGCGCTCGCAGGATTGCCGTTCTCGAGCGTGTTCGCAGCGGTGACGAGCTCGCCGATCTGAGCCTGCACGGCCGACCCAAGTTGGTGGAAGTGCTGCTCGGCGTCCGGAGTCCGGATCGTCTCCGGGAGCCCGATCCTCGTCAGTGCGCCCGCCAGCCGGCGGGTGGCAGCGATCGCGTCGGCCAGCCGGACCTGGGGACTGAGCGGAGGGGTGGGCCTCCTTTGAGCGCGAGCGATCTCCTTCTGCCAGGCGAGCATGCTCGTGCAGACCGCGTTGGCCCACGTCTGGTTGGCCTGTTGCGCGCGCTGGCTGCCCCCGCAGCCGGCGACGAGCAGACTGATCGCTGCGATCCCGATGCACGCGGCAAGCTTCATCTCTGCTCAGGTCGGGCTCGCATCCTTGGACGGTAGCGGCTCATCAGCGCGCTGGCGGGTGATCCGCACGAATTCGATCCGATTATCGCGTATCGATTCGACCCGGAGGGAGTAGTCGTCCGCCATGACGACTTCACCCGGGCGCGGCAACCGGCCGAGCGCGTCGAGCACGAGTCCGCCGACGGAGTGATACGCGGCCGTGTCGCTGTCAAGCTCGATCCCGTCATCGCGGAGGTCGGCGAGGGTCACGTCGGCGCGGACGAGCCACTCGCCGTCGGTCAACTGCCGGACCGGCCCGGCGGATGGGTCGGTCTCGTCGGCGATCTCGCCGACGATCTCCTCGACGATGTCCTCGATCGAGACGATGCCGGCCGTACGGCCGTATTCGTCGACCACGACCGCGAGCGAGTTCCGGGTGCGGCGCAATTCGGCGAGCAGGGTGTCGAGTGGCTGCGTCTCGGGGGCGATCAGCGCGTCGCGCACAACGCCGTCGATCCTCGCGGCCGGTCCCTCGGTGATGATCAGCATGAGCAGCGAGTTGGCGTGGACGACGCCCTTGATGCGGTCGGGATTCGAGTCCTCGGTGACGAGCAAGCGCGTGTGCCCCGACTGGATGCACAGCTCCGACGCGGTCGTCACATCGCTGGAGACGTCGACCATCACGACCCGCGTGATCGGTGTCATGACCTGACTCGCGTACTGCTCGTGGAGCTCGAACACGCCCGAGAGCATCAGCGCCTCGTCGGGGGCGAGGTGCCCGCCCTCGAGCGACTCGGTGATGAGCAGCTTCAGATCCTCTGGCGTACCGCCTTCCTCGAAGGCGGCCGACGGGTCCACGCGGAGCAGCCGGAGGATGGCGTTGGATGCGCTGTTGAGCACAGCGACGAACGGACGGAACACCTTCGTGAACCAGTACAGCGGCCGCGCGACCACGCGGGCCATCTGCTCCGCACGAGAGATCGCGAAGATCTTCGGCACCTGCTCCCCGAGCGTGATGTGCAGCGCGGTCGTGAGCAGGTACGCAATCGTCAGGCTGATCGCGAGCGCGAGCCCGTGCGACAGGGAGCCGCCGAGCCACGGATGGATCAGATTCGCGACGGCCGGCTCGCCGAGGAATCCGATCCCGATCGAGGCGAACGTGACGCCGAGCTGGCATGCCGACAGGTACTCGCTGATCTCGCGGATCTCATCGAGCGCGAGCTGCGCGCTGGCATCTCCGTCGGCAACCTGCTCGAGGCGAGACCGTCGGGCGCGGACGAGCGCGAACTCCGCGGCAACGAAGAAGGCGTTGACGAGGATCAGCACGAGCATCCCGGCAAGTAACACCGCGGTCATGGCCACCTAGGATCGCATTGCCGGCCCGGCCCGACATCACGGACCGCTCGCCCGGCATCTCGGCCGGCCCGGGTGCCCGGTCGGCAGTGCGTGACTACGAGAGAGCGCTCGAGCGGGATTTCTTGGCGACGCCTGCGCGCTTGGCGGCGGTGGCAATCGCGGCCGCGACGGCGGGCATGACGTCCGGGTTGAACACGCTCGGGATGATGTACTCGGGATCGAGTTCGTCTTCCGTGATGATCGATGCGATCGCGTGCGCTGCGGCGAACTTCATCTCATCCGTGATCGCCGAGGCGCGGACGTCCAGTGCGCCGCGGAACACGCCGGGAAACGCCAGGACGTTGTTGATCTGGTTCGGATAGTCCGAACGGCCGGTCGCGACGATCGCGTTCATCCCGTCGAGGTCTTCGGGCATGACCTCAGGGGTCGGGTTCGCCATCGCGAAGCAGATCGGATCGCGGGCCATCGACCGGATGCCGTCCAGTGACACCGCCCCCGGGCCGGACAGGCCGATGAACACGTCAGCGCCGGCGAGCGCGTCGTCGGCTGATCCGCGGATCGCGCGCGGGTTGGTGGTCTGGGCATATGCGGCCTTCACGCCCTCCAGATGAGGGCGTCCCTGATAGACGATGCCGCGACGGTCGCAGCCGATCACGTCGCGGACCCCCGCGGCCAGCAGGATGTTGGTCGTGGCGACCCCCGCCGCTCCGACGCCGGTGATCACGACGCGCACATCCTCGATCCGTTTGTCCACCACCCGCAGCGCGTTGATCAGGGCCGCGAGAGCGACGATCGCGGTGCCGTGCTGATCGTCGTGAAACACCGGGATCTCCAGCGCCTGATCGAGCCGGCGCTCGATCTCGAAACATCTGGGCGCCGAGATGTCCTCAAGGTTGATCCCACCGTAGACCGGGGCGATCGCCCGCACGATGCTCACGATCTCACCGGCATCGGTGCTCGCCAGGCACACCGGCCAGGCGTCGACGCCGGCGAACTCCTTGAACAGCATCGCCTTGCCCTCCATCACCGGCAGCGCCGCCTCAGGGCCGATATCCCCAAGCCCGAGGACCGCCGTACCGTCGGTCACGATCGCGACGGTGTTGCGCTTCACCGTGAGATTCCACGCCTTTTCGCGGTCTTCGGCGATCGCCTCGCACACCCGCGCGACGCCAGGCGTGTAGGCCATCGAGAGATCATCGCGTGTCCTCAGCGGCGCCTTCGGCTTGACCTCGAGCTTCCCGCCCAGGTGCAACAAGAACGTGCGATCCGAGACGTGCTCGACCGTGACGCCGTCGAGCGACCCGACGGCAGCGGCGATCCGCTTGATATGCGCGGCGTCCTCGGCCAGAACGGTCACGTCACGCACCTTCGTGCCACGATCGACGCGAACCAGATCGATCGCGTCAAGCGACCCGCCAGCGTCGCCGACCGCCTGCGCGACCCGCGCAAACGAGCCGGGAATGTCCCCGAGCCGGACGCGAAGCGTCGCGCTGAAGGACGCGGAGGGATGAGCCATGCCCATCACGGTACATGGAATGACGCGATCCGCCAGCCGCACTTCTCCAGGGCGCGAATCCGTGAGAACTCACAGTCGTGGGGGAGATCTCGTTGATGTAGGCCGAGACGACGGCTTCGGCCAGGACCTGCGCGCGGCGCGCGCTGGTCGCAGGGTTCGCAGTGAGAGTGGACATGGTGCTCCTTGGGTCAAGGCGACGTGGAGGCCGCCGGAGTGTCAGTTCTGTATGCGGTTCAGGCGGGTCGAGCGTCAAGCGGCCTGCCGCTCGAACTCGGGGACGAACTCGTCTGCGGCGTGAGGTTCGGGCTCGGCGGGTCGCGCGGGCTCCTCCGTCTGCCGCGGCGCCAGCAGCAGGAGCGCGGCCACGATCCCTGCGGCAACGCTGGCCGCCCCGATCGCGAACGCGACGTGGTAGCCCGCGATCAGCGACCCGACGGGCGGGTGGTGGGCCAGCTCGAGTGCGTGGGTGTGGTTCGTGGCGATCGTGCCGAGAACCGCGAGGCCGAGGGCCCCTGCGACCTGCTGGGAGACGTTGACGATCCCGGAGCCGAGCCCCGCGTCGGCGGGCGGGACGTTCGCCATCGCGATCGTGAGCAGCGGCATGAACGCGCTTCCGATCCCCAGGCCGATGGCGAGGTAGGCGAGGAAGATGGTTGGGAAGAAGCTTGTATGCGGCCCGACGGTGGTCAACAGGCCAAGGCCGACGATCACCGTGAGCATGCCGGCGATCAGCACGCGCAACGCACCGAACCGCTCGACGAGCCGCGCGGTGATGCCGAGCGACAGCGCGGCGACCGTGAGCGTCCATGGCAGGAACGCGAGGCCGGTCTGCAGCGCGCCGTAGTGGCGCACGTGCTCGAGATAGAGCGTGCCGAGGAAGAACGTCGAGTACATGCCGGTGACCAGCAAGCCGCGGACGACGCTCGAGCTGAGCAGCCCCCGCACGCGTAGGATGCGCAGCGGCAGGATCGGGTTCGCGATCCGGGCTTCAAGGACGAGGAAGGCGGTCATCAGCGCCGCCGCGAGAGCGCCGAAGCCAAGCACGGAGCTCGAGCCCCAGCCGTGCGCACTCGCCTGCACGATCGCGTAGATGGCGCTCATCAGCGAGGCCGTGACGAGCAGTGATCCAAGCCAGTCGACGCGCCCACTCATGCTCGTGTGCGAGTCGGTCGGGATCAGAGCGCGGCCGAGCACGACCGTGATCGCGCCGATCGGCAAGTTGACGAAGAAGATCCAGTGCCAGCTGAGGGTCTGCGTGAGCGCGCCGCCGGCGAGCAGGCCGAGCGAACCGCCAGCCACGGCGACGAACACGTACGCGCTCATCGCGCGGGCACGCTCGCTCGCGAGCGGGAATTCGGTCGCGATGATCGCGAGGATCACCGACGCCTGCATCGCGGCGCCGATGCCCTGAAGGAAGCGCGCGCCGATCAATGCCCCCTGGTCGGGCGCCAGGCCGCAGAGGATCGAGGCAGCGGTGAACACGATCACGCCGGCAAGGAACAGGCGCCTGCGGCCGAACAGATCGCCGAGCCGGCCGGCGAGCAGCAGGAAGCTGGCGAACGTGACGAGGAACGCGTTGACGACCCAGGTGAGGTTCCCCTGGCTGAAGCTCAGGTCACGCTGAATCGCGGGAAGGGCGACGTTCACGATCGTCGTGTCGAGCACGATCATCAGCTGGGCGAGGCAGACGACCGCGAGCGCGAGCCACCGGCGCCGGTCGCCGCTGGGAAGAGAGGAGGGGAGGGAAATGCTGTGCATGCGGAGTCCTGGATGGGGGGTGGAATCTGGTGCTAAACTGGAGGAACCCTCCGGAACTAAGCGGAGGAAGCCTCCGGAACACACTATAGCGGAGGCGTCCTCCGGTTTGTCAAGCGACATTCTCCCTTTGCCGTGAGCACCACCGACACCCTGGACCAGGCGCTTCCCCGCAGGCCGAAGCGCGCGGATGCACGCCGCAACTACGACAAGGTCGTGGCTGCTGCTCGCGATGCATTTGCCGAGCGCGGCGACGCGACCTCGCTCGAGGAGATCGCCCGGCGTGCCGAGGTCGGGATCGGCACCCTGTACCGCAACTTTCCCAACCGGCAGGCGCTACTCGAGGCAGTGTATGTCGACGAGGTCGAGAATCTGTGCCGCTCCGCGGCCGAGTTCGATGCCCTCCCACCGTGGGAGGCGTTCTCGGCGTGGGTGCACCGCCTCGTCGGCTATCTCGCCACCAAGCAGGCGCTGGCGCACGAGTTGCTCGAGTATCTCGATCGCGACGCGCCGCTGTTCAAGACCTGCCGCGCGTCGCTGATGAGCTCCGGCCAACCTTTGCTCGAGCGCGCCCAGCAGGCGCACGTCGTACGAGCCGACACGAGCCTCTGGGACATCATCCAGATGGTCGGCGGGATCGCCAAGATCCCCGGCGCCGAGCCCGAACAGATCGAGCACATCCTCGCGATTGCGCTCGACGGCCTGCGCTACCGCCCGCAGGCGCAGTAGCCCGCCCGAACGAGCATTGACGGGCGCTGCCGGGGCGCCCGCTCGCAGGCGCCCCGGTGGTCAATGAGGAGGAGAGAGGATTCCTGCGCCCGCCGGCGGGATATGAGGCCGGCGAACCATGGCGCTCACCGGCGCCCTCCTGCGCGCCGGGGGGGCAAGCTCCTCGAGCGTCCGATCGCCAACGGCTCGCGGCCGCGCGGAGCCGATGGCGTCGGCGTGGCGACGTCGCCGTCGATCAGCTCACGATGCAGCACTCGGTGATACGCGTCACGGACGACGATCTCGCACGGATGCCGCGACTTCGCCGACCGATACGCGCGCCGCTTCGCGGCTTCGAGCGTGTCGCACCTCACGCGAGTCTGCTGATCCGGGAGCTCGACCTCCCAATCCCCTCGCGCCGTGAGATCGACGTTCACGATACGCGGCATCGTGGCTGACATGTACACAGGATCCCGCGTCCCTTGCCGCACGCACATCCGCGGAATCCCCGGTGCCCCCCTCAGTGAAAACCCCCGACCAATGATCTGACTCATGACTCTCTGGTCAGCAAGGCGTGATTCTTCTGTGAACAGTGAGAGGAGTCCTTGACTCCCTGATCGGTGGCAGTACCGTAACCACGCCCGGGTACCGGCGGTGCGCGCTCAGAACGAGATGTGACCGGTCCGAGCCGGCGGGGCGCCCGAGGTCGCGGGCGCGAACGGAAACATGGGGTTCACTTGTCGTTAACACGCGTGGAAGGTAGGCGGCTGATCGCAGCCCGGGATGGAAACAACTCAGGACAAGCAGCGATGGTCCGGACGCGGGGATCGTCAGCGCAATCAGGAGGGAATGGTGTATGAACCGTCTTAGCCTGGCCCTGGTAACCGCCGCGACCACACTCGGGATTGCCGTTCCCGGGTCGCTCGCGCACGAGACCCCGAAATGCCCGCCGGGCGATCGCAATCGTGAGTACTGCGAGCACCAGGGGCATCACCACCACCATCACCATCCCCATCACCCTCCGCGTCACCATCGGACACGGGCCTGATCACGGGGATGGGCAATCCACTTGGCGTCAGAAATTCACCGTTCCTTCACTCCCGCGCACGGCTCGTCAGTGAAGGTGCAGCCGGCGGCGGCGACAGGCGCCGGCCGGCAGCGATCGACTAGCACCGCAAGCACGCACACGACCCACTGATGTCAGCGACGACGACGAACCCGAAGCCGAAGCCGAAGGCGCAGACGAACACCATGCGCCGCAAAGGTCGCCGACACCGCGTCGCGGACGCGCTGCGGAGCGTGCTGATCGCGGCGACGGACAACAGCCTCAAGCTTGGCCTCGCCATCATCGCGGCGACGCTGATCGCGCTCTTCTTTATCGGACTCGGGATCCTGAGTCCGTCCTCGCCCGGGAAGGAGATCAGCTTCTCCGACGCGACCACGCTGATCGCGACGCCGGGAGCCGTGCGCCAGGCGACGCTGCGCGATCAGGATGCCCGTCTGGAGCTGAAGACGTTCAACGAGCAGCAGCTCTGGACCGCCTATCCGCACGCGGACGCGTACACGAGCGAGCTGCTCAACGACCTGCAAAAGCACCACGTCCCGACGACGGTCGACCCGCAGTCGGGTAAGCCCACGCTGCGCGCGGTCGTCCAGTTTCTGCTGCCGATCCTGATCCTGGCGACGCTGTTCGCCCTGTTCACACTGATCGCACGGGAATCGGGCGGGATGATCGCCGCGTTCTCGAAGTGGAGCGGGCGAAGACAAAAGGCGGGCAGCGGGACCTACACGTTTGGCGACGTCGCCGGAGCTCCCGAGGCGCTGATCGAACTCCGTGAGATCTGCGACTACCTGGAGAACCCCGGTCGCTACGCAGAGGTGGGCGCCCGTGCGCCCAAAGGCGTGATCCTGACGGGGCCGCCGGGCACCGGCAAGACGCTGCTCGCGCGCGCGGTCGCCGGCGAGGCCAAAGCGAACTTCTTCTCAATCTCGGGCTCCGAATTCGTCGAGTCGCTGGTCGGCGTCGGTGCTGCCCGCGTGCGCGATCTGTTCCGCCAGGCTCGAGACGCCGCGCCGGCGATCATCTTCATCGACGAGCTCGACGCCGTCGGACGGCAGCGCGGTGCCGGCATGGGGCAGGGTCACGACGAACGCGAGCAGACCCTCAATCAGATGCTCGTGGAGATGGACGGCTTCGGTGCGGAGAGTGGCGTCGTCGTGATGGCCGCGACCAACCGCCCCGACATCCTTGACAACGCGCTGCTGCGCCCTGGTCGCTTCGACCGTCAGGTGGTCGTCGAGCTTCCCGACGTGCACGGCCGGACCGAGATCCTCGCGCTGCATGCCAGCAAGGTGCCGGTCGCGGACGACGTGCACCTGATGCGGATCGCCCATCAGACGCCCGGCTTCTCCGGCGCCGACCTCGCCAACGTCATCAATGAGGCGTCGCTGCTGGCGGTTCGGGCCGGGAAGCTCGAGATCGAGCAAACCGAGCTCGAGGAAGCGATCGATCGCGTGCTGATGGGCCCCGCGCGCAAGAGCCACCTGTTGACGCCCGACGAACTCTGGCGGATCGCCGTGCACGAGTCCGGTCACGCGATCGTGGCCAAGGCGATCGGCTACGCGGCCGCGATGCAGAAGCTCTCGGTTGTTGCGCGGGGCCGCGGACGCGGCGGCGCGACGGTCTACGCGTCGAGTGACCAGGTACTGATGTCGGAGCTCGACCTGCAGATGCAGCTGGTCACGACGATGAGCGGCGCCGCCGCGGAGGCGTTTGTGTTCGGCATGCTCTCGACGGGCGTTG
>DATKOY010000254.1:0-19523 GCA_035524415.1 Solirubrobacteraceae bacterium | reverse complement strand
CGATGCTTGCGAGCACGAGATCGGCCTGGCACGCCGCGGCCAGCTCGACACCGAGGGCAAGTGCGTCGGGTGCCTTGCTCCGTGGCCATACAGCCGACGAGGATCCGGTCGAAGGCGTCAGGCGGCATCACGTTCCACGTTTACGGGCGCCTGCTCGGGGCCGTCATCGTGGGCAACTGCTCGAAGCGCTCCGTCGTTCCCCAGACGGCATCGCCATGGGCATCGGTCGCTGCCGCGCGAGGTTCCGTGCTTTTCCGTACCGGTTCAGCGCGTTTGTCCGCTGGTTCGATGCGGTCGCGCGGACTACGTTTGTCATCGAGATCGAAGTTGGAGGCGCGATGCCCAGATCCGCATCAGATGGCGCGCGCGCTGACCGTCCTGAGGGACGGGACCCCCGCGGTGAGCGTCATCCGAGCGGTTGGCGGGTCCGGCCCGCGCCGGACGGTCGCGGGTCGCCGCCTCCGTCGCAGAAGCCGAGTCTGTGGGCATCCGGGCCTGGGGTCGTGATCTTCTTGGCGATCTTGTTGATGATCAATATCGTCGTGGCCGCGTCCTTGAGGTCGCAGCCGGCGCGGGTGCAGATCCCGTACAGCCCGACGTTCCTCTCCCAGGTCGAGGCGGGCAACGTCAGCTCGATCACGTCGAAGGGCACGACCGTTCAGGGCGACTTCCGCAAGGAGGTTCGCTACCCGGACAGCTCGGCCGCGCCAGCGAAGCAGTTCGCGACCGAGCTGCCGGAGTTCGCCGATGACAAGGCGCTCTTGAGTCTGCTGCAGTCGAAGGCTGTCGTGATCAACGCGAAGCCGCCGACGACCGGCACGTCGTTGTTCGTCACGCTGCTGTTGACCCTTGGGCCGACCCTGCTGATCGTCTTCCTGCTCGTCTGGATGATGCGACGCGCGGCCGCCGGCATCGGCGGCGGCGTGAGCGCGTTCGGTCGCTCGCGCGCGCAGCGGGTCGAGCCCTCCGAGCAGCCGGTCACCTTCCGGGATGTTGCCGGGATCGACGAGGCGAAGGCGGAGCTGACCGAGATCGTCGATTTCCTCAAGGATCCGGAGAAGTACCGGCGGCTGGGCGGCCGGATCCCCCGCGGCGTGCTGTTGACCGGGCCGCCGGGGACCGGCAAGACGCTGCTGGCGCGGGCGCTCGCGGGCGAGGCGCGCGTGCCGTTCTTCTCGATCTCCGCCTCGGAGTTCGTCGAGCTGTTCGTTGGCGTCGGCGCCTCGCGCGTGCGCGACCTCTTCCAGCAGGCCAAGGACGCCGCACCGGCGATCATATTCATCGACGAGCTCGACGCGATCGGCCGCTCACGCGCCGGCGCGATCGGCGGGTTCGGCGGCGGGCACGATGAGCGCGAGCAGACGCTCAACCAGATCCTCACCGAGATGGACGGCTTCGACCCCTCCGTCGGCGTGATCGTGATCTCCGCGACCAACCGCCCCGAGGTGCTCGACCAGGCGCTGCTGCGACCCGGCCGCTTCGACCGCCGGGTCGCTGTGCAGCCGCCGGATACCGTTGGTCGGCGCAAGATCCTGGAGGTGCATACCCGCTCGGTGCCGCTCGCCCCGGACGTCGATCTCGACCGCCTCGCGGCAACGACACCGGGGATGGTCGGAGCCGATCTGGCCAACGTCGTCAACGAGGCCGCGCTGACCGCGGCGCGCCGCAGTCACACCGCCGTGACGATGGCCGACCTGCATGACGCGCTCGAGAAGCTCGTGCTCGGCACCGAGCGGCGGATCCTGCTCAGCGCCGAGGAGCGCCGCCGCACCGCCTATCACGAGGCCGGGCACGCGATCATCGGCATGCTCACCCCCGGAGCCGACCCCGTGCGCAAGGTCTCGATCATCCCGCGCGGGATCGCGCTCGGCGTCACGCTCTCGGCACCGGAAGCCGATCGCTTCAGCTACGACCGCGGCTACCTGCTCGGCAAAATCAACGTTGCGCTCGGTGGACGCGTCGCCGAGGAGCTCGTCTTCGACGACATCACGACCGGCGCGCAGAACGACATCAAGCAGGCGACCGAGCTCGCCCGCAACATGGTCGGGCTGTGGGGCATGAGCGACGTCATCGGACCGGTCACCGTCATCACCGAGGAAGGCCAACTGCCGCTGCCCGGCGCGAGCGACATCTCACCCGGCACCCGCCAACAAGTCGACGACGAGGTCCGCCACCTCATCGAACACGCGCACGAGCACGTCACGCAGCTGATGAGCGCGAACCGCGACAAGCTCGACGCCCTCGCCCAAGCGCTGCTCGACCGCGAGACCCTCGAGCAGGACGAGGCATACAGCGCCGCGGGCCTCACACCGCGGCCACCTCAGCACGACGTCGAGACGGGGATAGATCAAACATCGCGACGCGCTGACGTCCGCGATCGACGGAACGGATCCAGGCATCAGGGATGACCTCCCCGCACGAGCTCGAGGCGGCGCCAGCACGATCACCGTGAACCCGGCCTACCTCGTCTGCCTGCGACCCGCCTTGCTGCCTACTAGACGCGGTCGACCGCCTCCCGGACGCCCGCGGCGTGGGCGCAGTGAGCGCAGCAGTAAAGGAGCCCTAGCTCTCGATGCCGTGGCCGATGATCTTGCAGCCGCAGTGTGCGCATCGCGGGGCCAGTGCGTTGATCGCGCACTCGAGGCTGTGAAAGACATGCCGCTTGTCGCCGCGGATCATCTCCATGCTCTTGTCGTAGTCGTTGCCGCATAGCTCGCAGATCGCCAGCGTGCTTGGTCCTTTACGTCGGGGTTGTCGTCCTGGGACCGTGGTGGGTGAGCGCTCGTGCACTCAGGTGGCGGGCGAACCAGTCGCTGGCCAGGCGCGCGACGATCTCGAGCCTGCCGGGCTCCTCGAACAGATGGGTGGCGCGGCGCACGACCTGGAGGTCGTTGGTGCACTGCAGCTGTCGCTGTGCGCGGCGGTTGAGCTCGAGCACCCCGGCGTCGAGCCCGCCGACGATCAGCAGCGTGGGAGCGCGCACCTCCGCGAGTCTCGACGCGGCGAGGTCGGGCCGCCCGCCGCGGGAGACGACGGCTGAGACCTCAGTGCCGAGATCGGCCGCGGCGATCAGGGCCGCCGCCGCTCCGGTGCTGGCGCCGAAGTAGCCGAGCGCCAGCTCGGACGTCTCAGGCTGATGGCGAAGCCAGCCGGTCGCGGCGGCCAGGCGCCCGCCGAGCAGCGGGATGTCGAACACGTTCGCTCGATCGAGTTGCTCCTCCGCGGTGAGCAGATCGAACAGCAAGGTGGCGAAGCCGTCGTCGTTGAGCGCTCGGGCGACCTGGCGGTTGCGGGGGCTCAGCCGGCTCGAGCCGCCGCCGTGCGCAAACGCCACCGCGCCGCGCGGAAGCTCCGGGATGGTGAGATCGCCGGGGACGAGCACGCGGCCCCCGACCTCGATCAGTCGTTCGTACGTTCCGCTCAGGCCCTTGCTCGCTGCCAGGAGCGTTCTGACCTCCTCGTCGGCAGTCGGTCGGAAGTCGCGATACCAGAAGCCGATCGCTAGCAGCGCGGAGGGCGTCTGCGCGGCCACGATCTCGTCGACGCTTCGCGCCGTCTTCTGCACGGACTGCACCGCAGCGACCGGGACGGCGAGCACAATTCGTCTCGCTCCGCGCCGACGCAGGGCGCGCGCTGCGGCCTGCGCGGTGCGGCCCGTCGCGAGGCCGTCATCGACCAGCAGCACGGTGCGGTCCTTGACCTCGATCGGCGGGCGCTGCCCCCGGTAGCGCCCGGAGCGCTCGGCGAGCTCGCGCTCGGCCCTTGCGACCAGCTGATCGATCTCATCCGCTCCGATCCCGAGCGTCGAGAGCTCACGCTCGGCGAAGATTCTCACGCCACCCTCGGCGACGGCGCCAATGGCGTATTCCGGCTGCCATGGAGCGCCGATCTTGCGCACCAGGATGACATCCAGCGGGGCGTGGAGCGCGCTCGCGATCTCTGCGGCGACCGGCACGCCGCCGCGTGGGATCGCGACCACGACGGGTCGATCGACCCTGAAGCGCTCCAACAGCCTCGCCAGCCTGCGACCGGCGTCGTGACGATCGGCGAACACGAACTCCTCGTCCGGTACCTCGAAGCCATCGTCGGTGGTGCTGTTGACCGCTCCGGTCCGCATGGCACCCTCCAATCCACGCCTAGCGGTACCACCCATCATCAGCACCCCAACGCGATTCCCGCATCGGCGCTTCTCGCGCACCGAGGATGCGGACTAGTACGGAATCGGAATCGGAACGTGCGTTGTCGGCGGTGGACCGTGTCGCCACGGCCACATCGCGAGCAACTTTGGAACAGATCCGCCTCCCCAGCACCAACGTGATCCGTCCACCGGCAGATCGCGATCGATGGCGCTACGAGCACGCCAATGTGATCGCCGGCTCGGACAGCAGCGCGGTCAGCCTTCGCCGCGGGGTGCGATGAGGTGTACGATCACGTTGGTCCAGTCGACTGCTTCTCGTGGCAGCAGGAAGTCCGCTTGGACACGCTGGCGGGCCGCCTCGCCCATCCGCTCGCGTTGCTCGGGATCCGCGAGCAGGGCGAGGATCGCCTGTCCCGCTGATCGGGCATCGTCGACATCGATGAGGTAGCCGGTGACGCCGTTCACGACCTGTTCCTGTAGCCCGCCGACGCGGGTGCAGACCACCGGGCGGCGCTTCCACATCGCCTCCAGGAGCGTCATTCCGAATCCCTCACCGCGGCTGTTCTGCACCACGACCGTTGCCCGGCGCTGGAGCGCGTTGATGATCGCCGCACCCTCCTGCGGATCATCGGTCGGGACGGCCGCCAGGTGCACGCGGGCGCGCATATCGTCGGGAAGCTGCATCCATGCCTCACGGGTGTCGGCGAGCACGCGTTCGGCTTCCGGCTCGTCCTTGACCGCGGCGGCGGGTGGCCCCGCGATCAGCAGGTGCACGTCGCACTGATCCGCGACCTCCCGGGCGTAGAACCGAACAAGCCCGGCGGGGTCCTTCAAATGATTCCAATGGGAAACCTGCAGCAGCAGCGGCACCGCCGGCGGCAGCGGAGCGGTCCCGAGCAGGTCGCTGCGACGATCGACCCGGCCGGGAGAACCGTCGAGGCGGGCATACAGCGGATCGCCGTACTCATCGGGCTGAATACCGGTGCTTGCGAGGATTGCCGCGACCGTCTCGGGGCTGAGATCCTGGTTCTTGGGGGAGAGCACGTTGAGCGACGGGCGGATCACCGACGCCTTGGCTTGATCCAGCCTCTCCCAGAGGAACTGCCGGCGCGAGAACACATACGCGTCGGCGTGCTCCAGGTACGGGGCCAGAAACCGCCACGCGCCGCGCGCGACGTCGTTCGGGGCATCGAGACCGACATGGCATCGCCAGATGACGGCGGCTCCCCTGACCTTCGCGGCTGGCACGATGCCCGCGGTCTGCGGATCATGCAACACCACGAGATCTCCTGGTTTGACAGCCGTCAGATCGATCCGCCCGCCGACGGTCGCCTCATACAGCGCCCGCTCGGCCGCGCCATAGCCCGGTGTGTGGTCGTTGAAGCCGTGGAGGTTGTTGTGCAGGCGCTTCGCGAGGCGATAGAAGTCCGCGCTGGCGTCCAGCACGTGCCAGCGCGCGTCGACCCCACCCCCGCGGGCGAACGCCGTCATCGACCTGACAAGGTCTCCTAAGCCGCCGCTGCGGGCCCGTGAGGAGATGTTCCACACCACCCGCCCCTCGAGCAACGTCCGTGCTCGCTCGAACGTGTCGGCGAGCGCCGGCCAGGCGTCCTCGTTGAGGATCTGATCGCGAAAGCGGCCTGGCACGATGGGCTGCACGGCGACCTCGGTCAGCGTTGCGCTCGTCGCAGACTCGGTGCTTGATGTTGAAGCCGCCAGACCCACCTGTTCGCTCCGCTCATCGCCGCCCTATGACCGTACGCCGGGACGTTCACGCCAACATCGGGACTAGCTGCGATCGCGGGTCGTGCCAACTACTGAATCTCGAACCGCGAGCCGGGCGCACGCCGTAGTTGTCAGCCGGCATGACCGGCAGGTCGATCCACGACGGCCGCGTCAGTGCTCAGCGGCCGAGTCCTTCGTCGCCGCGGCGGCACGGTCTTGTCGTTTCTGTGGCCGTGACGCGCTCTCAGTAGGTCGGTCACTCGACGCGAGCGCTGCCCTGAGCTGGGCGAGCTCGTCGGCTGAGCCTGGCCACCGCCTGCTGCGGGCCGCGGACCTGTGGGCCGTGCGGGCCCAGACGCAAGGTGTCGGCGGTCGGCTGCGCCGTGATGAGGTCATCCGCGGCTCCGGAGCGCACAGCTGCCGGGGAGGACGCGGGTGCAGCCACCGCCAGCGCAAGGACGGCTGTCGCCAACGCAGCACGGCCGCGTCGACACGTGCGGCCCCAATCCATCGTCGCTCGTTTGCACGCGAACGGCGTCACATGCGTACGTTACGAACGGGCTGCCGAACCGGCATCGGGCATCCCACGCGATCGAGTTTGCCCCGGAACTACGAAGTGCGCCGCCGCGCGCTCGATCGAGGATTGCCGCGTCGTCCGATGGCCTCACGGGGGCTCGGCGTGACTTGCGGTCGCGCGGGCGGCCTGGCGGCGCTTGAGCAGCCACCACGCCGTCACGAGGTCTTGCGTGACACGGAGATCGAGGCCGGTGAGCTCGCGGAACCGGTTCATGCGATAGCGGATGCTGTTGCGATGGCAGTGAAGCGCTGCGGCTGTTGCCTCGACGTTGCGGTTGAGGTCCAAGAACGTCCTGATCGTTTCCTCGAGATCGGCGCCAGCTTGGCCGTGCGCGTCGAGCGCACTGAGGTGCCGCTCGCTGAGGCGCTCGGCGAGCGGTCCCGCTTCGGTCACAAGCGGGAGGGGGCCGAGCGCCCCGAGACCGACGACGCCGGTGATGCCGAAGGCGCGTGCGGTGACGAGCGCCTCGGCGGCCTCGGTGAAGGACGCGCGCGCCTCTTGCAGCGAGGTTTCCGGACCGACCGCGATGGTGGCACCCTCGTATGCGGTCGGCACCTGGGGCACGATCGCGAGGAGCCGGTGATCGAGGACGACGTCTAGTGGACGGAGGACGTCGCTTGCGCCTGTTCGTCGAATGTGCGCCTCGAGCTTCGATGCCGAGACAGCGTCGGGACACTCGGCCTGCACGGCGAAATACGGGTGGTCGACGTCGAGCCCGAGCGCTTCGCACTCGCGCGCGAGCCGCTCGGCGGTGACCCGGCCGGCGGCCAAGTCGCGGAGAAAGTCGGCGCGGCGGGCGGCGTCGCGGCGCGCAGCCGCCACCTCGTGGTCGCGTTGTGCGTCAGCCAGCATCGAGGCGCAGGTCGTCGCCCAGTCCCACGCGGCGCCCTGCATCGCGAGGAGCACATGCTCGTCGAGGTCCAGCTCGGAG
Source organism: Solirubrobacteraceae bacterium (assembly GCA_035524415.1). Lineage (GTDB taxonomy): Bacteria > Actinomycetota > Thermoleophilia > Solirubrobacterales > Solirubrobacteraceae > Palsa-465. Next base: position 12,152 of record DATKOY010000254.1, on the reverse strand, counting down.
GCATGTTCGGCCACAGCCGTCGCCACCCATCGCGCGCCGAGCTGAGCGCTCCGCTGGTCGAGCGGTCGTCCCTCTGCGGCCCACTGGCGCGCCAGGCTCGCGATCGCCTCGTTCATTGCGTCGGGCGCGCGCCCTCCGCGCGCCTGGTCCAGCGCGACATCGAGGATCGCGCGGATGTTGTGGTTAAGGCTGCCAGCCGGCTCGGCGCCGTATGCCGGAACCTGCTCACGTAACAGCGTGTCGAGTTCAGCCGCGATCCCGTCGATTCGAGGCTCCAAGAAAGCGGCCACGGTCCGATACGCCGCCTGTAGCTGCCCATCGCTGACCACGGAACTCGGCTGCGGTGGCTGCAAGCTCATATGTCCATGATCGCAGGTCCCCACCCGACCGCTTGTGCATTGAGCCAACTAGGCGCTGTGAACCTTGGCGATTCCTCCCCCCTCAGAGCGCGGAATGAGCGCCATCATGTGCTTAGGGCCTAATAGTGCGAGGAAAGGACGAGACGATGGTGACGATCTCCATCCCGGGAAGCCTCCTTGCGGTGGCGGGCGCGGCACTGCTGGCGCTGGTCATGTGGTTGCTCTTCATGGTGCTCGAAAAAGTGGTGTTTGAGAGGCTTGAGAACAAGCAGCGACGGGGATCGGTTCACCCGATCCCCGACCGCGGGCCGGTCAACACCCCGCACAGCGAGCATGTGAGCGCGGCATAATCTCGGGCGCTGCGCGAGGACGCATAGGAAGCGACCAGTGCCGCCAGATCGGGTTGCGCGGTCGCTTCCGTGCGAGCGTGGGGCCTCACGCTGCAACCCGCAACGGGGCTGTCGCTGACGTCAGCGGGCCGCACAGGTCACCCGCCGCGCCGTCGCACCAGCCGGCGGCGCAGCTCATCACTTCCCCAGAAGACGAACCGCAACGTGAACAGCGGGGCGAGGTGCAGGGCGCTGAGCGAGGCCGTGCCGAACACTGACTGCAGCGGTGGCAGAAGATGACCGCGGCGGCGAAGACGAATTCGAAGGCGATCCCCGCGAATGTGATCGTCGTGGCCAGAGGTAGGCATGGTGAAGCGTGGTGCCCTCGCCCGGTGACCACCCCGCGCGGGTCAGCAGCCAGAAGAATGCGGCCATTACCAGTGCCGCCTCGAGCAGTCCGAGCCACCCGATGCTTTGGTGAGCATTGGCCGGTCGAGGATCCGGTTAGCTTGGGGATTCCGGCTGCACGCCCCGTTCGGGCTCGGCGGCACCCCGAGAGTGCTCGCAGTGACCTCCCCGAAGGTCGACGAGAAGCTGGTGTGCCTGGAGATGGTCCAGCGCTGCGAACGGGCGCCTGGGCACGTCTTGATTCTGATCGGCGACAAGAACTTCCGCGGTCAAGAGGTCGAAGCCGACCTCACTCGTCATCAAACCCGGCCGCACCCGCCGCTACCACGTCCTCGAGATCGCCGCGCGAACTATCACCGCGCTCCTCATCCTCCGCGACAAGGTTCTCGCGCCGCTCGCCGCCGCATCCGAACACCACGAAAAGGCCGCGCACCCACGCACTGGACCACCATCGACCACGACTACGAGACCCTCCGCCGCGACATGACAGCCCTGCTCAACCACCTCGGCATCACAACGAAGGCACCCGCCGCGCGATCGACAACGAATTGTCGATCGCTGCCCGCAACGCTCTAGAGCCTCGGTAGGACCGTCGCGGCGAGCCTCTTCTCGTCTGCCAGGGAGGGCGGAGCGCCCGCAGGCGCGACGGCGATGCGCAGGTACGCGTCGCCTTTGAGCACACTGAGTGACGCATAGCCGTCGTAATAGGCGTGGTCACCGTAACCGGAGATCGGTTGAGCACGAACCCTCGACTTGTAGTCGTTGTACCAGGCGAGCGCGCGCGAGCCTTTGACGACGACCACCCGAACCGAGTCGGACTGGGCCACGTTCGGGTTGCGTGGGCTGGGCGCTGACGGTCCATAGAAGACGCAAGCGAGACCACCTTCGACGGTGGCGCTGCCAAGAACTCCCGCGGTCACCGCCTGCCCAATCGCGGTGGCCGCCTCGGCTCGGGTCACCACAGAGCAGGAGTCGAAGCTGCCAGTCGGCGTAGAGGTCGTTCTCGCCGACGACGACGTTGTCGACGGGCCCGCCGGTGATGCTACGGATGAGGCGGCCGTCGATGTGCGGGTCGACGTCCTGGACGCAGACGCTCCACATCCCGCAACCAGGATTGCGGCGCACAGAACCGACGCCACTGCGCGAGCACCCATACGCGGTGCCATCCCACACCCCCGATCCGACTTCAAGACGTTGCGCTGCCGAGAGCGTACTCCCCCACAAGGCTCCGCGATAGCCCGCGGGCCGCAAGTTCCATGCGTCAACGACGGCGTCGAGCAACCGCGACAAAGCCATCGTGGCGCTGGGGGAGCAGACTCGGCGCACACTACTCAGACGCAAAGACCAAGGCGTTCGAAATTGTCCACAAAGCTAGACGCGCCAGTCGCGTCTGGAGCTTGGCCGAGGGACCGGTGCGGGTTCGTATGGTTGTTGCGCGGCCGGCCCGGATTTGAGAATGGGCGGGTATGAGCTGGAGGGCGCGTTTCAGAGTTTGCGCGCTGGCTGTTGTTGTTCTGGCTGCTCCTGTGACCGCGGTGGCGAAGCTCGCCTGGCGGCGGGAGCTGCGTTGCGTGGGTTCCGGCGCGGATCGTCCCGGGCTGCGCGACGTTCGTTCCGGTTGCTCGCCCGGTGCGTACCAACGGAAACGATCCGTGTTGTTGGGCGGCGGGTGTGTTCGTTACGGCTCACCAGGTCTTGACTCGTTCGATGGGGCGGCGGCGCTCGATTCGCAGTCGCATGTCGAGAACCGCGCAGCCGCGTGTCATGCAGCGGATTGGGTTGAGGTCGCCCTCAACGACCTCGGGGGCCTCCCGGAGCAAGAGCGCGAAGCGGAGGATCAGCTCGCGGAGTGCCTCGCGGTCAAGCAGCGCGCCGCTGCGAAAGCCGTCGAGCTCGGTGACGACGCTGGGGGAGGAGTCGATCAGCTCATCGGCCTCGGCGTCGGTAGTTGGTAGCAGACGGAAGGCGGCGCTGCCGAGCCCGGCGTGGCGCCCGCCAAGTCCGACGGCGAGGACCGGGCCCAGATCGGGATCACTGATGACGCCGACGAGCACGTCGGCTCCGCCTGGCGCGACGGCGCGTTGGATAATCGCTCCTTGCCACTCGCGCCGCGCTCGGCGGACGCGCCGCTCCAGCTCGCGCCATCCCTCTCGGACTGCCGTCTCGCCATTGAGTTCGCGCAGCACAGCATCGATGTCGCCTGCGTCCTCCGGAGCGGCAAGATTTGCCTTGAGCGCTACGGGAACACCGAGTTCGGCTGCCACGGCGACCGCGCCGTCGACACTGGCGCAGAAGTGTGAGGGGTAAATAGGGATGCCGTGCGTGACAAGCAGACTTTCGGCTTCAACAAGTGAAAGCCAGCCTCCATCGGATCCGCGATCGAGGAACCCAGTGATGACCTCGCGTGCCGCTCCCCTGGCCAGGTCAGGGTAGTACGGCGCCTCGCCGAGTGGGCGGGAGAGCCATTCGCGACGCTCGGCCGCGCGCGCGAGAACGTCGGCACACGATTCCGGGAACAGGAAATTGGGCACGCCCGCAGTGGTCCGCGGACGGGGTCGGCCGTCGGATCGCACGACCGATGCCACCACGGGCTTGGCGCGCCCGTCGGCCGCCGCGCATATGGCGTCCAGAATGGCGTCCGGGCGGCCGTCGTGAACGTCGACGTAGTAGACCATGAGCGCATCGATGCCACCGTGGCCGAGCAGGGCATGAATGCTGGTGGCGTATTCGTCCGGGCTGGCGCTGACCGCGAGGACGAGGGGGTTCTTCGCTCCCTCCACCTGCCTCACCTCAAGCCCGCGCACCGCACACGCGTCGGCGGCGAGCCTCGCTACACCCGCGGAGTTGCTGATGATCCCGATCCGACGTCCGTCTGGCAACGGCTGGCGCTCGAAGAACTCGGCGGCGTCGAACAGCTCCTCGCCGGCGCGGAATCGAAGCACGCCAGCCTGATGGAAGAGCGCGTCGACGACCACATCGGCGCGGATTGCCGCCGCTGTATGGGAGCGCGCTTCGCTGGTCCTCCGCTCGTTACTTCGACGGCCCTTGAGCGCAAGGATGGGCTTCTGCCGGGATACCCGCCGTGCGATCCGCGTGAAATGCTCTGGATTGCCGAACGTGTCTACGTAGAGGATGACGGCGGCCGTGCGCTCGTCCTGCTCCCACCATTCGAGCAGGTCGTTGGTCGAGATGTCGGCACGGTTGCCGAGGGAGGCGAACGTCGAGACGCCCAATCGTCGGGCTGCCGCGTGACCCAAGAGCCCGATCCCGACCGCGCCCGATTGCGAGCAGATCGCAAGAGGCCCTGGGCGGACGCGCGCCGCCGTGAACGTGGCGTTCAAGCTGACCTCCTCGGCTGTGTCGAGCACCCCTAGCGAGTTCGGCCCGACGATCCGCACGCCGGCATCGCGCACGACCTCGAGCAGACGCGCTTCTCGTGCGTGCGCAGCAGCCTCGTCTTCATGTTCAGGACCGCCGGGCAGCACGATCAACGCTCGCGCGCCCTTCACCGCACCCGCGGCGGCGACTTCGAGCAGCTCATCACTTGCGACAGCAATGATCAGCAGCTCAGGCGCGGACTCGAGCTCGTCGAGGTGGCGCACCGTCGGGATTGACGGCACGACGTCGCCGGCTCGGGTCACAGCCGTCACGACTCCTCGATAGCCGCCCCCGACGATGTTGGCAAGCACCGCACGACCGAGCACGCCCGGCGTGTCCGGGGCACTCACAACGGCGACCGACGACGGCGCGAGGATCGGCCGCAACGACGCAACGGTGGCAAAATGATCGCGTTCGTCGATCCGCTCCAGGACGGAGGCCGTCGGGGTGATGTCCAACGAGACCGTCACCTCGCCAAATCCTTCGCGGCGGACGGCAAACCCAGCGTGACTGAACACGCCCAACATCAGCGAGTTCTCGGACATCACCCAGGCATCAAAGCGGCGTATGCCTCGCTCCGCGGCAATTGCAGCCAACTGTTCGAGCATCCGCGTCCCGATCCCACGACGCTGCTCAGCGTCAGCCACGGCAAATGCGACCTCGGCAACGCCCGGTTCCCGCAACCCTTCATAGCTCGCAGCAGCCACGATGCGACCCCCATGGCGGCCGATCAGCGCAAGACGGTCAACACCCGTAGCCTCCGCGGCTGCGCGGGCGACTGTGTCAACGCGACCCAACCCATGGAACCGAAGGTAACGGCTGCGCGGTGAGAGGCCCTCGTAAAAGGCCTTGATGTCCCCGAAGTCCCCCGGCGCCGGTGCCTGCAAGCGAAGCGTGGATCCATCACGCAACAGGACATCCCTCACCAGCCGTGCCTGGTCGGCCTCCATCTGGATCACACCCCCCCGCGGCCGAGCGTCCACCGCCGGTTGAGCCCCGGCCCCCGCCAACCGAGCAGCATCGGCGCCAGGCGCAGCGCTGTGTCATGACGGCCGAGCAGCCTCACCGCTGCCTCACCGCTGCCTCACCACTGCGTCACCACGTCTTCACCCGCTCGGGGCGCATACGTCGCTCGATTCGCATCCGCATATCGAGAACCACACAGCCGTCGCGCCTGCACCGGACCGAGTTGAGGTCCGCCTCGACAGCCTCGGGAACGCCTTCGAGCAGCAGTCCGAACCGCAGCACCAGTTCGCGCAGCGCCTCGCGGTCGAGCGGATGGCCGCTGGGATAGCCATCCAGCTGCGCCGCGACCTCCGCGCAAGCGTCGATCAGCTCATCTGCTTCGACGTCGGTCGTCGGGGGCAGGCGGCACGCGATCGAGTTGCCAAGCCCTGCTTGGCGTCCCCCGAGACCGAGAGCGACAACAGAGCCGAGGTCCGGGTCCCTGACCACCCCGACCAGCACGTCTGCACCGGGCTCCTCGAGGCGCTGCACCGTGGCGCCGTCCCATTGGCGTCCGGCGGCGAATACCCGCCGGCGGAGCTCCCGCCAGCCCGCGCGTATCGCCGACGCGCCGTCCAGCCCGAGTAACACCGCATCGATCTCGCTTGCGTGCGCGGGAGCGGCGAAGTCAGCCTTCAGCACAACCGGCCCGGACACCGCACGCGCCGCGGCGATCGCCTGTTCGACATCGCCGCAGCGGCGCGATGGGGCGAACGAGATTCCATACATTGCCAGCAAGGACTCAAGCTCGCCAAGCGAGAGCCACCGTCCGTCCGGCTCTCGATCAAGGATCGAGGCCACCAGCGCGTGCGCTGCCACGCCGTCAACCTCAGGGAAGGAGGGGCACTGCCCGAGCGGCCGGGACAGCCACGCGCGCCGTTCGGCCGCTCGCGCCACAGCCTCGGCGCACGACTGAGGAAATGGGAAGTTCGGAATCGCGCCTCTCGTCCGCTCGGGTAGGCGGCCGTCGCCGCCGACCACCGATGCCGCGACCGGCTTGGACTGCTGCCCGCACGCGGCGGAAACTGCTTCAAGCACAGCCACAGGATCACCGCCGTGATGGTCGACATACGACACCAGCACGGCATCGATGCCAGCATCGCCAAGAAGGTCGCGGATGGCGATTTCGTACTCGCCAGGACCAGCCGCGATTCCCAGGACGATCGGATTCTGCACCTTGCTTGCCGCACTGACGTTCAGCCCGCGCGACATGCACGCATCGGCGGCGACGATCGCCGCCGCGGCCGAATTGCTGATGATTCCGATTTCGCGTCCGCGCGGCAGTGGCTGGCTCTCAAACAGCTCAGCCACGTGGAACAGATCCTCGCCGCTATGGAATCTCAGCACACCGGCCTGACGCAACAGCGCGTCAAACACAGCCTCGCCCCGCAACGCTGCGGCCGTCTGCGAGCGCTCCGTCCGCACCTGCTGCCGATGGCGGCCGCCCTTTACCACCAGAATCGGCTTCGTCCGCGCCACCCGCTTGGCCACCCGCGTAAACCGTTGAGGATCCCCAAACGTCTCCACGTAGAGCAGCACTGCTGCCGTCCGCACGTCAGCCTCGCAGCACTCCAGCAGGTCGCTCGTTGACACGTCCGCGCGCCTGCCAAGAGAGACGAACAGGGACACGCCCAGCTCGCGGGCAGCCGCATGCCCGAGCAGGCCAAGCCCTAGCGCTGCTGCCTGCGAGCCGATCGCAAGACGACCAGCTTGAACCGCCGCGCCGCTGAAAGTCGCGTTCATGCTCACATCGTCGGCCGTGTTCAGCACCCCGAGCGAGCTCGGCCCGACCATCCGCAGCCCAGACCCACGCAGGATTTCCAGCAGCCGCTCGTCTATTTGCACCCGTGGTTCGTCCATCTGCTCCGAACCGTCGGACAACACCAGTACCGCTCGGGCGCCACATGTTGCAGCCTCGGCCGCGAAGTCGAGCAGGTCCTGGCCACCCGCCGCGATGACGACAAGCTCAGGGGTCCACGGCAGTTCACTGAGGCTACGGGCCGCCAGCATCGAACAGACGAGACTGCCATCGCGATTAACCGGAGCCGCGACACCCTGAAATCCGCCGCTGATGATGTTCGAGAGCGCCGCGTACCCGATGTTCCCGGGCGTCGCCTCAGCACCTGCGACCGCGATTGAGGATGGCGCGAGGAACGGGCGAAGCGCAGCGACCGCCGCCAGATGGTCCCGCTCAGTCACTCGCTCCCTCACCGCCTCGGACGGAGTGATATCCAACGAGACCGTGACCTCACCGAACGAGCCACGACGACGGACCCCGAAGCCGGCGTGCTCGAAGACGCCCAACATCCGCTGATTCTGAGCCAGGACCTCCGCATCAAAACGGTGGATGCCCCTCTCCGCAGCGATCTCCGCAAGCTGCTCGAGCATGCGCGTCCCGATACCACGACGCTGATGCTCGTCCGCCACCGCAAACGCCACTTCCGCCACACCCCTCTCACGCAGCACGTCGTAACTGGCCGCCGAGACCACCCGGCCAGCAAGACGACCGATCAGCGCGAAGCGGTCGGACCCGGTCGCCTCCGCCTCCGCACGAGCGACCCTGTCAGTGCGCGCCGAGCCGTGAAAACGAAAATACAGACTCTCCGGCGATAAGCCGTCATAGAACGCCTTGATGTCCTCGAAATCGGCCGGGGTTGGTGCCAGCAGGCGCAGCGTCGACCCGTCACGCAGCAACACATCCCTGACCACCGCTGCCGCTCCTGTCGCCTCAAGCATCAAGTACGCAACCTAGCCACGCGACGACCGTCACACATCGGGACCGACTCCCATCAGCAATGTGCCGGACTACGGACGGCTTTGACGGTCCGACCACATACCGATCAGCCCCACAACGAACACGCGGCAGAGCTCGGGAATCGCGGCTACGAACCAGCCGCTCGCTGCCACTCAGACGACCTCGACGCGCTCCCCGCCGACCTCCGCCACCCCGCTCCGACACCGCGAACGGTGGCGGTCCACGAACCGCCCCGGTCAGCTCAGTCAATCCCGCAGATCTCGGTGTTTTCCCGCTGCCGTAGTGGGGGACCTCACGGTTGATCGCGTGCACCGAGCGACGTACGGTTGGTGAACCGCAATAACAGGAGGTGAGCGCGATGGCGAGGCCGGGGCGTCTTGTGGTCTGCGCCGCGGGGCTGCTGGCCGCGTGTGTGGTCATTGCGTCGGCGGGTGCGACAGCTCAGCCTCAGCGGGCGGGCAGTCGCGTGACCGCCGTGTCGAATCCGCCGGCGGCTGTTCCGCACTTGCTGACGTTGCGCGTGTCGGGCGGCGCGGGCAGCGTGTCGGTGTACGCGAGTCCCGCCAGGAGATTGGTGAAGGGTAGCGTGCTACTCGCCAAGCGCGCCGCCGTGAAGGGGCGGCGGGTATCGCTGCGGGTGCCGTCGAGCCTGCCGGCGGGAACGTGGTTCATCGTCGTCTGCCCGGCAGGCGGGCGGAGCGACTGTGCGGCCTCTCATCACGTGATGCTCAAGGCGCCGACCAAGCTCGCACCCGCGGTTTCGGCGCGGCCCGTCACACAGACCGCGCAGGCGGCATCGGGGACAATCGGCTCGTCCGGCGGGACGCTCAGCGCGCAGGCCGCCAACGGCACGCGCTTTCTGCTCACCGTGCCGGCGAAATCGGTGCCGGACGGCACGCAGATCGCGATGACGCCGCTGACGGCGCTCACGAACGCTAAGTGGTTCGGGACGTTGATCGGCGGTGTGCAGCTCGCGCCCGAAGGGCTCGCGCTCGTCCACGGCGCGACGCTCACGATCACCCCCAAGACGCGCGTCCCGGCTGCCGACCAGGTCGCCGCGGGGTACAGCGGCGATGGCAGCGACCTGCACGAGGTGCCGCTGGCGCCGTCGCGTATCGCGATCGTGATCCCGCTCTCGCATTTCAGCGGCGCCGGGCTTGGCCGCCAGCCGGGCGGTGCGTCGTTGAGCAAGCCCGCCGGCACCTCGATGGACGCCTACAACAGCCAGATGGCCGGAATCGTTCAGCAATACCGCGCCGGGAACCTCTCCGAGAGCGACATGCAGGCGGCGATCGGTCTCGTGCTGAACGCGATGTACAACACGATCATCAGCACGGAGGTTCCCGCCGGGGCGAAAAGCCTCGACGCCGCCGAGTCGGCGATCAGCGACCTCCTGTACTACTCGTACGTCGCCGCTCTCTATGGCGTTGACGACAACGCGCTCGCAAAGGTCACGCCGACGATCGCGAAGCTCCTCGACGCGATGTACCGCCTGATCATGAGCACCGAAGTCCCTCCGGGCCTGAACGACGATGACGCCGCGCAGCAGGCGATCACCGACCTCCTGCGCTACGCCCACGACTCGGCATTGCTCGGTATCAACACGGGGGCGCTGGCGAAGGTCCTGCCCACGATCAAGCAGCTCGCGGACGGGATCTACGACCGCGCCCAGACGAAGTGCGCAGACAATCACGACTTCACGCAGATCACGAAGATCCTCAAGGTCGACCACGACGAGCAGGCGTTCGGGCTTGCGGCCCACGGGTTCACGGAGGACTTCAAGTGCCTCACCTTCCAGGTCGACTTTGACTCGAGCATCACGATCACGCCGGGTGGAGGCTCGAAGGGGACCTTTTACACGGAGTACGCCGCGAAGCTGACGATCCGCTTCACCGATCTCGCGCAGGACGGCACCCCGTTCATCACCGGGTCGACGACCGGTAGCTTCACCCAAGCGAAGGGCAGCGTCACCGACGACGACCTCAAGGATACGTCCGGCGTCATGCAGGGAGGAACCGGCGCGCCGTTCTACGTCGATCAATTCACGATTGCGAGCCAACCGCAGAACCCGACCCTCGTCATCGTTCCCTTGGACGAAAACAACGAAACCAACATCGCCGCCTGGCCCTCCGAGGACATGACGTGGAACTGCTTCGGGCAACCGACCGCTCACAACACGACGGATTGGTGGTACCGCGGGTGGGGCAGCGACCACTCCTCAGAAATGGCCGTGTTCGGAGAGCACTTCGCGTTTGGCCTCGAGCTCCAATCCCAGCCCGGAGCGGTCATCGCACAGCGCACATGGTCAATCTCGGCCGACGACCCGGGTTCGGGCGGCGGCTGGAGCTTCACCGGTGGCTCTGACGCCTTATGCGCGGGATCCAATGACACACCGCACCACCACTACGACGAGACGACGACGGTCGAGGTGACCCACACGCCCGGCAGCTGAGCTGTGGGCCCACCGCGGGAGCGTAGGGACGCCGATCACGAACCTGTCGCTCCGTGCAGAAGCCGCACCTCGCGCACGATCGCGCTTGTCCTCCCGCGTGGCGGCTGGCCTGCGAGTGGGGCTGACACTCAAACGCAGGTCCGGGACGGGCAGTGTTGGCCGCCGACCCGAGGGCCAGCAAAGCGGCCGACCGAATGGAACCGGAAGCGTCGACGGCGCTGGTGCGTGCGCACGTACGCTGGTAGAGATCGCGCGTGGCCGCCTGTGTCCGATAGCGACCGCCGGCGACGCGGCGGCTGCTCCGTTGCTTGCTGAGGACGGCTTGCTGCAGCGCACGAACCGGGTCCTGAGCTGAGATGATGGCCCGGGTGCGAGTCCACCACCTGAGCTGCGCCACCATTTGTCACCCAGGTGGGCGATTCTGGGATGGACGTGCGGGCGTCCTGCGGACCGCCAGACTGGTGTGCCACTGCTTATTGCTCGAGGCTGAGGATGGACTCGTGCTGGTCGACACCGGCCTGGGAACAGCCGACCTCGCACATCCGCGACGGCGTCTGGGCCCACTGTGGCTTGCGTACTCGCGACCGCTGCTCGATCCCGGGCAGACGGCACTCGCGCAGGTTCGGCGTCTTGGTTTCGCCGCGGTCGATGTGCGTCACATCGTGCTGACTCACCTCGACCTGGACCATGCTGGTGGCCTTAGCGACTTCCCGAGCGCGCAGGTGCATGTGCTCGATGTCGAGCACGCTGCGGCGATGCAGCCGCCAACCACGAAGGAGAAGCGTCGCTACCGCCAACAGCAGTGGGAGCATCAGCCGCGTTGGGTGATCCACGGCGGGCGCGGTGAGCAATGGATGGGGTTCGACGCCGTCGCGGCAATCAACGACGTTTTGCTGGTGCCGCTGCATGGGCATACCCGCGGTCACGCCGGGGTGGCGGTGCGGGTCGGCGAGCAGTGGCTGCTGCACTGCGGCGACGCGTACTACTTTCACGCAGAGATCGACCCGGAGCCGTCGTGTCCGCGCGGGCTCGGCGCGTTCCAGCGACTGGTGGCCGTCGACGACCGGGCACGGCGGCACAACCAAGCGCGGCTTCGCGAGCTGCGTCTCAGCCACGGGCCGGAGATCAGGCTTGTATGCGCCCACGATCCGCTGGAGCTGCGTCAAGCGACCGCGAGCGTCCCGGCGGTGTGATTTCTGCTAGCCGCAAGCGAGCACTCGATGGTCTCCATGCACCAGGCAGCGACCAGACCGAAGACAACTGCGGCTGCTGCCTCGCGCACGGGAAGAGTGCCGCAGCCCGGCGATTGGTGCGAGGAGCAGGACCGCGCCGTGTCCGGGCGCCGCCTCTGCCACGCCGTGCAGGAATCGAGCGCCACTGCGGACACCGTGGGCGCAGTGGACCGTGTGGGTTCCCAAGACCAGCCGCCATACTGCGTCGATCTATGACCGACCGGCCGGCGACCT
>DATKOY010000253.1:0-4437 GCA_035524415.1 Solirubrobacteraceae bacterium | reverse complement strand
GAGCTCGAAGCACGCGGAGATCGACCGCTGGGTCCATCCCGACGAGTTCCGCTGGTTCCGCGAGCAGGGCGAGGCGCTCGGCTTCGGGTCGGTGTTCTCCGGCCCGCTCGTGCGCTCGAGCTACCGCGCCGACGAGCAGCGGCGCGCGGCCGAGTCCGGCCGCGGCGCGATCGGATACTAGAAAGCGAAGAGGCCCGCCGAAGCGGGCCTCTTCTGGTCGTGCAGAGTGCCGTGGCTCAGTGGAAGGTCGCGAGAGCCGGAAGCAGGTTGTTTGCCTTCGGCGTGCCGAGACCCGTGACCGGGTCCCAGCCCGAGCCAGCGTCGTAGCCCGCACCGCCGAGTTCAACGACGTCGTTGTTGCCGGTCGTGACGTCGTGGAAGACCGTGTGGTACAGGTTCGGCAACACGGCGAGTCCGTAGAGAGTCGGGTTGATGTTGCCGAGGTCGTGATGGACCATCTGATCGGCGTCGGCGATCAGCGCGGACCACTGCGGCGATCCGGAGCTCGTGCCGCCGAAGATGAAGTACAGCGGCGCGTTCGGATCGAGACCGAGGAACGCAAGGCAGACACCGCAGTGCGTGAGCACACCGCCGTTGACGCCTGCGTCGTAGGCGATGTCCGGAACACCGCGAGCGTGCCCGGGCACCGTCAGGCCCTGGTAGAGCGGCTTGCTGAAGATCGTGCTGAAGCCGCCGCCGCTGCAGTTGATGTCGTCGAAGTCGACCGCGGGCGGGTTGCAGCCGTAGAGCGGCTCTGTCCACGCCGTCTCACCGATGTAGCTGCCGGTGGGGTCGGACGCGTTCAGCGTCGTGCCGCCGACACCGGTGACGAGCGGATCCGACGCCGGCGAGCTGGCGGCCAGGGTCGCACCGTCGCCGGCGCAGTTGAACTGCGCCGCACCGCTGTCGCCGGAGGACGCGAAGAGCGTCATGCCCTTCTTGACCGCCGCCTGGAAGACTGCGTGCTCCTCGCTCAAGACGCTCGGGTCGACGCAGGTCTCCGCCTCGCCGAAGCTCTGCGAGATCACGTCACCGAGGTGATTGTCGACGGCATACTTCGTCGCGGCCAGGATGTCGGTGTCGTCGTTGCTCTTCGCCTCGACGAGCGTGATGCCCGCCCTAGGCGCCATCGCGTGCGACCAGAGAACGTCGAGCGTCTCTTCCTCGCCCCAACCGACCTGATTGTCGTCGTTGATGTCGAACGGCGGAACGCCCGGCATCATGACCTTGTTGAGGGTCACGTTCGGAAGCGAGAACGTGCTGTCCTGGATGTTCAGGTCGTTCTGGAGATACGGATTGTCATACGCGTCGATGATCACGATCGTCTTTCCGGCGCCGTTGATGCCGGACGCCAGCAGTCCGGAATAGCCGTAGGCCCGCTGGATCTGCGCAGGCTGGTAGCACCGTGCACCGGCCGAGCCGTCGATCGGGCGGCTCTGGCAGCCGAAATGCACCGCCCCCGGGAGCAGCGCCTGGGGTCCCGAGATCTCCGGGCTGACGCTGATCGGATGCGATGTCGGGCCGGCTGCTCGCGACGCGGACGCGCCGACGAGCGCCACGACGATGACCGCCGCGAAGGCAAGGACCGCGGCAAATGGCGCAGGCCTCGTTGAACGAAGCTTCCCCTTCATATCCTCCCTCTTCCTGTAAGACCTGAGCGCGTGAGGGCCCCCACGGCGCTCCCGAGAACGTGCCGGCGAATCTTCCCCCACAAGCAGGCACTTTGCAAGCGGTAACGGTCGATCTGTCTTGCGGGCCGGTCCAGGTTCGGCAACACTGCCCGCCGTTCGTAACAGGTCGCGACCGCCGCTCCGGCGGGGGGAGGAGTGAATATGAGAAGGGGGCTTATCGCCGCGGCGCTCGTCGCGCTCATCGCAGCGTTGGGGGGTGCGGCGAACGCAAGGCCTGCAGCCGCCAAGGCACCTGTGTCCCAGGGGCCGGGCTCGCTGCTGCTGCAGCATCAAAGTGGGAGCAACGACACACCGCCGGTGTTCCCGATCGACGAGAGCACGCCGCCAGACACGCCGGAGGACGTCTCGTTCATCCTGGACATCAGGAACCGGTTCCTGCTCGAGAACCTGGTCTCGAACGGGATGAACGGCGGGCATTACCTGAGCATCGATCAGTTCGCCGGTGCGTTCGGACAGTCCCAGCACAACATCAACGCGCTGCGCTCGTACCTCGCCGGCTACGGCATCGAGACCGACGCGATGGCGGACGGCCTGGACATCCAGGCGCACGGCACCGCGGGCGAGTTCGACAACGCGCTCTCGGTCCACCAGCGCGACTACAGGACGGCTGCGATCCCGGCCCACGACGGCCACCCCGCCGTGGCGGCCCGGACCTTCCACGGCACGCCGAACGACCCGCTGCTGCCCGCCAGGCTCGCATCGTTCGTCGAGGCGATCCTCGGGCTCAGCAACTACCCGACCTTCTCGAGCGACGCGGTCCGCGTCCCGAAGAGCAACGCGACCACTGTCCAGCTCGGCGACCGCACGCCGGAGGACTTCATGCAGGACTACAACGTGCCGAGCGGCTCGGGTCACGGCAGCACGATCGGCATCGTGACGCTCGCCGCACTCGACACGGAGAGTGCGGTGGACTTCTGGAGCGACGTCCTCGGCATCGACACGAAGCCGAACCGGCTCGACGTCGTGAACGTCGACGGCGGCCCCGGCGACGTGAGTGACAGCGCCGGTTCGAGCGAGACGACGCTCGACGTCGAGCAGTCCGGCGCGATCGCGCCGCAGGCAAACGTCACTGTCTACCAGGCCCCGAACACCGATCCCGGCTTCCTCGACGCCTTCTTCCAGGCAGCGAGCGACAACCAGGCCGACAGCGTGTCGGCGAGCTGGGGCGAGGCCGAGACCGTGATCAAGTACTTCGTGGACAACGGCCTCGAGTCGCCGGGTTACCAGGGCGCTTTCGACGAAGCGTTCCTCGAGCTGGCCGCGCAGGGTCAGAGCACTTTCGTCTCGTCTGGTGACGCCGGCGCATACGACGACTCGGACGAGCTCGGCACGACGAACCTCGACGTCGACTCGCCGGGCAACAGCCCGTGGGTCACGTCGTCGGGCGGCACCACCCTGCCGGGGATCATCCCGCTGACGGACACCGACTCGGCGGCGATCGCGGCGGAGCGGGCCTGGAGCTGGAGCTGGCTGTGGCCGCACTACAGCGACTTCTGCTTCCTGTTCACGGATCCGTCGGACTGCACCGAGGCGAACTTCGCGATGTTCGTGGCCGCCGCCGGTGGCGGCGGCGGGTACAGCTCGCTCGAGCCGATGCCGGCCTATCAGCGCCAGATCCCGGGCATCCGGCACTACAACGCGGCCGAGTACCTGACGCCGACCGACTTCGACAGCACGGACTTCGCGCCGCTGACCGAGCCGGTCGCCTGGAACTTCAACCCGTCGCCCGGCATTCAGTCCGGAATCGCGAACGGCGGCCGCGGCGAGCCGGACCTCTCGGCCGATGCCGATCCGTTCACGGGTTACGAGGAGCTGTTCTCCTGGGGAGAAGAGCCCGGCAGCCCTCAGCCGCCATCGATCGAGACCGGCTGGGGCGGGACGAGCTTCGTCGCGCCGCAGCTGAACGGGACGACCGCGGTGATCGACGCCAACCTGGGCCACCGCGTCGGCCTCTGGAACACGCAGATCTACTCGTTCGCCCGTTCGCACAACTCGCCGTTCACCGTGCTCGACTCGGCGAGCCCGGACAACGACAACCTGTTCTACACCGGGTCACCGCACCAGCTGTGGAACGCGGCCACGGGTCTCGGTACGCCGGACCTGACAGCGCTACAGAGCGACTTCTCCCACACACACCGCTGACCCGAAGCTCGATGCGTACGGCAAGGAGGCCCCGCAACCAAGCGGGGCCTCCGCTCTTTCGGGCAGCGGTTACACTGTGGAGCGTGCGCGGAGGCGTTGCCGCAGCTGCCGTATTCCTCGCCCTACTTTCTGCGCCGCTCGCCGGTGCAGGCTCGAGACCGCCCTTGGCCGGAGGATCGATGACGGTGGCCGCATCTCCCCATGTGGCGGGAGCACGTGGAGTTCGCCTCGCGTTGACCCTGCAATACGTGATGCGGTGCAGCAATCCCGGGCCCGGGCCGCTCGTCGTCAGCTTCCCCGCAGCGATGAAGCTCCCGAAGCACTTCGCGCCCGGCGCGGTCAAGCTGGCGGGCAAACCGGTAGCTGCGGACGTCGACGGACATCAGCTGACCGTGAGGGTCGCGCGGTACAGGGGCATCATGTGCGACATGATGGGCGTCGGTTCCGTGACGCTGTCCTTCGCGCGATCGGCAAAGCTCGCGAACCCCGCGCAGCCAGGCTCCTACCGCTTCAAGGCGACGCACAGGGGTCGTGCGTTCACGGCCAAACTGGCGATCAAGCCTGCGGCCTAGCGGTTCGGCTTCGCCATCTTGCGGTAGTCGAG
>DATKOY010000252.1:0-39931 GCA_035524415.1 Solirubrobacteraceae bacterium | reverse complement strand
GCGCGGTTCGATGATGACGCGCATGTGCTGGGGACCGTGCTGTTCGAGGAGCTGCGGGGGCTGGGGTTCGATCGCTCCTATCCGACGCTGGTGCGCGAGATCCGGGGGCTGGGGTTGCGGCCGGTGTGCGAGTGCTGCAAGGCCGGCGGGGTGAAGCTCACGGTCGGGCTCGAGCACGAGCCGGGCGAGGAGCTGCAGCTGGACTGGCTGGAGCTGTCAGAGACGCCGTGGGGCGCGAAGGCGTATGTGCTGGTCGGTGCGCTGTCGCACTCGGGGAAGCTGCGCGGTTGCTTCTCGGAGGGTGAGAGCTTCCCGCACCTGGCCGAGGCGCTGGACGGGGTGCTGCGCCGGTTGGGCGGCACCGCCCGCTCGTGGCGGACCGACCGGATGGCAACGTTCGTGTACCCCGACAGCGACCGGTTGCGGCCCGAGGCCGCGGCGATGGCCAAGCACTACGGGGTTCAGGTCGCGGTCTGCCCGCCCAAGCGTCCGCAGCGCAAGGGGGTGGTCGAGAAGGCGATCGACTATCTGACGCAGTCGTGGTGGCGCTCGGCGCCGGTGTCAACGCCGGCGCAGGCGCAGGCCGACCTGGACCGCTGGTGCCAGGCGGTCTCCGATCGTCGCCGCCGCGGCAAGAGCACGGTCTCAGAGCTGGCCGCCGCTGAGTCGCTGATGTCGCTGCCGGAGCTGCCGTTCCCGGCCTGCTACCGCGAAGAGCGGGTCGTCTCGCGCGACGCGTTGGTCGAGTTCGAGGCCAACCGCTACAGCGTGCCGCCCGGGCATGCCGGCGCCACGGTCGAGGTCCGCGCCCGGCTCGGCGAGCTTTACCTGGAGATCTACACGCCCTCCGGCCACCGGATCGCGCGGCACCGCCGCGCGCTGTCGGGCGCCGGGCAGACGATCCGCACGCCCGAGCACGCGAGCATGCTCGAGCGGGCGGTGCTCGAGCAGTTCACCACCAAGGGGCGCTGTCCGCGCAAACCGAACCGGCCGCCCGGCGAGCGGGCGCTGGCCGAGGCGGCCAAGCTCCGCGGTGAGCAGCCCGGCGGCGTGGTCGTCGATCTGGAGACCTACGCGCGGATCGCGAAGGTGGCCGGCAGGTGACCGATTACCTGCACACCTACAACGTCGTGATCGACCCCGAGCAGGGCACCCGGCTACCCGACGGCTGCTGGGCACAAGAGGTGACCCTCGTGCTCGTCGACGGGCCTGGAGCTGACTGCCGCCGCCCGGTCGCGGTCACGCTCACGCCCGAGCAAGCACGCGAGCTCGCCTTCGAGCTGCTCGCCGCGGCCGAGCACGCCCACAGAACAACCACCCCACAACCAGAAGGAGACGACCCACGATGACCGACCACGCCTACCAGCAGCTGCGCGAGCACCTCGCCTACCTCAAGCTACCGGCGGTCGCCGAGCAGCTCGCGGGCGCATTGCAGGCCGCCCAGCAGAACAAGCCGTCCTACACCCAGTTCCTGCACGACCTCCTCAGCACCGAGGTACAAGCGACCGAGCAGCGCCGGCTCGATGGACGCCTGCGGTTCGCGAGCTTCCCCCAGCACAAGACGCTCGAGCAATTCGACTACGACGCGCAACCGTCGCTGGACCGACGGCTCATCGAGGAGCTCGCGACGCTGCGGTTCGTGCAAGAGAAGGCCAACGTGCTCCTGGTCGGTCCGCCCGGTGTCGGGAAGACGATGCTCGCGACCGCCCTCGGCCTGAAGGCGGTGCACGCCGGCTACCGTGTCTACTACACCACCGCCGCCGATCTCGTCGCCCGCACCACCCGCTCAGCGCTCGAGGGCCGCTGGCAGACCACGATGCGGTTCTGGGCAGGCCCGGCCGTCCTTGTGATTGACGAGCTCGGTTACCTGCCGATGCCCGGCGAGGCCGCCAGCCACCTCTTCCAGGTGATCAGCCGCCGCTACCAGCACGGCTCAGTGATCCTGACCACCAACCGTGGGATCGCCAGCTGGGGCGAGATCTTCGAGGACACCACCGTCGCCGCCGCGATCCTCGACCGGCTCCTTCATCACGCCACCGTGCTCCAGATTGACGGGGACAGCTACCGCATGCGCGGCCACCGCGCCCGGCTGGAGCAGTTGCGCCAGGCGGTCGCGGCCGAGCAGCAGACCAAGCCATGAGCGCCGCCAGGGTCGCCGCAGCAACGAACCGCCACGCGCCGGCCGGCACCAATCACCGCGCCGTGCCCGTGCACGCACGTCAGCTCGCCGCACAGCTCTCCACGCTGTTCGACCGCGACACCGAGATCGTCAAGCGGCTCAACGACGCCCAGCATCAACTGGCGAGCGCCAACGAACACCTGTGGTCAGGACTCGCACCCGACGCGTTCGGCCTCACCCTCGACGACGACAACGCCGCGGCGATCGGCCAAAGCCCGATCGCCGCGCTGATCCGCGACGGCGGACCAGCGGCCAACAGCCCCATGCTCCAGGCACTCAAGCAGGCACGCTGGCAGATACACCGCGGCTTCTGCCAGTACCAGTCAGCCTGCGAGGAACGCCGGCAGCTCGCGTTCGACGTCGGCGAGCTCTCCCAACAGCTCACCCACGCGCTCTGCGCCGCCGGCTGGAACGCGGACCAAGCACGTCACGCCAACGTACACCAACTCGCCGCCACGACGTGACCTCACACGCCCCCGTTCCCATCACCCAGGGTGGGGAATTCCCATGATCGCAACTGGGGATTTCTCGTGATCGTTGACAAGGTGTCCTGTCGGCGCAATGCAGCGGCGCGGCTGAGCTGTGGGGTGTCCTGGGGGTAGTCTGGGTTTCGATGTGGCGGATCGACACGACCTTGAGTTCACCTATTCGCTGATCGACCGGATCTTTCGCCTCAGCCTCGGCGAGCTGGCGGATTTCAGCGGCGCCAAGTACGACGGCGACTTCTCGCTCTCGCTGGAGGACGCGCAGCGGCGAAAGCACGAGTACCTCGCCGAGCGTATTGGGATCGGACCGGGTCGGCGGCTGCTCGATCTCGGCTGTGGCTGGGGCCCGCTGCTCAGCTTTGTCCGCGAGTGCGGCGGCGAGGCAGTGGGGGTGACGCTCTCCTCCGCGCAGGCGCGATCGTGCCGTCGCCACGGCCTCGACGTCCACGTGCTGGATGTCCGCGAGGTCGGCCGCGACACGTTCGGCTGCTTCGACGCTGTGGCCAGTCTCGGCGCCTTTGAGCATTTCTGCTCGCCGGAGGACTATCGTGCCGGGCGCCAGAACGATGTCTACCGCGACGTCTTCGCGCGGGCAGCGAGCGTCCTGCCGTATGGCGGCCGCCTGTATCTGCAGACGATGGTCTTCGGGCGCAACATGATCCCGATCGAGATGGTGTCGATCCAAGCGCCGCCACAGTCCGATGCCTGGTATCTCGCGCTCATGCAGCACCAGTTCCCCGGATCGTTTCTCCCGTTTGGGCCTGAGCAGGTGATCCGCGCCGCCGAGGCGTACCTCGTTCTCGTGGAAAGCTCGAGCGGCCGCTTGGACTATGTCGAGACGATCAAGCAGTGGCGCGCGCGCTTCGCGAATCGCAGCTTGCGCAAGACCCTGATGAAGGCTCGGCTCGTCCCCCGCTACCTCACCAGCCGCGAGTTCCGGCTGGCGTTCACGTCAGGCGTGAGCGCCAACAGCGTGTGCTTCGAGCGCGAGTTGCTCGACCACTTCCGGCTCGTGTTCGAGAAGCGCTAACCATGGCAGCCTCAGGTACGAGCTGCCCTTGAGCCTGCCTCGTAATTCCGAGTGCAGAGGTCGGAATGTGATAAGCTCCGCATACGTCCAGTGAGCCCTTGCTCTTCTCGCTTTCGGGGCGACTTCTCCCGGTCAGAAGAGCAGAGAGGCGGTTGGCTATGGCCACCGCGATAAGACAGCCCCGGACCCAGGGTCACGCCCGGCGCCGTGCGGCGGACGTACAGGCGCCGTCAATGGAGTTCCTCATCTTCGAGGACAACGCCGGCGAATACCACTGGGCGATTGTCGCCGGCGACGGCGCGACTCTTGCGCGGTCGGGGGGGTTCGCTTCCTACGACGACGCAAAGCAAGCCGTAGAGCAGATCCGCCACGGTGTCGCCTCGGCGCGGTTTGAGGCTAGCCCCGCCGCGGCTCGCCCGATTGATCTGGTTGTGCGCCGTGATCCTTCAGGCGAGATCTCAAACGCCGAGCGATGGTTGGATGCGGGCGGCAGTTTCAGCAGCGAGCCCGTGGCGACATGACCAGCGTGACACTGATCCCGCCGCCGGCGCGGCCCGCGCCATCAAGCAAGCCTGATCCGAGGCGGACCTATTGCTGCTCCGAGTGCGGGCATCGTCTGCGTGTGTCCGGTCTCGGGCGCCACCGGGTGTACTTCGAGCTGGATGACGAGCTGTCATCCGCCCCCGTGATGAACCGGGTGTGCCCGGAGTGCGGGCACGGGCTGCCCGGGAAGAACACGCTGTGAGCACTGCCATGACTCACCGCTGCTGTCCGCGTTGCCGGCAGCGCTTCACGCCCGCCGCGGCGGCGCATGTGGCCGCTTGCCCGACGTGTGGTGAGCCACTTCAGCCGTCCAGCCTGGACGACACTGCCGGGTTCGGTCTGTTCACGCTCGAGGACGTTCCCACACCCGATCCCTCCGGCGGTCGACGGGCCGGGAACCGGGGGAGCGCTCAGTCATGAAGATCCTGCAAAGCGTTCCTCGCAGCGGCGACGGGCCCGCCGCAGGGGGCTGGCGATGGTTCGAGCATCGCGATCAAACTGTGCGTTACGCCGAGGCATGGGAGCACGAAACGTTTGCGCAGGAGCAAGCGCGGGGGGAACGAGGCGACCCGGAGTACGCGTGCCTCTCTGAAGCGGTCCGACAGGCAAAGAACCGGGGCGAGGAAGCTTGCCGGCGCGCTGATGAGGCCAAGGCGGAATGGGGCGCCCGCGTCGTGAGTCAGCGTCAGGCGAACGATGACGCCAAGCGGGCCGCACAACCAAATGTTCGTGGTCGGGCCAGTCGAAACGCGGTGAGCGACGAGCCCACCGCGCTGGAGGTGGGGTAGTGGCTAGTGCGCAACCAGCGATCCTGACGGAGAACGAGCAGCTCGCGGGCATCAACGCCGATTATGAGCAGCGCTACGGGTTCCACGACGCCGAGCATTACCTCTACAAGGCGCCCAAGGGACTGAACCGCCAGATCGTCGAGAAGATCTCTGAGTTCAAGTGCGAGCCCGAGTGGATGCGCGAGTTCCGGCTGAAGGCCCTCGGTCACTTCTTCGCTCGCGCGCAGCCGACGTGGGGTTCGCCGATGCTGGCCGAGCTTGACTACGACGACATTCGCTATTTCGTGCGCGCGTCCGAGACGCCCAGCCGGTCGTGGGACGATGTGCCCGAGGACGTCAAGCGAACGTTTGATCGCTTGGGGATTCCCGAGGCGGAGCGGAAGTTCCTCTCCGGCGTCGGCGCGCAGTACGAGTCCGAGGTCGTCTACCACCAGATTCACGAGGACCTCGAGCAGCAGGGGGTGATCTTCACCGACATGGACACGGCGTTGCGTGAGCACGAGCAGATCGTGCGTCGGTACTTCGCGACCGTGATCCCGCCGAACGACAACAAGCTCGCGGCGCTGAACTCTGCGGTGTGGTCCGGTGGATCGTTCGTGTACGTGCCCGAAGGCGTTCACGTCGAGATGCCGCTGCAGGCGTACTTTCGGATCAACACCGAGAACATGGGCCAGTTCGAGCGGACGCTGATCATCGCTGAGCCGGGCTCGTATGTGCATTACGTCGAGGGTTGCACGGCTCCCATTTACAGCTCTGACTCGCTTCACTCGGCGGTGGTGGAGCTGATCGCCCTCCCGGGCGCACGCATCCGTTACACGACCGTCCAGAACTGGTCGACCAACGTCTACAACCTGGTCACCAAGCGCGCGGTCGCATCTGCCGATGCCACAGTCGAGTGGGTCGATTGCAATCTCGGGTCCAAGCTGACGATGAAATACCCGAGTATCTACCTGCTCGGAGAGCGAGCCCACGGCGAGGTCCTCTCGATCGCGTTCGCCGGCGCCGGCCAGCACCAGGACGCGGGCGCCAAGATCATTCACGCCGCGCCGAACACGACTTCGAACATCTTCGCCAAGTCGATCTCCAAGGACGGCGGCCGTGGCTCGTATCGCGGGCTGCTCGAGATCGCCAAGGGCGCCCACGGCTCACGGTCCAAGGTGGTCTGCGACGCGCTGCTGCTCGACGAGCACTCGCGCTCGGACACCTACCCAACGATCCGGATTAGCGAAGACGACGTCAACGTCGGCCACGAGGCGACCGTCTCGAAGGTCGGCGATGAGCAGCTCTTTTATCTGATGTCGCACGGAATCCGTGAGGACGAGGCCTCGAAGCTGATCGTCAACGGGTTCATCGAGCCGATCATCAAGCAGCTCCCGATGGAGTACGCCGTCGAGATGAACCGCCTGATCGAGCTGCAGATGGAGAGTTCGATCGGCTAATGCCGCTGGGTTGGTGAGGCTGAGAAGTCAATGGCTGGGCGCGGGGGATCTCCGAGACCGTCGTCTAGCCGGCTTTGGAGGCCGTTATGGCCATTCTCTCGTCAGATGATCGTCCCAACGGTCCACCAACGGTCCACCAACGGGACGATCAAGCGACTCACGACAGCAGAGCACCCGCGCTTCGCGGGGGTCAAGTGAGGAGCAGGCGCTCGCTGACACTGAGCAGACGTTGGGCCGACCGCGACGGCGCTCGTGACCCGTGATCAATGCTGAGCCGCCCTCGGGCGCGACCGCGAGTACTCGCAAGCAACAGAAACCGATTGGGTGCTACTCGGTGCCAGGCCTGGTCAGGATGGCAAGCAGGTCGCCCACGCTCTGTTCGTGGACGAGGGTGTCGGGGAGCGGCAGTGCTCGGTGAATCGCATACCGGTTGCGGCGGCCGATGCGCGTACGGGAGATGTAGCCGGCGTCGACGAGTTCGTCGACGATTCGGTGCGCAGCGCGTTCGGTGATACTGATGCGGTCGCCGATCTCGCGCAGGCGCACGCCGGGATCTTGGGCGATGCAGAGCAGAACCCGGGCATGATTGGTAAGGAACGACCACGTCGGCGCGTCGCTCGAGGACATGCTCTCAAGAATAACGTTTCTAGATTTCTATTTCATGTATAGTGGGTCATGCAATCGAACGAAAGGGGCCCTATGCCCCATTACAAATGCGACGCCTGCAAGGCCCGCCTGAATGTGTCGGGAAAGCCAGCCGAACTTGTCGGCGACCTCTGCCCCGAGTGCGGTTCTCTGCTGGCGCCGGTTGCCGATCTCGCCCAGGTCGTCGGATACCGATCGATCATCTCTCGTGATCGCCCCGCCACGGCGCCACCGTCCGAATCGCACCAGCGGATCGCCGATCTGCTCGATGAGTTCGTCGTGCGTAGAGCGGCGATTCTCGAACGAGATCGCCTCGACGCCGAGCGCTGGCTCGACGACAGTGACGAACCCAACGCCGCAGCGGTTGTGCTGCCCCCACCCCAGACCAACGTATGAGCGCCGCCGCTGAGCAGACGCGCCGTTACCGCTGCGTCTGCCGCCACGAATTCCAAGTGTTCGGCGGCGGGCGTCACCGTCGCTGCTTCGAACTCGCCGACCTCGCACTCACGCACCCCCTGATCTCGAGGGTATGCGCCGCCTGCCAACGCACGCTGCCGGGCGAGAACCTCGCGTAGCCGGAGTGGAAATCAGCAATGGACGACGACGCCATTCTCGCCTTGGTCACCCGCCTGGCCCGACCGCATCGCTCCGGTGGTCAGGTCATCGAACGGGCGGCGATTCTGGCCGCAGGCGCCGACTCCCCGGCGGTCATCGACTGGATCCTCGCCCACGCCGGCGCGGCCGAGCAGACTGTCTCCACGACTCCGAGACGCGGGCTGCACGGCGCACGACTCACCGGCGCTGCGGGAGCGCCACGCCCGCCGCAGCGCTTCGTGCTCCCGGCCGGCGTTCTCTGACCCCAGCCGTGCGCAACGCCCGACGCGCGGCCTCGTGGTCGAGGCTCAGCCCGGCGGGCACTCCAGCAGGTAGTCGATGACCTCCGAGTAGCGGGCGGTGGCGAGGCCGATGCGAGTGTCCGCCGCCCCGTAGTACAGGAACAGCTTGTCGCTCTGCCGGTCGTGGACGAGGCCGCACGGAAAGACGACATTCGGAACGTCGCCCGAGACTTCGTAGTCCGCGCCGGGACCGAGCACCCATTCCTCCGAGCGCCGCAAGACGTGCCAGGGGGCCTCGAGGTCGAGCAATGCCAGCCCCGCGCGGTATAGCCCCCCGGCGACAGTCTGGCGCACACCGTGGTAGACGACGAGCCAGCCGTGCTCAGTCTCGAGTGGCGGTGGGCCGATGCCAACGCGAGCCGCATCCCACCAGCCGCCCTGCCGGCGAGCCAGCACAAGCTCGGGCGATCGCCAGCTCTTCAGGTCGCAGGAGCGTGATAACCATACGTCGGCGCCGTGCCTTGAGGTTGGCCGGTGAAAGAGGACCCAGTCGGCACCGATGCGGCGTGGCAGCAGCACCGCGTTCTTGTCCTCGGGAGGCATGACCATCCCCAACCGCTCGAACGTCTTGAAGTCCGTGGTCTGCGCGAGTGACACGCCCGGGCCCTCACGGCCGAACGCCGTGTAGGTGATGATCCATCGTCCGAGTTCCTCGACGAAGGTCACCCGCGGATCCTCGAGCCCCCACTCCTCTTCGGGGTACGCGAGGTCGTAGGCGAGAGCGGGGCGGTCGTCGACGATCCAGTTGGACGCCCCGTCCCGGGAGCGGGCGCAGGTCAGATGCGAGAAGCCGCGGCGGTCCTCGACGCGGCACAGCAGCACCGTTTCGCCAGCGATCCTTGTCGCTCCCGGATTCATCACCGCGTTGACGGTGTACGGCCAGCGCTCGGGCGCAAGCAGCGGATTGCCCGGGTGCCGGGTGAACAGTGATGCGCTATCGGTCACGGAGGACGCCTTCGTAGACATCGAGGTAGGAGTCGACCATTCGGTCAGCGGAGAACCGGCGCGCGGCCGTCTGTCGGCACGTGGCTCGGTCGAGCCGTACCGCGCGCTTGACGCCCGCGACCGCCGAATCGACGCTGTGCGCGAGCACTCCGGTGACGCCATCCTCGATGACCTCCGGCATCGACCCACGAGCGTATGCGACGACTGGCGTCCCGCAGAGCATCGACTCGACGACCGACAGACCGAACGGCTCAGCGAACGCAATCGGGTGCAGCAAACAGGCTGCGTCCCCCAGGACCTGTGCCCGCTCCAGGCGACCAACGGATCCGAGGTAACGAACGTTGTCGCCGTCGACATGCGGCTCGATCTCGTCGGTGAAGTACCGCTCGTCCTGCACGGGCCCACAGAGGACGAGCGGCCGATCGGCGTGCCGCGCGATCTCGATCGCTCGTGCCGTGCCTTTGTCGGGATGAATCCGGCCGAAGCACACGAGCGCTTCGCCCGCCGTCGCCGAGAACGGCAGGGTCGTGACATCGACGCCGTGATGGACCGTCGCCGCGTACTCGAGCTCGGGCGCGCGGTCGGCATCGGAGATCGATACAAAGACGCTGTTCGAGCGCACGTAGGCAGGCAGGATCCGCGGTGAGGAAAACCCATGGATGGTGGTCACGATCGGAGCGTGCGCCAGGCCCGAAAACGCGAGCGGCAGCCAGTCGAGATGGTTGTGAATCAGGTCGAACTCGGCCGAGCGGCTCAGGGCGTGGGCGACGTGCAGCGCCTCCCACACGCGTCCGTCGATCTCGTCGTCCTCTCCATAAGGCCGCTCGCAGACCCCCTCTAGCCGCGCGAGCGTGATCGAGTCCAGCGTGGCGAACAGCGTCACATCGATGCCGCGCTGCGCGAGGCCGTCGGCCAGGAGTCCCGTGATTTGCTCCCACGGTCCGTAGTGGCGGGGAGGGGTGCGCCACGCAATCGGTCCGAGCAGCGCGATCTTCATTCGGGCAGCGTTGCCTGGAGGCCGGCGCCGTCAAGGACGAGCAGCGCTTGGAGATAGGCGAGCGTCGACTCGGCCCCTTCATTGCGGTTGACGCTCGACGCTCCGATTCCATCGTGGCATCCACCGGTGGCGAAGTCGTACACGGCCAGCTGGAGCCGATTGCGGCCGAGGAACCATTCGAACGCACGCACCGCATGCCGCGCATGCGCCTCGTCCCCCGTGGCTCCGAATGCCTCGACCTCCGCCTCGACGAGTGCGGCGGCGTCGAGCGGCTGCTCGTCACCGTCGCCTCCACGAGGCTCACCGCGACGGCGACCGCGGTGCCCAACCAGCTGCAGCCACGGACCAGCGATACCGAGCTCGCCTTCGTACCACTCGAGTGAGCGCATCCCCTCGCTGACCAGCTCCCCATCGCCGAGCCGCGTCCCGGCCGCGATCAGCGCCTGCGGCAGCCGGGCGTTGTCGTACACGAGGGCATCCTCCGCCCAGTACCAGTCCGCCGACCCGTTCATCCGCTGCTGATCTGCGAGTCGTCGAGCGAGGACGCCGAGCACGTCCATCCCCTCGTCACCGACCACCTCGGCGCCGGTGCGCGCGAGTCCAAGCGCAGCAAAAGCGATCGTGCGGGGCGAGCGTTGCTCGGCGAGCGCAGGCAGCATCTCGCGCAGCAGGAAGAGACTGGGCTCGAGCAGCGCAGGGACCGGTGCAGCGGCCACCACCTCACCGAGCGCCCACGCGGCTCGCCCGAAATGGTCCCCCGCATGCGGTTCGTCGAGCCAGCGACGGTCATACGCCATGAAGTTGCGCATGCCCTGCTCCTCTGCGCTCCACGCGTGACGTAGGAACCCGAGGCTGCGGGCGAGCACGCGGTCGTACGCCTCGATGCCGGTCGTGCGTCCGAGTCCCAACGCGACGATCGCGAGACGGGCAACGTCGTCGGTGCAGTAACCCGACGAGCGGAGGGGCACGACGCCGTCGGCGTGCTGGATGATCCCAACCTCGTCAACCATTGTCAGCAGGTGCGAGGAGCGCGCCCGCGGCAACGTGGCAGGCGGCGGGTTCCGCACGGTCCTCGGCGGACCGAGAATCACCGCCTCGCGCAGCACCTCGGCGGTCTGGCGACCTACCTGCGGCCAGGTCAGCTCGCGGCCGATCATGCGCGCCTCAATGCGTGTTCGCTCGAGCTCTTCAGGGTTGTCGAGAAGGCCGATAACCGCCTCGGCGAGAGCCGCCGGGTCGTCGAACGGAACGAGCACTCCCGCGCCGGATGCCAGCACATCCTCCGCGTAGAAGTAGGGCGTGGACACCGTCGGGCAGCCAGCCACGATCGCGAACGTCAGCGCGCCGGAGACGATCTGCTCGCGAGAGCGGTACGGCGTCAGGTAGATCGACGTACCCGCCAGCATCGCCGACAGCTCCTCCATGCTTAGGAAGCGGTCATCGAACACGACGTGTTCGCCGAGGTCGAGATCGCGCGCCAGGCGCTCGAGCGAGATCCGGTACTCCTCGCCATGGAGCTTTGCCACCTCGGGATGGGTCTGGCCGGCGATGACGTACCGAGCAGTCGGATGTCGCGCGACGATCGCCGGCATCGCGGCAATCGCGACCTCGATCCCCTTGCCTGGCGAGATCAGGCCAAAGGTCGCAAGCACCGAGCCATCAGTGCGAACCGCCGTTGGCGCATGGCCGACGTCGCGGTACGGTGGGCCTGCAACCCGGCCGGGGACGTCTGCGCCCGGGAGCAGTTCCGACGGGCCGCCGTGCGGCACGACACGGACCCGCTCGGGCGAGACCAACCGGGCGTCGAGGATCATCCGTCGGGCGGTCTCGGTGAACACGCACACGAGCGTTGCGAGATCGCACAGTGCGCGCAGGGTCTCGGCCTGGCGAACGGACGGGGCGCTCAGGACCGTATGCAGCGTCACGACGATCGGCTGGCGCAACTCCGCGGCAAGGGAGAGGATGTGCGCGCCCTCGTGCCCGCCGAAGATGCCGTACTCATGCTGGATCACGACCACGTCCTCGCCACGGCGCTCGAGCACACGGGCGGCTGCGGTGTAGTCGCCGCGCTGGTCTTGGTGGATCCGGGTCACGACCTCTGATGCCTGCTCGACGTCGTCCTCGCGAACGATTGCGACGAGGTCGACACCGGACACGCCGTCAGCTCCGAGCAGCGCCTCGCGCAGATCCCGCGAGAACGTCCCGATCCCGCACGGCCGCGGTGGGTACGTGGAAACGACGCCGACGCGCATCGTCCGCTCGCCAGACATCCGCGCGTCCCCATTCATCCCGGCACCGTTGGTCATCGGCACCGAGCCGGAGAAGGGGCGAGCCCGCGGGCCCGAGTAACTGAGACTCTGCATGTCGACGACCTTCCTGAGCGGGGATCGCCACTGGCAGCGTCCTTCCGCTCTGTTGCGGATCGGGTCTTCCGTCGCTGGGACGAAACTGTCCGTGAGGTCGCCGTCCGGCGCTAACCGACGGTGCTCTGCGCGAATGCGCTTCGCAGGAGCGGAGAATGCCCGGATCCAGTCTAGCTGCCAGGCCCGCCTTGCCCCGCCGCACGTTCCCTGTCGCAAGCAGCGGCCCCTCTGCGGCGGGGCCAGGGCCGCCATGTATCGAGTTCGTGATCAGCGCGAGTTGAAAGCCGAAGTACCGCCGGGCAGCACGGCGAGAAACGCAAGGCCGCAGGAGGGCATGGCCTGCACGACCGACAGCCGCGCGAGCGCGAGCGCACCGACCTGCGGAACGCCCTCAAAGCCTTGCAGGACGCGCGCAAGGCGGGCGAAGCTCATCGCGCCGAGACCGCGCTCGAACGCGCGCTACTGGAGACGTCAGCCGCGGGGATCGAAATGGACGAGGAGACCGTCGCCGCGGCCGTTAGGCTGCTTCGAGCGGCTGATGACAACGGCACGACTCGCCTCGAGGTTCGCGATCAGGCGATGACCCGGCCGTCGATGGTTCGAGGTCAACGCGAACGGCGGTCGCTTCGCGCGTGCTCCAGATGCCGTCGAGCTCCCGCGGGCCGGGAACCGCCGGAACGATCGGATCCGCGCCGTTCGCGAGGACGACGTGCTCCGCCAGGTACCGCACGCCTCGCCGGCGGCTGGCTCGGGGACCTCGACGCGTTCAAGGCGGACCGTACGGTCGTCGACGTGACGGGTTGGGCGTTCCGCGAGGACGAGACGGCGGTTGTGGTCGGGCATGAGGCGCTCACCTTCGGAGTCGGGTGGCGAGAACGGGACGCTGCGATCCTACGTCCCGCGCACGCTCCGGCGGAGCCCACAGGCGGGTCCCTCACACGCCGGGGTACGGAACCCGGTGAGCCTCGATGTAATCGGCGTCGAGCTCCCAGCCGAGGCCGGGCCGCTCAGACAGCCGAAGCTGACCGTCGACGAGCTGAGGCCGGTTGACCCTGGGGAGATCCGGGCACGGACGCTCGACCTGCCGCAGGCGGTGCGTGCCGGCACGGTCACCCCGGTTCCCGCAATCGCGGCGTCGTCAGCTGGAGGCGCCCGCACATGTCGCGGTGTGAGCCCGGTTCGCCGATGACGGCCACGGGCAACTACGCACGACTGTCGGGAGATGTCACGGTGGTCGGCGGCGAGACGGTGCAGCACACTCTCAATGTTCAGGGCGGCAAACGTAGGAGAGCGCGATGGACGCCGAGCAGCGGCTTCAGATTCACCAGTACAACGATCCCGAGATCCTCGAGTTCTTCGCGACTCACGGGGTCGATTACCGGCTTGTCGGCGATCACCTGTTCATCATCCGCAGCCGCCGGAGCGAGGTCGCGGCCGGACCGGGGGACTGGCTGGTGGCGGCGACGGACGGCGCGATCGAGATCGAGCGCGGCTGTGACGAGCGGCGGGCGTTGACCGCAATCGCGCGGGCGCGATCCGCGCGCCGCGAGCGGGTGTTAGCGTAGGCTCGCGAGCCGCAGCGCCCCCTCGTCGATCACCTCAGGTCGTTTGCAGAACGCGAACCGCACGAGCGTCGGAGCCGCGGCCTTGTCGTCGTAGAACACGCTCGTTGGGATCGCGACGACGCCACATCGCGAGGGAAGCGACGCGCAGAAAGCCACGGCATCGCCGCCGACATCCGCGTTGATGAAGTACGTCCCCGCCGGCACGAGCGGCCTCAGCCCGGCGTCCGACAGGCCCGCGCACAACCGGTCGCGCTTGCGCCGCAGATCGTCGCGCACCGCCTCCAACTCGCTGGCGGGCAGCCGCAGGGCAACCGCCGCCGCGTGCTGGAGCGGGGTCCCGCCGGCGAACGTCAGGTATTGCTTGACCGCTCGGGCTGCCGCGACGAGCTCCGCCGGCCCCGAGCACCACCCGATCTTCCAACCTGTGACCGAGAACGACTTGCCGACACTCGAGATCGTCAGCGTGCGCTCGGCCATCCCCGGCAGCGTCGCGGGCGGGATGTGCTCGCCGTCGTAGACGAGGTGCTCGTACACCTCGTCGGTCACGCAAATGAGATCGTGCTCCACGCACGCTGACGCGAGCAGCTCCAGCTCCGAGCGCGTCAACACCCGTCCCGTCGGGTTATGCGGCGTGTTCAGCAGCATCACGCGCGCCCGGGGTCCGATCGCGGCGCGCAGGGCCTCCGGATCGAGCGCGAACGAGGGCGGACGCAGGGTCACCGGCCGCCGCACCGCGCCGGCGAACTGGATGCACGCGGCGTATGAGTCGTAGTACGGCTCGAGCACGACCACTTCGTCGCCCTCGTCGCACAAGGCCAACAGCGCGGCGGCGATCGCCTCGGTTGCCCCGAACGTGATCAGCACATCCTCGACCTCGAGCCCGTACCAGCGGCGCTGATGCTCGATTACGGCCTCGCGCAGCGCCGGGACGCCGGGCAGCGGCGCGTACTGGTTGTGACCCGAGCGCAGCGCGTCGACCGCCGCTTCGATCACCGCCGCCGGCCCGTCCTCATCAGGGAAACCCTGCCCGAGATTGATCGCGCCGGTCCGCATCGCGAGCGCGGTCATCTCGGTGAAGACCGTCGTCCCAAGGCCGTCGGCCCGGGCCGCAAGCTTCATCGGGTGGCCGGATCGGCGGCGCCCCAGATTCCAGGGCCGCGCCGGTGCTCGTAGATCAGCGAGGTCTCGGCGTGCGCGACCGAGGGGTGGGTCGCGAGGTGGTCGACCACGAACTCCCTCAGGTCCTGGGCGTCGGCCGCGGCGATCCACACGAGATAGTCGGTCACGCCTGTCAAGTGAAACACCATCAGCACGCCGGGAAGCTGCCGGACCGCATCGGTGAACGCATCAATCTGCTCGCGCGCGTGGACGGCGAGCCGGACGGCGACGAGCGCCTGCAGCGGCCGGCCGAGCGCTGCGAGGTCGACCTCCGCGTGGAACCCGCGGATGACGCCTCGCTCCCGCAGCGAGCGCAGCCGCGCGACCGCCGTCGACGGCGCGATCCCAACGCTCTCGGCGAGCCGCTGGTTCGTGATCCGGGCGTCCCGGGCGAGCAACTCGAGCATCGCGCGGTCGACGGCATCGACCTGGGGGCGTGGATCATTCGGCATCGCAGGGCGGTCAGCGGAGCTGGCCGAAGGATATCCAAGATTGGCCCTGCTGACCAAAGAATCCACAGGCTCTTGCGCCCAGATCACGGGATCGTTCATCCTTGGCCGATGCCAGAGATCACGCTCCAGCCGGCCGTCAAGGACTCGATCCTCGACACGATCGGCGACACGCCCCTCGTCAGACTCGCTCGGATCGGTGCCGGAGTGCGCCCGCGCCTCGTCGCGAAGCTCGAGGCGTTCAACCCCGGCGGCTCGATCAAGGACCGGGTCGCGGTGGCACTGATCGAGGCCGCCGAGCGCGACGGGAAGCTGCGACCTGGCGGCACGATCGTCGAGCCGACATCGGGCAACACCGGGACCGGGCTGGCGATCGCGGCGCGGCTGAAGGGCTACCGGGTGATCGCGGTGATGCCGGACAAGATGTCGAAGGAGAAGATCGATCTGCTGCGGGCCTACGGCGCGGATGTCGTCGTCGCTCCGACGGATGTCCCGCCCGACTCGCCCCAGTCGTACTACCGCGTCGCCGACCGTCTGACGGAAGAGATCCCGGGCGCGTTCCAACCGAACCAGTACTCCAACCAAGCCAACCCCCAGGCGCACTACGAATCCACGGGCCCCGAGCTGTGGGAGCAGAGCGCCGGGCAGCTCACGCATCTCGTCGCCGGGGTCGGGACCGGGGGCACGATCACCGGGACCGCTCGCTACCTGCGCGAGCGCCGCCCCGATCTTGTCGTCGTCGGCGCCGATCCGGAAGGCTCGATCTACTCAGTCGGGGCGGAGAACGTGCGGCCGTATCTCGTCGAGGGCGTCGGGGAGGACTTCTGGCCGGCGACGTTCGACCCGTCGGTGATCGATCGCTGGATCACGGTGTCCGATCGCGACGCGTTCCTGACCACGCGCCGGCTCGCGCAGCTCGAGGGCATCCTCGCGGGTGGCTCCGGCGGTCTGGCGGTTCACGCGGCGCTGGCGCTCGCATCGGAGCTTGACGATCCAGACGCGCTGATCGCGGTGATCCTCCCTGACGGCGGTCGCTCCTACCTGTCAAAGATCTACTCGGACGCGTGGATGCGCCAGTACGGGTTCCTCGAGCGGGACACGAAGCTGCGCGTCGGGGACGTGCTCGCGCGCAAGCGCGAGGCGGGTGAGATCCCGTCGCTCGTGACGGTCCAGACGCACTACCGCGTGCGCGACGCGGTGGCGCTCCTGCACGAGCACCGCGTGTCGCAGCTGCCCGTCGTCAGCGCCCACGACCCTGCGACCGTCGTCGGCGCGATCGGCGAGCGGGGCCTGCTCAGACACGCGGCGTCGGATCCGTCGGTGCTCGATGCGCAGATCGTCGACGTGATGGAGCCGCCGTTTCCTGCGGTGTCGGCCGACGATCCGGTGCGCGAGGCCGTCGAGTTGCTCGTCGCCGACCGGCAGGCGCTGCTCGTGACCGAGCACGGTCGCGCCGTCGGACTCGTCACGCGGACCGATCTACTGGAAGCATTGGCCACGTGAGCCACGGCGACAAGTTCGCGACCCGCGCGGTCCACGCGGGTCTGACGCCGGACCCCGCGTTCGGGTCGGTCATCCCCGCGATCCACCAGACCTCGACGTATGCGCAGCCGCGCCCCGGAGAATTTGTCGGCGACTACGACTACGCGCGGTCGGCCAACCCGACGCGCGCGGCGCTCGAGCAAGCGCTCGGCGAGCTCGAGGGCGGCGAGGCTGTTGCGTTCGCCTCCGGCCTCGCGGCCGAACATGCGCTGATCACGGTCGCGTGCGAGGCCGGGTCGCACATCGTGCTGCCGGGCGACCTGTACGGCGGGACGTATCGTCTCGTCGACAAGGTGCTGAGCCGGTGGGGCCTGCGCTACGACCTGACCGACCAGACCGACCTCCGTCGGCTCGACGCGGCCGTCCGGGGAGACACGCGGCTGATCTGGGTCGAGAGCCCGACGAACCCGCTGCTGAACGTGATCGACGTCGAGGCCGTCGTCGCTCGCAAACGTGGCGCGCTCGTCGCCGTCGACAACACGTTTGCGACGCCGGCTAACCAGCGCCCGCTTGAGCTCGGCGCCGATTTCGTCGTCCATTCGACCACGAAGTACCTCGGAGGGCATTCGGATGTCGTCGGGGGTGTTGTGGTCGCGCGCGACCACACCTGGTATGAGCGGCTGCGGTTCGTCCAGAACGCGGTGGGCGCGGTGCCGGGTCCGTTCGACTGCTTCCTCGTCCACCGCGGGCTGCGCACCCTGCAGCTGCGGATGGACGCGCATGCGCGCAGCGCAGCGGCCGTCGTCGACCTGCTCGCGACCGTGCCCGACGCAAGCCAGGTCCGTTGGCCTGGATTCAGCGGGATGGTCAGCTTCCGCCACCCGCGGGCCGCCGAGATCGCGAGCCGAACCCGCCTGTTCACGCTCGCGGAGTCGCTCGGCGGCGTCGAGTCCCTGATCGAGGTGCCGCAGGCGATGACGCACCAGTCCGTCGAGGGCTCGTCCGCAGCGGTCCCTCCCGACCTCGTCCGGCTCAGCTGCGGGATCGAGGACCCGGAGGACCTCGTCGCGGATCTGCGCCGGGCGCTTGGGTGATCAGGCCAGCGCCGCGCTGCTCTCGACGGTTTCGGGCTCCGGTCGCAGGCCGACGAGCGCGACGACCGCAGCGATCGTGCACAGCACCGCGGCGGTCCACATCGCGGCGTGCAACCCGGACATGAACGCCGATGTCGCGGCGTCGCGGGCCACCGGACCCGCGAGCCGGCCGATCGGGCCGATCTGGCCGCCGCCGACGTATGGGGCGAGGTGAGCCGCGGGCCCGCGCAGCGGTGCAGGTACCGTCGCGACGAACTGGTTCCAGCTGGTTGAGATCCGTCCGGTCGCGACCGCCGTCATGACGGCGATCCCGAGGGCGCCGCCGATCTGCCGTGCGGTGTTGAGCACGCCGGATGCGACTCCCGCCTTCACCGCGGGAATCGCGCCCATCGCGGTCGCGCTCAGCGTCGGCATCGCGAGTGCGGTGCCGACGCCGCAGAGCATGAAGTACGGCCAGATCGCGGAGTACGGCGAGGTCGCGTCGAGGTGCGCAAGCCCGACGAGACCGACCCCGACGAGCAGCATCCCGCAAGACGATGGCAACCGCGCGCCGATGCGGATATTGACGCGGCCGGCGATCGGGGCGACGACGAGGATCATCAACGTCCAGGGGAGCGTCCGGACGCCGGCCTGAAGCGCCGAGTAGCCCTGGATGTTCTGGAGGAAGAGCGCGCCGTAGAAGATCGCCCCGAACAGCGCAAAGCCGACGAGCAGCATCACGGCGTCCGACACGGTGAACAGCCGGTGCTTGAAGAAGTCAAGCGGCAGCATCGGATCGCTGCACCGCTGCTCCCAGATCACGAACGCGACCGCGAGCACCAGGCCGGCGGTCAGGAAGCCGATCACGTACGCCGAGCCGAACCCGTGCGTGTCGCTCTTGATCAGCCCCCACACGACGCAGAACAGCGAGGCTGTGACGAGTGACGCGCCGGGGAGGTCGAGCGAGCGGCCGCTCACATCCCAGGACTCGCGCACCGCCCACAGCGTCACGACGACGGCGATCAGGCCGATCGGGACGTTGATCCAGAAGACCGCCGACCAGTTGGCGTTCTCGACGAGCACGCCGCCGAGGAGCGGACCGATCGCGAGTCCAAGGCCGGAGATCCCGGCCCAGATCCCGATCGCGGCGGGCAGGCGCTTTGGGGGGAACGTCGCGACGAGAATCGAGAGCGAGAGCGGGTTCATCAGGGCCGCCCCCGCGCCCTGAATCGCACGCGCTGCGACGAGCGTGCCCGCGGTGCTCGAGAGCGCGCACGCGGCCGAGGCGCATGTGAAGATGCTCAGGCCGACGACGAACATCCGTCGGCGCCCGAAGCGGTCGCCGAGCTTGCCCCCGAGCAGGATCAGCGCGGCGAACGGCACGACGTACGCGTTGACCGTCCACGCGAGCGTCTCGGGCCTGATGTGCAGCTCCCGCTGGATCGACGGGAGCGCCACGTTCACGATCGTGTTGTCGAGCATGATCATGAACAGCCCGAAGCACATCGCGAAGAGCGTCAGCCGCTCATGGCGTGCGTCTCTGTCGGGAGCCTCCGCCATCACAGGCAGCGTCGCGGAGGTCGCCCGCGACTGCATCCGGGCGCTCCCGCAACGCGGGGCCGTAGTTGCTACGCGAGCGCCGCGCTCGCCCCGGCGCGCCCCGAGGTCATCGGTTCCATGAACCGGCCGCGGCGGGCAGTTGATTCGCGTACTTGGTCGCGAGCCCGCGCCAGGTGCTCTGCTTGCGCGCGAGACCGAGTCGGTGGACGAGCCCGTCATCGATCGCCTGCGCCGGCGGCCTGCCTTCCGCTTTGGGCGCGAGCTCGTTCGCGAGCGCGTTTGCGATGTGGACGACCGCGACCGGGTCGAGCCCGAGACCCGGCAGCGCACCCGGATCGTGATGATGGGCGACCGCCTCGACGACGCCGTCGGGCAGGCCCCACAGCGACAGCAGGTACGCGCCGGTGGCGGCGTGCGTGACGCCCTCCTGCTCGAGCTCGACGCGATGCAGCGGCTGCTGGAGACGGTGCGCCTCGTGGTTCAGCCGCGCCCACCGGAACGGGTCGTCGGCGATCAGCACGAGCTTGCCGACATCGTGCAGCAGCGCGGCGGTCACCGCCTCCTGCTGGCTGCGCCCGTCCGGCAGGATGCCCGCCGCGATCCGCGCGACGAGCATCGCGTGTCGCTGGAACTCGTCGATCGAGAAGCCGTGGACGGTCTCCGGCGCGAGTACGCCGAACGTCTCGGCCGTGAGCGTCAGCGATTTGATCGTCTCGACGCCGAGGTAGACGACGGCCTGCTGCACCGAGGTGACCTCGCGCCCGACGCCGAAGAAGGCCGAGTTGGCGAGCTGGAGCACCTTCGCCGTGATCGCGATGTCGGCCTCGACGACCTTCGCGACATCGGCCGGCTCCCATCCGGGATCCGAGAGCACGTTCGTCAGCCGGGTGTACACGCCCGGCCGAGACGGTAGCGCCGTCGCCGCGGCGGTCACGCGGAAGGCCTCCGCCTCCTCCGTCAGCTCGCGCAGCGCGCACGAGCGCTCGATCAGCAACCCGAGTTCGGCCGCGTCGAACGGCTTGCCGAGGAATCGGTGCGCGACCGTCGCCGCCCGGGTGAGCAGCTGGGGGCTCGCGTGCCCGGAGAGCACCATCCGGAGCGTCGTCGGATACAGATCGCGCACGCGCTGGAGCAGCGTTGCGCCGTCCATCTCGGGCATCTGCATGTCGGCGACGACGACATCCGCCGGCTCGTCGCCGAGCAACTCGAGCGCTGCGTTCCCGCCACGTGCGAAATCAACCTGCCACTGGCGTCTGTAGCGGCGCATCGCGTCACGCAGGCTCTCGAGTAGGTCCGGTTCGTCGTCGACGAACAGGATGCGCTTGCGCGCCTGCTCACGCTCGGCCGGGTCGCGGGATGCATCGGCGAGACCCCGGTCATCATGCGAAATCGTCTCGCTCACTATGCCCAGGTAATCGCTCGCGCCCGACCCTTCCTTTAGCCGCAACCGACGCCCCGCCACAGTTGTCTCCAAGATCGGTCGCCGACTCGGCGCCTGAGGCGGCCTCTTCCAGTCGCGCGGAGTAGATCGACGGCGCGCCGAACAGCCTGGTGACGACGATCGCCCCAGCGACCGACAGCAGCATCGGAACGATCAGCGTGTCGGTGTAGTGCGCGAGCTCGAGGATGAGCACGACCGCGGCGAGCGGCGCCTGCATCGAGGCGGCGAGAATCGCGGCGCCTCCGATCAGCGCGTAGCTCCCATCCGGCGCGGAAGGCCACACGACCGACCAGGCGTGACCGAGCAGGCCGCCGAACAGCACGCCGAACATGAGCGTCGGCGTGAACAGGCCCCCAGGGGTGCCGCTGCCAAGACAGCCGGCGGTTGCGAGCGGCTTCAGGAACAGGAGCGCGGCGGTGAGGCCCACCGCGAGCTGGCCGGTAATCGCAAGCTGAACCGTGTCCATGCCGTTGCCGAGCAGCTCCGGGTACGCGATCGCGACGACGCCGAGGCAGGTGAGGACGACGATCGGCGCGATCACGCGCCACCGGCCCACGGGGCGGAGCATGTGGACGCGCGCGATCAGGTGGACCCAGGCGACCGCGGCGAGACCCGCGAGCGGACCGACGATCGCGGCCCAGATGAACTGCGCCGTCGTCACGCTGTACGTGGGCACGCGGTACGTCGGGGCGTTCGGCAGAGCGATCCAGGCGACGGCGGTCGCGATCGCGCTCGTGACGAGCGCCGGAAGCGCCAGCGGCAGGGTGACGGTGCCGAGCAGGACCTCGAGCGCGAACAGCGCGCCGCCGAGCGGCACGTTGTACACAGCCGCCATGCCGGCACCCGCGCCACACGCGATCAGCAGGCGGCGCTGCCAGCGGGGGATCCCGAGCCACTCGGACAGACCGCCGGCGACGGCCGCGCCGGCCAGCTGCGGTGCGGCCTCGCGACCGAGCGATGCGCCCAGCGCGACCACGACGATCGACAGGACTCCGCGTGCGATGCTCGGCCAGAACGCGAGATGACCGTCGTACAGCCACAGCGCTTCGGAGATCTCCCTCCCACCGAACCCGTGCACGCGTTTGAGCACGAGCGCGCCGATGCCGGCGACGACCCCGGCGATCAACAGCACGATCACGATCCGAGCCGGCGAGACGGCCTTGACGGCGTCGAGGAAGGTGCCGGAGTGAAACGACCACGCGAGGTGCTCCACCGCCTTGAGCAGTTCCATCAGCGCCGCACCGCCGAGGCCGGCGGCCACGCCGATCACGACGACCAGCCCCCAGAAACGACCGCGGTAGCTCGCCACGATCCCCTGTCCGGGAACGTTCGGCTGTGGGGAGGAGTAGCGATTGCTCACGCGCGGGCCGAATGATGACGGCGCCCGCCCGCGGAAGCTTCAGCCGTTGCGCGCGTAGACGGCGAAGAAGTCGCGGTCGTCGGGGGAGAGGTAACGCGCCGCGTCGCGGGTCATCCCGGGCAGCAGCTTCGACTGCCCGGCTGCGTCAGCGGAGGCGTAGTAGTTGAACGTCACCCATTCGTAGTTGATGTCGAGCTCCATCGCGCGGACCGCGCCGGCGCGCTGGAGGATCTGGGCGAGGCTCGTCGCCGTCTGGATGTCCGCCGCCGCGTAGATGAGGTTGCCGCGTGCGTCGACGCCGATCCCCGATCGCCAGACGCGGACCGCATTGCCGAGCGTCGCGCCCCACTGCGGGCCATCGCCCAGGCCGGGATTGAGCCGGCCGCCATCGACGATCAGCGGCAGGTTCTGGCGTGCGAGCTCCACCGTCGGGCCCGGATCGGGGCCGCCGGTCCAGGTGCGGACGTCGGCGGTCCCGTCGCGCATCCGCACGAGCGTCGCCATCCCATCCTTCAGCGGCGCGTAGACACGGCCGAACGCGACGAAACCGCCGCCCGAATCCTCGAGCTTGAAGCCGCTGTTGAACGTCGCAAGCAGGTGAGCACGCAACGCCGTCGGGACCTCCGCGAGCGCGTTGCCGCTGCTCGGCGGCTCGTACCGGCCCGGGTAGAGCTGGATCCACGCGCGCGAGGAGTCGATCCACGCGACACCCGCGACAAGCTGCGGGTAGCTCGGATCGGGCCTGAAGGTGGTGACGAGGATCGGCGGCGCGCCGCGCACGAGCGGGCCGGTCCCGTGCCAGACGCCCTCGCCCGGCAGCGCCGGCATCAGCACCGGCGTGATCGGCGCGGGCGCGTACCCGCCGGCTGGCATGAGGGTGCCTGCGCCCGGGGTCGCCAGGGCCCTGAGCGCCGGTCCGCCTGTCGGGGGCGCGTTCAGCGAGTAGTAGGCGCGCTCGACATCGGACACGAGCCAGGCCGCGCCGTTGTCCCGAAGCCATTCCACCGTGCGCACGCCGAACGGCACGTTGGACGGCTGAAGCATCGTCGTCGCGAACGACACCGACGCGGCCGCAAGCAGCAGCGACGTCGTGAGGAGCACGATCCGGCGCAGCCGGAAGCGCAGTGCTCGCGCTCGCGCGCGGCGCCGACGCCGTCGCTGATGATCGTGCCGAGGCGGCCGTGGGGCCGCCTGCGCGGACTGTCGGACACGGCGAGCGGGGGCCCGTTCATACGCAACGATCCGCTCTTCGTAACGGGAGAGCGCCGAACTGCGACTAACGCGTGGCATGGACCCGGCTGGCCGACACAGCTCTACGAACTTCCACGCGGGCCCGTGGGGTCCTGTTCGGTGTGTCGGTTCCTCGTGAGAATGTTCTCAGCGCGATGAGTGCCGAACGCGACCGTCTGAACGAGGTACCGCGAGGGCGCTCGCCGTGGCGGCGGTGGGGCCCCTATCTGAGCGAGCGAGGCTGGGGGACGGTTCGCGAGGACTACAGCCCGGACGGCGACGCATGGAACTTCTTCCCGCACGACCACGCCCGCTCGCGCGCCTATCGCTGGAACGAGGACGGGCTTGCAGGGATCTGCGACGACCGCCAGACGCTGTGCTTCGCACTCGCGTTCTGGAACGGGCGCGACCCGATCGTCAAGGAGCGGATCTTCGGGCTGGCCGGAAGCGAAGGCAACCACGGCGAGGACGCCAAGGAGTACTGGTTCTACCTCGACAGCACGCCGACACACTCGTGGATGCGCTGGCGGTACATGTACCCCCAGGCCGAATTCCCGTACGCGCGACTGGTCGCCGAGAACCGGTCACGCAGCCGGCTCGACCCCGAGTTCGAACTTGTCGACACGGGGATCTTCGACGCGGGGCGCTACTGGGAGATCACGGCGGACTACGCGAAGGCGGCGCCAGAGGATGTGCTCATCCGGGTGAGCGTGCGTAACCTCGGCCCGGAGGCTGCCACGCTCGATTTGCTCCCGACGCTGTGGTTTCGCAATACATGGTCGTGGGGGCACGACCGGGATGCCGAGAAGCCACAGATCTCGGTGGGCGAGGGCGGTGCGCTCATCGCTCACCATCCTCTGCTCGGGCGCCGTACGCTGGCCGCATCGGGCTCGCCGCAAGCATTGTTCTGTGAGAACGAGACGAACACCGAGCGCCTGTTCGGGGTTCCGTGCACGACGCCGTATCCGAAGGATGGGATTGGCAATCACGTGCTCCACGGCGCCGGCACCGTCAATCCGCAGCAGCGCGGGACCAAGGCCGCACTTCGCTACCGCCTGGAGGTGGCCCCCGGCGCGACCGCGGCGATCGAGCTGCGACTGTTCGCGGGCTCCGGCGGTCTGCGCTCGGACTTCGAGCTCGTGATGAACACCCGCGCGCGCGAGGCCGATGAGTTCTACGCTGAGCTCACGCCGCCGGGCGTCGGCTCCGACGAGGCGCTCACGCTGCGCCAGGCGCTGGCCGGGATGCTGTGGTCCAAGCAGTTCTACCACTACGACGTGCGGCGCTGGCTCGACGGCGATCCGGCCGGGCCGCCGCCGCCGGAGTCGCGTCGAGCCGGGCGCAACCGCGAATGGATGCATCTGAACAACCAGGACGTGGTCTCGATGCCGGACAAGTGGGAGTACCCCTGGTACGCGGCATGGGATCTCGCCTTCCACTGCGTCGCGCTCGCGCACGTCGACCCAGAGTTCGCGAAGTCCCAGCTGATCCTGATGTGCCGCGAGTGGTACATGCACCCGAACGGCCAGCTGCCCGCATACGAGTGGTCGTTCGGGGATGTCAATCCGCCGGTGCACGCATGGGCGGCGCTCCGGGTGTACGAGATCGCGGGCGACAACGACACGGAGTTCCTCGAACGGGTTGCCCACAAGCTGCTCCTCAACTTCACCTGGTGGGTCAACCGCAAGGACCTCGACGGCAGCAACCTGTTCGAGGGTGGCTTTCTCGGGCTCGACAACATCGGTCCGTTCGACCGATCGTCTCTCCCGGTCCGGGGCGTGCTCGAGCAGTCGGACGGAACGGCGTGGATGGCGATGTATTGCCAGCACCTGCTCGAGCTCGCGCTGCTGTTGGCCGAGCGCGACCGGACGTACGAGGACCTGGCGACGAAGTTCTTCGAGCACTTCGCGCTGATCGCCTCCTCGATCAACGAGCGAGGATTGTGGAACGAGCAGGACGGCTTCTACTACGACGCGCTGCGCCTCGACGGTTCGCTGATCCCGTTGCGGGCGCGCTCCGTCGTCGGCCTGCTGCCGCTCGCGGCGGTGACGACCCTCGGGCCGGAAACGATGGCCCGGCTCCCGGACTTCATGCAGCGCATGCAGTGGTTCACGACGAACCGCCCGGAAGGTCGCGACGTCGTAGCGCACATGCCGTCTCCCGAGCACGCCGGCTGGAGGATGCTCTCGATCGTCGACGAAGACAGGTTGCGGCGGATGCTCGTGCCGATGCTCGACACCGGCGAGTTCCTCTCCGACCACGGCTTGCGAGCACTGTCGCGTCACCATGCGCGCAGCCCGCTTGTGGTCGAGATCGACGGCGTGACCGCGACGCTCGACTATGAGCCTGCGGAGTCGACGAGCGACCTCTTCGGAGGCAACTCCAACTGGCGCGGCCCCGTCTGGTTCCCGATCAATTACCTGCTCGTCGAGACGCTGCGGGTGTATCACCGCTATCTCGGCGAGGCCTTCGAAGTGGAGTGTCCGACGGGGAGCGGCAATGTGATGACCCTCGACGCTGTGGCCGACGAACTGTCCAGGCGGTTGATCGCGATCTTCACCCGCGGCGACGATGGCCGGCGGCCCGTGTTCGGCGACTGTCGGCTGTTCCAGGACGATCCCGCATGGCGCGACATGATCCCGTTTCACGAGTACTTCCACGGCGACACCGGCGCGGGCCTCGGCGCCTCGCACCAGACTGGCTGGACCGGACTCGTCGCCGATCTGATCATCCGGCGCGGCCGATAGGGTTCCGGCGCGATGAGCGCGAGATTCCGGATCGTCGCGCTGGCGCTCGCCGGCACGATTGTGCTGGGCGCCTGCGGGACGAAGAAGACGACGAGCAGTGCGACCACGGCGGCGACGGCGGCGTCGTGCACGCCGGCAACGCTGCACACGCTCTCCAAGGGCACGCTGACGGTCG
The DNA here is from genome assembly GCA_035524415.1 of Solirubrobacteraceae bacterium. GTDB lineage: Bacteria > Actinomycetota > Thermoleophilia > Solirubrobacterales > Solirubrobacteraceae > Palsa-465. Next base: position 13,381 of record DATKOY010000252.1, on the reverse strand, counting down.
CCACCGACAAGCCGGCCTACCCGCCGTACTTCGAGAACAACGACCCGAAGAACGGGAAGGGCTTCGAGAGCGCCGTGGCCTATGCGATCGCCGCGAAGCTCGGGTACCCGCCAGCCCAGGTGAAGTGGGTCACAGAGCCGTTTGACTCCTCGTACGCGCCTGGGCCCAAGACGTTCGACTTCGACGTCAACGAGATCTCGATCACGCCCGTTCGCGCGAAGGCGGTGGACTTCAGCGCGCCGTACTTCCAAGCGCCGCAGGCGGTCGTCGTCGCGAAGGGCTCAAAGTACGTCAACGCGACGTCGCTCGCGGACCTCAAAGGCGCGCTCATCGGCGTGCAGATCGGCACGACGAGTCTGGCCGCGGTGAACGCATCAATCAAACCCACGAAGCAGCCGCGCGTGTTCAACAACTCCAACGACGTCGTCACCGCACTCAAGGAGCACCTCGTCGATGCGGTGGTCGTGGATCTCCCGACGGCCTTCTACCTGACTGCCGCGCAGGTGCCGACGGCGAAGATCGCCGGTCAGTTCAGCGCACCCGGCGGCGACCGCTGGGGTGCCCTGCTCGCGAAGAACTCGCCGCTCACCTCGTGCGTGACTCGGGCGATCGGCCAGCTGCGGGCATCCGGCGAGCTTGGGCAGATCACGAACCGGTGGATGGGCGGAGCCAGCGCACCCCAGCTGAGCTGAGCGGACGGGCCGCGAGCCTGGCGTCCGACCGCCGCGCCGCCCGCACCGCGGCCCGGCGCGCGAAGACGCGACGGTCGATCGCGATCTCGACCGTCTCGACGATCGTCGTCCTTGGCGGGCTGACCGCCCTGATCGTGACGAGTCCGGGCTGGCCGACCGTGCGGGAGACGTTCTTCTCGTGGCCGGCGTTCAAGGAGTCGTTCCCCGATGTGCTGCGTGCCTTCTGGCTCGACGTGCGGATGTTCGTGATCGTCGAGGTCATCGTGCTCGTGCTCGCGCTCGGGATCGCGTTGTGCCGCGTGACGCGCGCACCGGCGCTGTTCCCGTTCAAGCTGCTCGCGACCGTGTACACCGACATCTTCCGCGGGATCCCGACGATCCTGGTCGTCTACCTGATCGGCTTTGGCGTGCCGGCGCTTCAGCTCACCGGTGTGCCGACGGATCCGGTCGTGCTCGGCTGTGCCGCGCTGTCGCTGTCGTACTCGGCGTACGTCGCGGAGGTGTACCGGGCCGGGATCGACTCGGTCCACCGCAGCCAGACCGCTGCGGCGCTGTCGCTCGGCCTGACAGGCGGCCAGGCGATGCGGTTCGTGGTGCTCCCGCAGGCCGTCCGTCGCGTCCTGCCGCCACTGCTGAACGACTTCATCTCGCTCCAGAAGGACGTCGCGCTTGTATCGATCATCGGGCCGCAGGAGGCGTTCCGCGTGGCGCAGATCTATCAGGGCCAGAACTTCAACTTCACCCCGCTCGTCGCCGCCGCGGCCTTGTACATCGCGGTGACGTTCCCGCTCGCACGCATCCTCGATCGTATGCAGGCGCGGGAGCGCCGTCGCCGGGAAGCGGCGCTTGCATGACCGCGGTCCTCGAACTGCGCGGTGTCACCAAGTCGTATGGCGAGCGCGAGGTGCTCCGCGGGATCGATCTGATCGTCGATGAGAACAAGGCGCTCGCCCTGATCGGCGCATCCGGCTCGGGCAAGTCGACGATGTTGCGCTGCATCGACCTGCTCGAGGAGATCGATGACGGGGATGTGCTGCTCGACGGTGAGGTGATCACCGACCCGTCCGTGAACCCGATCTCGATCCGTCGCCGGCTCGGCCTCGTCTTTCAGCAGTTCAACCTGTTCCCGAACATGACGGTCGTCGAGAACGTCGCGCTCGCGCCGCGCCGCGCGCACCGTGAGCCGCATCAGGAGGCGCTCGCTCATGCGCGCGAGCTGCTCGCCCGCTTCGGCCTCGCCGACCGCGAGCAGGACTACCCGGACCGCCTGTCGGGAGGTCAGCAGCAGCGGGTCGCGATCGTCCGCGCGCTCGCCACGCGCCCGCGGGCACTGCTACTCGACGAGGTCACGAGCGCGCTTGACCCCGAACTCGTCGGCGAGGTGCTCGACGTCGTGCGCGAGCTCAAGTACGAGGGCATGACGATGGTGATCGCGACGCACGAGATGGGCTTCGCGCGCGAGGTGGCGGACGAGATCTGCTTCCTGCACCAGGGCATGATCGTCGAGCGGGGGCGTCCCGAGGAGATCTTCGGCTCGCCGCAGCGGCCGGAGACCCAGCGCTTCCTGCGCCGCTTGCTCGAAGGGCGTCGGCTGTGAACGTGCAGAGCAACGGCGTGTCCACTCCGGTGGACCGGCCGCGGTCGACGACTAGCTCTGGCCGATGTGGGCGGCGTTCGCGTTCGTGTTGGTGCTGACCTCGGTGGCGACGGCCTGAGCCGACGCCAGCTGCTGCGCGAGCCGCTGCATCGCCTGTTCGTTGCCGCGGCGCAGGATCGACCGGACCAGCGGCGCGGCCATCCGATCGCGCAGCGGCGCCTGCTGCCAGGCGTACTCGAACGTGATCGCGGTGCCGCCGCTCGGGAGTTCTGAGAGGGTGTACGTTCCGGTCGCAACCCGCTTGCCGCCCGCGCTGACGTTGCGCTCGACGATCGTCTCAGGTGCCTTCGCCGAGACGACTTCGATCTCGACACGCTCGCTCGTCCCGCCGAGCTTGGCGCGCACGCGCGCCTTCGAGCCGACGCCTCGCGCGGGCCCGGCGTACTGCCAGTCGACGAGCATGTGGTTGGTGAACGGCTCGTGGTTGGCCATCACGTCGAGGAACTCGAAGACCTCGTCGCGCGGGGTGGGGACATCGATGGTGACTCGAACAGGTTTCATGTACCACATGGTACACTCGTGTCAAGTGAGTCGCACGGACGCACGGCAACGGCTGCTGGACCGGGCGATCGAGCACGTCGCCAACGCCGGATTCAGCGACCTCAGCCTCCGATCACTCGCGGCGGCGCTCGGGACGAGCCACCGGATGCTGATCCACCACTTCGGCTCGAAAGCGAGGCTGTGGGTGGAGATCGTGCGTGCGGTCGAGCAGCGCCAGCGCGACACGCTCGCCGACATCCTGCCCAACCCCGAGGAGCCGCTCGCCGACGCGATGCGGACGTGGTGGAAGCACATCTCCGACCCAGCGCTGTGGCCGAACGAGCGGCTGTTCTTCGAGGTCTACGGACAGGCGCTGCAGGGGCGTCCGCACACGACGGAGCTGCTCGACGGCATCGTCGACAGCTGGCTTGATCCGATCGCTGAACTGAGCGTCGCACGCGGGATGCCGCGGCCGCTTGCGCGTGCCCACGCCCGCCTCGGCATCGCGGTGACGCGCGGGCTGCTGCTCGACCTGCTCGCAACCGGGAACGTCGCCGAGGTCGACGCCGCGATGGACGCGTTCATCGACATGTACGTCAGCTGGCTCGAGCAGATCGGGGCGTAGCCCCGATCAATCACCCCTCGAGGGCGATCACGACGACGAGGTGACGGGGGCCGTGCACTCCTTCGACCCGCTCGAGTTCGATGTCTGATGTCGCGGACGGACCGGAGATCAGCGTGATCGGCAGGCGTCGCTCGGTGGCCGCGCCGGCCACCCGGGCGATGCCTTCGGGCACGATCCCGACGATCTGATCCTCCGCGACGACGCAGATGTGGTGGTCCGGCACGAGCGTGATCGCGCGCCGGCCGGAGGCGCCGCGGCCGTCGAGGATGATCGTTCCCGTCTGCGCGATCGCGGTGGCACACCCGGTGATCGCGCCGTCGATCGCGTCGAGCTCGTGCGCGGGCAGTTGATGGTCCTCGACGACGGTGAGGCCGGCGGGTCGCCACGGCCCGGGGAGCGCGGGCGGCACGACGAGCCGCGTCAACCCGCGCCGCGTGCAGGCGTCGAGGACGGCGGCGCCGATGTCGGCGCTCGGCACGATCATGACCGATGCATGGTAATCGCGCACGCGCTCGGCGAACTGCTCGACGAGCTCGGCGGCGGGGGCGTCGTCCGTGAGCCGGTAGTCGCGCGGGATCGGCGCGGACGTGGTGCCCTCCTCGGGCGGAACATCCCTCAGAGCCACGCGAATGCGGGCAAGGATCTCGTCGCGGGCAGCGCTCACGGTGTGCGCCCCCGCCACCAGTCCCGGAACGTTTGCTCAGGCAGCGGCGCGAGGTCGCGTGCCGAGGTCCATGCCGACAGCGGGCCCGGGAGGTGCTCGACCTTCCCGCGGTGCGTCAGCGGGAGCTGAGCTATGCGGCCCGCGCGCTGAGCCGCTTCGTAGAGGCGGCGGCTCGCGAAGATCCGCGCGAGCCCTCGCATCGCGAGCCGCTCCGGCGACGGACGACGCGAGGCCTTCCGCTCGACCACCTCACCGCGTAGGTGCACGAGCACCTCCGGGATGTTGATCTTGACCGGGCACACCTCGTAGCACGCGCCGCACAGGCTCGAGGCGTAGGGCAGCGATCCGGCGTCGTCGAGCCCGCGCAGCATCGGCGTCAGGATTGCGCCGATCGGGCCCGGATAGACGGAGCCGTACGCATGTCCACCGGTCCGCTCATAGACCGGGCAGACGTTCAGGCACGCCGAGCAGCGGATGCAGTTCAGCGCCTGGCGGCCGACGGTGTCGGCCAGCACGCTCGTGCGTCCGTTGTCGATGAGCACGAGATGGAACTCCTGTGGCCCGTCGCCTGGGGTCACGCCCGTCCACAGCGACGTGTACGGATTCATCCGCTCGGCCGTCGAAGAGCGCGGCAGCAGTTGCAGGTAGACCTCGAAGTCCTGCCAGGTCGGAATCACCTTCTCGATCCCCATCACCGTGATCAGCACATCGGGCAGGGTCGTGCACATGCGCGCGTTGCCTTCGGATTCGACGACCGCGACGGTGCCAGACTGCGCGACCGCGAAGTTCGCGCCGCTGATCCCGACGCGCGCGGCCAGCAACAGGCGACGGAGGTGGCGGCGGGCGGTCTCGGCGAGCTCGCGCGGATCGTCGGATAGGTCTGCGGGAGCGTCGTCGAGCGTGCGCGCAAACAGCGCGCGGATCTCCTCGCGGTTGCGGTGGATCGCGGGCACGAGGATATGCGACGGCGTGTCGTGTGAGAGCTGGATGATCAGCTGCGCGAGGTCGGTCTCCCACGCGCGGATGCCGCGCTCCGCAAGCGCCTCGTTGAGCCCCGTCTCCTCGGTCGTCAGCGACTTCGACTTGACGACCTCCTCGGCGCCGTGCGCGTGCACGAGCTCGCACACGATGCGGTTGCACTCGTCCGCGTCGCGCGCCCAGTGAACGGTTCCGCCGGCACGCTGCACGCCCGACTCGAGCTCGATCAGGTACTCGTCGAGGTGCCGCAGGACCCGCTCCTTGATCGCGCGGCCCGCCTCGCGCAGCTCTTCCCAGTCGGTCAGCTCTGCGACCGCCTGCCCCCGCTTTGCGCGGATCGCGCGCGTCACTCGGCCGAGGTTGTGGCGCAGCTGCACGTCCCCGAGCGCGCGACGCGCCGCATCTGGGAACGGGGGATGGGGCGGCGCGTCGGTCATGTTCTTTGATGTTCGGTGCGCTCGAGGATCTCCGCGTAGTGGAGCGTCCGGACGCCGGCGCGCTGGCGCGAGAGGGCGCCGCCGATGTGCATCAGGCACGAGCCATCCGCCGCTGTGCAGAACTCGGCCCCGGTGTCGAGGATCGCCCGGACCTTGTCCGTCAGCATCGCGATCGACGTGTCGGCGTTCTTGATCGCAAACGTCCCGCCGAAGCCGCAGCACTGCGTCGCCTCGGGAAGCTCGGTCAGCTCGATCCCGCGCACCGCGCGCAACAGCCGCAGCGGTCGCTCGCCGAGGCCGAGCATCCGCATGCCGTGGCAGGTCGGGTGATACGTCACCCGATGCGGGAAGAACGCGCCGACGTCGTCGATCCCCAGCCGTTCGATGAGCAGCTCGCTCAGCTCGAGAACCCGGGGTGTGAGCGCCGCGACCTCCGCCTGCAGCGATGCGTCACCGGCGCGCTCGGCGAGCCGCCCGTAGTTCTCGCGCACCATCGCGACGCACGACGCGGACGGCGAGACGACCACCTCGCTGTCGGCGAATGCCCGCAGGAACCGCCGCACGAGTGGGATCGACTCGTCCGCATAGCCCGTGTTGAAGTGCATCTGCCCGCAGCAGGTTTGCTCGAACGGGAAGTCGACCGCGACGCCGACGCGTTCGAGCACCCGCACGGTCGCGCGCCCGGTCTGGGGCAAGACGGTGTCAGCTAAGCAGGTGATGAACAGTGAGGCGCGCATGACCGGCACGGTACCCGGCGGGGTGGCTCGGTAGTCTGGCAGGCCGCAGACCGTCGAGAGGAGAGAGAGGATGCTCGCTGCCCGCCCCGCCAAGACGGCGGTGAAGGTTCCAGTTCTGATCGCGATCGTCGCGAGCCTGCTGCTCGCGGTCCCGCCGGTGTCGCTCGCGCGCGCACCCGGCGCCGATTGCCAGCCGTTCGCGAAGACACCGTGCCTGCTGCCGTTCCCGAACAACCTGTTCACGCGCCCCGACTCCTCGACGCCGACCGGGGTTCGGGTCAACCTGCCGGCGCCGGCGATGCCCGTCACCGCCAAAGGCGTCCGGATCGACCCCCGCGAATGGAACCGCAGCGACGGCTTCAGCCCGGGCAGCGCGCTGCTCGTCCACGTGGCGGGGTTCGACAACGCGCGTGCGTTCGCCGCGACGCAGCCGGTCGTGCTCAGCGACATGTCACAGGCGTTCGCCAAGCGACAGCCGATCGTGGTGGTCGACGAGCAGACCGGACAGCGCCAGCTGATCTGGTCAGAGCTCGACGTGAACGCGCCGAACCCGGCGGGCACGCTGCTGATGATCCACCCGGGCAAGAACTTCCTCGACGGGCACACCTACGCCGTTGCGCTGCGGTTCTTGCGTAACGCCTCGGGGCGGCCGATCTCCGCCCCGCCGTGGTTTGCAAAGCTGCGCGACGGCGCACCGCTACCGACGGCCGAGCGCTCCCAGCAGACGCGCTACGCGCGGATCTTCAAGGTGCTCGGCAAGGCCGGCATCGCACGTCAGTCGCTCGTGCTGGCGTGGGATTTCACGATCGCATCGCGCCAGAACCTCACGGGTCGGATGCTCGCGATCCGCAACGCTGCGTTTGCGCAGCTGGATGACACCAACCTCGCCGACGGCGTCGTACAGGGGAAGGCGCCGTCGTTCACGGTGACGAGCACTGACTCGCTGAGTGCGAGCATCAGGCGCGTCCAGGGCACGTTCACCGTCCCGTGCTATCTGATCACGTGCGGGCCATCGGCCACGACCGGCTTTCACTACAGCTCGCTCAAGCCCGACGCGCTGCCGACCCAGATCCCGGGGAACGTCGCGACCGCGAGCTTTGAGTGCATCATTCCAAGCACGGCGACGGCGACCACGCCTGCGCGGATCTCGCTGTACGGGCACGGTCTGCTCGGCTCTCGGGACGAGGTCGAGTCGGGGAACGTGCAGGCGATGGCGACGGAGAACAACTTCGTGTTCTGCGCCACCGACTGGTGGGGATTTGCGAGCGGCGATATTCCCGGCGACGTCGCCGCACTGATGAACGTCAACCTGTTCCGAACCGTCGTCGACCGCTTTCAGCAGGGCGTGCTGAACATGCTGTTCCTCGGGCGGCTAATGCTCCATCCGAGCGGATTTGCCTCGGACCCCGCGTTCGAGGTCGGAGGGCGCCCGCTGATTGACACATCCCACGTGTACTACGACGGCAACAGTCAGGGCGGGATCCTCGGTGGCATGACGACGGCGGTATCGCCCGACGTGCGCCGCGCCGTGCTCGGCGTCTCCGGGATGAACTACGGTGGATTGCTGCTGCTGCGCAGCACCGACTTCGCCACATACGCGAAGTTCCTCTACGCGGCCTACACCGATGCATCGCTGCACCCGCTGATCCTCGACCTGATGCAGCAGCTGTGGGACCGCGGCGAGCCTGACGGCTACGCGCAGCAGATGACGACGCACCCGCTGCCGGACACGCCGTCGCACACGGTCCTGATGCAGATCGCCTACGGCGATCACCAGGTGAGCGACTACGCGGCGGCGGTCGAGGCCCGGACGATCGGCGCGTTCGTGCACGTGCCGGCGCTCGACCTGACGACCAACCGGATCCAGGACAAGAACATGTTCTACGGGATCCCGGCGATCCCGAGTTACCCGTTCGGCGGGTCGGCGATCGTGATCTGGGACAGCGGCCCCGGCCACACCCAGCCGCCGCCGCTGACCGACATCGCACCGGCGGAGATCAGCGGCAACCCGGCGACGCGAGATCCGCACGAGGATCCGCGCAGCACCGTCGCCGCGCGGACGCAGAAGTCGGATTTCCTGGCGCCGAACGGGACGGTCGTGGACGTGTGCGGCGGGAAGCCCTGCCAGACCGACGCGTTCACGCCGTGAGCGATGGCGCGGGTCGCCGTCGTCGGTCACATCGAGTGGGTCGACTTCGTACCGGTGGAGCGGTTTCCGCTCCCGGGTGAGGTCGTCCATGCACACGGAGCTTTTGCGCGCGCGGCGGGTGGCGGCGGCGTCGTCGCGGGCGTGCTGGCCGAGCTCGGGGCCGACGTCGACTTCTTTTGTGCGCTCGGTCGCGATCCGCCCGGCGAGGCGGCGGTTGCGCAGCTGTCGGCGGCCGGCGTGCGGATGCACGTGGCCTGGCGGGAGCAGCCGACGCGCCGCGCGGTGACACTGCTCGAGCCAGACGGCGAGCGAACGATCATCACGCTCGGCGAGCGGCTCGAGCCGCGCGGCTCGGACGAGCTCGAGTGGGAGCGGCTGGCGGGCGCCGGCGGCGTGTACTTCACCGCGGGCGACCCGGGTGCGCTGCGCCGCGCACGGGCGGCGCGGGTCGTCGTCGCCTCGCCGCGGGCGCGGGGCGCGCTGGACGAGGACGGGCCGCCGATCGACGCGCTCGTGTTCAGCTCGCGCGACCACGACGAGGGCGCGTGGGCGGAGCGGGTCGCCACGCGCTCGCGGTTGCTGCTTGTGACCGAGGGAGCCCGCGGCGGGCGCTGGTCGGGCGAGTCATCGGGGCGGTGGGAGCCCGCCGAGGTTCCCGGTGAGCCACGCGATGCGTATGGCTGCGGCGACGCGTTCGCGGCCGGGTTCACGTTCGGGTTCGCACAGGGCGCACCGGTGCGCGCGGCGACCGCGATCGGCGCCCGCTGCGGTGCTTTGTGGCTCACGCGCGCGGGCGCCCCGTAGGTCCGTCGGGAATGGAATGATCCGTTCCGCTAGCATCCGGGCGAGATGACGACGCGTTCACCGCTCAGCGGCAGGCGTGCTCAGGCCGCCCGCAACGACGCGCTCATCCTGCAAGCGGCCCGCGCCGTCTTTCTCGCGGACCCGACCGCGCCGATCACCGCGGTGGCCAAGCGGGCCGGGGTGGGCATCAGCGCGCTGTACTCGCGCTACGGCAGCAAGGAGGAGCTGCTGCGCACGCTGTGCAACGACGGGCTGCAGCAGTTCGTCGACGAGACGGAGGCCGCGCTTGCCGACGAGCGCGACGACTGGACGGCGTTCGCGGACTACATGCGGCGGCTCGTCGACGCGGACACGAGCTCGATGACGCTCGCCCTTGCCGGCAGCTTCACTCCGACCGCCGAGATGTTCGCGCTCGCGGAGCGCGCGAACGAGTTGCTCGGGCGCCTGTTCGAGCGGGTTCGAGGCGTCGTGCGCTCGGATCTCGACGTCCACGACCTCTCGCTCATCTTCGAGCTACTCGCCGCGATCAAGCTGTCCGATCGGGAGCGCACGGTGCAACTGCGCCGGCGCTACCTGGGGCTGATCCTCGACGGGTTGCGGACGCCGGAGCCGACTGACCTGGCGGCTGCGCCGCCAACCTGGCAGGAGCTGGGCGAGCGCTGGGTCGTTCGCTGAGCGGCTGGTCTGTCGATGGCTCCACGCATCGCGATCGCGACCTGCTCTGAGCTGCCCGAGCTCGCCGAGAGCGAGCCGATGCTGCTCGGTGCGCTGCGGGCGCGGGGCGTCGAGGCCGTGCCTGCCGTGTGGGACGATCCCACCGTCGACTGGGGGGCATTTGACCTCGTCGTGATCCGCTCGACGTGGGATTACGCGGGACGGCGAGACGAGTTCGTCAGCTGGGCCGCGCGCGTTCCGCGCCTGCTCAACCGGGCCGACGTCGTGCGCTGGAACACCGACAAGCGCTACCTGGCGGACCTGCCGCACGCGGTTGCGACGGAGCTCGTCGGGCCGGGGGATGCGTGGGATCCGCCCGCGGCCGAGTACGTGGTCAAGCCGACCGTCTCCGCCGGGTCGAGGGATACCGCGCGGTACCGCCCGGGCGAGGAGGCGCGTGCCCGGGCGCACCTTGCGGGACTGCACGCCGCGGGGCGCACGGCCATGGTGCAGCCGTATCTGTCGGCGGTCGACGATCACGGGGAGACGGGCGTGATCTTCTTCGGCGGCGTCTACTCGCACGCGATCCGCAAGGGCCAGATGCTGCGGCCGGGTGTCGCGCCGACGGATGGCCTGTATCTCGAGGAGGACATCTCTGCGCGCGAGCCCGATCCGGTCGAGCGCGCCGTCGCGGAGGAGATCCTCGACGGGTTGCCGTGGCCGCGCGCGGAGCTGTTGTACGCGCGGGTCGATCTGATCCGCGACCACGCCGGCGAGCCGCGGCTGATCGAGCTCGAACTGACCGAGCCGTCGCTGTTCTTCGACTGCTCGGAGGGTGCGGCGGACCGGCTGTCCGAGCAGGTGCTCCAGCGGCTCTAGCGCGGCCTGCGGGCGTCGAGGATTGCCCTGAGGCGGTCGGCTTCCTGGCGGGGTGTCTGTGTCATGCGTTGCTCGGTGATGCGGACGGTGACGTTGCCCGCTTTGAGCGTGTCGGCGTCGCGGTCGCGATCGGTTTCGAAGGAGACGGGGTTGAGGTGGTAGGCGCGGCCGTCGAGTTCGACGATGACGTTGTGGTGAGGGAAATAGGCGTCGACCGTGTAGCCGGCGACGCGGGCGTTGATCAGCGGTTCGGGGAGGTTCCAGTCTTTGCAGAAGCTTGGAAAGTCGATCTCGAAGCCTGAGCGATAGCGGTGCGCGGGGATCGTGGTAAACGGGGCGAGCCGGCGGGTGGCGGGGTGGGTGGGGTGTCGGGTGATCAGGTCGGTGAGGTGGTGTTCGTTCATGTAGGGCGAGACGAGCGCGTTCTTGACGGCGCGGTTGAGTTGGCGTTCGGTGAGGCGGGCGGCGATGTCGAGCAGAGTGCGGGCGGGGCTGGTGGTACGGATCCCGAGGTGGATGCGGATGTCGTGGCGGGTGAGGGTGGTGGGGCGGTGGACGGTGATGTGTGGGGGGCGGCGGTCGCGGGTGACGCTGACCTCGAAGGGGACATCCCAGCGGGTCCAGAAGCCCCAGAGGGTCATCGCGGAGGCGTGGCTGAGGGCAGCGCCGGGCCCACAGGCGAGGACGGCGGCGCTTGCGCGCTCGAGTGGGGTGCTCGGTGGGCGGCCGACGACATACACGCCGGGGTATGACCGGTACAGACGGCCGTTGCGAACTCGGCGGGCGATTGCGGGCCTGTCCCAGCGCGGTCAGTTGTGCGTGGGTGACGTTGCCGTGCTGGCGGATCGCCACTGCGGCGATCGCAGCATCGACAGGATGTGGAGGGCTCTGGGATCTCCGTATCGCTATGCGTTACTGAGATCCCACCGCCGCCGGATTCACCCCCCGGTCGAGATGGAGACCTACGGGTGCGGGCTGATCTTCGCCAGGAACGCGACAAGGTGGTCGAAGAACACGTTGTGCGGATAGGCGCTGGCGGGATCGTTGTGGGCGTAGGTGGCGTGGCGGTTGACGAGCGTGAGGTTGCGCATCGGGATGTGTGACTGCTTCGCAAGCGCGGTCGTCGCATCGAGGATCGCCTGGCCGCCGTAGGCGCCGAACGCGTACATGAGCAGCGTCCGCGGGAGCTTGCGGCCGAAGACCGAATGGACTCCGAGGACCGCCTGCGCGGGGTTCGCCAGGCCGTTGCCGATCGCGCCCGTGTCGTCGGTCAAGCGCTGGGGGAAGTACCACTCGCTGCCGTCGACGTTCTGCAGCCCGGGCGTGGCGAGCATCGCCGCCCACCGCTGCAGCGGCGTGATCGCGCCCGCGCGATCCCACCCCGCCGGAGTGACGCTCGTGTCGAGCTTGCCGACGTGCGCCCACGACGCGAACACGAGCTTCGACGTCGCCGGATCGGTGTCGTAGCCGAACAGCGCGAGGTTCGTCGGCTGCACCGGCGGCTTGAGCGACTGGGGCAGCAGCGGGGACGCGTACGCGACCGATGGTGCGTTCGGGTCGATCAGCGCGCCGAGCGACCCGGTCGCCGCGAACAGCCCGAGGTCCGGGGCCGGGATCCCGCTGAACGCCCGCCATGGAGTGCCGGCCTTCAAGGCTTGCAGCTCACCGCGGGCGGTTGCCCTGCTCACCGGCGCGCGGAAGCTCGCGCCGTCGTCGTAGACGAGTCCGGCGAGCTCAGCGGCGCCCGGCCGTCCGTGGAAATCCCACGTCGCGTAGGCGGTGATGACCGAGCCGCCGAGTGAGTGGCCACCGAGCACGACCTTGCCGCCGCGCCGCGTGGCGGCCTCGATCACGCGGTGGAGATCCTCGATCGCGACGTTCAGGCCCCAGTTGCGCGCGAAGCCGACCTGCGAGTCCAGCACCGGGTGGATGTGGTCCGTGATGCTCGGGTCGGCGAGATAGCCGAGGTAGTAGTCGAACAGCCGCTGCCCCGTCACCTTGTGCAGCTTGGCGAGGTTCATCTCGGACTGGTCCTCGAACAGGTTCTCGCGGCGCTCGACCGACCACACCTGCCAGCCGTGCGTCTTCGACACGAGCCACTGCGCGAACGGCACGAAGTACGCACTGCCGGCCGAGGTGCCGGGCTCGAGCACGAGCACGTTCTTGGCGCTGGGCGGGCCGATCTTGAGGACGCCGACCTTGTTGTACTTCGCCGGCGTGCCCGGCGCGGCGAACCCCGTCATCCACGTGACCTTCAGCGACGCGGCCGATGCCGAGCCCGCGGCAAGCGCGATGCTGAGCGCCGCGAGGGTGAGCGCCAGTGCGCGGAACAGTCTGCTGCTCGTCAACTCCGTACCTCCTTGGGCCTGGCGACGATAATGCCAGCATGCGCGCTCTCCTCGTCTCCGCCACGCCACCACATGTCCAGCTCGGTGACGCCCCCGATCCATCGCCTGCGCGGGACGAGGCGCTGGTCGAGGTTAAGGCGTTCAGCCTCAACCGGGGAGAAGTACGGCGGCTGGAGTCGACCGCGCCGGGGACGGTCACCGGGTGGGATCTCGCCGGGGTCGTGCGCCGCCATGCGGAGGATGGGAGCGGTCCCGCGCGCGGCGCGCGGGTCGTCGG
>DATKOY010000251.1:0-24092 GCA_035524415.1 Solirubrobacteraceae bacterium | reverse complement strand
TCGCGGCCAGCCGCGAGGAGCTCGAGGCGGTTCCTGGGATGCCGGGGAAGCTGGCGCGCGAGGTCTACCGGGAGCTGCACAAGACGGGCGTGTAGATGCGCGCCTTCGAGCTCGTGCTGGAGCGGTTGCCCTCCCGGCCGGGCCGGGATGCGATCCAGCTCGCGATCAAGATGGTGATCGCCGGCACGCTCGCATGGTGGCTGTACACGCTGCTCGGATCCGCGTCGGCGAGCGCCCGCTCAACAACCAGATCGCGGTCTCGGCGATGTTCATCCTCTACGTGGGGACGATTTCGAAGGCGCAGGCGATCGGCGTCGCGCGGATCTGGGAGACAGCCCTCGGCGCGGCCGCGGCCGTCGCCGTGTCGGCGCTGATCTGGCCGCCGGACCCGCTCGCCGAGTCGCGCCGGCGGGTGGCGCGGCTGCGCCGGTGGCTGCGCGAGGACCTCGACCGGATCGGCCGGCTCGTCGCGCAGCCCGATGCGGAGGCTGCGGAGGAGGAGCTCGACCTGGTCCGCGAGCGCTCGCTGCAGGCTGTGCGCGACGTGTTCGACCTCGAGCGGGGCGAGCGGGCGCTGCGCTGGAATCCCCGCCGGCACACCGATCGCCCGGATCGTCGCCGACACGGCGGCCGAGCAGCAGCCGCTGCCGGCGCCCGACCGAGCGCGGCTGACCGAGGCGATCTCGCAGCTGACCGCCGCCCAACTCGACAGCCACCAGCTCCCCGAGCCGGTCGACCCTGGCTCGCTCGACGATCCTCGCGCGATCGGGCTGGCGGTGAAGCTGAGCCAGATGGTCGACGATCTCGCGCCGGCGTGAGGCGATCAGCGCGTGAGCAGGACCGCGCTCGCGGCCGGCAGCGTCACCGTGTAGATCCCGCTCGTGGGATCGGCGTTGATCTGGGTCAGCTGCGGGCGACCCGGCAGGGTGCCCGTCGTCGTGGTCGTGCCGAAGCTGAGGTTGCCGATCCTCACGCCGGTCGTCGCCGTCATGCTCGGCGCGAGCAGCGCCTCGGCCCCGGCCGGTGCCGGCGAGCCAGGTAGCTGCAGCTGCACCTGTGCCGGCGTGTCGGGCGACTTGTTGATCACGACGATCCGTGTCGTGCCGTCGGCGCCCTGGGTCGCCCAGATCTTCACCGGGCCCGCCGGGGCGGTGACGGGCAGCAGCTGGGCGTGCGGCGGGAACGCCTGCGCGAACATCAACAGGCCGTAATACAGGGGGTGCACGTTCGCGCTCCACTTGTTGCCGGAGTGCGAGAACACGAACGGTTCGTATGCCGCCCTCGGCAGCGTGTGGATGTTGACGCCGTCGACGCCGACCGACGCGAGGTTGAACAACGTGTCGAGCACCCACAGCGCGGACGCGAATGTGTCGCTGACGCCCCGCTTGCCGGAGCACGCCGCCGAATTGAGCTCGTCGAGCCGGAACGGCGCGCGATCCGCGTGCGCGAGGGTGACGTACGGCGCGACCTGCTGCGCGAGCCCCGCCGACGAGGAATCGGCGAGCAGGTTCGGAATCGAGGCGAAGAACGGGTCGTTCGGATCGGTGACGCATCCGCGCAGCGGGTAGCGGTGAAACGTCACGATCCGCACGGACGGCTCGGCGTTCAGAAAATCGCTGAGGCTGGGCATCCACGACAGGCCGGCGAAGGCCGGCCCTGCGAGGGGCAGCGCCGGCAGCACCGCACGCCAGCGCGTGAACTCGGCGGTGAAATCCGCCGGGCTGTAATCGCTCGGGCGGGACAGCACATAGGCTCCGCGCCGGTCCCTGTACCACGAGAACACGCCGTACAGGTCCGGCTCGTTGCCGATCTCGAGCGCCTGGAGGTAGCGCGTCCCGATCCCCTCGATGATCGCGCGCGCTTCGGCGGCCGCGATCGCGGGCCGGCCGGCCGCCAAGTTGACGCCCATGATCAGCCGCGCGCCGAGCACGCGCGCGAGCGTCTGCGTCGTTCGCAGCCACCCTTTCGTCAGCGCGTAGTTGATCCCGCCGGGCGGGATCATGCCGCGGATCGGCCACCACGTCTGATCGCTCGAGTTTCCGCCGATCCGCAGCACCGGACTCTGTCCCGGCGTCAGCCCCTTGACCAGCTGAACAAGGACGGGATTCACCGCCTGCGGATCGCGGCCGGTGTAGACGTGCATCGCGCGGTACTCGAACGAGAACCCGATGTACCCGGGCCCCATCGCCTGGCCCTGCGGCGCTGCGCCGACCTGTGCGGAGACGGCCTGGGCGTCCGCATGTGCGCTCGCGGGAACCGCCGAGATGATGACCAACGCGACGAGCGCCGCTCTGATCCGCTTCGCCCCTACTCGACGGCGCACGCGGTCATCCTGGCACACACGGGACGCGCGTCCGCTTCCGATCGAGCGCGCGTCCGCGGAACGCGTCAAGCTTTCAGGCATGGAAGCCTCGTCGACGATGTCCTCTGGAAGCTCGCGCGGACAGCCCGATGACAGCGCTGGCGAGGAATCATCGGGCTCGGCCCTGACCGATCTCGTGATCATCACGGGCTTTTCCGGCGCCGGGAAATCGACGGCGATGGCGGCGTTCGAAGACGAGGGGTATTTCTGCGTCGACAACCTGCCGTCGGAGATGATCCGCTCGCTCGTCGAGCTGTTCATGCACAGCGGATCGAAGGTCGCACGCGCGGCGGTCGTGTCCGACGTGAGAGCGGGCAGCTACTTCGAAGGGCTCTCGACCATGCTCGACGACTTCCGCGCCGGCGGCGTCATGCACCGGCTGCTGTTCCTCGAAGCCGACGAGCAGACGCTGCTGACGCGCTACAAGGAAACCCGCCGTCGTCATCCGCTGGCTCCGTCGGGGAGCGTCGTCGAGGGGATCGCGCGCGAGCACCAGTTACTCCGACCACTGCGCGAGCGCGCTGACGTGGTCATCGACACGACCGGACTCACCGCAGCGATGCTGCGGCGCAAGCTCGCCGATGAGTTGCTGCCGACCCGGACCCCGGGACGGCTCGCTGTGACGTTTGAGAGCTTTGGCTTCAAGTACGGGCCGGCGCGAGATCCGGATGTCATGTTCGACGTTCGCTTCCTGCCAAACCCGCACTACGAGCTGGAGTTGCGGCCGCTGACCGGAACCGACCCGAGGGTCGTCGCGTTCATCAACCGCGGCGGCGAGCTCGACGAGTTCTACGATCGCCTGCATCCGCTGCTCGACTATCTGCTGCCGCAGTACCTCGCAGAAGGGAAGGCGCACCTCGTGCTCGCGGTCGGCTGCACCGGCGGCCGGCATCGCTCCGTCGCGATCGCGGAACATCTCGCGGCGCGCTACAGCGACGCGGACGAGTACCTGGTCGAGGTGATCCATCGCGACGCGAACAGGCCGGCGTGATCGACCACGTCGGCTTCGAGGTCGCCGACCTGCGCCGCTCGGCCGCGTTCTACGACGCGGTCTTCTATGCGCTCGGAGCGCGCCGGATGTTCGAGTCCGAGCACGCGGTCGCCTACGGGATCAACGGTCCGCAGTTCTGGATCGTCGTGCGCGGCCGCACCCCCGGGCCGGGCTACGGCCATATCGCGCTGCACGCCAGCGGCAAGGTGGCCGTCGACGCCGCGCACCGCGCCGGTGTGGCCGGCGGCGGCGTCGACGACGGGGCTCCGGGCCCTCGCCCGCAGTACGGCCGCCGCTATTACGCCGGATATCTGCGCGATCCCGACGGACTGCGAGTGGAAATCGTCTCGCGCAGGTAGAGGCGCTCGTCAGGCGGGTTCAGGTAGCCTCTGGAGCGGCCGGTCGGCGGCAATCCCGCTGACGGCGGGCCCCGTCGTCAGCGGCGGTGAGGGCCCTTTTGCGCACGAACCAAAAGAGGAGAACAGGCCGTGTCGGTACGCGTCGGGATCAATGGCTTTGGCCGGATCGGTCGGAACGTCTTCCGGGCTGCCTACGAGCAAGGAGCCGACATCGAGTGGCTCGCGGTCAACGACATCGTCGATGTGAAGACGATCGCTCATCTGCTTCGTTATGACTCGACCTACGGGCCGTTCCCGGGTGAGGTCGAGGAAACCGCCACCGGCCTGCGGGTCGATGGCAAGGAGATTCGCGTCCTGGGGGAGACCGACCCGGCCGCACTGCCGTGGGGCGAGCTCGGCGCCGATGTCGTGCTCGAGTCGACCGGCCGGTTCACCAACCGCGAGAATGCGGCCAAGCACATCGAGGCGGGCGCCAAGAAGGTCGTGATCTCCGCGCCGGCGACGAATCCCGACGCGACCGTCCTGCTGGGCGTGAATTTCGACGAGGTCTACGACCGCGACCAGCACGACGTGATCTCGAACGCCTCGTGCACGACGAACTGCCTGGCGCCCGTCGCGAAGGTTCTGCATGACACGGTCGGGATCAAGCACGGGCTGATGACGACGATCCACGCCTACACGGCGGATCAGCGGCTGCTCGACATGCCCCACCGCGACCTGCGCCGGGCACGGGCGGCCGCGATCAACCTGATCCCCGCGACGACCGGCGCGGCGAAGGCGATCGGCTTGGTGATCCCCGATCTCAACGGCAAGCTGCACGGCTTCGCGGTGCGGGCCCCGGTCCCGACCGGCAGCGTCGTCGACCTCACCGTCGAAGCAAACCGCGAGACGACGATCGAGGAGATCAACGCGGCGATGAAGGCCGCAGCCGACTCCGGACCGCTCCATGGCTACCTGGAGTACACCGACCACCCGATCGTGTCCTCCGACATCGTCAAGAACCCCGCGTCGTCGATCTTCGACTCGCTGTTGACCGCCGTGATGGACGGGACGATGGTCAAGGTCGTCTCCTGGTACGACAACGAGTGGGGCTACTCGAACCGCTGCGTCGACCTCTTGCAGAAGTTGCTATGAGAACCCTCGATGATCTCGGCGACCTCGACGGCAAACGCGTGCTCGTCCGAGTCGACTTCAACGTCCCGCTCTCGGACGGGGCGGTCGCGGACGACACCCGCATCCGTGCCGCGCTGCCGACGATTCAGGCGCTGCGGGACCGCGGGGCACGGCTGATCCTCGTCTCCCATCTCGGACGGCCGAAGGATCGCGAGCCGGAGCTCTCGCTGCGGCCCGCGGCGGACCGCCTCGCGGAGCTCAGCGGCGCCGACGTGACGCTCGCGCCGGCCGTCGTCGGCGATGACGTGCGCGCGTTCGCCGACAACCTCGGCCGCGGCGATGTGCTCGTGCTCGAGAACATCCGCTACGAGAAGGGCGAGACGAAGAACGACCCGGAGCTGGCGCAGGAGCTCGCATCGCTTGCCGATGTCTATGTCAACGACGCGTTTGGCACCGCGCACCGCGCGCACGCGTCGACCGAGGGCGTCGCGCATCTCGTTGATGATCGGGCGGCCGGACTGTTGATGGAGCGCGAGGTGTCGACGCTGACGAAGATCCTCGAGGCGCCCGAGCGGCCGTTGGTCGCCGTGCTCGGGGGCGCCAAGGTGTCCGACAAGATCGCCGTGATCGAGCGCTTCCTCGAAGTTGCCGACACGATCCTGATCGGCGGCGCGATGTGCTTCCCGTTCTTCGCGGCGCAGGGGCACTCGGTGGGGGCGTCGCTGTGCGCCGATGACGATGTGGAGCTCGCGCGCAAGACGCTCGCGGAGGTGCCGGGCAAAGCAGCGACGCTCGAGCTGCCGGTCGATCTCGTGATCGGCGACCGGCTGGCGGCCGACGCATCGGTCAAGCCGCTCGACGGGGTCGATGTCCCCGACGGGTGGATGGGCCTTGATGTCGGCCCGCGCACCGCCGAGGCGTACGGGACGTTCATCGCGCAGGCCGGGACGGTGTTCTGGAACGGCCCGATGGGGGCGTTCGAGGTCGCGCCGTTCGCGGCCGGCACGCGGGCGGTGGCGGAGGCCGTCGCAGCCGCGCCGGGCGTCACGGTGATCGGCGGCGGCGACTCGGTCGCCGCGATCCAGCAGTTCGGCCTGGCCGACCAGGTCACGCACATCTCGACGGGCGGCGGTGCGTCGCTCGAGCTTGTCGAGGGCAAGGTGCTTCCGGGAGTCGAGGCCCTCCAATGAGCGCTGCATCAGGACGGACCCCGCTGATCGCCGGGAACTGGAAGATGTACAAGACGGTCGCCGAGGCGGAAGCCTTCATCCAGGCGCTGCTGCCGCGCCTCTCGACCGCGGACGGCGTCGACGTGGCGATCTGCCCGTCGTACCTGGCGCTCACCGCGATGATCGACTCGACGCGCGGCTCGCGGGTGCAGGTGTTCGCGCAGAACATGCACTACGCGAACGAGGGCGCGTTCACCGGCGAGGTCTCGCCGCCGATGCTGTCCGAGACCGGCGCGCACGGCGTGCTGCTCGGTCACTCCGAGCGGCGCGAGTACTTCGGTGAGTCCGACAAGGCACTCTCGCAGAAGGTGCCGGCCGCGCTCGAGGCCGGGCTGCTGCCGGTGCTGTGCGTCGGCGAGACCGAGGAGGAGCGCGATCGCGGCGACACCGAGCGCAAGCTGCGCCACCAGGTGCAGGAGGACCTGGCCCGGGTCGATACCGAACGGCTCGGGGATGTCGTGATCGCATACGAGCCGATCTGGGCGATCGGGACCGGACGGGTCGCGACGCCCGAGCAGGCGCAGGAGGCGATCGGGTTCGTACGCGCGCTCGTGGGCGATCGCTCGCGCGAGCAAGCCGACCGCGTGCGGATTCTCTACGGGGGCAGCGTCAAGCCCGACAACGCAGCCGAGCTGCTCGCGCTGCCCGATGTCGACGGCGCGCTCGTCGGCGGCGCGAGCCTCGATCCAGAATCATTCGCGGCAATCGTGGCGGCGGCCTAGTGCCGCTGCCCGCGGGGCCGGAGCAGCTGCCCGCTCCGTCCGCCGCCCTGATCATCCTGGACGGGTGGGGGATCGCGCCCGCGGGACCCGGCAACGCCGTCTCGCTGGCGTCGCACCCGGTGTTCGACGAGCTGTGGGAGGCGTATCCGCACACGCAGCTCACCGCCTGCGGACGGGCCGTCGGCCTGCCCGAGGGCCAGATGGGCAACTCGGAGGTCGGCCACCTGAACCTCGGTGCGGGGGCCGTCGTGATGCAGGACCTCACCCGGATTGACCTGGCTGTCGAGCAGGGGGAGCTGGCGCGCAATGACGTGCTCCGGGACGCGTTCACGGCGGCTCCACGGGTCCACCTGCTCGGGTTGGTCTCCGATGGTGGCGTTCACTCGGGGTGGACGCATCTGGAAGGTCTGATCAAGCTGGGGGCGGAGCTGAGCGTCCCGGATCTGGTGGTGCACGCGTTCACGGACGGCCGCGACACGTTGCCGGAGTCCGGGGCCGGGTATCTCGAGACCGTGCAGGGGTGGATGGACGCCGCGGGCGTTGGGCGGATCGGGTCGGTCGTGGGGCGCTACTACGCGATGGACCGCGACCGCCGCTGGGAGCGGATCCAGCCGGCGTACGACCTGCTGGTGCACGGCCGGGCTCCGCATCGCGCTGCGACCGGGGCCGAGGCGGCGCGGGGCGCGTACGGGCGCGGGGAGACCGACGAGTTCATCAAGCCGGTGCTGGTCGGCGACGCGGAAGCGCGGATCCGTCCGGGGGATTCCGTGTTCACGTTCAACTTCCGCCCGGACCGGATGCGCGAGATCACGCGGGCGCTGGCCGAGCCGGGGTTCGGCGAGATCGACCGCGGCGGGGCCGACGTTGTCAGTCGGTACGCGACGATGACCGAGTACCTCGAGGGCTGGCCGTATCCCGTGGCGTTCCGGCCCGAGCACCCGTCGGTCACGATGTCGAAGGTGATCGAGGCCCGCGGCGGACGCCAGCTGCACGTCGCCGAGACCGAGAAATACCCGCACGTGACGTACTTCTTCAACGGTGGCAACGAGGAGCCGTGCGCGGGCGAGCATCGGGAGCTCGTGCCCTCGCCGCGCGACGTCCCGACGTACGACTACAAGCCGGAGATGAGCGCCCGCGAGGCCGCCGCCGCGTTCGTCGACGGCTGGAAGTCCGACGCGCCGACGTTCGGCATCATCAACTTCGCCAACCCGGACATGGTCGGCCACACCGGCGTCATCCCCGCGGCGGTCAAGGCGGTCGAGACCGTTGACGAATGCCTCGGTCAGGTCGTCTCCGCCGTGCACGAGTCCGACGGCGTGTGCTTCGTGACCGCCGACCACGGCAACTGCGACCACATGCTCGAGCCGGACGGTAGCCCGAACACCGCCCACTCGTTGAATCCCGTCCCGGTGATCGTGACGACGCCCGGGCTGACGCTGCGCGGGGGCGGCGTGCTCGCGGACGTGACGCCGACGCTGCTGCAGCTGCTCGGGATCGAGCAGCCGGCCGCGATGACGGGCACGTCGCTGATCTCGTAGCGCCGCCTCGCCGACGCTGCGTCGCGCGCCGTGGCCGCCGCGCCGGCGCCCGGCCTGGGTCTGGCCCCGTGGACGCGCGCGCATCCGCGCTCCGTGGCGAGGGCCGGTGCAGTTCACGCGTTCATACCCCCACACTCGTGGGCCGCGGACGGGCGAGTGCGGATTGACGTACCCGAAAGGGGCTTGAATCCGCACTCGCGCGGCGCGCGTGGGCGAGTGCGGGGTTGTGAACGCACGGCCCGCACCCGCGATGAGGCGGCCACGCCACCGGACGGACGTCCAGATCTATACCAATGGCTACAATAAGACTTGACAGAAATCGACTCAGATTTCATACTGCAAACCAGCTAGTAAAACATCCCACGAGGGGGTTTGTAATGGCACTCATCCGATGGGAGCCGGTCCGCGAACTGAGCTCCATCCAGAACGAAATGAACCGGCTGTTCAACACTTTCTTCGAGACGCCGACGCCCGGCAACGGCAGCAGCCTCGCCCTGCGGCGGTGGATTCCGGCGATGGATCTCGTCGAGACCGCTGACGAGTTCGTGCTGCGGGCTGACCTGCCCGGCCTGTCCGAGAACGACGTGAACATCGAGCTCGAGGACAACGTGCTGACGATCTCCGGCGAGCGCACGTCCGAGCACGAGGAGCGCAAGGAGGGCTACTACCGCGTGGAGCGGTCCTCCGGGTCCTTCTCCCGCTCGCTGACGCTGCCTGAGGGCGTCGACGCGGACGCCGTCAAGGCCAGCTTCGACAAGGGCGTGCTCGAGGTTCGCATCCCGAAGCCCGAGCAGCGCAAGCCGCGCAAGGTCGCGATCTCCGTCGGCGGCGACGCGCCGAAGACGATCGAGGGCAGCGAGACCGGCGAGGCCGCGTAAGCGCTCCCCACCGCTGCGACGCCGCCTCCCGGCGTCGCCGAATGACTGACATCCGGTTCCAGCTAGGGTCCGGGCCGTGTTCACGGTCCGGACCCGCTCGTTGACGACGACGACCAGCCGCGCGCGCGCCGGTGTGCTCCGGCTCGCGCACGGCGACGTACAGACGCCCGCATTCGTCCCGCTCGCGACGAAGGGCGCGGTCAAGACGCTCGAGCCCCGCGACGTCGAGGCGCTCGGCTACGAGATGGTCCTCGGCAACACCTTCCACCTGCTGCTCTCGCCCGGTCCCGACCTCGTCGCGCGGCTCGGCGGCCTCAACCGGTTCATGCGGTGGCCCAGGCCGATCATCACCGACTCGGGCGGGTTTCAGGTGTTCTCGATGGGCCACGGCACCGTCGCCGACGAGATCAAGGGCCGCGGCCGCTCCGCCGACCAGCAGCGCGACGGGGCGATCCTCTCGATCGACGAGGACGGCGTCCGCTTCCGCTCGTACACCGACGGGAGCACCCGCTTTCTCGGGCCCGAGGGCTCGATGGAGGTCCAGGCCGCGCTCCACTCCGACATCGCGCTCGTGTTCGACGAGTGCACGCCGTTTCACGTCACCCGTGACTACACGGCGCGCTCGACCGAGCGCACCCACCGCTGGCTCGAGCGCTGCCTGCGCTGGCACGAGCAGCACGGTCCGCCCGATCAGGCCGTCTACGGGATCGTCCAGGGCGGGGTCGAGCCGGACCTGCGGCGGGAATCCGCCGCCACGGTCGCCGCGAGCGCAGCGGGCGGCATCGCGATCGGCGGCACGCTCGGCAAGGACAAGGCGCAGATGTATGAAGTCGTCTCGTG
Source organism: Solirubrobacteraceae bacterium (assembly GCA_035524415.1). GTDB lineage: Bacteria > Actinomycetota > Thermoleophilia > Solirubrobacterales > Solirubrobacteraceae > Palsa-465. Next base: position 14,060 of record DATKOY010000251.1, on the reverse strand, counting down.
GGCGACGACCGAGCTCGATCGCCTCGCGCCACACAAGCCCCGCCACCTGCTCGGGATCGGCGACATCGACGACCTGATCGCCGGCGTCGAACGCGGGATCGACACGTTCGACTGCGCCATGCCGACCCGGCTCGCGCGCCATGGAATGGCGCTCGTCCCCGATCCGGCGGGCCGCTGGCGCGTCGATCTCGCGAAGTCGACCTGGCGCGAGTCGACCGCCCCGATTCTCGACGGCTGCCCGTGCCCCGCGTGCGCGACGGGCTATACCCGCGCCTACCTGCACTACCTCCTGCGCGCCGGCGAGCTGACCGCCCTGCGCCTGCTCACGATCCACAACCTCAGCTTCGTCGCCCGCCTGATGGAGGACCTCCGCCGAGCGATCGACGAACAGCGCTTCCCCGAAGTCGCCAAGGCCCTACGAGCCGGCGCGCCCCCTGGGGGGCTGTCGCGATGCGCTACTTCTTGTTCCCGTTGATCAGGTCCCGGACCTGGTTGACCGCGCTCTGCGCGTCCTTCGCCACCACCCGGCGGAGATGGACGGCGGTCGTGGAGGTGCTCGTGGCGATCACGACCGCGATCGCGACCGCCGCCGTGAACGTGATCGCAAGCGCGATGAACGCGAGGAAACGCCGCATCGCGCGGCGCGACCCCCGCTGCCGCGCCTGGGCCCGCTCGGGTGTGGGGGCGTAGGCCGGACGGGCGGGACGTGACTGTGCCGGCTGCATCGGCCGCGGTGCGGCAGGTCGCGTGGCCGCGGCCCCGGTTGCCGCACGCGCTGCTGGCGCCGGGGCCGTCTGAACCCGTGTCGCCTGGGTGCGCGGCGCCCTGGTCCGTGGCTCGACCCGCGTTGCCGCGGTCGCATCGTCGCGTCGTCCCGGCATCACGCGCGTCGCCGCGTTCGTACCGAGGTGCGCGGTCGGCGCGTCGCTCGACAGCGGCGCGACGCCGCGGGCGCCGTTGCGCAGCGCCTCGGCGAGCACGATCCCGTCGGGCGGGCGAGCCTCCTGATCGATCGCCAGCGCCATCGCGACCGCCCGGGCGAGCTCGCGCGGGACGCCCGGGTTCAGCTCGTCGAGCGGGATCGGCGACTCCCGCTGCTGCTTGAGCGCGAGCTCCGACAGCGAGGTCGCCTCGTATGGCAGCCGGCCCGAGAGCAGCTGATAGGCGACGACGCCGAGCGAGTAGATGTCCGCACGCGGGCCGGCCTCCTCGCCACGCGCCTGCTCGGGCGCGAGGTAGGCGGCGGTGCCGAGCACCGAGCCGACCTGGGTGATGCTCGACTGATCGGTCGCGCGCGCAATCCCGAAGTCGGCGAGCTTGACGACGTCGGCATCGGACACGAGCAGGTTCCCGGGCTTGACGTCGCGGTGCACGACGCCGTTGCGATGCGCGTAGTCGAGCCCGCGGCACGCCTGCGCACAGATCTCGACGGCCTGCTCGACATCGAGGTGGCCGCGGTCGCGCAGCAGCTCGGCGCACGAATGGCCGGGCACGTGCTCCATCACGATGAAGTGCTGGTGGTGCCCCTCGTCGAAGCCGAAATCGAACACCTGCACGATGTTCGGATGCACGAGGCGGGCGGCCGCCAGCGCCTCGCGGCGGAAGCGCGAGACGAACGTCGGGTCATCGGCGAGGTGCTCAGCGAGCAGCTTCAGCGCCACGTGGCGCTCGAGTCGCTCGTCGAAGGCGAGGTGCACGGTCGACATCCCGCCCACGCCGAGGCGGCCTTCGATGCGATACCGGCCTGCGATCGTCGTCGTGCCTGTCATTGTGCGTTTCCGCCTCCGTTACCCGTGCCAGCGCCACCGGTTCCCCCGACGGTGGTCGTACCGCCCAAGCCGGCGCCTCCGCTGCCGCTCGTAGTGGAAGTACCCGAGCTGGTCGTGGAGGTTGCAGTGCTCGACGTCGGCGTGCTTGTGGTGCTCGTCGTGCTCGACGTCGTCGTCGGGGTGCTTGACGACGTCGTGGTCGTCGTCGAGCTGCTGGTGGTGGAGCTGCTGGTGGTCGTGGTCGTCGTCGTGCTCTGGAGGCGGCAGTCCCTGGCCGCAAGCACGCTGATCGTCTGCGCGCCCTGCTGGAGGTTGTTGACGAGCCCCGCATTAACCGAGCCGGGGAGGTTCTGGACCGCGAGGCTGAATGCCGATGCCGCATTTGCGGCGGCCGCGCACTGTCCCGCGTTGACGGCCTGGGAGACCTGGTCGAGCTGCGCGTTGAGATTGCCGGCTTGACCGCCAGACAGCAGGCCGGAGCTGCCGCCACAGGCGACCAGGATCGACGCGGCCAAGCCAAGCCCGCCGGCAAGAACTGCACGATGCGCGTAGCCCATCCGCTCTCTGACTTTAGAGGCTCGACCGGTGTACGGGACGTTAGAGAGCCCTTAATCACATTAGTAGCGGGCGCGCTATTGCCCGAACGAGAGCCGCTCCGCGAGTGAATCGGGCAGGCGGGCGGAGCGAATCGCGGCGGCGGCGCCCGCGATGTCGTAGTCGGTGCGGTGATACACCGCGGTCCATGCGACGGTGTCGAGTTCGAGCCACGCCGCGCGCGGGTCGCCGTCGCGAGGCTGTCCGACGCTGCCCGGGTTGATCAGCCACTCGCCGCGCTCGAGATCGAGCTCCTCGCCGTCGGCCCGGGTCTCGCCGGTCGCGGACGCCCCCGGCACGCGAGAGAACGACAGGGCGACGTGCGAATGGCCGATCAGGCAGATCCGGTGCCGCTGCTCGTCGAGACACAGCTCGGCCTGCAGCGGCGAGAGCACGTACTCCCAGACAGGATCGCGGGGGCTCGCGTGGTACAGGCCGACCTCCTCGTCCAGGTTGAGCGGCTCGAGCCCGTTCAGGTACTCGCGCGTATCGGGGACGATCGTCTCCTGGGTCCACTTCGCGGCCAGCGCGGCGCCACGCGAGAACTGCTCGAGCGGCAGCGAGCCCCGCACGCCGAGATCGTGGTTGCCGGCGAGGCACACCGCGGCGTGCCGGCGCGCGAGCTCGACGCATGCATCGGGGTCGGCGCCGTAACCGACGAGGTCGCCCAGGCACCACATCTCCTCGCAGTCGGATGCCTCGATCGCGTCGAGGACCGCCTCGAACGCCTGCCGGTTGGCGTGGATGTCGGACACAATCGCGATGCGCATGCGCACTACAGTCTCTCGGGTGCGGCGGACCCGTGTCTGTGCTCCAATCATCGCGGCATTGGCGGCGGCGGAGCTGGCGGCGCGGCTGCTCACCCCGCGCCCACCGGCGCCGGCGCCCGATCCGGTCGATCTCGGGTCGCATTTCAGCCCCGAGGAGATCGAGCGGGGCGCCCGGTTCGCGCGGCCACAGCTGAAGCTGGCGCTTGCGCGCGGAGCACTCGACGCGGGCGCGCTCGCCGCAATCGTCTACCGCCGGCCGCGCGCACTGCGCGATCTGCCCGCATCCCCGGCGGGCGGGGCGGTCGCGGCCGCCGGTCTCGGCCTGGCGCTGTCGCTGCCGTCGCTGCCGCTCGCCGTGGTCGCCCGTCGCCGCGCGGTCGCGGTCGGCCTGATCACGCAGAGCTGGCGCGGGTGGGCGGTCGACCTCGTCAAGGCGAACGCGATTCAGTCGGCCTTCGCCGCGGGCGCCGGCGGCGCCGTCGTCGCGCTCACGCGCCGCTATCCGCGGTCCTGGTGGGCGCCGGCCGCGGCGGGGTCGGTGCTGTTCGGCGCTGTGTTCGCCGCGATCGCGCCGGTCGTGCTCGATCCGATCTTCAACGACTTCACGCCGCTGCCCGAGGGTGAGACGCGGGCCGATGTGCTCGCGCTGGCGCAGGACGCCGGCGTCAAGGTCGGCGAGGTCTACGCGGTCGACGCGAGCCGCCGCACGACCGCCGCCAACGCGTACGTCACCGGGCTCGGGCCGACGAAGCGCGTCGTCCTGTTCGACACGCTGCTCGACCGCTACAACCGCGACGAGGTACGGGTCGTCGTCGCCCACGAACTCGCGCACGTGAAGGGGCGCGACGTCCCGCGGGGCGTCGTGTTCAGCGCCATCGTCGCGCCGGCCACCGCGCTCGCGGTCCAGCGCCTGAGCTGGCGGCTGTCCGATGAGCGCGGCACGCCTGCGGCGCTGCCCGCGCTCGCGCTCGCTGTGGGTACCGTCGCGGCGCCGATCGGGTTGATCGGCAACAGGTTGTCCCGGGCGCTCGAACGTCGCGCCGACGAGCTGTCGCTCGAGCTGACCGGTGCCGCCGACGCGTTTGTCTCGTTCGAGCGGACGATCGCGCTGCAGAACGTCGCCGACCTCGATCCGCCACGGTGGGTATCGACGATCCTCGCGACCCATCCGCCGACGACCGAGCGGATCGGGGCCGCCCTGCGCTACGCGCGCTCACGCCGGCCGCAGCCGTCGACGGCCGCGACCTGACGCAGCCAGGGCCGAAGGCCCCCTACTCAGTCTTCTTCATCGTCGTGCGGGCCGCCGAACTCCGGCAGGTTCTTGATGCCCTCACGGGTCTGCCACTTGGAGTAGTTGTCCTGCATCGCGTCGATCAGCTCGCGCATGAACTTCGGCGAGAGATTGATGCGGGACACGACGACACCCGGAATCTCGTCATCCTCGACCTCGTGGTCGACCCGCGCGAACGTGATCGTGAACTCGTAGTCGGAATGGCTGACGTTGGCGAAATTCGCATAGACGCCCGCCATGATGTCGGGCGAGAAGTGGATGTTGATGTGCCGTTCCGGCTGATTGGGATCGTCCATTGCTCCTAGTATCCCAGGAGTGCGGATCGTCGTCGTTGCCGTGGGGAGACTGCGCCCGCCGTTCGCGGATGACGTCCGGCACTATCAGAAGCTGCTGGCCGGTCACGTCCGGCTCGAGCTGGTCGAGGTCAGGGAGGATGCGCAGATCGCGCGCCGGATTCCCGACCGAGCGTTCATCTCGCTGCTCGACCGCGGTGGCGCGCAGATGGACTCGGTCGCGTTCAGCCGGTTCCTCGAGGAGCGGCGGCGCAGCGGCCGCGACCTGTGCTTCCTGATCGGCGGGCCGTTCGGGCTCGAGTTCGACCAGGTCGACCACCGCTTCTCGCTCGGCGAGATCACGCTGCCGCACCAGCTCGCGCGCGTCGTGCTGCTCGAGCAGATCTACCGCGGCCACAAGATCCTGGCGGGCGAGCCGTACCACTATTAGGTTTGGCCGGTGACGGATCGGACGGAGAGTCATCTGCGCAGGCGCTCCGTGGAGCAGCGAATGTATGCGCGGCGCGAGTTTTCGCTCGTGATGCGCCGGCTCGGGTACCTCGGGGCGGCCCTGATCATCCTGATCGTCCTCGGGGCGCTCGGGTTCTGGATCACCGAGGGGGTGTCGCCCGCCTACGGGCTCGAATGGACGCTCGACACGATCACGACGCTCGGGACGATCCATGATCCGCCCGACACGGCCGGCCGCGTGCTCAAGGCCTGCCTCGCGCTGCTCGGCATAGGTACGCTCTTCTACGGGCTCGCGACCGTGGCGGAGTTCTTCGTCTCGGGTCAGCTCAGCGGCGTGCTCGAGGAACGGCGCACTCAGCGGATGATCGACTCGTACAGCGACCACTTCATCATCTGCGGCTTCGGCCGCGTTGGGCGGCAGGTCGCCCGCGATCTGCGGCGGGCCGGGGTGACGCACCTTGTGATCGACTCCAACCCCGACAACCGCGAGGAGGCGCGGGCTGTGGGAGTCCCCTACATCGAGCGTGAGCCGGCGGACGACGAGGTTCTGATCGAGGCCGGGATCGTGCGCGCCAAGGGGGTGATCGCATGTGTCGACTCCGATTCCGAGAACATCTTCATCGCGTTGACGGCGCGCGAGCTGCGCGACGACATCCTCATCATCGCGCGCGCCTCGCGCGAGGAGTCGGAGAAGAAGCTGTTGCGCGCCGGCGCCGACCGCGTGATCTCGCCGTACAAGACCTCCGGTCACGAAATGGCTCGCGTCGCGCTGCATCCGCAGGTCGGCGGCGCGGTCGAGGTGGCGGACTACCGGATGGAGGAGATCGAGGTCTCGCCGAACTGCGACGGCGTGGGCCAGACGATCGCCGACGTGCGGGGGACGTCGATGATCGTGGCGCTCCGGCGCACCGACGGTTGGCTCGAGACCCAGCCCGACCCGGCCACGACGATCGGCGCCGGCGACAGCCTCGTCGCGCTCGGCACGCCCGACGCACTCGAGCGACTCGAGGAGATCTTCCAGCCGGCGGCAGCGGCGAAGACGTGAGCGAGGGCGGCGGTCACCCCACGGCGCCGCTGAGCGAGCTCGCCGCAGCGGTGCGCGCTGCCGCCGCGACGGTCCGCGGCCGCTACCGCCGTGACGGCGCCGGATCGTCGGACCCGATCGCCCCGCGCCTGGAGCGGCCCAAGCGCGAGGGCCAGGGCGACTACTCGACGAACGCGGCGATGCTGCTGGCGCCGGTGCTCGATACGCCGCCGCGGGTGATCGCCGAACGGCTCGGCTCAGCGCTCGAAGAGCTGCTCGGCGACCGCTTGGCTCGTACGGAGGTCGCGGGTCCGGGGTTTTTGAATTTGGTCCTGTCGGACCAATGGTTGCGCGACGCGTTGCGCTCGGTGCTCGCGGCGGGCGAGCAGTTGGGCGGGGGTGGCGCGGACCCCGCCGAACGGGTCCTGATCGAGTTCGTCTCCGCGAACCCGACCGGGCCGCTCGTCGCGGCGAGCGGTCGGCACGCCGCCTACGGCGACTCCCTCGCGCGGATCCTCGCGCACCATGGCCACTCGGTCTCGCGGGAGTACTACTTCAACGACGCCGGTGGTCAGATCCGGCTGCTCGGCGAGTCCGTGCGGGCGCGCGCCCGTGGTGAGGACGTCCCCGAGGGCGGCTACCAGGGCGACTACGTGATCGAGCTCGCCGAGCAGATCCCGGGCGCCGTCGACGCGGATCCGGACGAATTGGCCGCCCGTGCCGTCGCGATCATGCTCGAGCGGATCAAGACGACGCTCGAGCGCTACGGCGTGCACTACGACGTCTTCTTCAGCGAGCGGACCCTGCACGAGGGGAATCCGAGCGCGGTCGACCGGGCGCTCGCGCTGCTCGAGGAGGCTCGTCACGTCTACCGGTCCGAGGGCGCTACCTGGCTGCGGACGACGTCGTTTGGCGACGACAAGGATCGCGTCGTGCTGCGCTCGAACGGGGCGCCGACGTATCTGGCGGCCGACATCGCCTACCTGCAGAACAAGCGCGAGCGCGGATTCGAGCGTCAGCTGCTGCCTGTCGGATCCGACCATCACGCCTACGTCCGGGAGCTGAAGGCGGCGATGGCGGCGCTCGGCGCCGATCCCGACACGCTCGAGGTGCCGCTGATCCAGTTCGTCCACCTGGTCGAGGGTGGCGAGACGTTCAAGATGTCCAAGCGCCGCGGCGACTTCGTCACGCTCGACGACCTGCTCGACGAGATCGGCGTCGATGCGACGCGGTTCTTCATGCTCCAGCGCTCCCACGACCGTACGCTCGATCTCGACCTCGGGGTCGCGCGCGAGCAGTCGAGCGAGAACCCCGTGTACTACGTCCAGTACGCGCATGCCCGGATCGCCTCGATGCTCGGCCGGCTTCCCGCCGACCGCGTCGAGCGTGCGCTCGGCCAGGGCGCCGAGTGGGGTGGGGAGGTGTTGCACGCCTCCGAGCGCAACCTGATCAAGAAGCTGATCGCGCTGCCCGACGAGATCGCGGAAGCGGCGGCGCGCCGCGCGCCACACCGGATCGCGGCGTACGCGCTCGAGCTGGCGCAGGAGTTCACGGCGTTCTACCGCGACTGCCGCGTCGTCGGGGCGACGCCCGAGGCGGTCGAGTCGTTCCGGGTCGCGTTGTCAGTCGCGGCGCAGCGGGCGATCGCGCTGTCGCTGTCGTTGCTGGGTGTGAGCGCGCCGACGTCGATGTAGGGCTCGGTGCCGTCGTGCCGTGCGGGTGCTGCTGGGTCGTCTCCGCGGGCCCAGCTCAGCCGTGGCGGCGTAGGTCGTCGTCGAGCCGGCGGGCGTCGGCGGCGTCAAGCCGCGGCCCGGCCGGCAGCGGTGTGGCGGCGGCGGCCCGAGCCCGGCGGCGCCACTTCGGCAGCGTGAACGCAAGCAGCGCGAGCCCCGCGATCACGAGCGCCGGCGGCAGGATGTAGACGGTGAGGTTGAACCCATGGGCGGGCGGGCGGCCCAGGACCGCGAGTCCGTATTGGGCCACGAGCGCCTGTTCGATCTGCGCCTTCGTCTGGCCCTGCGCGATCAGCATTCGGATGAAGGCGCGCTCGGACTCCGCCTGGGGGGACTGCGCAAGCGCGAGCGGCTCGTGGCACGAGACGCAGATCACGTCGTTCTCGATGTCGGTGAGCGACGCCCTCGGGGTGGCCGCGCCGGCGAGCGCCGGCGCCAGCAGCGCCGCGGCGATCACGGCGGCGACGGTCGCGAGGGCCGCGGTCGGGAAGGGGAGCGGGCGTCTCACGAGCGCTCGGCCAGGAGTTTCGGGAGTGTCTGCTGCAGCCATTGGCTGTTGAGCTGGTAGCGGCGCAGCGCCGCGATCCGGCCGCGGCGGTCGATCACGAACGTCTCGGGAACCCCGGTCGTGCCGAAGGCGCGCACGAAATTGCCGCTCACATCGCGCACGACGGGGTAGGTGATGTGCTGCTGTCGGACGAACTGCTCGGAGTCACTGGAGTTGTCGAGGTACGTGACGCCGAGGATCGTCGCGTTGCGCCGCTGGATCTGGCGCTGGGCCTGCTCGAGCACGGGCGCCTCCGCCTTGCACGGATCGCACCACGAGGCAAACACGTTGAGCACGACGACCTTGCCGCGCAGGTCGGTCAGGCTCTCCTTGCCGGCCGCTCCAAGGATCGGCAGCGCCATCGATGCGTCTGGCGTCGCCGGCCGCCGGCCCTTGGCCACGGCGACGTCGATCGAGGTGTCGGTGCTCTGTCGGGCGACGCCGAACACGAGCAGCGCGAGCAGCGCCGCCGCCGCGCAAACAACGAGACCGGGGAGCACGAACCGGCGCATCTACTTCGAAGAGTAGTACTTGCGAAGTGGCCGAGCGCCACGGGGCGCGGGCTTAAGTGCGGCGGACGGCGACCGATCACCACGTACACGGGCGTCGAGACCTCCGGCCGCCTCGACACACCGATCAGTCGAGAGGGCACCATGCCGGGCCGGATCCGCCCTTCGCTGCGCGGGCGCCTGCTGATTCTCGGCGCAGGACCACCGTTGCGTTGTTAGCGCTCACATTCGTCACGGACGCTACTGATGAACAACATCTCGGCGCAGACCACGACGACCACGATGATGGAGAACCAGACGAAGCTCGTCAGTCACGCGGACGAGTCCTGGATCCTCAACGACGGTCAGAACAACATGTACGCGGCGATCCTCGCGCTGGGCGACCCGTCCAAGCAGAAGCTGGCGGAGACCACGTGGGGCCAGGCGGTTGCCGCGTACCAGGACTCCGTTGCGCAGCTGGCCAAGCTCCGCGGGGTCATCCGCGACCCCTCGGCAAAAGTCCGGCTGCGGGCCATCGACGCGAGCCTCGCGAGCTACAACGCCTTCAGCCAGCAGTTGCGTCGAGCCGCGCTCGCGGGGGACGCCCACCAGGCTGTCTACATCCAGACGGTCGGGAACCTGACGCCGTCGAACGCGCTTCCGGTCGAGTTCTGCACCCTTCGCAACGCGTTCGAACGGCGTGAGGCGCAGAGCATGGCGGACGCCAAGTCCGTTCGATCCTGTCGGGCGTCAGGCACATCCGGCAGCGTCTGAGTGCGATCGCGAAGGGGATGGAGGAGCAGCTCAGGGGCGGCATGCAGGCGCTGGCCCAGGGCGACCTCACGAGGCCTACAACGAGAGCACCGAGCAGCTGCGCGGCCTGATCGGACGCGTCTCCCAGACGGCCGCGTCGGTCGACGGGACCTCGCAGGAGATGGCCTCGAGCTCGCAGGAGACGGGGCGCGCCACCGCCGAGATCGCGCGGGCGATCGAGGATGTCGCCCGCGGCGCCGAGCGCCAGGTCCAGATGATCGAGGCAGCACGGCTTGCCGCCGACGAGGTGGCGGCGGCGGTCGGCGAGAGCGCTGATCAGGCCGAGCAGACGGCGGACGTCGCAGCGCGGGCCCGCGCGAACGCACAACGCGGCGTCGAGTCCGCCGAGCAGGCGGATATCGCCATGCGGTCCGTGCGAGATTCCAGCCAGGACGTCGCCGACGCGATCGCCGAGCTGGCTGCCAAATCTGACCAGATCGGCCAGATCGTCTCGACGATCACGGCGATCGCCGAACAGACGAACCTGCTGGCACTCAACGCCGCGATCGAGGCGGCGCGAGCCGGCGAGGAGGGCCGCGGCTTCGCCGTCGTCGCCGAGGAGGTGCGCAAGCTCGCCGAGGAGTCCCAGCAGGCCGCCGGCGAGATCTCCGGATTGATCGGCTCGATTCAGAGCGAGACCGCCTCCGTCGTCAAGAAGGTCGAGGACGGCGCCCAGAGGACTGCCGACAGCGCGCAGGTCGTCGAGCAGGCACGCGAAGCGTTCGTCAGCATCGGCCAGGACGTCGACGACATGACCGCCCGCGTCGAGCATCGCCGCCGCAGCCGCCCAGATCACCGCCGCCGCCGCGAGCTGTCGTGCGGATCAGCGCCATCGCGGGTTCTCCGTGCGCGCGAGCCTGAGCAAGCTCGCGTGGGATGGGATCGGGTCGCCGCCGTCCGGCGGGAGGTCCACTAGCATCCACCGACACTTGCGGACGTAGCTCAGTTGGTAGAGCGTCGGCTTCCCAAGCCGAAGGTCGCGGGTTCGAGACCCGTCGTCCGCTTGCACGACCTCGCAGGTTCTCTCAGAATCTCGCCGCAAACGAACGGTTTCGGGCAGTGATTCGATAGCCGTCGAACATGCGAGGATCGGAGAGGCTGAGCATGTGCGGCGGAGTTCGAAGTCGCATCGAGGTCGCATCGTTTGCGAATCAACCGCCAACCGGTGCGAAGCTGCCACGACCGGCGTCCCACAAGATCGTCCAGGCGCGGTGGGAACATCGTGCCGGCTGGACCGACCCCGAACGCCAGCGGCCAGTAGGCGATACCGGCCGCCACGAGCCGTCCCAGCTCGACGCGATCGCCGACGCCGAACTCGAGCGCGCGCTCGATGACCCGGACCCGCTGCGCGGGATCGCCCAGCTCACCGCTCGCTGGGCGGTCGCGTTCGTGCTCGACCCCGCCGCCGTCATCCGCACCAAGGCGCTCGGCTCGGAGCGGATCGAGCGCAAGCTGCGCGACGCGCTGCCCGGCGGCGACGGCGCGCTGCGCGCCGCCGTGTGGGAGTTCATGCGGCCGATGCTCTCGCCCGCACTCGTCGAGCTCAACCGCGACGCCTTCGTCGTGAACGAGAGCGCAGAGACGACCGTCGACCTCGACGGCCACCGCGCGGCGTCCGACCTCGAGGAACTCGCCTAACCCCCCTTTTTTCGCGTGGTGGTCGATCCAGCACGTGAAGTAGGGACGCGAGCGACGCCGCGACCGCCCCCGCCAAAGCAACAATGCGACGTCGCGACGGCCGTCGACCGGGCGCCACGACTTGCTCAGAGACCCGCATGTGGCGCCACGAGCAGGGCTGGGCGAACCGTCTTCGGCAAAGGCGATCGTGCGCGCTCCGGGCGAACGGCCGATACGGACCCGCGGAGCGTCCTTCATGGACTGAGACGGACGCGGACGTGGATGGCCGTCGTTGCGCGAACGCAGGTCGCGCGCCATCGAGGGGATCTATCGCCTGATCACGATTGTCCTCGTCCCCGCCCCCCTCAGGCAGCGGCCTTCCAGTCGGACCGGCGCAGCTTGTGGAGCAGGAGCGGCGGGAGGAGGCCGACGAGCAGGGTCGCGGCGAGCAGCGCCGCGAGGTAGGGCAGAGTGGTGATGTGTCCGAGTTGGCTCGGTGGCAGCAGGCCGACGACGCAGGCGGCGACGGAGGCGAGCGTGCCGAGAAGGCAGATCGCCAGCAGCGCCGGTGCCCGGTAGCCACGCGGGTGCTCCGGCTGACGGCGCCGCAGGTTGATCGCCGCGACGAACATCAGGACGTACATGATCAGGTAGACCTCTGTCGCCAGGGCGGCGAACACCCAGTAGGCGCGTGAGACTGCCGGCAGCAGGGCGTACAGCAGTCCGATCAGCGTGATCACGGCTCCCTGAGCGATGAGGATGTGGAGTTGGACGCCATTTGAGTTGAGCTCCTGGAAGTACCGCGGCAGGTAGCCACGCTCGCGAGCGATGTCCAGCAGGCCGGTGGAGGGACCGGTGAGCCAGTCGAGCAGGCCGCTGAGGGAGGCGACCACGAGTCCGACGGCGATGATCGGCGTGAGCACGTTCAGCCCGAAGTGCTCGAGCAGAGTTTTGAACGCTTGCATGACGCCTGCGGTGAAGCTGATGTGCGGCGCGGGGACCGCGACCGAGATCGCGAGCGTCGGGAGAACGAACACAAGCAGGATCAGTACGACGGCCACGAGGGTCGCTTTGGGGAACTCGCGCGGAGCATCGCGCAGCTCGTCGACATGAACGGCGTTGACCTCGACCCCGGCGTAGAGGAAGAAGCTGTTGACGATGAGCACGACGCTCGTCAGCCCGTGCCACGGCGGGAGCACGTGGTGGGCGTTCAGCGGCGCCGCCGCGGCGTTGCCCTGCAGAAGGTAGATCGCGGCCAGGAGGACGAGCAGCAGGCCGGGGATCAGCGTTCCGATGAAGATCCCGTAGGACGCCAGGCGGCCGGTGGAGAGCACCCCTCGGGCGGACACCAGCACGGCCGACCAGAACAGGACGATGATCACCACGGTCGTGTAGACGCCGCTGTGCGCCAAGCTCGGCGCGAACACGTAGGCCAGCGTGCTCGCGACGTAGGCGAGCAGTGCCGGGTAGTAGAAGGTCGTCTGGGCGAACTGACACCAGATCGCGACGAAACCCATCCTGGGAGAGATCCCCTCCGACACCCAGTTGTAGACGCCGCCCGGCCACCCCGAGGCGAGCTCGGCCGACACGAGCGACGCCGGCAATAGAAACACGATCGCCGGCAGGACGTAGATCACCACTGACGCGAGACCCAGCACGGCCGTCGCGGGCGTGGCGCCGAGATCGCCCACCGACCCCAGGGTCAGCATCGCCATCGCCAACCAGGTGAGCGTCGCCTTCGCGCCGGCCGGCGAACGCGCGCCAGGCTTGGCAGGGTGCGGAGCCGGCTGCTCGGGTGTAGGTGTCATCTCTTCGAGGGCTTCTCAGCGGCGCGACAGCTCCGGCAAGACATTCTCGGCACTCCGGCCGCCAAGTGTCGCCGAACCCCGCCATGGAACCCCGATTAGCCTGCTCGTGCCCGCGGCGCCGCAGGCCGATCGGAATGCGGCAACGCCGCCTGAACGAACGAGTTGTGCTCCGTCCCACTCGCAAATCGCCCGCAATGCATCAACACCCGGGACGGGCGCCGGGGGCGCGTCATCACCAAAGAGCAGGCTCGCCGAGCCGAAGCCACCCGACCCTGCTCCTCACCTCTATAGGCGGCCACTCGGAATGTCGGTCGCGCATCCGTGCTGCGGGGAATCGCGACGATTCCGATCGTCGGGCGAGACGCTGGCCGGACCGGCGCGATCGCCGCGTGCCGTGGCTGTCGGTCAATTCCGACGGACCGGAAATTGTTTCGTGCGAACCCGCCAATCGTCCCTGTTTCACTCGTGCGGGGGCTTGATTTGGTCGGCGCATTTGTGCGCCGGTCACAACCCGCCCGAGGGCAGATCGGTTCATGCTGTGGTCGCTGATCACAACCCGCAGCGAGGTCGCGTCAAATCGAGCCGATGGGCGAGCATGAGAACCGAGATGCCACGATCAAGCGCTCGTGCTGGCCCCGACGGAGCGAGCCGAGGGGAGCGACGGGCGTACGGGTGCGCGATTGCGCCGCCGGACCGTCGTGCTCCGCGACGGCGTCCGGGTACTGGTCGTCATCGAGGAAGCTCGCGTGTGCTCGCACCTACCAGGCTCCCCAGCCGGTGTTCGCCCAGTAGTGCTCGCGGCCACGTCCGGATGGATGCCTGGGCTCGGAGGGGTGCCTGCAGCCCCAGCGCCCTCTCAGCCT
>DATKOY010000250.1:0-2489 GCA_035524415.1 Solirubrobacteraceae bacterium | reverse complement strand
CCTCGAGCCCAAGGAGGCGACGCTGCGCTCGATGGGCGAGATAGCGAGCTCGCTCGTCGCGGTCGTGCTCGTGATGTGCTCGGTGTTCGTTCCCGCAGCGTTCCTGCCGGGGACGACCGGCCAGCTCTACAAGCAGTTCGCGATCACGATCGTGATCTCGGTGTCGGTGTCGGGATTCGTGGCGCTCACCGTGACGCCCGCGATGTGCGCCGCGATGCTGCGGCACAACCCGCCGCCCACCAAGGGCTTCTTCGCATGGTTCAACCGCCAGGTGGACCGGGTGACGCAGGCGTTCGGAGTCGCCGTCACCTACGTCATCAAGTTCGCGGTGATCGCGCTCGTCCTGCTCGCCGTCTTCCTCTACTCGATCTACCACCTGTTCAAGGTCCTGCCGACGTCGTTCGTGCCGAATGAGGACCAGGGCTACGCGTTCGCCGCGGTCATCATGCCGCAGGCGGCGAGCCTCGCCCGGACGCAGGAGATCGCCAACAGGGCCGACGCGATCTTCAAGGCGCTGCCCGGCGTGCAGACGCGCACCGTGGTCACCGGCTACAGCCTGCTCGACAGCGGCTTCAAGACCAACGCCAGCACGATATTCGTCACGTTCAGCGACTTCGACAAGCGCTACGAGAGCATCGAGACCGCAAAGCAGCAGAACGCACGCGCGATCCTGCAGGGATTCTTCGCCAAAGCGCGGCTCATCGACCAGGCGATCGTGATCCCGATCGCTCCGCCTGCGATCCCGGGCATCGGCACCACGGGTGGCTTCGAGTTCTGGATCCAGGACACCGGCACCGGCGATCCCGTCGCGCTCAACGGCGTACTGCAGGAATTCCTGGCGAAGGCGCGGGAGCGACCCGAGCTCACCGCGCTCGCCACCACGTACAACTCCAACACGCAGCAGCTCAAGGTCAACGTCGACCGCGACAAGACGCAGCTCCTCGGCATCCCGATCCAGGACGTGTACAGCGCGATCCAGGCGCAGTTCGGCTCGCTCACCGTGAGTCAGTACAACCTCTCCTCCAATGTCTGGTGGGTGATCATCCAGTCGGACGCGCCGTTCCGCCAGACCCCGGAGGACCTGACGCGCCTCTACACGCGCAACAACAACAACCAGATGGTGCCGCTTTCGTCGATCGTGAGCACGCAGTGGGCCGCGGGCCCCGATCTCCTGCCTCACTTCAACGGCTTCACCGCGGCGAAGATCAACGGAAACGCCTCGCCGGGCTACAGCTCGGGCGACGCCATCGCCGCGATGGAGGCCGTAGCGAGGGACGTGCTGCCGCCCGGCTACACCTTCGCCTGGTCCGGTCTCGCGTTCGAGGAGAAGAAGTCGGGCGGCACCTCGGGGATCGCCTTCGTCTTCGGCTTCATCATCGTGTTCCTCGTGCTGGCCGCGCAGTACGAGTCGTGGACGTTGCCGGGCGCGGTGATGTCCGCGGTGCCGTTCGGGATCCTGGGCGCGCTTGTCACCAACTGGGCGCGCGGCCTCGACAACGACGTGTACTTCCAGATCGGCCTGCTCGTCCTGATCGGCCTCGGCGCCAAGAACGCCGTGCTGCGCGTCTCGGCCGCGGTCGACTTCCGCCATCAAGGCAAATCGATCATGGAAGCGACGATCCTCGCGGGCGAGCAGCGGCTGCGCCCGATCATCATGACCTCGCTCGCGTTCGCGATCGGCGTGCTGCCTCTAGCGCTCGCCGTCGGCGCGGGCGCCAATGCGCGCCACTCGATCGGCACCGGCATCATCGGCGGCATGCTCGGGGAGACGACGCTGGCGATGCTGTACGTGCCACTGCTGTTCTATCTCTTCGACAAGCTGAAGGAAGGCAAGGAAGAGGACGAGAAGGATGCACCGCCGCCCGCTTCCGAGGCGCCGCCCGCGCCGCATCCCGGGGACCACTGATGCGGAACCCGGCACTCGTCGCAATGGCGCTCGCGCTCGGCGGCTGCATGCTCGGCCCCGACTACCAGCGGCCGCCCGTCGACGCGCCGGCGGCGTTCATCTACGAACCCAAGGACGCCGCGGACACCGCGAATACCGCGTGGTGGACGCAATTCAACGACCCGGTCCTCGACAGCCTGATCAGGCAGGCGCTTGCGCACAACTACAGCGTCAAGGTCGCCGCCGCCAACGTCGAGACCGCCGCGGGCGTCCTCACGCAGACGCGCTCGGGCCTGTTCCCGCAGCTCGGCTACGACGGCGCCGCAGGCCGCGCGCGCACGACCGAGGCGAGCGCGACCCCCGAGCTGTCCAAGCTCATTCCCAACCCGCAGTCGTCGTACCAGGCGCTTCTGCAGGCGAGCTGGGAGATCGACCTTTGGGGCCGCATCCGGCGCCTGAGCGAGTCGGCGCGCGCCAATCTCCTCGGCACCGACGAAGCCCGGCGCGGCGTGATCCTCTCGCTCGTGGCGTCGGTCGCGAGCGACTACCTCACGCTGCGCGGCCTCGACGAGCAGCTCAACATCTCCAGGCAGACGCTCGCCGC
>DATKOY010000249.1:0-2350 GCA_035524415.1 Solirubrobacteraceae bacterium | reverse complement strand
GCCGGCCGAGCCGTTCGAGACGAACGAGAAGGACAAGATGTCGGCCGTCAGGGGCGTCACGCCGGCGGCCTTCGACGTCGCCTGCTTGCTCGTGCTGCTGAGCCCCGAGATCGTGATGGTCCCGACCGGGCTCGCGGACGTGACCGTGGCGGTCGCGTTGCTGCCCGCCGGCCCCTGCGGGCCTTGCGGGCCCTGCGGGCCGGTGACGTTCCAGGTGAGCGTCTGCTCGCCGGTGCCGCCACCCGCAGGGTCGGAGCTCGTGCAGCTCTGGCCAGCGGACGGGTCGATCACCCGCACGTTCTCCGCGGTAGCCGGAAGCCCATCGGTGCCGGTCCGCAGGCACGCATGAATCACCCCGTTCTGATCCGGCACCCCGGCGATCGCGATCGCCGCGCCCGCGCCGAGGACCACCACGGCGAGTGCCAGCGCGAGCTTCGCGCTGCGGTGATCGGCGATCCAGGCGATGGGACGGGGGCGCAGGCTGCGCATGACGGGGGGCCTCCCTGACGGCCGAACAGTGGACCGTGGGCGGATCGTACGCCGCGCCCCGGCGGACTCAGCGCGGGCTCAACGGGTGTTCGGCGGCGCCGCGGAGCGGTTGCGGTTCCACTCCACCCAGCCGACCCCGGCACGCCCATCGGGGGCCGTCAGCCGGCACATCGCGCGCGGGAAGAACGAGATGCGCCCGTCCGGCGCCACGAGCCGCAGCGGGCCGAACGCGAGCGGCTCGACCGTCAGCGCGAGGTCGGCGCCGAAACCGATGCGCGCGCTGGTGATCAGGCCGTCCGCGCCGACCTGCTCGTCGGCCGTCACGGCGTCCACCTCGTGCAGGTCGGCGCCGGGCGGCTGGATGTAGCCCACGCCGATCCGCGGCGCGTCCGGCACGCGGAACTCGACGCCGTGCAGGCGCGTGCCGTCGTCCAGATGGCCCGCCGACCACATCCATTCCGCGGCCCACCAGTCGCGCGTGCCCCACGAGTGATCGCGCTGGCCGACGGCGCGCAGCTCGAGCTCCTCGCCGCCGACGCGCACGCGGCCGCGCACGCGGCACGGGATCTCGTAGCGCGTCGTCACGCGGTAGGCGTACGGCTCGCCGTCCGTGTCCCACACCAGGTCGAGCGCGACTGCGACCGGCCGGCCGGCCTCGCCGCGCAGCAGCGCCGCGGCGTCGTCGTGCGCCTCGCCGGTCGCCTCGAGGCGCACGGCGAAGCGCTCGAGCGGCGCCTCGCAGCGGTGTTCGGCGCGCAGCGTGTCCGTGAGCACCGCCAGCTCGTCGCCCTGCGGCAGCGGGGCGGCGAAGTCGATCACCCCGACCGTCGGCCGCCCCGGGCCGCAGACGAACGCGTTGACCCACGAGACGCCGAGGTTCGGGTACATCCCAAGCCGCACCCACACGCCGGTCGCGCCGTCCTCGGTCACCGCGTCGAAGTACCAGGACTCGTTCCACAGCTCGTCGGGGCCGGCCGGGTGGCGGCCCTCGTCCTCGGGCGTGGGGCGCAGCGGCGCCGGCCGTCCGCTCCCGGGCGCGGGCAGCAGGTCGAGCGCACCGAGGTCGAGCGCCTGCTGCGCGTAGCGTGCCAGCAGCGTCGTGAACATCTCGTCGCCGCGCTCGGTGCGCTGGACGATCATCGCCGGGGCGATCGTCATGATGAGCCCCAGGAGGCAGTGGCGGCGGTACTCGGCCCAGCAGTCCTCCCACGAGAACCCCTGCACGCCGTGCTCGCAGAGCGTTTCGTGGTACTCGGCGACGAGCGCCTGCTCGTGCGCGCGGCGCAGCTCGACGGGCAGGCCGCCGCCGACGAAGTACGCCGCGTCGGTCATCGCGCCGCCCCAGCCGACCGTCTGCCAATCGACGATCGTGAACGGCCGCGGGCTCCCGGGCTCGCCGAAGAGCATGTTGTCCAGGCGAAAGTCGCCGTGGACCAAGCCCAGCGGCGGCCGGCGGTCGCTGTACCAACCGTCGAGGCTCGGGACGAAGCGCTCGCAGGCCGCGCGGTGCTCAGGGGCGACGCGGTCGCCGTAGCGCTCGAGGAACGCCGGCAGCAGCTGGGTCAGCAGCGCCTGGTTGAGCGGCATCTCCTGGTTGAGCCAGGGCGTCGCACCGAGCTGGGGGTCGGCGAAGACCGGCGCGTGGATGCGCGCGAGCGCCCTCAGCGCCAGCCGCGCCTGGGCGACGCCGCACCCGGCGATCTGGTCGCCCTGGACGGCGGGCGCCGCGTCGTCGAGCACGAGCGTGAACCAGCCGTCGCTCGGGTCGATCAAAGCTGCGTGGCAGGTGGCGAGCGGGCCGCCGATCCGCGGCGCCAGCTCGCGGTAGAAACGGATCTCGCGCTCGTACGCGCCCAGGCCC
>DATKOY010000248.1:0-3422 GCA_035524415.1 Solirubrobacteraceae bacterium | reverse complement strand
GCCTCACCTGCGGGCGTTCGGCAAAGGCAGGAAGGAAAGAGTCGCTCCCCTCACCCGCCAGACCGTCGCCGTGCTGAAGGTCTGGATCCGCGAGCGCGGTGGCCAGCCAACGGACCCGCTGTTCCCGACCCGTACCGGCGGTGTCCTGACGCGCGACGCCGTCGAAAGGCGTCTCGCCAAGCACCTCGGAACCGCCCGCCAGCGGTGCCCGACACTGCGACCAAAGCACGTGTCGATGCACACGCTGCGCCACAGCGCCGCGATGATGCTGCTCAGCGCCGGCGTCGATACCTCGACCATCGCCCTGTGGCTCGGGCATGAGCAGGAGCGAACCACGCATATCTATCTCCATGCAGATCTCGCCATCAAGCAACGCGCGCTCGATCGCGCCACCCCACCCAACGGCCGTCCCGGACGGTACCGGCCGCCCGACCGGCTGCTCGCCTTCCTCGAAGATCTCTGACGCGATCATGCCGACCTTGATCGAGGCCAACCGCGGAATCTGCGGGGAGTTTCAGACCAAGGTCGGCATGCCCGCAGGGTCGGCATTACGGTTGCCATGCCGACGTCGGCATGGGAACCGGTTTCTGCTTCTGTGTGTCAGACGGGTGCGACTGCTGCCAGAAGGCGGCGATCCCCAGCCACTGAAAGGCTCCGGGCTCGCGCGTTACCTCCAGACCGTCCTCAAGCACGCCCACGCCACCGGTCAGGTCACGCTCGCCGACGACACCCGAGAGCTGTGGTGGCACACCTACCCGCAGCTCACCCAGCCCGTCGACGGGCTCACCGGACAACTCACCGCCCGCGCTGAGGCGCACACGATCCGCCTCGCGCTCCTCTACACGCTGCTCGACGGCCAGCGCCAGATCAAGACCGAGCACCTGACCGCCGCGCTCGCGCTCTGGGACTACGCCGCCCGCTCGGCCGCGTGGGCGATCAACCACACAACCGGCGACCCGCTCGCCGAACACATCCACGCCGCGCTGGCCCGCTCCCCCGACGGACTGACACGCACCCAGCTCCGCGACCTACTGCACCGCAACCATCCCGCCGAACGCATCGAGCAAGCCCTCCACGCGCTCGCCAGCACCGGCAGAGCAACCCAGCACCGAACCCGCACCGCCGGGCGCCCCGCCGAGATCTGGACCACCGCGCCCGCACCGGTCTCCTGACCACGCCTCCCCCCTCCCCGGACTTCGCTGCCACACCGCGCCGGACGGCGGAGGCTGTCACCGAGCGCAGCGAGGGGAAGGGAGCGAAGCGACCTTGACAGCACCCGCCGCCGGCGCCACCACCCTGCAAGTCCGGGGAAGGGGACGAACACCCGTTCTGGCTTTGGTCGTTATGTCGTTCGGTCGTGCCCCACGACCTCGTCACCATCCAGCATGACGTCGCCATCACCATCCTGGCTGTCCGTCAACAGCACCCGATGGTCCTGGTGGGCTCTGAGCACTGGCTTGTGAGCCTGCCGGGCCGATCATCGCCGTACGAAGCGAGCGCACAGGGCCAACCGAGCCGCTCCGCCTGACCAAACCGGATGTCGTGGCGGCTCCCATACGCTTGGTTGCCGCGTTTTCAGCCGATCGATCATGGCGTCCGAATAGCCCCCGTTGGTGCGAAAACTATGCGTGCACCCTATTAGTGCTCTGGTAGGTGGTGTTACTCGCGCTTGGGGGGTCGGTATAGGGGTAGATCGTTGAGGCTGATCGGCTGTTGGCAGGTGGAGCAGCGGCCGGTGCAGCACTTCCACACGGGCTGTAGGAGCAGCACCGTTTGCGGGAGTGTCAGGCCGGCCGCGGGCGATTTGGGTCGGCCCGCTCCAACGTCAGGAAGCCGTGGGCGGCCGTCACCAGCGAGCAGTGGTGATGAAAGCCGAGGTAGCTGCGGCCCTCGTAGTGGTCAAGGCCAAGCTCGCCCTTGAGCTGCTTGTAGTCGAGCTCGATCATCCACCGCAGCCTGGCGAGGCGGGCGAGCTGCTCGGGCTCGGTGTCGGCCGGGAGGTTGCTGATCCAGTAGTCGCTGGGCTGCTCGTGTCCCTCGGGCCATTCGATGATCAGCCATTCCTCGCGGGGTGCTTGGCGATCGCGGGTGACGGGGTGAGCGGCGATCACGCGCACGAACGCGAACCGCGAGACGAGCTGACCGCCGTCGATATCGCGAAACGCGACCGACCCGAACGCGTGGGGGTCAAGGCCGGCGACGAGCGCTGCGATCGACCGTGGCTCGGTCTCGGTCGCAAGCGCGCGGGGCGCGGGGCCGCGCGAGCCGGGCTTGCGCTCAGGGACGGTGAAGACCGTGCCGGGATCAAACACGTCGCACTCCGGGCCGATCGAGAGCACGTAGTCGATCCCGTCATCGTGCAGGCGGGTGCGGAGCTTGGCGTCGTTGCCGTATGCCTGATCGCCGAGCACCGGCGCGCGGCGGATCTTCCAGCCCGCCGCCCTCGCGACGAGCCCCGCGCCGAGCGTCGGCTTGGTCTGAAACTCGACGCTCGCGGGGATCTTCGCTTCCCGGCGGCGGACCGGATCCGCACACCAATCCTCTGGCACGTAGAGCCGGAACCCCAACGGGACCGTGCCCTTCGTGCTGACCGCATGCAGCGACACCGCGATCTGACAGCTGCCGATCTTCCCCAACGTCCCGGAGTACTGACGCTTGACCCCCGGCGAGTGCGTGCCGCACTTCGGGACCCCAGTGTCATCCAGCACCCACGCCATCGGCTCGATCACCGCGCACACCCGCTCAGCGACCGCCCGGTCGATCACCGCCGGATCCCACGGGCTATCAGCCAGAAAATGCTGCAGCGCCTCGTACTCCACACTCGTCCCGCCCATCCGCGCGACCATCGGCTCCAACGACTTACGCGCCCCCTCCATCATCAACGCACGCGCGTAGTACTCCGCAGCCCACCGCTGCTCCGAGCGCACCAGACCCGACGCGACCTCAGCGAAGAACTCCGCCAACCGATCGACCACCGCCGGCGCGGCCCCGACCATCTCCTCAACGATCCCGATGTCCACCACGCTCGCGGCACCCATACCAACCAAGTTCACCGCCGGGCTACATAACCCTTCCCACCACCTACCAGAGCACTACTAGCCGCGTCCTTCAGCTGGCGATGCGCCACCTTGTTCGCGGTGGGTAGGAAGAAGCTTGTGTTCAGAATCACATCGATCTCTGGCGCGGTCGGGACCTTGCCGGTGCTGCGGGTCGTCTCCGCGATAGAGCGAAGGACATGATGGACCGCCTTGCCGTAACCGAGCTCCGGCGCAAGCCGCGGCTGGAAGCCGATGAGGTTGCGAAGCCGGTAGGCCATGCCGCACTCCAGGAACGCTGCAAGCTCGCTGAACGTGATGTCGAGGCTGGCATCCGAGTCCGAGTCCGTCGGGTCGATCGTCGGGAAGTTGATCGCGTTCACGTCG
>DATKOY010000247.1:0-4325 GCA_035524415.1 Solirubrobacteraceae bacterium | reverse complement strand
GAGGTCGTCTGGCGGCTCCTGCTCGGCGGCTCGGTGGTGCCGGCGGGCCCGTAGCGGCGCGCGCGCGGCCTGTCCGCGCCGCCCGCTGGGGCCGTCGGCAATCGAGGCGCGCTGGGTCTGGCTTCGGCCTGCGCTGCATCGCCCAGTCCAAGCCGCGCTGCCCTTCGCCCAGGACCGGGGGGCGCGCTCGGACGGGCGCGCGGCCGCGCGCTGGGCGCTTCGACGTGCGTCGCGGCCCGTGGAACGGCCTTGACTTGACTTAGTAGGACACACGCGACACAGGCAGTCCGAGGCTCGGGCGAGAGGACGCTGGCCCAGGCCAGTGTTCGTGTATGTTCCCTGAATGGCGACTGCGGCCGTTCGTGCTCCGCTTCGGGTTGGGATCTACGCGCGGATCTCGTCTGACCGCGAGGGTGATCAGCTTGGGGTGCAGCGCCAGATCGCAGACTGCGAGCGGATCGCACAACAGCGCGGTTGGGTGGTGGCCGAGCGTTACGTCGACGACGACATCAGCGCGTGGAGTGGCAAGCGGCGGCCCGAGTTTGAGCGATTGCTGGCCGACTTGCGGGCGGGGGCGGTTCGCGGCGTGCTGGTCTACCACCTCGACCGCCTCACGCGTGGCGACCTGCGCGTGCTTGAGTCGTTCGTCGATCTGTGCGACGAGCTGCGGGTCGAGCTTGGCTGCGTGACAGGCGACGTTGACCTCGCTACCTCTACTGGCCGTCTGACCGCTCGTATGCTGGGAAGCTTGGCCCGCTACGAGAGCGACCACAAGAGCGAGCGCATCCGCCGCAAGCATGAAGAGATCGCCGCCAACGGCCGCGTGTCGGGTGGCGGCAGCAGACCGTACGGCTACGAAGCCGACAAACTCACCGTCCGCGCAGCGGAAGCGGCGATCGTGCGCGAGTGCGCGAAGCGGTTGCTGGCGGGTGAGCCTGTGCTGTCGATCGTGCGCGACCTCAACGAGCGCGGCGTCATGTCGGCGAGCGGCGGCGTCTGGTCGCCGCAGAGTTTGCGTCGCATCCTCGCCTCGCCGCGGATCAGCGGCCAGCGCACACACCATGGCCAGATCGTCGCCAAGGCCGTCTGGCCCGCGATCATCGGCGCCAAGGACGGAGCGAAGATCCGCGCCTTGCTCGCCAACCCGGAGCGACGCACCAACAAGGCCGCACGCCGCTACCTGCTGGGAGGGCTTCTCGTCTGCAGCCACTGCGGCGAGCGGCTGGTCGCCCGCCCGCGCAGCGGGGGACAGCGCCGCTACGCCTGCGCCAAAGGGCCAGGCTTTTCGGGCTGCGGCAAGACCTACATCAACGCCGACAACGTCGAGCGGTTCGTCACCGAAGCCGTCCTGATCCGGCTCGACTCGGCAGCCCTGCAGCGCGCCCTCGAGCGACGGCAGCGCAAGGCACCCGACGCACAACGGTGGCTTTCCGAGCTTGAGCAAGCGCAGGCCCAACAGGTCGAGCTCGCCGCCGCCTACGGCAACCGCGAGATCTCGATGGACGAGCTGCGCGCCGCCCGCAAGCCAATCGAGGCCCGCCTCACCAACGCACGTAAACAACTCGCCAAGCTCTCCCGCTCCAGCGTGCTCGACCGCTACATCGGAAACGGCGACGCGCTCCGCGCCGACTGGGACTCGCTCGACCTCAGCCAGCAACACGCACTCGTCGCCGCTGTCGTCGATTCGATTCGCGTCGGCCCGGCACGGCGCGGCTACAACCGCTTCGACGAATCACGCCTGACACCGGTCTGGCGTCCCTGAGTAAGGATCTCCGCGATCTTCTCCAACGCGAGCGGATCAGACAGCTTCTCCGGGACGCCTTGGTCCAGGCAGGTACGTTCGACCCACGCGAGCGCGCGGGCCTTGAGGTCGTCCTCAATTCCACTGCGCCCAGCAGGCGGGCGGGCCACGCCACCCCTCCACCGACGACGACAACCAGACTCGCTCCGGCGCGGATCCCATGTACCGGGAGGCGCGCTCGATCACGTCCTCGGCCGAGTCGCCGTAGCACTCGATCTTGGCCGGCTGGAAGCCCTGCGCGACCTCGTACCGATGCAGGCCGCTTAGCCGGCGCTCGTCGTCGAGATCGCGGCCGACATAGCGCGCGAGATAGCGGGCAGCCAGCCGTGCCTCGGCAAGCTCGCCCGAGCCGACCGGCAGCCCGTCGAGCAGCTTGATATGCACGAAGCCATGCCCCCACGCCCCCGCGATCAAGCTGCGCGGAACGAAGCGACCGACCGCGAAATGCGCATGCAGACCGTGCCCGCCCGGATGCCACTGCGGCACCCACACATACGCGAACCGCTCCCTGTCTAGGCGGTCGCGTAGCTCGCGGAAGAAGCTCGCCAGATGCTCGCGCAGTACCAGCGGCTCATGGCAGCCCTCGCCGCGATAGGTGAGCGTGCCGAGCCGGTTCAGCCGGTTCGCGGCCGCGTAGCGGCGGATCTTCCCCCGCGCCCGACGCCCAGCCTCCTCGGCTGCCCGCTCCGCGTTCGGCCGGTTGCCCGTCGCGATTGCCGAGCGGCGCGTCGAGAGGCAGCCGCCGCCTTCCCCCGCTTCGGGGTAGAGCGACAGCGCCCACAGCGACTCCGTACCTAGTCTCATTCACGAGACTGTGCCTGAACGGTCGGACGGAGTCGCAGATCTAAGACTTCGCCTCGGCCTTCTTCTTCTCCGCCCAGCCCTCGCGGAAGGCGACCAGGTCGAGCGTGATCCCCGGCATCTCGAACTCGTCCGGGTGTGCCCCGAACGCCATCCGAAACAGCTTGATCCGCCGGTAGATGCTGGCCCGGCTCATCCCCATCCCCAGCAGCCCCTCGAAGCCGCCCTCTAAATGCCAGACCGCCCAGAAGCCCACGAGATCGACGATGCTCCCCGCCGCGTACTTGCGCACCAGTGGACGAAGCGCCGGAGCCGCGACCCGATTGACCGCCTCCGCGTAGGCAGCCCACGCAGCGCGCGCCTTGCCACGGCCCTCGGGCGATTCCATCCGCTCCGAACGGAAATCCGTCACTAGTCTCACCTTAGCGACTACGCCGGACAGCTACCAGCCGCGGAAGATCGGCTTCTGACTGGGCGATGCTAACCCCCACCCTGAAGTGCAAAAGCGCACTTTTGCAGGTCTTTTGCACTTCACCGAGTTTCGTTGCACTCCAACGACAGACCCAAGACCCTGCAACCACCGACCCATCCCGAGTTTCGTTGCAGATTCAAGTCAAGAAAGCCTGCGGCGCACACGCCGCGACCCGGCCGCGCGGGGGCCACCCTCGCGGGTGGCACCCCGCGCCAACCCGGCCCCCGGCACCATCCGCCGAACGCGCCCTCTCACCAGGCGTCAGAACGCCCACTCGCCCAGGCGAGCATCCTCGACTTGCAGTTGACTAGACTTGCAGCTGACGTGTTCACGAGGGCTGCCGCGCTAACCTCTACCGTGAAATGACCGCGCTCGCGGCGCTCGCTGCATCAGCGTGTCTCTCTGCCCCCGTCTCTTACGGGACGCCGCCGAATATCGGCGCACCGACGATTCCGTGGATTCACGCTGGGCCGGTCATCGGCTATCTCTTCTATTACGGGGCCGAGGGGCCGTGGAAGAGGCAGACGGGTCGGGTGATCATCACGACTGGCGGCGGGCCTCAAGGTGGATACGCGACGAAGATCCTTTGGCACGTTCGCGGAGGGTCGAAACGCATCACCGTGGTAGGAACTCGCCTCGATGGTGCAGGACGGTTCACCCAGCGGTTTTCGGCAAGCGGCGCTTTCTACCCCTCGATTGTCGTAGTGCCAAGCTCCGGATGCTGGCGGCTGACCGTCACGAGTGCTCGTCACGTCGGACGATTTGCCGTCGTCGCGCTGGACGCCTGAGCGGAGTTGCTCAGGGGTCATTCCCGCACGCTGGCGCAGCCGACGAGCCCTTCCCCCGTTCGCGGTGGTGCGGCGGTGTGAGTGGCGCTACGGTGGATAGGTCGATGCAAGGGGGGCTTCGGGCCCACGACATCGGCTCTTGTGTAGCCACCGGCTGAGCACCGGTCGTTGGATGACCAGGTGGTTGTCGGCACTTGCCGATGCCACACTCTCTCCATGATCAGAGCACGGAGTCTGCTCGGCGGTGGTGCCGTGCTAGTAGGGCTCCTGATCGCGATCGCCGTTGCGAGCCGAGCCCACCCCCTTGGGAGTGGTGGCTGGACTGTGTCGGTGCACACGAGCGACATCATGATGGTGTGCGCGTTCAGCGTCTGTGCGGCGCTAATCGTCTGGCTGGCCATCGAGTCGCGCCTTCCGGGCAGTAGCGCACGTCGCGCCTGGGGAGCGGGCGATGTCCTGTTCG
>DATKOY010000246.1:0-38833 GCA_035524415.1 Solirubrobacteraceae bacterium | reverse complement strand
GCGCGCGAGCGGTCCCGCACTGCCGTGCGCTTCGCCTTGATCTTGGCGGCGAGCTTGCGACCCTCGCGGGCGAGCGCCCGCACCCCGTCCGCCGCCAGGCCGGCGTCGGTCGGATACTTGATATCGGCCTCGACCACGGTCACGTCGATCCGCGCCGCCCTGGGCCGAAACCGCTTCTCGCGCCTGGCCTTCGCGATCACCAGCCGCGTGAGCTGGTGCACCACCTCGGCCCCCAATCGGCGCGTGAGCTTGCGCACGGTGGACCGCGACACGATCCACGAACTCGACGGGCTCTCCGACCGCGCCCTCGCGCAGCTCTCAGATCAACTGTTCGACCTCCCCGCCCTCGACCTCTCCTTGCTGGTCACGCTGCCCAAGCTGATCAGCCCCGACCTCGAGCGGCTCCGCGAAGCGATCGAACACGACGACCCGGACTGGGGCTGGGACGCGCTCACCAACCTCCATCAGCAGATCGACACCCCCCAACAACGCGCCCGACTCGCCGACGCGATCGTCCACCTCCGCGACCAACACCGCATCGAACGCCGCCAAGCCGCCTACGCACTTCTGAACCTCCACACCAACGGCAAACGCCCCATCGCCGCCAGCCTGATGCAGGCCGTCGCCATCCAGGTCGGCGCCAAACGCACCCCCGGCGGACTCCAACTCGCCGCCTAACCCCACGCGTTTTTCCGGAGGAAGTAGTTAGCCTTGCCGGATTCGGGTCGCGGCGCTCTATGACATCCATGGGAACCTGCCGGCGCTCGACGCCGTCCTGGCCGATGTCGCACGTGAGCAGCCGGATCTGATCGTGTGCGGCGGCGATGTCGCCTGGGGACCGATGCCGGCGCAGACGATCGAGCGTCTGCGCGGGCTGGGCGACCTCGTCCGGTTCGTGATGGGGAACACCGACCGCGAGATGGTCGCCGCCTACGACGGGGGCGCGACGACCGGGGAGGCGCCGGGCCTGGTCGAGCGCTGGACGGACTGGTCGGCGCACCAGCTGAGCCGCAGCCAGCGCGACTTCCTCGCCGGATTCCAGTGGCGCTGCAGCGTGCAGATCGACGGTCTCGGCCAGACGCTGTTCTGCCACGGGTCGCCGCGCAGCGACAGCGAGATCATCACCGCGCTGACGCGCACCGATCGGCTCGCGCCGATGCTGGCCGATGTCGCCGAAGACGTCGTCGTCTGCGGGCACACCCACGTTCAGTTCGACCGGCACTGTCTCGGCCGGCGGATCGTCAACGCGGGCTCCGTCGGGTTGCCCTACCAGGGCGAGCCCGGCGCCTACTGGCTGCTGCTCGGTCCGGACGTCGACTTCAGGCGGACCAACTACGACGTCGCGGCTGCGGTGAGGACCATGTCGGCGAACGCCTTCCCCCATATCGAGGAATTGCTGAAGGAGAGCCTGCTCGAGCCCGTCTCGCCGCGCGCGGTATCGGAGCAGTTCGAGCACCAGGCGACGACGTAGCCACAACCAACCGTCATGCACCCGGCCGAGAGCTCGAGGAGTCCCGGCCCGAGATCTGACGCGCGAGACTGCGGCGCTGTGAGTCGGCGCGCGTGGACGACATTCGCAGCGATGTCGGTATCTGGGGGATCCCGTACCTGTTCATCCGGATCGCGGTGCGCGGCGGCGTCACGCCGCTCGTGCTCGCATGGGGCCGGGTGACGCTGGCGGCCGTGTTCCTGCTGGCGCTCGCCTGGAAGGCCGGGACGCTCGGTCAGGTCCGCGGGAGCGTCCGCTGGCTCGTGGTCCACGCGATCGCCGAGGTGACGTTCCCGTTCCCACTGATCGCGTTCGGCGAGCAGCGGGTCGCGTCGTCGCTCGCCGCGATCGTGATCGCGGCGGTACCGCTGATCGGAGCGGTGCTGGCGCTGCGCTACGACCCCTCTGAGCGCCCGACGCCGCTGCGCGCGATCGGCCTGCTGGTCGGGTTCGCATCCGCGGGCGATGATCGGCGCGAGCCTGGCGGTCGCGTCGGTGCTGCTCGCCCCCGGCGCGGCGCTCGATCTTCCCGGCAGGGCGCCGTCCGCGGGCGCGGTCGCATCGGTGATCGTGCTCGGCCTCGTCTGCACCGCGGCCGCGTTCGTGATCTTCACGATCCTGATCCACGAGGCGGGCACGAGCCGCGCGACCGTGATCACCTACGTCAACCCGGTCGTCACCGTGGCGCTCGGCGAGTTGCGCAACGACGTAGGAAACCAACCTTCCGCCGCGAATCCCGCTAGGATCGCGACCCCGCAACCATGCGGTGTGGCCATCCTGGATGAAGGCGCGCAGCGGGGACTTCAGCGCAACCGGCGTCAAGGACGGTCTCCCTCAACAAGGAGGCATGATGCAGACCGAGCCCGCTGTTACGTCAGCAGCTACCCTGGTGCCGCCAGAAGTGCCGCCGGCACCGGTGCATGTTGCTGCCGTGGATGCGCCGCCCGCGACGGATCCAGCGGTCAGGGGGCCGAAGTTCGAGCAGGTGCCGGGCTGCGCGCCTGGCATGCGCCCTGTCGAGATGCCGTTCCTCGACCGGTTCGCGAGCGCGGTCGTGACCGCTACGCCGCCGATCATGCTCCTGATCGCGATGTACTTCGGCTGGATGGGCAACCTGCTGCAGTGGCAGGACCTGTTGATCCTGGTGGTGCTGTACGGCGTGATCGGCACCGGGATCACGGTCGGCTTCCACCGGTTGCTCACGCACCGCAGCTTCAAGTGCAGCCGCCTGGTCCGCGCGGGGTTCGCGGCGCTCGGGTCCGCCGCGGCCGAGGGACCCGTGATCGACTGGGTCGCGACTCACCGCCGTCATCACCAGTTTTCCGACGTCGACGGTGATCCGCACAGCCCCCACCTGCACGGCTCGGGCTTCGGCGGCGCCCTGCGCGGGCTCGTCCACGCGCACCTCGGCTGGGTGTTCACCGACATGGAGGTCGCCGACGAGCGCAAGTACGCCAAGGACCTGCTCGCCGATCCGATGATCCGCTTCGTCAACGACACGTTCGTGCTGTGGGTCGTCGCGGGGCTCGCCGTCGCCTTCGGGCTCGGGGTCGCGCTGACGGGCACCGTGGCCGGCGGCCTCACCGCGCTGCTGTGGGGCGGTGCCGCGCGCATCTTCCTGATGCACCACGCAACCTTCAGCATCAACTCGCTGTGCCACTTCTTCGGCCGTCACGACTACGACACCGGCGACGAGTCGCGCAATCTCGCGTGGCTGGCGATCCCGACGTGGGGCGAGGCCTGGCATAACAACCATCATGCGTTCCCCACCTCGTACCGCCACGGCCTGCGACGCTGGCAGATCGACATCTCCGCGGGCATCATCCGCCTGATGGAGATCACAGGTCTCGCCTGGGACGTCGTCCGCATCGATCCGCAGCGCCTCGCGAGCACACCGCTCGCCCGCCCGTAGGTCGTGGCGCTCGCTCGCACGGCTCCCCTGCGCCGCGAGGTCACGGCCGCGCTGCCGCGGCGGCCGTTCACGTTGCGGTTCTGGGACGGCACCGAGGTCGAGGCGACCGAGCCAGGTGGCCCGACGTTCACCTTTCGCTCGCCGCTCGCGCTCGCGCACGTGCTCAGAGCGCCCGGCGAGCTGGGACTCGGGCGAGCGTACGTCGCGGGGCTGCTCGAGGTCGATGACCTCGACGGCGCGGTGCGCGTGATCGACACGTTCGAGCCGCCGGAGCTGACGCTCGCGCAGCAGGCGAGGCTCGGTGCCGGGCTCGTCCGTGCGTGCGGGCTGGTTCGCCCGCCGCACCCCCCCGCGACCGAGCTGCGGCTGCGCGGCGAGCGCCACACCCTCATCCGCGACCGGCGCGCGGTGCGCCACCACTACGACGTCGGCAACGACTTCTTCACGCTGTTCCTCGACCCCTCGATGACGTACAGCTGCGCGTATTTCGCCGGCGGCGCGACGACGCTCGAGCAGGCCCAGGAGGCAAAGCTCGAGCTCGTCTGCACGAAGCTCAAGCTGCAGGCGGACGAGCGGGTGCTCGATGTCGGCTGCGGCTGGGGGAGCTTTGCGATCCATGCGGCGAAGCACCACGGCGTCCGCGTCGTCGGCGTGACGCTCGCCGAGCGCCAGGCCGAGCTCGCGCGCGAGCGCGTCCGCGAGGCCGGGCTCGCCGACCGCGTGGAGATCAGGATCGCCGACTACCGCGAGGTCACCGATGGCCCGTTCGACGCGATCTCGAGCATCGGCATGGTCGAGCACGTGGGGGAGGAGCGGATCGACCTGTATGCGGCTCGCCTGGCGAGCCTGCTGGCCCCCGGCGGCCGCCTGCTCAACCACGGGATCGCCAAGCTCCAGGACCTCGACACGAGGGACGAGGGGCCGTTCTCGGAGCGCTTCGTGTTCCCGGACGGCGTACCGCTGCCGCTCTCGCGCATCGTCCGCGCACTCGAACGAGCGCGACTCGTGACGACGCACGTCGAAGGCCTCGCGAGCGACTATGCGCGGACGCTCGGCTACTGGATCGACTCCTATGAGGCCCGCTACGAGGACGCGGTCCGCATCGCCGGGATCGAGCGGGCACGGATCTGGAAGCTGTACCTGCGCGCCGCGCGCCAGGGCTTCACGACCGGGTGGGCGTCGATCTACCAGGTGCTCGCGCACAAGCCCTCCGACTGATGGATGTTGGCTTTCTGCGCCCGAGGGGTGGGCGCAGAAAGCCAAGCCTGTGCCTAGCCCGGCAGCGGGGCGCCCTCTTCGGTGAACGCCGGCGCCGCATAGGGCCGACCGGGAACGGCACCGATCGCGAGCAGCTCGACCGCCTCATCGCCGGTGGTGATCTTGCGCTTGACGCCTGGTCCGACGCGAGCGAACACCCCCGGCGCGAGCGTGTGCGTCTGGCCCTCGGCGTGCAGCGTGGCCGACCCGGCGAGGGCGGTGTAGACCTCCTCCTGCCCGTCGTCGAGATGATCGTGCTCGGGGAAGTGCTCGAAGTGCGGCGGGAAGTGCTCGACCTGCAATCCGAACGAGGTCACGCCGAGCCCGGCACGCGCCCGGCAGAACCCTCCGCCGTTCGGCGAATCGAACTCCTCAACGCGCTTGACGACGACATCCGACATGTGCTGCCTCCTGTCGATCGAACGACCGTTTCGACCATTCGACGCCGCACGCCCGGTCAAATCGACACGTCGATGCCGCGCGCGAGGTACTCGCTGGTGGTGTCACTGCCGCCCGCCACTCGCGACCGTCGTCGGTCTGATCGTGCTCGCGCAGGTGCCAAGTGTGCGCAATGCGATCGGAATCACGCTCGCGATCGCGGGGTGCGCCGCTTCATCGTGAAGCCCCAGTAAACGAGCGGTAGTTGACTCTTCACACGGCCTGGGAGAAAGAGTAATGTCGGATTGACGCTCCCGACCCAGAGGAGAGAGGCATGAGCAGCACCGTACCCGTGCGTTTGAACGTCAACGGCGTCGAGCACCAGCTCGTGGTGGAGCCGCGCCTGTTGCTCGTTCACGCGCTACGAGACAACCTTGGACTGACCGGCACCCATGTCGGTTGTGACACGTCGAACTGCGGCGCCTGCACGGTCCATTTGGACGGCCGGCCCGTGAAGTCGTGCACGGTGCTCGCCGTGCAGGCCGACGGCGTGAACGTCACGACGATCGAAGGCATGGGGACCGAGGACAACCTGCACCCGCTCCAGGAAGCGTTCTGGAATGACCACGGCCTGCAGTGCGGTTACTGCACGCCGGGAATGATCATGGCGGCGGCGGGGCTGCTGGCCGAGAACCCGAACCCGACCGAGGAAGAGGTGCGGCATGGGCTCGAGGGCAACCTCTGCCGCTGCACCGGCTACCACAACATCGTCAAGGCAGTGCTTGACGCCGCAAAGACGAAGGGGGCAGCGGTCTCGCAGCAGCCGGAGGTGACGGCATGAGCGCCACCAACGGAGCCACCCACGTCGGGAAGGCGATGCGCCGCAAGGAGGACCCGCGCCTGATCACGGGCACCGGCACCTACGTCGATGACATGAACCTCACGGGGCAGCTGTGGGCGGCGTGGGTGCGCTCGCCCGAGGCGCACGCGAAGATCGTTTCGATCGACACCTCGGCCGCGAAGGCTCGTCCCGGTGTGCACGCCGTGTACACCCATGCGGACCTCGACATGGAGGCCGGCCTGCCGATGGCGTGGGTTCCCCCGGGCGTCGAAGTGAACACTCCCGACCACTGGGTCCTCGCCAAGGACGCCGTCAAGCACGTCGGCGACCCGGTCGCGCTCGTGATCGGCTCAGACCGCTACGGCGTGGTTGACGCGATCGAGGACGTCATCGTCGAATACGAGTCGCTCCCGGTCGTCACCGATCCGGAGAAGGCGCTCGAGGCCGGCTCGCCGCTCGTCCACGAGCAGTTCGGCACCAACAAGGTGTGCGAGTGGTCGCTCGGCGGCGGCGATCTCGAGGCGGGCTTCGCCGCGGCGGACGTGATCCTCGAGCGGCGCGTTGTCAACCACCGCACAGCAGGCGCGGCGATCGAGCCCCGCGCGGTGCTCGCCGAGTACCGCGGCGGCAAGTTGACGGTGCGGAGCTCGACGCAGGTCCCGCACTTCCTGCGGCTGTTCCTCTCGGCTCTGCTCGGGATCAGCGAGGAGAAGGTGCGCGTGATCGCACCCGAGGTCGGTGGCGGCTTCGGCTCCAAGCTCCAGATCTACGCCGAGGAGATCGGCTGCGCGTGGGCCTCGCGCAAGCTCGGACGTCCGGTCAAGTGGGTCGAGACGCGCTCCGAGGCGATGGCGGTCACCCACCACGGGCGCGACCAGATCGACTACGTGAAGGTCGGCGCCAAGCGCGACGGCACGCTCACCGCATGGCACACGAAGATCATCGCGGACATCGGCGCCTACCAGATGCTGCTCACGCCGCTGATCCCGCCGCTGAGCGCGTTCGTGATGTGCGGCGTCTACAACACGCCGGCCGTCGTGACCGATGTCATCAGCGTGCACACCAACAAGTTCCCCACCGACGCGATCCGCGGAGCGGGCCGGCCGGAGGCGACCCATCTGATCGAGGTCACGATGGATCAGCTCGCGGACGAGCTCGGCATCGACAGGCTCGAGTTGCGGCGGAAGAACTTCATCCCGCCGTTCGCGAACGGGCACGAGACGCCGATCGGAGTGGCGTATGACTCCGGCAACTACGTGGGCGCGCTCGACAAGCTCCTCACGCACATCGATCCGGCCGAGGTCCATCGCGAGGCCGAGCAGCTGCGCGGGCGTGGCATCTACCGCGGCATCGGCTTCAGCACCTACACCGAGATCTGCGGCAACGCGCCGTCGCGGGCCGTCGGCCCGAGCGGCTTCGGACTGCAGGGCGGCGGCTGGGAGTCGGCCACGGTGCGCGTCCACGCGAGCGGATCGGTGACGCTGTACACCGGCACCTCGCCACACGGTCAGGGCCACGAGACGGGCTTCGCCCAGATCGTCGCGGACCGGCTCGGCATCGACCCCGCGCAGGTTGAGGTGATTCACGGCGACACGGACACCGGCCCGTTCGGGCTCGACACGTACGGATCGCGCTCTTTGGCCGTCGGCGGCGAGGCTGCCGCACGGGCGGCCAAGAAGGTGGCCGACAAGGCGAAGGCGATCGTCGCCCACCACCTCGAGGCCGATCCCGCGGACATCGAGTTGCGCGACGGCAAGTTCATCGTGCGCGGGTCGCCCGACAAGGGCATGGTGCTCGGCGAGGTCGCCGGTGCCGCGTACGTGCCGGAGAACCTGCCCGAAGGCATGGAGCCCGGGCTCGACGAGCAGTCGTTCTACGACCCCGAGAACTTCGTGTTCCCGTTTGGTGCGCACGCGTGCGTCGTCGACGTCGACGCGGAGACGGGCAAGATCAGCATCGTGCGCTACGTCGCCGTTGACGACTGCGGACCGGCGATCAACCCGCTGCTGATCGACGGCCAGGTCCACGGCGGGATCACGCACGGGATCGGGCAGGCGCTGTTCGAGCGCGTCCATTACAACGAGGACGGCCAGCTCGTGACCGGCACGTTCGTCGACTACGCGTTGCCGACGGCGGCCGAGCTGCCGAGCTACGAGACCGATCGCACGGAGACCCCGTCGCCGGTCAACACGCTCGGGGTCAAGGGCGTCGGCGAGGCCGGCACGATCGCCGCCAGCCCGACGGTGACGAACGCCGTGATCGACGCGCTGCGTCCGCTCGGAGTGACCTACATCGACATGCCGCTCAGCCCGATGCGGGTCTGGGAAGCGATCAACGAGGCTCAGAAAGGAGGTGTCCCCGCATGATTCCCGCTGAATTCGAGTACACCGCGCCGGACACGCTGGATGACGCGATCAAGGCGGTGGCCGACGGCGGCGAGGACGCCAAGCTGCTGGCCGGGGGTCACTCGCTGATCCCGTTGATGAAGCTCCGGCTCGCGGCGCCATCGCTGCTCATCGACCTGCGCAGGGTTCCGGGCCTCCATGGGATCCAGAAGGAGAACGGGAGCTGGCGGATCGGCGCGATGACGACGCACTCCGACATCCAGCACACCGAGGCGCTCGGGATCTTCGCGCGCGCGGCTGGGACGATCGCCGATCAGCAGGTCCGCAACCGCGGCACGATCGGAGGCTCGCTCGCGCACGGCGATCCCGCGTCCGATCTCCCGGCGGTGCTGCTGATCGCCGATGGCACGGTGACCGTTCAGGGCTCCGGCGGCCAGCGGACGATCGCGGCAGGCGAGTTGTTCAAGGACTACCTGCTCACCGCGATCGACCCGGGCGAGGTGCTCACCGAGGTCCATGTCCCGTCGCTCGACGGCTGGGGCTACGGCTACCAGAAGTTCAACCGCCGCAGCGAGGATTGGGCGATGGTGGGCGTCAGTGCGATCGTCAAGCAGACCGGCGACATCTGCGAGGACGTCCGGGTCGGCTTGACGAACATGGGTCACGTGCCGCTGCGAGCGTCCGGCGTGGAGCAGGCGCTGAAAGGTCAGCCACTGAACGCCGACAGCATCGCGAAGGCCGCCGCGCAGGCCGCGGAGGGGACCAACCCGCCGGCCGATCTCAATGCGAGCGCCGACTACAAGCGCCATCTCGCGCAGGTGCTGACCCGACGCGCGCTGAGCGAAGCAGCCGGGCTGGCATGATGGTTGCGTGACATTCGCCGATATTGGGTCTGTTGAGGCGGCGAGCTCTGCGCTCGCCGCCCAGGGCTACCTCGCCGATCGCCCGCTTGCGCTGTCGATCGCGCTGGCGGTCACGCTCGAGCAGCCGCTGCTGCTCGAGGGCGAAGCGGGCGTCGGCAAGACCGAGGTGGCGCGGGCGGTCGCCGCGGCCACCGGCGCGCCGCTGATTCGCCTGCAGTGCCACGAGGGCATCGATCTGCACCACGCGGTGTACGACTGGGATTACGCGCGCCAGCTGCTCGCGCTGCGCGCGGCCGAGAGCGGGGTCGACGAGGGCGAGCTGTTCTCCGAACGGTTTCTGCTGCGCCGGCCGCTGCTCGAGGCGCTCGAGGCTGACCGGCCGGTCGTGCTGTTGATCGACGAGATCGACCGTGCGGACGATGAATTCGAGGCGTTCCTGCTCGAGTTCCTGTCGGACTTCGCCGTCACGATCCCCGAGCTCGGCACGATCGCGTCGACGCACCGGCCGCTCGTGTTCCTCACCTCGAACCGGACCCGGGAGCTCCACGATGCGCTCAAGCGCCGGTGCCTGTATCACTGGATCGATTACCCGACGCCCCAGCGCGAGCGCGAGATCGTGCGTGCGCGGATCCCCGGCGTCCCGGAGTCGATCGCGACGCGAGTCGTCGCGGCCGTCGGCAAGCTGCGAGCGCAGGCGGACCTGTACAAGCTGCCGGGTGTCGGCGAGACGATCGTGTGGGCGAACGCCTTGATCGCGCTCGGCGGCGACGGCGATCTCGACGAGACGCTCGGCGCGGCGCTCAAGGTGCACGAGGACGTGCAACGGGTGCGCGAGCGGAAGGTGCTGGAGGGTGTCTGACCGCCACGGGCTGGCGGTGGAGCGGGCCGAGGCGGTGACCGATCGGCTCGCGGCGCTCGGACACGAGATGCGCCTCGAGGGCGCGCGTGTCGGCATCGGCGAATTGCTGAGCGCGCATCGCGCGCTCGCGGCGGTCGATTGCAGCT
Source organism: Solirubrobacteraceae bacterium (assembly GCA_035524415.1). Classification (GTDB taxonomy): domain Bacteria; phylum Actinomycetota; class Thermoleophilia; order Solirubrobacterales; family Solirubrobacteraceae; genus Palsa-465. Next base: position 28,743 of record DATKOY010000246.1, on the reverse strand, counting down.
CGCGCGACGATGCACGCAGCGCGCTCCGCGCCGTGCTGTGTTCGCGCCGCGAGGATCTCGAGCGGTTCGAGCGGGCGTTCGTGGTCGTGTTCGGCGACGAACGGAAGCTCGATCGTGGAGATCCGCTCGGTCCGATCGGCGAGATCATCAAGCCGGTCCAGCCGCGGATCGGGATCCCGGGCGACGCCGGAGCGCCGCCGACGGCGGATGACGATCCCGTCGGCGTGCCCGCCGCGTGGAGCGACGTCGAGCTGCTGCGCGAGAAGGACTTCGCCCACTACACCGACGCCGAGATGGCGCTGGCGCGGATCCTGATCGCCCGGCTCGCTCGCCGGACCCCGATGCGGCTCTCACGCCGCACGCGCCCGTCGCGGGCGCGCGGGCACCAGCCGGACCTGCGGCGGGTGCTGCGCGCCTCGATGCGGACCGGCGGTGAGCCGGTGACGCGGCACTGGCGCGCGCCGAGCCTGCGCCCGCGGCAGGTCGTGCTCGTCTGCGATGTGTCGGGCTCGATGGAGCCGTACGCGCGCATGCTGCTGCAATACCTGCACGCGTGCGTCGCGGCACGCCGCCGCGTCGAGGCGTTTGCGTTCGGGACGCGGCTCACCAGGGTCACGCACGAGCTCGGCGGTCGCGATCACGACCATGCGCTTGAGCGCGCCGCGGCGGCTGTCGTCGACTTCTCCGGCGGCACCCGGATCGGGGCCGCGCTCGCCGAGCTGAACCGCGCTCACGGCCGGCGGATCGGCCGCGGCGCCGTCGTCGTGATCCTGTCCGACGGGTGGGACCGGGGCGATCCCGCGCTGCTCGCGACGGAGATGGGGCGGCTGCGCCGCAGCGCCCACCGGCTCGTGTGGCTCAACCCACTCGCCGCCCACCCGGACTACGAGCCGCTCACGCGCGGCATGCGTGCGGCGGCTCCCCACATGCACGAGCTGTTGGCGGGCAACTCGCTTGCTTCACTTGAACAATTGGCCGATTTATTGGAGGACATGTGAGAGACGTACTGCCCGAGATCACCGCGTGGTCGCAGCGCGGTGACAAGATCGCGCTTGCGACGGTCGTCGGCGTCCAGCGCTCAGCCCCGCGACCGCCCGGCGCGAAGATGGCGGTCAACGATCGCGGCGAGGTGGTCGGCGCCGTGTCCGGCGGCTGCGTCGAGGGGGCCGTCGTCGTCGTCGCCGAGCAGATCCTCGCGGGCGACGTGCCGCAGCTGCTGCACTTCGGGATCGCCGACGACGAGGCGTGGGACGTCGGCCTCCCGTGCGGCGGCGAGATCGACGTGTGGGTCCAGGCGTATGAGCCCGGGCGCTTCGAGGAGCTCGCTCGCAGCGGCGGGCGCGCGGCCGAGGTGACGGTGCTCGAAGGCGCCAACCCGGGCGCGAAGCTGCTCGTCGAGGCCGACGGAGATCGGTCGGGATCGCTCGGCGCTCCCGAGCTCGACGATGCCGCCGCGAGCGCGGCCGGCGAGTTGCTGTGGGCGGAGAAGTCCGAGCGGCGTGACTCCCTGTTCTTCGACGTCGTGTATCCGACCCCGCGCCTGATCTTGTTCGGGGCCGTCGACGTCGCCGCGTCGCTGTGCACGCTCGCGCGCGCCGCGGGCTGGCGGCCGTACGTCGTCGATCCGCGCGCGCGGTTTGCGACCCCCGAGCGCTTCCCGGACGCCGACGAGGTGATCGTCGCCTGGCCCGCGGAGGCGTTCGCCCGCCTCGGCGGGATCGATCCCGCGACCTCGATCGCGGTGCTGACGCACGACCCGAAGCTCGACGACGCCGCGCTCGAGATCGCGCTGCGCTCGGACGCTCGGTTCGTCGGCGCGATGGGCTCGCGCCGGGCCCAGGCGACCCGCCGCGAGCGCCTGCTCGCAGCCGGCATGACCGACGAGGAACTGGGCCGGCTCGCGGCACCGCTCGGACTCGATCTCGGCGCCGTCAGCGGCGAGGAAACCGCGCTGTCGATCCTCGCCGAGGTCGTCGCGGCCCGCCACGGCCGCGAGGGCGGCCGCCTCGGGCATGCGCGCGGCCGGATCCATGAGGTGCCCGCGTGATCGCAGGCCTCGTGCTGGCGGCCGGAGCCGGCACGCGCTTCGGCGCCGACGCGAAGCTGCTCGCGGAGCTCGACGGCCGGCCGCTGCTCGAGCACGCGATTCGCGCGCAGTGCTCCGTGCCGGAGCTCGAGCGCGTCGTTGTCGTGCTCGGCGCCCGTGCGACCGCGATCGTCGACCGGTGCGATTGGTTCGGCAAAGCCGAACCAATCGTGTGTCCCGACTGGGCCGATGGACAGTCCGCATCGCTGCGGTGCGGAGTGCGCGCGCTCGCCGGCGCGTCGAGGGTGATCGTGACGCTGGGCGACGAGCCGCTGATCACCCCGGAGGTGATCCGAATGTTCGTCGACCAGCCGGGCGGGACGCGCGCGACGTACGACGGGCGGCCGGGCCATCCGGTCGTGCTCGGCGCGGAGCAGCTTGAGTCGATCGCAGGTCTGCGCGGCGATCAGGGCGCCCGCGGGCTGCTCGCGGGCGGGCGCGCGATTGAATGTGCTGGGTTGTGCTCGGACCGCGACGTCGATACCCCTGCAGACTTGGAGGAGATGCGCAGTGAAGCTAGAGCAATCGTTTGAGGTCGCCGCACCGCTCGAGCGGGTGTGGCAAGCGCTGATCGACGTCGAGCAGGTCGCGCCGTGCCTGCCGGGTGCGAGCGTCACCGGTCGTAGCGACGACGGCACGTATACCGGGTCGCTGACGATCAAGATCGGCCCGACCACCGCCGCCTACGCCGGCAAGCTCGAGATGGAGCAGATCGACGAGGCCTCGCACTCGGCCGTGATGCAGGCGCAGGGCACCGACAAGCGCGGGCAGGGCGGCGCGAAGGCGACAATCAGCTCGAAGCTGACCGAGATCGACGGCGGCACCAAAGTCGACGTGATCACCGATTACCACATCACCGGGCGCCTGGCGCGTTTCGGTCGCGGCGGGATGATCGAGGACATCTCCGAGCGGCTGCTCAAGGAGTTCGCGCAATCGCTACAGGCGTCGCTGACGGCTGAGCCCGCGGCCGCCGCGGCCGCGGACGCGCCGGCGCAGGACGGCGCACCGGCGAGCGAGGGCAACGGCGCCGCGGCGAGTGCGGCGCAGCCGGAGGGCGACTCGGCCCCGCCGAAGGAGGCGCAGCCGCTCGATGCCGTGCCGCTCGTTGCATCGGTGGTGCGCGCGCGTGCGAAGGAGAACCCGGCGCCGCTGATCGCGCTCGTCGTCGGATTCCTGCTCGCGATCATCATCTTCCGCCGCCGGGGACGCGGCTGACGCCACCTGCGCTGGAGCGGCTCGGCGAGGGCGAGCCGCTCGTGCTGATCCACGGCCTCGCCACCACGCGGTCGATCTGGAACGCGCTCGCGCCGGCGCTCGCGCGGGATGCAGCGGAGGATTCGCCTCGCGCTCGGGCTGCTCGCGCGCCACCCGCAGCTGCTCAGCCGCGTGATCGTCGCGCACGCTGATCCGCTCGTGCCGGTCGAGCACGCGCTCCAGCTCGCGGTTACGCTTCCCCGTTGCCGCATGTTCTTCGATCCTGACGAGGGCCACCACTTCTTCCGCCGTCGGCTGCCACGGATTCTTGCGCTGCTCGTCGGTCGCCAGACGCGCGCCGCGGAGCCGGTCGCGCGATGAGCGAGCAGGCCGAGAAGGCCGACCTGTTCCTCGCGCTTCACCACCGCGACGAGCCGCTCCTGCTGCCGAATCCGTGGGATGCCGGCTCGGCCAAGCTGCTCGCGTCGCTCGGGTTCGAGGCGCTCGCGACGACGAGCAGCGGCTTTGCGGCCACGCTCGGCCGGCTCGACGGCACGGTCAACCGCGAGGAGGCGCTCGTCCATTGCGCGGTGATCGTCGACGCGACCGACCTGCCGGTCTCCGCCGACCTCGAGAACGCCTACGCCGACAGGCCCGAGGACGTTGCGGTCACGATCCGCGGCGCGCTCGCCGCCGGCCTGGCCGGCTGCTCGGTCGAGGACTACACGGGCCGTCCCGAGGACCCGATCTATGACATCGAGCTCGCGGCCGCACGCATCGCCGCCGCCGCGGAGGTCGCGCATCTCGGCATCGTCCGGCTCGTGCTGACGGCGCGCGCCGAGAACTACCTCCACGGCCGCCCGGATCTTGATGACACGATCGCTCGCCTGAAGGCCTACCAGGACGCGGGCGCGGACGTCCTGTACGCGCCGGGCCTCACCGACGCCGCGGACATCAGGCGGGTCGTCGACTCGGTCCAGCAGCCCGTCAACGTGCTCGTGCGGCCGGGGGCGCCGTCGGTCGCCGAGCTGTCCGAGCTCGGCGTCGCCCGGATCTCCGTCGGTGGCGCGTTCGCGTTCGCGGCGCTCGGGGCGGTCGTCGAAGCCGCGAGCGAGTTGCGCGAGCAGGGCACGTACGGGTTCGCTCAGCGTGCCGCCGCCGGCGCCCGCGCCGCGCGGTCGGCGTTCAGCTGACGCTGACGGGCTGCGCCTCGACGACGGTGGCGGGCAGCTCCTCCACCGCCGTGCGCTGGCGTAGGACCCGACCGACCATGGGGAACACGATCGTCGAGATCAGCGCCGCGCCGACGAGCGCGGCCGCCGTGGACGGGCGCATACGGCCGTCGTTGGTCGCGACCGAGGTGATCGCGACGACGAGCGGCAGCGCCGTCGAGCAGTAGAACGCGAGCGCCAGCCGGTCGCGCGAGCCGAGGTCGCGGCGGTAGAGCAGCAGCGCCGGGGTCCCGCGCACGACGAGGAACAACGCGACGAACAGCGGCAGCTTGAGCACGGCGCCCACGCTCGTATACAGCGCGCTCACGTCGAACCGGATCCCGCTGACGATGAAGAAGAACGGAATCAGCAGGCCGAAGCCGACGGCCGTGAGCTTCGATTCGAGGACCGAGACCTCGCGACCGCGGACCACGGCGCGGGTGATCATCCCGGCGACGAATCCTCCGAGCACGACGTCGAGCCCAAGGTCGGCGGCAAGCGCGGCGAGGCCGAACACGAGCAGCGCCGTCAGCCGCACGGCGAACTGGCTGCTCGACTCGATCGTGCGCTCGACCATCCCCCAACCGCGCGGCGCCGAGCGGATCGAGAGCAGCGCGATCACGATCGCGAGCCCGTAGGGTCTGACCCTACCGGGGCGTCGGTTCGCGTCGGGTTTCGGTTCTCAGAGTTTCGGTTCTCAGAGGGCGCCGAGCGGCAGGACCGCGCGGCCGAACGTGTCGTTCGTCAGTTCGGCGCACGAGGTGTACGCGGCGCATGCGGCCGTGATGAGGCCGAGGTAGCCGCCCCAGTGGATCACCGCGGTATGGCCACCAGCGTTCCCGACGCCGAGCAGCAGGAACGTGACGAGCAGCAGCCCGAACACGATGTTGACCGCCCGCGAGGTCTTGAACGACGCGATGAACATCAACGCCGTGAACATCCCCCACGCGATCAGGTACAGACCGACGGCATTGCCGACCTGTGCGGCTGGGATGTCCTTGACGAAGAACTGCACGAGCGCCCAGAACGACAGCCAGAATCCGCCGTAGGTGGTGAACGCGGTGCCCGCAAACGTGTTGCCGGCACGGAATGCCCACATCCCGGCGAGGACCTGCGCGATGCCCCCGAAGCAGAGTGCCGTGCCGAACACGATCGGCTCGACGCCCTTGTTGACGAGGTTCGCGTTGAGCATGCTCAGCAGGAACGTCGTCAGCGCGAACGCGGCGAGCCCGAGCGGGCCTGCATTGGCGACCTTCGGTGCTGGTGAAACCGGGACGGGAACCGGCTGTTCGGCTGCCCCGTTGTGAGCGGCGGGATGACGCTGCTGTGGCACGTCAAACGTGGCCATCGACAATCCTGTCTTCGGATGACAGGTGAGACGACAGGTCAGCTCGGGACCCCCGGGGTCGCGGTTGGGACTTCGGTCAGCTCGCGACCCTGAACTGGGCCACCAACCCCGCGAGCATCTCGGCATTCCCGGCCAACTCCTGCGCGGAGGCCGCGATCTGTTGCGCCGATGCGGTGGTTTCCTGCGTGGATGCCGACACTTCCTCGGTCGACGCCGATGACTGCTCGGCGACCGCTGCGACCTCGCCGACGTCGTGCTGCATCGCGGTGGCGCTGGCGGTGATCTGCTGAGAGGCGGCGGCGATCTGCTCGATCCGCGCGTTCATGTCCTCGACGGCCTGCCCGATGCTGAGGAATGCCTCGCGTGTCTGCTCGACGACGGCGGCGCCGTCGCGCGTCTGCCTCGCGCCTTTCTCGACGACCTCGACCGCCTTCGACGTTTCCTCTTGCATCGCGCCGATCAGGCCGGAGATCTCCTGCGCCGCGCGCTGCGAGTCCTCGGCGAGCTTGCGGACCTCTTCGGCCACGACCGCGAATCCGCGGCCCTGCTCACCGGCCCTGGCGGCTTCGATCGCGGCGTTGAGCGCGAGCAGGTTCGTCTGCTCGGCGATGCCGGTGATCGTCTGCACGATCATCCCGATCTGTTCGGACTTGTCCGCGAGCGCGCTGATCGCGGCGGTGACGGCCTCGCTCGACTCGCGGACCGACTTCATCGCCTCGTTGGCCTGCTCGGCGGCCTCGACGCCCTGGGTCGCGGCCTGGTGGGCCCCGTTGGCGACTTCGGCGGTGCGCTCCGCGCTCTCAGCCGATTCGTTGACCGCACGTGCGATCTCCTCGGCGGCTCGCTGCGCGTCCTCGGCCATCCGGGCCTGGCGCTCGGCGCCCTCCGCCACCTCGGTGATCGCCTGCGCGATCTCACTTGTGGCCTTCCCCGCCTCCTCGGAGGTCGAGGACATCTCTTCAGAAGCGGCGCTGACCGACGTGGCCGTCGCCGACATGTGCCCGACGATCTCTCGCAAGCGGGCCGTTGTCTGGTTGTAGGAGCCGTAGCACGCGACCATCGCGTCGCGGAAGCTTTCGACCCGGCGGAGGATCGACCCAAACTCGTCGCCGGCGAATTCAGCCTCCGCGGCGGTGGCGGCATGCAGCTCGACGGTCAGATCGCCGTCCGCAAGCGACTCCATCCCCCGCATGAGGTTGCCCTTGGCGGCATGCTCGACGGCCTCCATGCGCTTGTTCACGGCCGCCACGCCGACCGTCAGCCGCCGCACGACGAACAGGAACAAGGCGACGCACAGGAGGTAGCCGGCGAGGAGCAGCACGACCGTGGCTCCGTGGCTCTGCTTGCCGGACAGCTCCAGCACGCCTTGGACGGTCAGCAGGGCGGCGAGCAGCCCGGTGAAAACGAACAGCTTGACCTTCAGCGACACGTTGCTCAACGCAGGCATTCCGGTCCCCTTTCTCGAACAACGACAGCAACGCCTTTTTGCCCAGACGTCGGTCCGGAACGGCCAAGCTAAAGGGGCGCAATTGTGAAATGTGGCGGACTACGGAGCGTCATCCGGTCGATCTGCGGAGTTTGCGGCGGGTCGCGGTCTGAGCGGCGGCGAAAGCCGATAAGGCGATCCCGGAGAACCAGCGGCTCGGCATCCGCCGGTGTTGCGGATGCGGGTGGCGTCGGGGGCGTTACGCCGCGGCGCGGACTTCGGCCAACGGCGGGCGTTCGATCGGGGTGCAGCGGAGCGCCCGCATGCCCTCCTCACCGGGCGCGAGGAACGTCCCCGGCAGCGGACCGGCCAGCCGGCCGTCGCGCTCGAGCCGCGACGCGACCGCCTGGAGGACGGCATACGCCATCGGGCCCAGATCGCGCAGCGGCTGGTGCGCGTTCTGGCGCACGTCGAGATCGACCTGTGCGATCGCGTCGAGGCCGACGGCCTCGTATGCGTCGAGCAGCAGCGCCACATCGACGCCGTATCCGCTCATGAACGGCAGTCGCTCGAGCAGCTCACGGCGGGCGGCGAGCTCCCCGGCGAGCGGTTGCTGCACCGCCGCCAGCTCGGGATAGAACAGGTTGAGCAGGGGACGGGCCGTGAGCTCCGTCACGCGCCCGCCTCCTTCCGGCAGCGTCACGTCTCCGACCCGAAACGGGCGCCGGTAGAACCCCTTGACCAAGCAGATCTGCGGCTCGCACAACAGCGGCCCGATCAGCCCGCAGGCGAAGTGCGCGCCGAACTGCTCGGAGTCGGCGTCGAGGAAGCAGACGATCTCCCCGGTGAGCACGCGCAGCGCGCGCCACATCGCGTCGCCCTTGCCGAGGACCGGGCCGAGCTCCGGCATCAGCTTCTCCTGCGCATAGACCTCGACCTCGAACGAGCGGGCGATGTCGGCCGTGGCGTCGTCGGAGTTGTCGACGACGACGATCTGATCGAGCACCCCGCGCGAGGCCAGCATCACGAGCTGCTCGAGGATCGGTCCGATCGTGCCTTCCTCGTTGCGCGCCGGCAAGCAGACGGACACCGACGCGGTCCGCTCGGCCGCGAGCCGCTCGACGGGGAACTGGCTGTGGCGGAACGTGTGCGTGGCGTGCCACGACTGCGCCCGGATCGACATGCCCACAGGATGCCAGGCCGTCAGTCGCGCGGCAGCCTGTCCGTGAACGCCTTCAGCTTCGCCGGGTCGCGAAGCGGTCGTCCGTGGCCGAAGCACACGAGCTCGGGCTCGAGCGCCGCGAGGCGCCGCATCGCCTTGCGGTTCTGCGGCGGATCGGGCGTGAAGAACGATCTCGGCTCGTGCAGACCGGGCACGCCCGTGATCGTGTCGACGTTCGTGAACACGTCGCCGCAGATGAGCGTCCGGTCCGACTCGCGCCAGAACGCGATGTGACCCGCCGAGTGTCCGGGCACATCGAGGACCTTGAACCCGGCGATCTCGTGGCCCTCCCGCAGCCGCCATGCGACCGGATGCGGCGGTCCCGGAAACGACAAGCCGATCAGGAGGTTGATCGGGTGCCGTGGCTGGCGCTGCATGATCCGACCGTCCTCCATCGCGTCGGCATCGAGATCACCGCACCACAGCGGGATGCCGAGCGTGTCGCAGACGACGTGGCTCGAGCCCTGATGGTCCGGATGGGCGTGGGTGAGCGCGTGGGCGGCGATCGTCCTCCCGCGGAGCTGACGCAGGATCCGCTTCGCCGCATGGCGCGAGCCGGCGTCGACGAGCACGTCTCCCATCAAGTAGACGTTGATCGCGAACGGCGGGAAGCCGTCGAGCATGTAGAGATCGTCCGCGAGCCGCTTCACGAGGGGCCGCGAGCCTACACGGTGGACGCGGCGTTGAGCGGTGCCGACCGGCTGCTGCCGTCGCGCCTACAACTGCGCGGTCAGCAGGCGCTTTTCGCTGCGCACGGCCCAGTCGGCGTCGCCGAACCGCTCGCGCATCGCGGCCGCGCTGCGCGCGTGCTCGTACGCAATCCGCCGCAGCTCGATCGAGCCGTCGTCGAGGAGGAGTGCGTAGGCCGCCCGCTGATCGCCGTCGAGCGGCATCCCGACGCTGCCGGGATTGAGCAGCTCGATCCCATCGGGCCGCGTGCGCCGGAACTGGAGGTGCGTGTGCCCGAACACGATCCTCCGCTCGCTCGCACCCGCCAGCAGCTCGTCGTCCCCATCGGCCGCCTCGGGCAGGAACGAGCGCAGGTCCGACAGCGGCGAGGCGTGGCAGTAGCGCGTGCCCTCGAGCACGACCTGCTCGGGGAGTGCTCCGAGCCGGGCGACGATGCCGTCGTCGAGCGCGCTCCGGCACGCCGCGATCGCGCGCTGGAGGATGCCTTCGTCGCCGGCCTGATCGGGGAACGCGCTCCAGCGGTCGACGTTGCCCCGGATCCAGGTGGCGTTTTCCACGGCGTCCAGGGCGGCGACGGTCTCCGCCGGCCACGGCCCGAACAACGCGTAGTCGCCGCCGAGCAGGAAACGCTCGGCGCCGGCGGCGCGTGCATCGGCGAGCACGGCCTCGAGCGCCAGCACGTTGCCGTGGATGTCATACAGAAGCGCGGTGGGAGCCATGGAGCGTTGATAGCAGGCCGGCGGGCTCGCCGGGGGATCATGTGGGTGGGTCGATCGGTGGCGCGGCTGGGAGTGGGGATCGGGATCGAGCGGGTGGGGCGGTGCGGCCGGCGGTGCGGTCGGCATAACGTGCAAAGCCCGGCGGCGCTCTCAGGGATTTGCCAGATGCGCGCCTTCCGCTCAAGCGGGCAGCGCAACGTAGAGATCGCCAGACCGGGATCACCCGGCGGGGTCCGCCATGACCCTGCCCACGAGCCGCGCCGGCGATCACGATCGATTCGCCCCGTCGGCGGGCGCTCGGCTCGTCTGCGGGCCGTCCGGGCGGACACAATCTGCCACGGTCGTGCCGGCGTGGCGGACCGTGTGGGATCGATCACCGCCAGCGGACGCAATCTGCCGCGGTCATGCCGGTTCGGCGGACCGTGCGTGATCGCTCACCGCCAGCGGACGCAGACGCCCACACGCTCACCCTCGCGGCGAGGTGTGCAGGATCGTGTCCGTGGCCCGGGCGCTCTCGTGGACGGGCCAGGGCCCTTTCTGCGCGGCGCCGGATCTCGCGCTACGCGGCGCCGGACCTCGCGCCCGAAGAACTCGCCGGCAGCACTCGCCGGGTAGCACTCCCCGGCGGGCGCTGAGACCGCCACCGGGCCTGCGGGCGCGAGCGCCGGCAACGATCGCCCGCTGCCCGGACAGTGGATCGATCCGGATCTCCGGTGCGGTTCCGGGGTCGGCCCCGGTCCATGGTCGCCTGGAAGCCGTCGATCACAGCGGGCGTCGTACCTCGCCGCGGGACGGACCGGCGGGGTTGCGCGTAACGTTGGGGCCAGGTGGGCTGGAACCCCGGCGGTACAGGGCCCGCGGTGATCCCACGGCCCGCGGATGAGCGAACTAATACTATCGTTCAAGTGGAGATTATCGGCCCAAGCCTGACCCTGCGCTACGCGACGCCGGCCGACGCCCCGGCGCTGCTCGAACTCGGCTCTGACCCGCGGGTCACCCGGTTCTTCTCGTGGGGTCCGTACACGTCGATCGAGCAGCCGTCCGCCTACATCGAGGGTCTCGCCGGCGAGCGGGCGCGCGGCGAACGGTTGGATCTGGTGATCGTCAGCCACGGGGCACCGATCGACTCGGAGGGTCCGACCGCGTCCGGCCGGCGGCATCCGATCGACTCGGCGGGTCCGACCGCGTCCGGCCGAGGCCACCCGATCGGGGTGACCGGCCTGACCGAGTTCAACCGCCGTGACCGCCGGGCCGTCGTCGGGACGTGGCTCGGCAGCGCTTACTGGGGGACGGGCGCGAACCGGGAGAGCAAGGCGCTGATCGCGCATCTGGCGTTTCGCGTGCTCGGGCTCGAGCGGCTCGGAGCGTATGCCGACCTCGACAATCCCCGCTCGCAGCGGGCCCTCGAGCGGATCGGCTTCGAGCGCGAGGGCGTCCTGCGCCACTGGCACCGGCACGGCAGCGACGTCCATGACGTGCTCGTGTATTCGTGGCTGAAGGGCGAGTGGGCGTGCTCGCCGCTCGCCGACACCGAGGTCGAGGTGCATGGCGCACCGCCGCCGGCGTTCATGGTCGTGCCCCCGCGCGAGACCGAGACGACCGCGCCGCTCAGCCCCGCCGCGAGTCCCAGCTGAACCCGCGGACCGCCAGCGCGATCCCGAGGACGGCCCACGCCACGATCACGCCCAGCGCGCTGATGTTCGTCGCGAGCGAGGTGTGCTTGACCATCGCGCCGGACAGCCCGTCGATCAGGTGGGTGAGCGGCAGCGCCTGAGCGGCCCCCTTGATGAAGCCGGGCGCATGGTGGGCGTCGTAGAAGACGCCCGAGATGAGGATCACCGGCAGGAACACCGCGTTCACATACGCCGAGGTGGACTCGAAATTGGGGATCGCATGCGAGAAGGCGACGCCGAGCGACGCGAAGCAGACGACTCCCACGGTCACGAACACGAGCAGCTCCCACCAGTCGCTCGGCCAGCCCGTGCCGAAGAACACGCGGCCGGTGACGGTGATGATCGCGATCTGCAGGATCGTGTTCGTGATCGCGTTGCCGGCGATCGCCAGGAGGTAGGAGATCCCCGGCATCGGCGTGCCGCGGATCCGCTTGAGCACGCCCTGCTCGCGCAGGAACGTCATGTTGTACGCAAGCGCGGTGAACGTCGTCGACATCACTGCCATGCCGGCGATCCCGGGAACGATCACGTTGAGGTCGTGCTGGTTGCCGTGGAGGATCGCGCCGAACAGCGCCAGGAACAGCAGCGGCAGCAGGAAGTTGAAGAACGCGGCGCTCGGGTTACGCCAGAACAGCCTGCGCTCGAGCCGGTACTGCCGCCAGGCGAAGGCCACCACGTCACCCATTCCGCGCCTCCTCCCGGTCAGAGGTGGGCGAGCGCTCGGAGATCGGCGCGTGGGTGGGCGAGTCCGCGTGGCTGGGGGAGTCCGCGTGGCTGGGGGACTCCGCGTGGGCGGTGGACTCGTCGCGCTCGGCCGTCAGTTCGAGGTAGACGTCCTCCAGCGTCGGCCGTCCGACCGTCAAGTCGGTGAGCCGCTCCCCGCGCGCAAGCGCGGCGCCTGTGAGCTCGTACAGCAGCGTCGTCGGGTCGTCGGTCTCGGTCTGGACGATGCCGCCGTCGCCGTTGCGGTAGGCCACGCGGTACGGCGCCGCGCCGCCATCGGAGCCGAGCTCGTGCGGATCACCCTCGACGATGATCCGTCCATCCTTGATGATCGCGACGCGATCCGCGAGCGCCTGGGCCTCGTCGAGATAGTGAGTGGTGAGCAAGATGGTCTTCCCGAGCTCCCGCAGCGCTCTGATCGTGTCCCACGCGTTGCGCCGTGCGGCCGGGTCGAATCCGGTCGTCGGTTCGTCGAGGAAGATCAGCTCGGGATCGCCGATCAGGGCAAGGGCGAGATCGAGCCTGCGCAACTGACCGCCTGAGAGCGTGCGCGCCAGCGCGTTCTCCTTGCCCCCCAGCCCCGTCAGCGAGATGACCTCGTCGACGTCGCGCGGATGCGGGTACATCGACGCGAAGTGGACGATCGCCTCCCGCACCCTGATGTGCCGGTACAGCCCGGTGCTCTGGAGCACGATCCCGACCCTCGCTCGCAGCGCCCGCGGGCGCTTGCCCGGGTCGTAGCCAAGCACCAACACCTCACCATCCGAGCGCTCGCGATAGCCCTCGAGGATCTCGACCGTCGTCGTCTTGCCCGCGCCGTTGGGGCCGAGCAGGCCAAAGACCTCCCCGCGGTTCACCACGAAGTCGATCGCGTGTACAGCCTCGAAATCCCCATAGGATTTGCGCAGGCCGTGGACTTCAATCGCCAGATCCGACACGGCCTCAGATGATGCCAGCGGGGCGACCATAGATACTTTCGCGCCCCGTGCGTCACGTCCTCAAGCTTCCGGGATACCGGCGACTGCTGATCGCCTACACGCTGAACGAGCTCGCGTTCTCGATCGGATCGCTGGCGCTCGCCGTGCTCGTCTACCGCCGAACCGGCAGCGCGCTGGGCGCCGCCAGCTTCTTCTTGAGCGCGCAGTTCGTCCCCGCGCTGATCGCACCGGCGGTGGTCGCGCGGATCGACCAGCGCGACACGCGCGTGGTCCTGCCGGTGCTCTACGGCCTCGAGGCAATCGCGTTCGCCCTCCTCGCCGCCGTCGCATCGGATTTCGCGCTTGGCCCGCTGCTGCTCCTGGCCGTGCTCGACGGCGTGCTCGCGCTCGCCGCCCGCGCGATCGCCCGAGCGGCGACGGTTGCGGTGACCTCGCCCGCGGGACTGCTGCGCGAGGGCAACGCGCTCGGCAATGCCGCCTTCTCGATCTGCTTCATGGCGGGTCCTGCGATCGGTGCGGTGATCGCGACGAACGACGGCACGGTCGCCGCCCTGCTCACCAACAGCGCCCTGTTCGTCGTGATCGCGCTGACGCTCGTGACCGCTTCGGGGCTGCCGCGGGCGGCCACCGAGGAGAGCGCGACCTCCGGCCGCCTGCGCGCCGCGCTCGAGCACGCCATGCGGCGGCCGGCGATCCGGCTGCTGCTCGGGCTCCAGGCCGTCGGGCTGCTGTTCTTCACGATCTCCGTGCCGGTCGAGGTCGTGTTCGCGCTGCACGCTCTACACGTCGGGCAGGGCGGCTACGGCGCGCTGCTGTCGACCTGGGGCGCCGGGACCGTCGCCGGCAGTGCGGTGTACGCGCGCTGGCGCGCATGGCCGCCGCGCGCGCTGATCTCGCTCGGGTCCGGCGCGCTCGGCGCCGGGTTTCTCGTGATGTCCGCGGCGCCCGGCCTCGCGCTGGCGCTCGCGGGCGCCGTGATCGCGGGTTGCGGCAACGGGATCGTCGCGGTCGCGGCGCGGACCACGCTCCAGGAGCATGTCGAAGAGCGCTGGATGGCGATGATGATGAGCCTCACCGAATCGATCCACCAGGCGGTTCCGGGCGCGGGGATCGTGGTCGGCGGGGCGCTGGCGTCGACCGCGTCGCCCCGCGTCGCGCTCGCGGTCGCCGGCATCGGTTCGCTGGTCGTGACGGCCGCCGCCTGGATCCTGCTCACACCCCGAGGCGTGCTCTCCTCACCGCCCGATGACACCGACGGGTCCCCAGGAGCCCGTACGCAACCGATAGCGTAGGCCCGCCCGTGCGTCGCGCCTGCATCGACATCGGCTCGAACACGACACGGCTGCTCGTCGCCGACTGCGACGGCGACCGGTTGCTCGAGGTTCATCAGGAACGCGCGTTCACGCTGATCCGCCGCGGCCTGCGCGCCGACGGCGTGATCCCTCCGGCGAAGATCGGGGAGGTCGTCGACGTCGTCGACGCGCAGGCGGAGCGTGCGCGCGCGCTCGGCGCGGTCGAGATCCACACGGTCGGCACGGCGGCGATCCGGCGCGCGCCGAACGGGGCCGCGCTGGCCGGCGCGATTCGGGAACGGTGCGGCCTGGCAATCGAGATCCTCGAGGAGCAGGAGGAGGCTCGGCTCGCGTTCCTCGGCGCAGCGAAGACGCTCGACCACGTCCCGGCCGGGACGCTCGGGGTCGTCGACGTCGGTGGCGGCTCGTCCGAGCTCGTCGTCGGCGTCGCACCCGATCAGGTGAGCTGGTGGAGCTCGATCGCGCTCGGATCGGGCGAACTGGCGGACAGCTGCCTGCTGTCGGATCCGCCGACCGCGGTCGAGCTCGCCGCCGCCCGCGCGCGGATCGCCGAGGTGCTCGGCGGGGACGCCGCACCGCACCCTGCGGAGGCTGTCGCGGTCGGTGGAGCCGCGACCTCGCTGCGCCGCCTCGCCGGCCCGGTGCTCGACGCCGACGCGTTCACACGCTCGCTCGCGCTGCTGGCGCGCGAACGATCCGGCGAGGTCGCGCGGCGCCTGTCGCTCGATCGCGAGCGCGTGCGGCTCCTGCCGGCCGGTCTGCTGCTGCTCCAGGCGTGCTCGGAGCTCCTCGGGACGGCGCTCCAAATCGCCCGCGGCGGGGTGCGCGAAGGCGTGCTGCTGGAGGCCGGGGCGTGAACGCCGCCGAGCCGCCGCTTCCGCCCCGGGAAGCGCTCGCAGAAATGCGCGTCCGGGCTCCGACCCGGGGCAACCGGCGGCTCGAAGCGCTGCTGGACGCCGTCAACGCCGACGATCAGGTGAAGGCGTGGTGGCACGTCTCGGCGGTCAACGCCACGCGGCGGCTTGCGATGAGCGACCACTCCTGGGTCCATCTTCAGATCGTCTTGAACATCGGGCTGCGCCTCGCGCGTCTGCTGTTTCGCCGCGGCGTCGTTCCGAGCGTCGTCGCGGACTTTGCGATGAGCGAGCGGGACGCGGAGGTCGTGATCGCCGCCGGATGCCTGCTCCACTGCGTCGGGATGTCGATCCATCGCGACGACCACGAGCGCTTCAGCCTGTTCCTCACCGCGGACAAGCTCGGCTCGCTGCTCAAGGATTCATACGAGGAGCCGGAGCGGACGATCATCGTCTCCGAGGCGCTGCACGCGATCATCGGGCACCGCCGTAAGGGCGCGCCGTTCACGGTCGAGGCGGGGATCGTGCGGGTCGCGGACGCCCTCGACATGGCGCGCGGACGCTCCCGGGTGCCGTTCGAGGCTGGTCATCACAACATCCATTCATTGTCCGCGTACGCGATCGAGGAGGTCAGGATCTCGCCCGGTCGCGACCGCGCCGTGCGGGTCGAGATCGCGATGTCCAACAGCGCCGGGATCTTCCAGGTCGACGAGCTGCTTGCGACCAAGCTGCGGGGATCCGGCCTGGAGGAGCACATCGAGGTGATCGCCCGGATCGACGCCGAGCACGAGCAACGGCTGATTCCGATCTTCCGGATCTGATCAAAATCCCCGCAATCAGCCTCCAGTTGCGGGGAACTACGGATCGGGAAATCGCGAGATTTCGCCGATGGAGTGGGTGTGCAGACCGAGGATGACCCGCGACCGCATGTGCGGGTCGGTGGCATCAACGCGATCGCCACCCCGCGCATCCGGCTCGTGCTGCGCCTGTGCGCAGCGCTCGGCGTCGCCGTGCTCGCGTTCCACGCCGCCCACCACGCACTCGGGCTCGGCGGCCGCGGGATCGACTACTTCACGTACAACTGGCTGTACGACGCGGTCGTCGTCGGGGCGGCGATCGCCTGCCTGGTCCGCTGCGCACTCGTCGACCGGGAACGGCTTCCGTGGCTCGTGCTCGGCATCGGGCTGCTGTTCGACGCAACCGGGGAGATCTACTACTCGCTGACGTGGGGCGACTCCGGGACGCCCCCGATTCCATCGCTGGCGGACCTGTTCTACCTGCTCTACTACCCGGCGGCGTATGTCGCGCTCGTCCTGCTCGTGCGCTCCCGGATGGAGCGGTTCCGCGCGAGCATGTGGCTCGACGGAGCGATCGTCGCGAGCGCGCTGACCGCGGTCGTTGCCGTGCTCGTGTTCGACCAGATCGTGAAAGGCGCAACGCACGGCAGTGCGGCTGCTGTCGCGACCAATCTCGCGTATCCGGTCGGTGACCTTGTGCTGTTCGTCACGGTCGTCGTCGTGTTCGCGCTCGCGGGCTGGCGACCCGGCTGGGACTGGCTGCTGCTCGGTCTCGGCGTCGGCCTGTGGGCGTTTGCGGACACCGGCTACGTCGCGGCCAGCGCGGAGAACACCTATCTCGTCGGAGGACCGCTCGACACGATGTGGATGGCGGCGGCGTTCCTGATCGGCGTGGCCGCCTGGCAGCCGTCGCCACGACGGCACAACCTTCGGGCTGACGCCCCACGGCTGCTCGTGATCCCGATGGTCGCAGCGCTCGTCGCCGTCGGGCTGCTCCTCTATGGCAGCCTGCGCCGCGAGCAGCCGCTTGCGGTCATGCTCGCGGGCGCGACCGTACTGCTCGTGGTCGTCCGCGCCGCATGGACCTTCTACGAGAACATGAGCCTGCTCGAGGCCTCCCAGGAGGAGGCGATCACCGACGCGCTGACCGGGCTGGGCAACAGGCGGCAGATGCACAGCGAGCTCGCGGCCGCGCTGAGCGACGGCGAGGCGTCGCCCCCGAGCGTGCTGCTGATCTTCGATCTCGACGGCTTCAAGCTCTACAACGACCAGTTCGGCCACCTCGCGGGCGACACGATGCTGGCGCATCTCGGTCACCGTCTGCGCGAGTCGGTGGCGGGCGTCGGCAGCGCGTTCCGACTCGGCGGCGACGAGTTCTGCGTGCTGCTCCGCTGCCATCCGGGCGCTGCCGATCCGCACGTGGCGGCCGCGGCCGCGGCGCTCGTCGCCGAAGGCGAGGGGTTTGCGGTCGGCGCCACGTACGGCCGAGTCGCGCTGCCCGCCGAGGCGCACACCCCGACGTACGCCTTGCGGCTCGCCGACAACCGGATGTACGGCCGGAAAGGGACGGGGCGCGGCTCGGCGGTGCAGCAGACCCACGATGTGCTCCTCCGGGTGCTCCGCGAGCGCGAGCCGGATCTGCACGATCACCTGCGCCACGTTGGGCGGCTCGCCGCGATCGTCGCGGGCACGCTCGGGCTCGACCCCGCCCAGGTGGACGACATCCGGCGCGCCGCCGAGCTGCACGACATCGGCAAGGCCGCGATCCCCGACGCGATCCTCAACAAGCCCGGCCCGCTCGACGATTACGAATGGGCGTTCATGCGCCGCCACACGTACATCGGCGAGCGGATCC
The DNA here is from genome assembly GCA_035524415.1 of Solirubrobacteraceae bacterium. Lineage (GTDB taxonomy): Bacteria > Actinomycetota > Thermoleophilia > Solirubrobacterales > Solirubrobacteraceae > Palsa-465. The sequence goes on along the minus strand of DATKOY010000246.1, from coordinate 10,694 downwards.
TCGGCGCGGCGCCATCGCTCGCACCGGTCGCGTCGCTCGTGCGCTCGAGCCATGAGCGCTGGGACGGCGGGGGCTACCCGGACGGTCTGGCCGGCGCGGCGATCCCGTTCGGCGCACGGATCATCACGGTCTGCGACGCCTTCGACGCGATGATCAGCGACCGGCCGTACGCGCTCGCGATGACGCCGTCGGCTGCGCTCGCCGAGCTGCACCGCCATGCGGGCACCCAGTTCGATCCCCACGTCGTCGACGCGTTCGTGCACGCGTGGCACGAGGACCAGCGCGCGGCCAAGGCCGGCCCTCCAGACGCGCTCCAAGCCGCGTAAGCCGTCACCAGTGCACGCCCCGCATCAGATGCGCGAGCGCGACCTGCTCGGTCGAGGCGTGTTCCTCGGGATCCTTCTCGCCCCGCGCCGCTGCCGAGTCGGGGAAGACCTTTGGTGTCAGGTCGGGGCAAGCCTATCCCTGCCCGCCGGCGCCGGCCGCCAACGAGCCGGACCGCGGGCTGCCGTCTACCAGCCGCCGCGCCAGTCGGCGTTGGCCGCACGCCGCTTGGCGGCGTCCATCTTGGCGTGCTTGCGCTTGTCCAGGCGCCACTGGATCAGCGAGAAGATCACGATGATCGTCGGGAAGAAGGCGATCACGATGAACATCACGTTCGTGATCTCCTTGTCGTTGGTCTCCCCGTACCAGCCCTGACCGCCCCCGCTCTCCCCGGCCCATGCGACGGGCGCGATCGTCAGCAGCGTGATCGCGAGGACGAACAACGCGGTCATGATCCGGGTGCGGCGGCTCACGGCCGCAAGCGTACCGAATGCCTACGCCGCTTTCACCTCGTGCGCGGTCCGGACGGCGGCGAGCGCCTCGAGCAGCGCCGGGTTGTACTTCTCGGGCACGAGCACGATGTGGCGGATCGGGGCCTCGAACACGCGCGCCCCGAGTGCGGCCGCGAGCTCGCGCTGCTTGCGCGGCGGGACGGCCTCGTCGCGCGTGGTGACGACGACCGCGGACGGGACCCGAACGGCGGCGCGCAGCCACGGGCGCGAGTCGAACCGGCCGAGCTCGCGACCGGCATCGGCGACGTCGCGCGCGGAGTTGCGCAGCAGCTCGGACTGAAGCCAGGCCGTCTCCGGCGTGCGGGGTAGCCCCAGCCGGCGAAAGCCGGCCCGCCACGTTCCGCGCGGGGAGAGCGAGAGCATCAGCCCGAACGCGCCCATCGAGCGCCACACGCGCCGCACCTGCGGCTCCTGCCAGTGCTGGGCGGTCCCGCTGAGCACGAGGCCGCTGATGACGTCGGGGTGGTCGCGCGCGATGAGCTGCGCGATCGCCCCTCCCATCGAGTAGCCGACAACGATCGCCGGAGCCACTCCGAGCGTGCGCAGCAGCGCGGCGGCGTCCGCCGCGCAGTCGGCCAACCGGAAGCGCACGAGCGGGCGCAGCCCGCGGCCGTGCCCGCGGTGGTCAGGCGCCAGCACCCGGTATCCCGCGCGGGCGAGATCGCCGTAGGCGCCGTACCAGTTGAGGTCGGCGTTCGCGATCCAGCCGTGCAGCAGCATCACGACGGGGCGGGCGGGCTCCGTGTCTCCCGTATCGCGCAGGAACATCTCGCCGTGGCCCGGCACGTTGACGGTCCGGGCCGGCGGCATCTCGACCGGCGGCTCGGGAGCGGGGGGTAGGACTTCCACAGCTCGATCGTACCTCGGCCCGGCAGGCTTCCTACCATCACCTGCGATGGCTGTCGTAATCGCATCGGACCTTGGCAAGGACATCGCGGGTGAGCCGCTGTTGCGCGGGATCTCGTTCAAGCTACAGCGCCGCGACCGGATGACGCTGTCGGGCCGCAACGGCGCCGGCAAGACGACGCTGCTGCGGATGCTGGCCGGCGAGGCATCGGTCGACTCGGGCGAGCTCGTGCTGGCGAAGGACATCAAGGTGGCGCTGCACGACCAGCGGCCGCCGCGCGAACAGGCCCTCAGCCTGCGCGACTACGTCCTGTCCGGCGCGCGCGAGCTCGTGGCGATCGAGCGGCGGCTCGCCGAGCTCGAGCAGGCGATGGCCGGCGGCGCGCACGACGAGCAGACGCTCTCCCGCTATGCCGAGGCGCAGGCCAAACTCGAGCACGCCGGCGGCTACACCTGGCGCGACCGCGCGCTCGCGACGCTGCACGGACTCGGGTTCCGCGGCGACGCAGACCTCGACCGGGCGCTGCACACGTTCTCCGGCGGCGAGCTCACGCGCGCCTCGCTGGGCCGTGCCCTCGCCGGCGATCCCGACCTGCTGCTGCTGGACGAGCCGACCAACCACCTCGACATCGAGTCGCTCGAGTGGCTCGAGACGCACCTCGTCAGCCTCGACGCGGCAATCGTGCTCGTCGCCCACGACCGTTGGTTTCTCGAGGCGGTCGGCACGTCGGTGCTCGAGCTCGAGGCCGGCCGCGGCAAGTTCTTCGCCGGCTCGTGGCACGCCTGGCGCAAGGAGAAGGCGCAGCGTGACCTCGCGCTCGGCCGCGCGATCGAGCGACAGCAGGCCGAGATCGAGCGACTCGAGCGGTTCGTCACGCGGTTTCGCGCCGGAACCCGCGCGCGGCAGGCGCAATCTCGTGTGAAGAAGCTCGAGAAGATCGATCGGCTGTCCCGCGACCCGCGTGACGGTGCCGCCCTGACGTTCGCGTTCAAGCCGCCGGAGCGCAGTGGACGGGTCGTGTTCGAGTTGGAGGGCGGCCGCGTGTCCGTCGGCGACCGTGTATTGCTCGGCAATGCCGAGCTATGGCTCGAGCGCGGCGAGCACGTCTCGCTCGTCGGTCCCAACGGTTCCGGCAAGACGACGCTGATCAACGCCCTCGCGGGCCGCATCGAGATCGGCGCGGGGCCCGACGGAGGCGCCCCTGTCGTCGAGGGCAAGCTCCGCACCGGCCACAACGTCAAGGTCGGGTACCTCTCCCAGCACGCGGAGGAGCTGTCCACAGGCACCGCTCGCACGGTGATCGAGGCCACGCAGCACCAGACGAAGCTCACACCGAACAAGGCGCGGGCGCTGCTCGGAGGCTTCCTGTTTTCCGGCGAGGAGGCCGAGAAACCGCTCGACGGCCTCTCCGGCGGCGAGCGCCGACGGCTGTCGCTCGCGATCCTCGTGCACTCCGGGGCGAACGTCCTGATCCTCGACGAGCCGACGAACCACCTCGATCTCGAGAGCCGCGAGGCGCTGGAGGAGGCGCTGTCGGCGTTCGAAGGGTCGCTGCTGCTCGTGTCTCACGACCGCGCGCTGCTCGACGCCGTCGGGACGCGGACCGTCGCCGTCGAAGACCAGACGCTGCACAGCTACGTCGGCGGCTGGCCCGAGTACGTCCGCGCGCGCGAGGAGCGGGCGCGTGCCGCCACCGCGGCCAAGTCCGCTCCGGCGCCGAAGCGGAAACCGAAGCCGCCGGCGGGGAAGAAGGCGGCACCGCCGCCGAAAAAATCGCCCGACACGCAGCAGCGGCTCGAGCGCGAGATCGAACAGGCCGAAGCCGCGCTGCGCGCGCTCGAGGACGAGCTCGCCGACCCGGCGGCGTGGTCGGACCCGAAGAAGAGCGCGCGCTCGACGGCCCGGCACGAGCAGGCGAAGCGGGCCGTCGAGGAGCTCTACGAGCGCTGGGCGGCGATCGCCGGCTGACTACGGCGCGGCAGCGACCTTTCCGAACGGGCACCGCGAGAACGCGAGCATCTGGTTGCGCCGGGCGGCGGACAGCGGGGGCGGGTGGCCTCCGTCGGGCAGGTATGACCTGCACCAGGGTGCTGTGCCGGTCCCGGCTGAGCTCCCTCAGCTGTTCAAGCGCACGGCCACGGCGATCCAGCGCCAGGCGCAGACCGAGCTCGACCAGCAGCGCGCCGCGCAGCTCGACGCGCTGCTCACCAAGTCGATCGTGGCGCTCGGGATCAGCGCCGGTTCGTCGCGAACGCCTCGCATGAGCTGCGCACGCCGATCACCGTCGAACGCACGCTCGTCGAGGTCGCGCTTGCCGATCCGGACGTGACGGCCGAGTCGCTGCGCGCGACGTGCGAGCGAGTACTCGCCTCGAGCGAGCAGCAGGAGCGGCTGATCGAGGCGCTGCTGACGCTCGCCCGCGGCCAGCGCGGGCTCGAGCGACGGGAGCCGCTCGACCTGGCCGCGATCACGCGCCTGGTGCTGTCCGACCTCGCCCCGCCCGCCGACATCAGCCTGCACAAGGATCTGGCAGTCGAGGTGGCGTTCCCAGCGGGGTAACCGGCCCATCCAGAGCCCGGTCTACACTCCATTCCCAGATGGCACCGCCAGGCGATGTGTCTCCGATCCGGGTAGCGGTCATCGATGACGACACCGGTCTGCTGACCGTGCTGGACCGTCGCTTCGCGGCGTTGCGGTGGCAGCGGGAGGTGATCGCCTACGCGGCCGGGCCGGATCAGCTCGCCGCGCTGCGGCTGCACGCCGCGATCGTCAACCCAGCAGTCACCGGGCTCGACTACATCGGCCGGATCGCCGGGGCGCTGCCCGGCCTGGCACTGCTCGTGTGCACCGGCCCCGCCCCGGTGGCCGAGCGCGTCCGCGGCCTGCGTGAGGGCGCCGACGACTGGATCACAAAGCCGTGCCACCCGGAGGAGCTCGTCGCGCGGATTCAGTCCGTACTGCGCCGGCGCCGCGCTGGGGAGCTCCCGGTCGAGGAGTCGATTCTCGTCTCCGGCGAGCTGGCGATCCGGCCCGACCGCTTCGATGCCTACGTCCGCGACGAGCCGGCCGGGCTGTCGCGCAAGGAGTACGAGCTGCTCTACCAGCTCGCCGCCGCGGGCGGGCGGGTGCTCGAGCGCGAGGACATCTACCAGCGCGTGTGGGGGTACACGATGGTCCGCGGCGACCGCTCCGTCGACGTGTTCGTGCGCAAGCTCCGGCAGAAGCTCGAGCGGATCTCGCCGCGCTGGCACTACGTGCACACCCACTTCGGCGTCGGCTACCGGTTCGCCGCCGAGGCGCCCGACGGGACCCCTGCGCCCACGCCCCCGGCCACGCCCACGGGCGTGCCGGAGCCCGTCCCGGCTCCGGAGCATCACCCGGCGTACGATTACGTCTGATGGCGATCAACAAGAACGTCCGTAACGTCGCGATCCTGTTCGTGATCGCCGCGGTGATCGTGATCCTTCCGGGCGGCGGGACCGGCGCGCAGGTCATCGTGCAGGCGATCTCGCTGCTGTTCCTGGCGACGTTCGCGTGGATCGCGGCCCGGCTCTACCGCGAGCACCGCGTCGCCCTCTACTCGCTCGGTGACGGGCGTCGTGCGCTGCTGTACTCGGCGCTCGCGGTCGCGGCGGTGACGTGGGCGGCGAAGGGGCGCATGTGGACGTCGACGTCGGGCAAGATCGTGTGGTTCGCGCTACTGGCCGGCGCCGCGTACGCCGTGTTCGCGGTGGTCATGGCCGCGCGCAAGTACGACTGAACGCCTTACACGGTGGCGGCCGCGCGGACCGGCGCGAGCTCGACGGGAATCCCGTTGAGCACCGCGTTGCCGGACACCGCGTCGAGCAGCAGCTCGTCCGCGAGCACGTTACTGTTCGTGCCCGGCTGCGCCGAGGCGACAGCCTGGGCGGTGCCCGCGACCGCGTGACCCCAGCCATGGGGGAGGCTGACGACCCCCGGCATGACCGCGTCCGTGACCTCGACCTGCGCGACGATCGCGCCCGTTCGCGAGCTGACGCGCGCCTCGTCGCCGTCGCCGAGATCGTGCCGTGCCGCGTCGTCGGGATGGATGTGCAGCGTGCACCGCGGCTTGCCCTTCACGAGCACCGGCAGGTTGTGCATCCACGAGTTGTTCGAGCGCAGCTGCCGGCGCCCGACGAGGACGAGCCGTCCGTCCTGGAGAGCCGCAGCCGACAGCGTCGCCCGCAGCCGCTCGATGTCGGCGACGATCGGCTCGGGGGCGAGCTCGATCGTGCCGCTCGGCGTCCGGAGCGCGTCGGGCAGGCGGGGTTGGAGCGGACCGAGGTCGATCCCATGCGGCGCGTCCTCGAGCGCGCGGAGACTGAGGCGGGGACCGTCGCTGCGTGCGCCGAAGCCGTCGCCGTACGGACCGGATCGGAGCATCAGGTCGAGCAGGCGCTCGGGACCGACACGCGGCTCGAGCTCACGCAGAACGTCGTCGATCACCCGGCCGAACAGCGGTGACTCGGGCGTCGCGCATGCGCGCTGGATCAGGGCGCGCGCGACCTGTTCGTCGAGCATCGCGATGTCCGCATGCGGGCCCAGCCCGGCGGCGATCCCCGTGAGCCGGAGCAGCGTCACCCACTCGTTCGGGGTGTCCGGCTCGGAGGGCAGCGCCGGTGGCGAATAACGGGCCACGTTGCGCACGGCGAACAGGTACAGCGCCAGGTCGTAATGCGAGCGCCGCAGCGGCGAAGGGCCGGGGAGGATGACGTCGGCACGGCGGGTCGTCTCGTTGACGTAGACGTCGACGCTCACCATGAAGTCGAGCTGCGCAAGGGCGGCGTCGAGGCGGTCGCTGTTCGGCGTCGACAGGGCGGGGTTGCCGCAGATCGTGATCAGTGCCCGCACCTGCCCCTCGCCGGGCGTGTCGATCTCCTCGGCGAGGCACGCGGCCGGCAGCTCGCCGAACACCTCGTCGAGGCCGCGGACGCGGCTCTGCCAGCGCCCGATTCGCACGCCGCGGCCGCGCCCCGGTGTCCCGGCTGCGTTCGAGTGGTTGGCCGCACCGAGCGGGAACATCGCGCCGCCCTCGCGATCGAGATTGCCGGTGAGGACGTTGATCACGTCGACCAGCCAGCTCGCGAGCGTCCCGAACTGCTGCGTGCACGTCCCGATCCGGCCGTATACGGCAGCGCGCTCGGCGCCGGCCAGCTCTCGCGCGAGCCGGCGGGCTGTGTCGGCCGGTATGCCGGTGATGGGGGCGACAGCGTCCGGCGTGAACGGACCCGCGAGTTCGCGGACGGTATCGAGCCCGTCGGTGAGCGCTGCGAGCTTCTCGCCCGGCGCGGCGAGCCCCTCGGTGAACAGCGTGTGGACGATCGCGAACAGCAGCAGCGCGTCCGTCCCCGGTCGGATGAAGTGATGCTCGTCGGCCTCCTCGGCCGTACGGCTGCGACGCGGGTCGATCACGACGAGCTTGCCTCCGCGGGCGCGCAGTGCCCGCAGCCGTCCGCGCATGTCCGGCGCGGTCATGAGGCTGCCGTTCGACGCGAGCGGGTTGGCGCCGAGCATCAGCAGATACTGCGTCCGATCGACATCGGGGACCGGCACGGTGGTTCCGCTGCCGAACATCAGCCCGGACGCGAGTTGTTTGGGGAACTGGTCGACCGTGCTCGCCGAGTAGACGTTGCGCGTCGCGAGCGTTCGCAGCAGCACTGTGCCGTACATCAGGTTGTCGAGCAGATGCGCGTTCGGGTTGCCGAGGTAGACCGCGACCTGGTTGCGGTCGGCGGCGAGGAGCGGGCCGAGCCGCTGCGCGATCAGCTCGAACGCCTCGTCGCAGCCGGCGGGACTGAAGGTGCCGTCCGGCTGCCTGATCAGCGGGGTCCGGATCCGGTCGGGATCGCTGTGCAGCTCCTTGAGCGCGAACCCTTTCGGACAGATGAACCCGTGGCTGAAGACATCGTCGCGGTCGCCCCGGATCGCCACGACCTCCTCCCCGGAGAGCGTGATCTCCAGCCCGCACGTCGCCTCGCACAGGGGGCACGTGCGCAATGCGCTGTGGCCGTTCGTCCGCGCCGCCATGACCTCGCGGGAGGTTACTGTTCGGCCGATGCGCATGGAGCACAGATGACCGTGTGGCCGTTCGGCCCGCCGGGCCTGTGAGCGAGCGCCGGCGTGAGCGCCTCGCCGACTTGCTCATCATCGCGGGCGCGATTGCGCTGTTCGTGTCTCTGTTCCTGCCGTGGAGTCATCAATTCTCGGCGGCGTTCCTCGCGCAATGGGGCTCTTCGGACCAGCTCCGCGGCGTGCCCCACAGCCCGAACGCGTGGCAGCTGTACTCGACGGCGGACGTGGTCCTCGCGCTGCTCGCCGGCGCGCTTGTGGCCGTCGCGCTCAGAGGCAACCGGTCGGTGCGGATCGTCGCGGTTCTCGCCGCGGCGATCGCGCTCGCGTTCACGCTGCATGCGCTCAGCGTGCCGCCGACCAACGGCGCCAACATCTTCGACCCGTCGTCGGACGCGTATGCGCTCAATTCGCCCGCGGCCGCGGTCGGGGTGACCGTCGCGATCGCCGGCCTGGGGACCGCCCTGGTCGGGCTCGCGCTGTCGTTCACGGCCGAGTGGGGCCAGTAGGTTGGCAGCTCATTCCGCGGTTGAGGTGGCGAGGGCGGGGCCGGTGTGACCGCCCCCGGGCTGGCCGCGCCCCCCGGGTTGACCACGCCCCCGGGTTGACCACGCCCCCGGGCTGACCACGCCCCCCCGCCGGGCCCGAACCCGCCGGACCCCACCCCGGCCTGCACAACGTGAAAACAAACGTCGTCGCCGCAACGCTTCTGCAGATAAGCACCGTGGCGGTGCTTACGTGGCGAATCGTCGACCGCGGCGCGGAGCTTTTCACGTTGTGCAGGCCGACCCGGCGGCCCCGCATCCGCCCGCCAGCGGCCCAAACCGGATCCCGATCCCGATCACGGAGTGGACCTCACACCGAAAGCCCGGGCCGACGACCGGCGCTCAGTGGCCCAGGACCGGCTCGGCGGTGTTGTGGGCCCCGTCGCTCCAGCCACCGAGAACGAAGCAGCCGTCCAGGCGAGCCCGCTCCGGGGCCGTGACTATCCTCGGGGCCAATGTCGATCACGCCAGCCGACCGGCGCCGCGAGCTTCCCGACGAGCCCGGCGTGTACCTGTTCCGCAACGCCCGCGGGCGCGTGATCTACGTCGGCAAGGCGAAGTCGATCCGCAAGCGGGTCGCCTCCCACTTCTCCAATCCGAGCACCCGGGCAGGGCACGATCTCGTGCCGATGATCGACCACATCGAGGCGCTCGTCGTCCACACTGAGGCCGAGGCCCTGCTCGCCGAGCAGAACTTCATCAAGCAGTACACGCCGCGCTTCAACATCCGGCTGCGCGACGACAAGTCCTACCCGTACATCGCGATCTCGCTCGACGAGGACTTCCCGCGCGTGTACTTCACGCGCGAACGGCACCGCCGTGACCGTGCCTACTTCGGACCGTTCAGCAACGCCAAGCGGGTCCGTTCGACGCTCGACGTGCTCGGCAAGGTGTTCATGTTCCGCTCCTGCGAGGGACCGGAGCCGGGCCGCCGCAGCGGCTCGCCATGCCTCGACTTCTACATCAAGCGATGCGAGGCGCCGTGCGTGGGCTACGTGAGCCGCGCGGAGTACCGTGCCGGGATCGACGGTGTGATCGCGTTCCTTTCGGGGCGCTACCGCGAGATCGAGCGCAGCCTCGAACAGGCGATGCGCGAGGCTTCCGACGAGCAGCGCTTCGAGGACGCCGCGCGCGAGCGCAACCGGCTGCGCGCGGTCCGCTCGCTGCTCGAGCGCCAGCGAGTCGCCAACGAGGCGGTCGGCACGCTCGACGCGATCGCGGTCGCCGTCGCCGACGGGGAGGCCAACGCGCAGGTGTTCCAGGTCCGCGACGGCGTGCTGTCGGATCGCCAGAGCTTCTACCTCGACAACGAGGCCGGCGGCGACATCGCCGAGGTTGCCGAGGCGTTCGTCCTGCAGTACTACGCGAGCGCGATGATGATCCCGCCGCTGCTGATCGTGCAGACCGATCTCGGGCCGGCACTCGCGCAGGCGCTGAGCGATCGTCGCGGCCACCCGGTCGAGATCCGGGCCGCCGAGCGCGGCGACAAGCGGCGGATTCTCGAACTCGCCGAGCGCAACGCGCGGCTCGCGCTCGACCAGGAGAAGCTCCGCTCCGAGCGCCGTCGCCAGCAGCGCGTCGAGGCGCTCGACGGGCTCCAACAGGCGCTCGGGCTCGACTCGATCCCGCTGCGGATCGAGTGCTTCGACATCTCGACGCTGATGGGGACGAACACCGTCGCGTCGATGGTCGTGTTCGAAGGGGGCGCCCCGAAGAAGGCGGACTACCGCCGGTTCAAGGTGTTCGGCGACGCGGAGAACGGCGCCGGCACGATCGGCATGCCGGATGATTTCGCCGCGATGGAGGAGGTCCTCGGCCGGCGGATGGCCCGCTTCGAGCGCCAGCGCGACGTCTCGCCGCACGACAAGGAATACGACCCCAGCTTCGCCGCGCTGCCGAACGTGATCGTGATCGACGGAGGCAAGGGGCAGCTGTCTGCCGGCCTGCGCGCGTTGCAGGGCTTTCGCGAACGCGGCGTCACGGTGATCTCCCTCGCGAAGCGGATCGAGGAGGTTTTTGTTCCGGGTCGTGCCGACCCGTTACGGCTCGCCCATGACACCCCGGAGCTGCAATTGCTCCAGCGCGTCCGGGACGAGGCGCACCGCTTCGCGATCACGCACCACCGGATCAGGCGAGACCGCGCGATGACGGCGTCGATCCTCGATGAGCTGCCCGGCGTCGGTCCGGCGCGCAAGCGCGCGCTGCTCCAGCACTTCGGCTCGCCGGACGCAATCCTCGCGGCCAGCCGCGAGGAGCTCGAGGCGGTTCCTGGGATGCCGGGGAAGCTGGCGCGCGAGGTCTACCGGGAGCTGCACAAGACGGGCGTGTAGATGCGCGCCTTCGAGCTCGTGCTGGAGCGGTTGCCCTCCCGGCCGG
>DATKOY010000245.1:0-25763 GCA_035524415.1 Solirubrobacteraceae bacterium | reverse complement strand
GTCCACGCCAGCGGCTCGCCGCCGGCGAAGTGGCTGGCGGTGCTGGCGCTCTATGATCTCTTCAACGCCCTCCTCGCGATTGGCCTGTTCGACTTCCTGCTCGAGGAGTGACCCCCGATGGATCGTATGAGCACCCACGTTCGGCACCTGCGCGGCCTCACGATCGCCACCGCCGTGACGGTGACGGCGGCGCTGGTGCTCGTCTTCTTCTACGCACCGCTCGACGCCGAGCAGGGTTTCGTGCAGAAGATCTTCTACATCCACGTGCCGCTGGCGATCGTGTCGCTGTGCGGGTTCGTGCTCGGAGCACTGCTCGCGATCGGCCATCTGCGAACGGGCGATCGCCGCTGGGACATGCGCTCGTATGTCGCGATTCACATGGCGCTGATCTTCTCGATCGGCGGCCTGATCACCGGCTCGATCTGGGCGAAGGCCTCGTGGGGGCACTGGTGGGTGTGGAATGAGCCGACGCTCGTGTCCTACCTGATCGTCGTGCTGATGTTTGCGACCTACCAGCCGCTACGGTTCTCGATCGAGGATCCCGAGCGCCAGGCGCGCTACGCGAGCGTGTTCGCGATCGTCGCGGGCGCATTTGTCCCGCTCAACTTCATCGCGGTCCGGCTCGCCCAGGGGTTCGTCCACCCGCGCGTGCTGACGCTCGCCGGCGGCCATCTACCGGGCTCGATGCGCGTCACGTTCCTCGTCTCGCTGGCGGGCGTCGCGCTGCTGTTCGCGACCCTGTGGAAGTACGAGATGACGGCCAAGAACGCGCGCATGCAGACGCGGGCGCTGCGACGGATGCTGCTCGGCGAAGATGCGGTGCGGCCGATCGGAAGGAGTGCCGCACCACTATGACCTTGATTCTCGCCGCCGCTCCCGCGCTACCGCTCCATGCAGCGGGCAAGTACGTCGCTGGCGCGTACATCGTGTTCGTCGCGATCATCCTCGTCTATGTGGCGATCATGGCCACCCGGCTCGCCCGCAACGAGCGGGACATCGCCGAGCTGATGCGCGACCTCAAGGCGCGCGATCAGGCCGGCGCCGGGTCCGCCGCGACGCGTGAGCGGGAGCCCGTTGGATGAGTGAGCTGCTCGCGATCGGGGTCTCGCACAAGACTGCCCCGGTCGAGGTTCGTGAGCGGCTCGCGCTCCCGGACGCCCGCGCTGGGGAGTTCCTGCGCGACCTGCGCGGCGCCGCCGACGTGCATGAGGCCGTCGCGATCTCGACGTGCAACCGCACGGAGCTCTACCTCGTCGTCGGCGATCCGGTCGAGGCGGAGAGCACCGTGCTGGCGATGCTCTCGAGCCAGGCGTCGATCCGGCCGACCGAGCTCGCGGGTGCGATCTACTCGCATCGCAACTGCGATGCCGCGCGCCACCTCTACCGGGTGACAGCGGGGCTCGACTCGATGATCGTCGGCGAGGCCGAGATCCAGGGACAGGTGCGGCGCTCCTACGACGCCGCGCTGACGAAGGAAACGACCGGTCCGCTCACCAGCCGCCTGTTCAAGGCGGCGCTCGCGACCGGCAAGCGCGTGCGCACGGAGACCGGCATCTCCGAGCGCCAGCTGAGCCTTCCCGGTGTCGCGGTCGCGCTCGCGCGCGAGTTGCTGGGCGCGCTCGAGGGACGCGAGGTCGTGATCGTCGGCACCGGCGAGACGAGCGAGCTGACCGCCCGTGCGCTCGCCGACAGCGGCGGCAATACCGTGTTCGTCGCAAGCCGCCGGCGTGACCGAGCGGTCGGTCTCGCCCGCCGCTACGGCGGCCGCAGCGTCAGCTTCGACGAACTGCCGCTCGCGCTCACGCGGGCGGACATCGTCGTCGCGGCGACCGCGTCGCCGCACCTGCTGCTCGAAGCGCGCGAGCTCGCCGAGGTGATGGACGCGCGCAGCGGCCGCCCGATGCTGCTGATCGACCTCGCGGTTCCCCGCGACATCGATGCATCATGCGGCGAGATCGGGGGTGCCTCGCTGTACGACATCGATGACCTCCAGGCGGTGATCGCGCGCAACCGCAGGGTCCGCCAGGCCGAGGCGCGCAAGGCCGAGGGCATCATCGAGGAGGAGATCCAGCAGTTCGCCACGTGGTTGGGCTCGCTCGAGGTGCTGCCGACGGTTGCGGCGCTGCGCACCCACGCGACGGCGATTGCCGAGCAGATCGTCCGCGAGAACGCCGGCAAGTGGGAGTCCGCGTCGCCGCGGGATCTCGAGCGCGTCGATGCACTGGCGCGCGCGGTCGTCAACCGGCTGCTGCACGATCCGACCGTGCGGATGAAAGAGCTGCGGGACGATCGTGTCCACGCTCGGATGGCGCTCGTCCGCGACCTGTTCGGGCTCGAAGGTGACGAGGGCGCGTTCGGGGCGGAGCAGCCGGCTGAACCCGAGGAGCTCGCTGAAGTCCGGGAGCTCCGCCGGCGTTGATCCGCGTCGGGACGCGCGGGAGCGCCCTCGCCCTCGCGCAGGCACGGTGGGTGGCTGAGCGGATCGACGCCGACACCGAACTCGTGACGATCACCGCCGAGGGCCCCGTCGGCGACAAGTCCAGATGGGTCTCAGCGCTCGAGCGGGCGCTGCTCGACGACCAGATCGACGTCGCCGTGCACTCGGCCAAGGACGTGCCGGCGGAGATTCCGCCCGGGCTTGAGCTGGTCGCGATCCCGGCGCGCGCCGATCCCCGTGACGCGATCTGCGGCGCGCGCTCCCTGGCGGCGCTGCCGAGCGGCGCCCGCGTCGGCACGAGCAGCCTGCGAAGGGCCGCGCAGCTTCGCGCGTTCCGAGAGGATGTCGAGATCGTGGCGGTGCGCGGAAATGTCGACACGCGGTTGCGCAAGCTGGCCGGCGGCGAGTGCGACGCGCTCGTGATCGCGCTCGCCGGGCTGCAGCGGTTGGGCCGGGAGGCGGAGGTCGGTGGCGTCCTCGATGATCTCGTGCCGGCGGCCGGACAGGGCGCGCTCGCGCTCGAGGCGCGGCCGGGCGTGATCGCCGCTGAGGCGCTGGCGCGGCTCAACGACGCGCAGGCCGCGGCGTGCGTGCGCACCGAGCGGGCGTTGACACGCGCGCTCGGGGCGTCGTGCAACACGCCTGTCGGGGCGTATGCGCGGCCGGTCGGCGATCAGGTGGAGCTGCGGGCGTGGGTCGGGCTGGCCGACGGTTCGGTCTGGATCCGCGATCGCGCCCGGGGCGCGGTCGGCGAGGCCGGCCGGGTCGTCGCGGAGCGCCTGATCACAGCCGGAGCGCGCGAGCTGCTTCGCGACGCGGAGCGGACGCTCCCGTCATGACGGTGTACCTCGTCGGCGCGGGCCCGGGAGACCCCGGGCTGCTCACCAGCCGAGCGCTCGAGCTGATCGCGCGCGCGGACGTGATCGTCTACGACCGGCTGATTCCGGCGTCCGCGCTCGACGGTGCGCGCGCGGACGCAGAGCTCGTGTATGCCGGCAAGGAAGGGGGCGGCCCGTCGATGCCGCAGGCCGAGATCGACCGGCTCCTCGTTGACCACGGCGCGGCCGGCCGGGAGGTTGTGCGGCTCAAGGGCGGCGACCCGTTCGTGTTCGGGCGCGGTGGCGAGGAGGCCGAGGTGCTGCGGGCGGCCGGGATCGCGTTCGAGGTCGTGCCCGGCGTGACCGCGGGCGTCGCGGCACCTGCATATGCCGGGATTCCGGTCACGCACCGCGAGGCGGCGAGCGCGGTCGCGTTCGTCACCGGCCATGAGGACCCGTTGAAGCCCGATCCGGCGCTCGACTGGAACGCCCTCGCGGCCTTCCCCGGGACGCTCGTCGTGTACATGGGGGTCCGGCAGCTCGGGGCGATCGCGCAGCGGTTGATCGCCGGTGGGCGCTCGCCCTCGGAACCCGCGGCGCTCGTGCAGCGGGGCACGCTGCCCGACCAGCGGGCGGTGACGGGCACGCTCGCGACGATCGCGTCGGTCGCGCAGGCGGAGGGTGTGCGGGCTCCCGCGATCGCGATCTTCGGCCCGGCCGTCGCTCTGCACGAGCGGCTGGCCTGGTATGAGCGCCCACCGCTCGCCGGCACGAGGGTTGCCGTCACGCGGGCGCGGGCCCAGGCGAGCGGTCTGGCCGCGCGGCTGCGGCGGCTTGGGGCCGAGGTGATCGAGGCGCCGGCGATCAAGATCGTCCCGCTCGACGGGCCCCCACCCGATCTCGAGCGCTACGACCTCGTGATCCTCACGAGCCCCAACGGGGCGCACCTGCTGTTCGACCGGTTGCTCCGCGCGGGGTGCGATGCGCGGGGCTTCGCCGTCTCGCGCGTCGCCGCGATCGGCCCGGGGACGGCAGCGGCGCTCGCCGACCACGGCATCATCGCCGACATCGTGCCGGAGCGCTACGTCGCCGAGGGGCTTGTCGAGGCGCTCGCGACCGTGTCGGTCGAGCGCGTGCTGATCGCGCGCGCGGCCGAGGCCCGCGACGTGCTGGTCGATGCCCTCCGCGCGCGCGGCGCCGAGGTGCACACGCTCGCGCTATACAACACGGTCGCCGAGTCGTTGACCGAGGCCGAGCTCGCGGCGGTCGGCGAGGCCGACTACGTCACGTTCACCTCGTCGTCGACGGTGCGCTTCTTCCTCGACGCCGCCCGCGAGCGGCTCTCGCCCCACGCGCGCTTGGTGAGCATCGGGCCGGTGACGAGCATGGCGCTGCGTGAGCGGGGGCTCGAGCCGCACGTGGAGGCGAGCACGCACGACATCGACGGGGTCGTACAGGCGCTGTTGGACGACGTGTCGTGACCCCTGCGGTGATCACATTCCTCTCGGATTACGGGCTGGCGGACGAATTCGTCGGCGTGTGTCACGGGGTGATCGCGTCGATCTGCCCGCAGGCACGGGTGATCGACATCACGCACGGGGTTGCCCGGCACGACGTGCGCGCGGGCGCGCTGCTGCTGCGATCGGCGCTGCGGTTCATGCCCTGCGGCGTGCACCTCGCGGTTGTCGATCCCGATGTCGGCGCCGCCCGGCGAGCGGTGGCCTTGCGGACTGCCGACGAGCGGTTGTTCGTCGGGCCTGACAACGGCCTGCTGTCGCTCGCAGCGGCTGACTGTGGTGGCGTGATCGCGGCCGTCGAGATCGCGACGTCGCCGTTCCGGCTCCAGCCCGTCTCGGCGACCTTCCATGGGCGGGACATCTTCGCCCCGGTCGCGGCCCGCTTGGCGGCGGGCGCCGCGCTCGCGAACGCCGGTGAGCCGTGCGACCCCGCGGAGCTCGTGGCGTTGTCGCTGCCGACCGCGGAGATCCTCGAGGGAAAGCTGCGCGCGCTCGCGGTCGCGATCGACCGGTTCGGGAACGTGCAGCTGAACGCCGGTCATGATCAGCTCGCGGCGTCGGGACTGACGCTGGGGCGGCCGGTCGAGGTGCTGGCAGGAGCCGACGGGGAGGCGCACGCGGGGCGCTTCGTGCGGACCTTCGCGGACGTGTCACCGGGGGACCTGCTCGTGTACGAGGACGCGACGCGGGCGCTGGCGCTCGCGGTCAGTCACGGGAGCGCGGCCGCGCTGTTGGGGCTCGCGGTCGACGACGACGTGTCGATCAGGCCGCTGTGATGTTGGGGTCTCCCCGCGTGCACTACCGGCTCGTTGGCTCCACGAACGAGCGGGCGCGCGAGCTCGCCGGGCGGGGCGCCGTGCACGGAACGGTCGTGACGGCGGCTGAGCAGAGCGCGGGGCGCGGGCGTCAGGGCCGCAGCTGGGCCGCGCCGCCGGGGCGGGCGCTCCTGTGCTCTGTGGTGGTGCACGATCCGCCGCGGCTGCTGCCGCTGGCCGCGGGCGTCGCGGTGGCCGAGACGGTCGGTCGCGGCGCGCAGCTGAAGTGGCCCAACGACGTGCTCGTGGACGAGCGCAAGGTCGCGGGCATCCTCGTCGAAGGGCGTCCTCAGGAGGGATGGGCGGTCGTCGGGATCGGATTGAACGTCGCCGTGCGTGAGTCGGACTTTCCGCCGGAGCTGCGCGAGACGGCCGGGACGCTCGGGCTGCAACCCGAAGCGCTCGAGCCGACGCTCGAGCGGCTGCTCGAGGCGCTCGGGCGGTGGCTGGCGGCGGATGACTCGGCCGTGCTCGACGGGGTCCGCGCGCGAGATGCGCTGCTCGGCCGGCCCGTGCGGTGGTCGAGCGGGGAGGGGACCGGCGGCGGGATCGACCGGGAGGGCCGGCTCGTCGTGATCGGCGACGAGGGCCGCGTCGCGCTCGACGCGGGCGAGGTTCACCTGCTGCGCTGAACGCCGCTACGCGGCTTCTTCTTCTTGAGTGGGGCGCCGGCGGCGACGGCGCGCCGGCGTGATCTTGGCCTCGGGCTCGGGTTGCGGTTGCGGCTCGGGTTCCGGCTCGGGTTCCGGTTCGGGTTCGGGTTCCCCGGCCGCCTCGGGTTCGGAGAGCTCGTCGTCATCGTCCGGCTCGTCGTCGTAGTCGTCCGGCTCAGCGTCGACGTCCTCGTCATCGTCATCGTCGTCATCGTCGACGCCCTCAAAGTCCTCGTCGACGCCCTCGAAGTCCTGGTCGGCGTCGCCGACCGGCTGGCCGTCCGCATCGGTCCCGGTCTCGTCCAGCGGCTCAGTGTCCTGCGCGCCGACGGCGACGGCGACGGCGGCCTCGCCCTCGGCGACCCCGTTCGCGCCGGTCCTCCGCCGGCGCCGGGTCTTGCTGCGCCGGCCCTTCGGGAAGTTGCGCAGCAGCTCGCGCGCGAGCGCGGCCGGCTTGCGCGCCATCCGCGTTCGGGCGCCGCGCAGCGCCTCCTCGGCCTCCGGCGTGTGGGCGAGGGCCGCGGCCAGCAGAGCGGCCGACAGTCTGCGGTCCTCCTTGCGCGCTGCGTGGACGAGCCGCCGGGCGTTCCGTGCATGGGCGGCGCCACTGGAGTTCACGAGCAGGCCCAGCAGGCGCTTGGTCTCCGGCCAGCGCTGAACCGCGTACTCCTCGTGCACCTCGCGCGTGTACTCGGCCATCCGCCAGATCCACGCGTTCGCCTGGTCGCGGCGGCCGATGCGCCGTTCGGCGAGCGCTTGGAGCATGATCTTGACGCCCTCGCGCCGCTCGTCGCGCGGCCAGCCGGCCATGATGTCGATCGCGGTGTCGAACGCCTCCGCGTCGCGGCTTGCCGAGATCTCCTGGAGCGCGCGCAACCGCAGCTGCGCGTTGCGGTTGCGCTGGACGGCCGTCAGCAGGAACCGGCGCTTGAGCTCGCCGCCCCGATCGAAGTGGAGCATCGCCTTGGCGCGGCGCCAGCCGTTGGGCGCGACCCGCGCGCCCGCGAGCGCCGCCCACACGTGCTGCTCGCCGTAGTCGAGATGCTCGACCGCGATCCGCCACAGCTCGCGCTCGAACACCTCGGCCCGCCGCTCGGGATCCGCCGTGACCGGGAGCACCCGGCGCTCGACTCGGAGGCGGCGCCCGCGCCCGCGACGAACGGGGCCGACGACGATCGCGCCGCCGCGGTAGACGTCACGATCGAGCAGCGAATGGAGCGTGACGACCGGGTCGTCGTGCTTGGTCGCGGGATGGACGAAGTCGACGACGATGCCCGCCTCCTTGCCCGGATGGCGACGCGTGACGCGCCCGACCCGCTGCTGGTAGATGCGCTTCGAGGCCGTCGGGGCGAGATGCATGCAGATCGTCGCGCGCGGGCTGTTCCACCCCTCGGCGAGCAGCTGCGCGTTGACGAGCACGTCGATCTTGCCCGATTCGTAGTCCGCGAGGATCTTTGCGAGCTGGCGCTTCGGGGTCTCGCCGGAGACGCCCTGTGCCTTGATCCCGACATCCTTGAACGCCTGCGCGACGTTGTAGGCGTGACGGACACCGGCGGCGTACACGACGCCCGGGACACCGTTGAAGCGCGTCCTGTAGAGGTCGGCGATCGCCATGTTGAACGGCGTCTGGTCGAGCAGTTCGGCCAGCATCTCCTGGTCGAATTCCGTGTCCACCTCGCCGCGCCGCAGCGGCACCTTCGCGATCGTGCGAACGCCCGGACCGGGCGGGATCCGGATGCACCGCAGTGGCGCGATCACTCCGCGGCGGGCCGCCTGCGCGAGGTCGAAGCGCGAGGTCTGCGTCGGGAACAGGTCGGTGACGTGCCGGGCGATCAGCGCGCCGGTCGCGGTCATCCCGATGAAGATCGGGCCGGCCCACGCGCGGATCGATGCCGAGGTCTTCTCGCCGAGCGCGGTGTGCGCCTCGTCGCAGATGACGATCGTGTACGCGTCGGAGACGCGGCCGGCGTTGCGCACGAACCATTGATAGGTCTCGACCGTCACCGGGCCGTTGGCGGCGTCGCGGCCGTCGAGCAGTGGCCCGCTGATCCGGTCGCGGTAGCCGCGGTCGCGCAGTTCGCCGTGGAACTGGTCGACGAGGTTGCGCCGGTGCGTGAGGATCAGGATCCCGCCCGTGCGGGACGCTTCGACAAAGCCGAGCGCGGCGACCGTCTTGCCCGCGCCCGTCGCGTGCTCGAACCAGAAACGCTTGTCCGCGTTGGGGTCCTCCGGCCGCTCGGCCGGCACGTCCTCGTCGAGACCGTCGTCATCCTGCCAGTCCTGCGGCTCCTCGTCGGTGTCGGCGTCCTCGAGGTCCTCGTCCTCCTCTTCGCCCGGGATCGCCGCGGACGCCAGCTGGGCCGGGTCGGGCGGTGGCCCGGCGCCGTTGCTCGCGCTCCCGTTGCCGTTGCGCTGCGCTTCCGCGAGCAGTGCGGTCAGCGTCCCGGACAGAGCGTCGACCTGGTGGGCGGAGAGAACGGTTCCGTCGACGAGGTGGGGCTCCTCCTCGGAGAGCAGCCGCTCGAGCCCGAGCAGCAGCGAGAACTTCCGCCGCCACTCGATCGACGGCTGCACCTTGTTGTGCTCGAGCTCGGCGAGCGCAGCGTCGAGTGCTCGGCGCCGCGCCGAGCCCGGGGCAAGCGCATCTTCGAGTGATTCGCCTTCGTACACGAAGCGTTCGCGTGTGAACAGCTCCGCGCGCGCAATCGCGGCAGGACTGGGGAAAGGGGTGGAAGCACCCATAAGCTGATGGTGAAAGGCGTCTAGATCAGGAGCCGCGGCAATACGTCGAGCGGCTCAGGCGGCCTCGGCCGTAGCCGATAGCGGCGAGGATTCCCTCAGAAGCGGTTCCCCCCTCGCCGAACCTAACGAGAGGATAGCGGGTATTTAAGCAGACCGGGTACACGGATGGCCGCCGCCGACCATGTGACAACCTGTGAATTTCATGAACGCACACGCTCGTTCATCCGCCGCAGCGGCGCTGATCGCCGTGTCTGTGCTGCTCGCGGGCTGCGGCGGGCAGCCCCACAACGCTGCCCCCTCGCAGCAGACTGTCTCGGCCGCGTTCAGGGGGTCGCCTGCGCCGCTTGCGGCGTTACATTCGCAGGCCAACCAGCTACTCAGCGGTGGTACGTCGGCGTTTGACGCGCGCCTGTCCGGACTGCGTGGCCATTATCCGGTCGTCGTGAACAAGTGGGCCTCGTGGTGCGACCCATGCCAGAGCGAGTTCCCCGTGTTCCAAAAGGCGGCCGTCGCGTTCGGCAAGCAGGTGGCGTTCGTCGGCGTCGACGGCAAGGACCACAACGCCGCAGCGGCCTCGTTCCTGAAGCAGTTCCCGGTGACCTATCCGAGCTATGTCGATCCGAACGAGAGCATCGCGCGCTCGATCGGCGCGAGCACCTACTACCCGCAGACCGTCTTCTACGACCGCCAGGGCAAGTCGCAGTTCGTGCACGCCGGGCCATACCTGAGCGTGGGCGCGCTCGAGAAGGACATCCGCTTCTACGCGCTGTCGGGCCGATGAGCGGAACAATCGTCTACGAGGTGCGCAGGGTCCGCGGCGAGGACGAGATGGCCGCGGCGCTGGAATTGCGCCACGACGTGTTCTGCGTCGAGCAGGGCGTCCCGGAGCGCGAGGAGCTGGACGGCCGTGACCACGAGGGCATCCACCTGGTCGCGGTCTCGGGTGGCGACCTGCTCGGGACCTGCCGGCTGCTGATGGTCGGGACGACGGCGCAGTTCAGCCGCCTCGCGGTGCGGGTGGACGCGCGGCGGCAGGGGATCGCCACGGCGTTGCTCGAGGCGGCCGACCGGGAGACGATCTCGGCCGGCGGGCGCCGGCTCGTGCTCCACGCGCAGACCTATGCCCAGGAGCTGTATGAGCGGGCGGGCTACCGCACCCGCGGGCGCGTGTTCCGCGAGGCGGGCATCGAGCACGTCGCGATGGAAAAGCAGCTGTAGCTCCGTCGTGGCCGTGGGGTCGGGGTGGGGCAGCCGCTGCTGGCGTCGTGGCCGTCCCAGCCGTCCCGGCCGTCTCGGCCGGTGTGTGCCGTCACCGAGGATCCGCATGCACGATGTGCGCGCAGGCGCCGCTGCTCGCGTCGCGGCCGTGGAGAAGCGTGAGGGAATCGCACCGGAGATCCGGATCGCGGACACAATCTTCCACAGCTCGCTGCGATGGTGAGCGTGTGGGCGTCTGTGTTCGCTGGTGCTGAGCGATCCCGCATGGTCCGCAGCGCCGGCGCGACCGTGGCAGATTGTGTTCGCCTGGACGGCCCGAAGGCGTGCTGAGTGGCCGCCGGCCGGGGCGACCCGAACTCAGGCGGCCGTCCCGCACGACACGCGACTGGTCAACCCAGTTGAGACGACGCAGACACTCTTGCGCTGGCCGTGGGCCGGGGGCGAGCGGCCGCTGCTAGCGTCGCGGCCGTGGAGAAGGGTGAGCGAACCGCACCGGAGATCCGGATCGATCCGCTGTCCGGCTACCGGGCGATCGTCGCCGGCGCCCGCGCCGGCCGGCCCGGTGGCGGTCTGCGTGCTGTGCCGGCGTCGGCGATCGATCCCGCCGGCGACCCGTTCGCCGAGGGCAATGAGGACCGCACGCCGCCGGAGCTGTACGCGGTCCGGCCGGCCGGCGGCGAGCCCAACGCACCCGGGTGGATCGTCAGGGTCGTGCCGAACCGGTATCCGGCGCTCATGCCGGATCCGCCCGCGGAGCACGAGCAGGAGCCGCCCGAGAACCCGTCGCTTCGCCCCGGCGTCAACGCCAGCCGCGATCTGTTCTGGTCCGCGCCGGCGACGGGGAGCCACGAGGTCATCATCAACTCGCCCAAGCCGGTTGTGTCGCTCGCGGCGCTGACGCCGGAGGAGGTCGCGACCGCGATGGAGGTGTGGCGCGAGCGGATGCGCGCGCACGCCGAGGCCGCGTACGTGCACATGCTCGTCAACGAGCGCACGGAGGCCGGCGCGTCGCTGCCGCACACCCACTCGCAGCTGTACGCCCTCGCGTTCGTGCCGGCGGCGGTCGCGCGGGAGCGAGAGCGATTCGGTGCATACGCCACCCGAACGATGGGAGGTAACCTGCTCGCCGACCTCGTGCAGGAGGAAGTGCGCCAGCGCGAGCGGATCGTGGCGATCGACGGGGAGACCGTGCTGATCGCACCCTACGGCGCCCGTGTTCCCTACCAGCTGATGATCGCGCCGCGGCGACCGCGTCGGAAGTTCGAGGACGACGGACCGACCGGTGCGCACATGCTGCACACCGCGCTGAGCAAGCTCGCGCGCAAGCTCGGCGCGAGCCCGCCGCTCAACCTGTGGGTTCGGACCGCGCCGAGCGGCGCCGAATACTTCTGCTGGAGGATCGACATCCTGCCGCGGCTGACTCACCTCGCGGGACTCGAGCTGGGCGCGGGCGTCAACCTCAACATCGTCGCGCCCGAGCAGGCTGCGGCGGAACTGCGGGACGCGTAGGCGGGGCGTGCGAGCCCTCGTCCAGCGCGTATCGCGCGCGTCCGTGTCCGTGAACGGCGCCACGGTCAGCGCGATCGGGCCCGGCCTGCTCGTGCTGCTCGGGATCACGACGACCGACGCGGAGCGGGATGCCGACTGGCTCGCCGAGAAACTGCGGGCGCTCCGGGTGTTTCCGGACGCGGACGGCAAGATGAACGAGTCCCTGGGCGATCGCGAGGTGCTGTGCGTGAGCCAGTTCACGCTGTATGGCGACACCCGGCGGGGGAACCGGCCCAGCTACACGCAGGCAGCACGGCCCGAGCAGGCCGAGCCGTTGTACGAGTACTTCTGTGAGCGCCTGGGCGCCGCGCGGGGAGTGTTCGGCGCGCTGATGGCGGTCGAGCTCGTCAACGACGGACCGGTCACCCTGCTGATCGAGACGCCGCCCGCTCGCGGGCCGCGGTTGAGGCCGCCGCCGGCGCAGTAGGGTCCACATCGTGCGTGCGGTCGCGATAGCCACGATCGTCGGCGCGGTGGCGCTGCTCGCCGGCTGTGGTGGCGCAGCCAACCACAGCTCGACGACCACCACGAACGCCACGAAGACCAGCACGAGCCTCACGAGCCCGACGAGCACCACGATCTCGTCCTCAGCGCCTGCGCCGCAACCGCCGATCGCGGAAATCGTCGACGCGCTGGGGACGTCGGTCACGACGATCACGGGCGACGGTTCGCTGTCCGCGGCGGAGTCCGACGGACAGGGCGGCTGGTTCGTCGCAGGCGCGTTCAGCGAACTCGACGGCGTGCGCGCGCGCGGGCTCGCGCACGTCCTTCCCGGCGGCGCGGTCGACCCGAAGTGGCACGGCTCGCTGGTGAGTTCCGGCCAGACCGCACTCGCGGTCTCGGAGAACACCCTGTACGCGGCGGGATCGATCGCCGATACAGACCGCTCGCAGCTGTTCGCGATCGATGCCGGCTCGGGCACCCAACTGCACACGCTGCCGGTGCCGCCAGGGCCGATCAGGGCGTTGGCGATCGATGGCGGCCGGCTGCTGATCGCGACGTCGACGACCACCTCGCGGCGCAACCCGAGCTGTCTGGAAGCGATCGATCCGGGCACCGGCGCGCGCGTCGGAGAGTTCACGGCCGATGTGCCGCCGGCGCCCGAGCTCGGCTGCATCCAAGCGATGCGCGCCGACGGCCCCTCGCTGTACATCGGTGGGGCGTTCACCACCGTCGACGGCATCGCATGGCCGCGCGCGGCACGGCTCGACGCGAGCACCGGGAAGCTCGATCAGACGTGGTCGCCGCCGGTCGGCGGGATCCCAGGCACGATCTACGCGCTCACGGTCGGAGCGGATGCTGTCCTCCTGGCCGGCGCGAATCCGGCATTGAGCGCGCTGACGACCGCGAGCGGCGCCGCGGTGCGCGGATGGCGCGCGCCCACTGGGCTCACGTCGCCGGTGTCGGTCGCGATCATCGGCGACCGACTGCTCGTGTCCGCACAACTCCACAACCGGAACCGCCTCGTCGTGTTGCGGATGCGGGACGGTTCCCTGGAGCGCGCGCTACCCCCTCCGGCCGGCCGGACCCCGGGAATCATCAGCCCGTCCGGATCAGCGGCGCTTGTGGCTCTGCTCCGCAACGGGTGAGCGACGGCGGCGGGCCGCCCGCCAGCGGGCGGGCGCGCGATACGCGTCCTCGTACGCGTCCCAGGTGGCGGCCGCGGCGTCGGCCCATGTCCATGACAGCGGCGGCGGCGCCGGCCGCTGGGCGGTCTCGGCCGCGGCGACGAGCGCGGCAAGATCGCCGACGTCGCTGAGCGCGACACGCCCCTCGAGCACCTCACGCACGGCGGGGACGTCGCAGGCGGCGACCGGCGTTCCGCACGCCAGCGCCTCGACCGGCGGCAGCCCGAACCCCTCGTCGTCGCTGGGGAAGATCAGCGCGTGGGCGCCGGTGTAGATCGCGGCCAGCTCGTCGTCGGAGACCTCGCCCGTCAGCGTGACATTCGGAAGCTCCCGGGCCCAGCGCCCCGCGGCGCCGACGAGCACGAGCGGCAGCGTCCGCTCCACGCGAGCGAGTGCGGCAACGCGCTTGCGCGGATCGGGTGAGCGTAGGCCGCCCACCCACACCAGGTACTCCTCGGGAAGGTGGAAGCGGGCACGGACCGAGCTGACCTCCCGCTCGGGGCGCGGGTAGAGCACGGGTGCGGCCGCCTCTCCGATCACGACGATGCGCTCGGGCGGGATCTCGAGCACGTTGATCGCGTCATCGGCGACCGCCCGGGTCGGGACGATCACGCGGACAGCACGCTGAACCGCGAGGTAGCGGAGCTTGAAGCGCACCCCCGACCGCAGGTACTCGCCGCGCCGCTTGAGCGGAATCAGGTCGTGCAGCGTCACCACCATCGGGATCGGGGACCGCAGCAAGGCGCCGTCGATCCACGGCGAATGGAACACGTCACACTGGCGCGGAGCGTGCGACTCGACGATCTCGCCGCGGTCGCTGTCGCGCAGCGCCTGGAGCAGGCAGCGCGCGTAGCGGCCGACGCCGCGGGAGTCCTTCGTCGGGCGGCTGTCGAACGCGATCCTCATCGTGCAATCAGGCGCTCCACATGCGGATCTCGCCACCGCCTGGGTGATCAACCGGCACGTTCGCTAGAAGCTCACCGCTCATCAGTGCGTCCCGGCGCGTCACTCTAGTCGTTGGTGGACCGAGAATGTCGCGCGGCGCGATGCCGGCAGTAGGTTGGTGACGTGCGCGACTACTACGAGGAGCTGTGGGAACGCCTTCCGGACGACCTGTCCCCGCCCGACTACGAGCGCCGGCGCGGATTCCTGCGCTCGGGCGTGCGCGCCGGCGATCGCGCGCTCGATCTCGGCTGCGGCGGCGGCGAGTTCACCGCCGAGCTGGCCCATGCCGGCGCGACCGCGGTCGGCATCGACGTTGCGCAGGCGGCACTGCGCCGAGCACGCGCGCGCCACCCAGAGCTCGACTTCCGGATCGCGCCGATCGACGGCCCGCTACCGCTCGCGGACAATACGTTCGACCTCGTGTGGGCGAGCGAGGTGATCGAGCACGTCGCCGACACGGCGCGCTGGCTCTCGGAGGTCCGGCGCGTGCTTGCGCCCCGCGGCCGGCTGCTGATCACGACGCCGTCGCATGGCCGGCTGCGGCTCACGCTCGGCGGGATCGAGCGCTTCTCCGAGCCGCTCGGGGATCACCTGCACCTGTACACCCGGCGCTCGCTCGCCGAGACCCTCGAGGAATTCGGGTTCGGCCAGGTCGATGTCCGAGCCGTTGGCGGGGTGCCGCTCGTGCGCAAGCTGTTGCTCGCGCGCGCGGTGCGCTGAGCGCCGCGGGCGCTGCGCCCGAACAGAACTGAAACAACGGCTCGCCCTGACATCTGCATAATGGACGGGGTGGAGTCAGCGCTCAACGGACGAGTCGTCGAGGCCCACGATCTGACGCGGCGCTACGGGGAGGGAGCGACCGCGGTGGACGCGCTCCGCGGCGTGTCGATCGACGTCGCCCGCGGCCAGCTCGAGGCCGTGATGGGACCGTCAGGCTCGGGCAAGTCGACGCTGATGCACACGCTCGCCGGGCTCGACAAGCCCACCAGCGGCACCGTGACGGTCGCGGGCACCGAGATCACCACGCTCAACGACGACAAGCTGACGCTGCTGCGCCGTGAGCACATCGGCTTCGTCTTCCAGTTCTTCAACTTGCTGCCGATGCTGAACGCCGAGGAGAACATCCTGCTGCCGCTGACGATCGCGGGCGAACAGCCGGATCGCGACTGGCTCGGCGAGCTGCTCACGAAGACCGGGCTGGCGGCGCGCAGCCACCACCGGCCTTCAGAGTTGTCCGGCGGCGAGCAGCAGCGCGTCGCGATCGCCCGCGCCCTGGTCAGCCGCCCGACGATCCTGTTCGCCGACGAGCCGACGGGGAACCTCGACTCGAAAACGGGTGGGGAGATCCTCGACCTGCTGCGGGACTCCTCGAAGTCCTACGGCCAGACGATCGTGATGGTGACGCACGACGCGCGTGCCGCGTCGATCGCCGACCGGATCCTGTTCCTCGCCGACGGCCGGATCGTCAAAGAACTGACCGGCGCGAGTTCAGCGGACGTGCTCGAGGTGATGAGCACCCTTCAGGGATGACGCGGGTCGCGCTCAAAGGTCTTCTCGGTCGCAAGCTGAGAGCGGCCCTGACCGCGATCGCGATCGTGCTCGGTGTGGCGATGGTCAGCGGCACCTACGTGCTGACGGACACGATCAAGGCAGCGTTCTCGACGGTCTTCACGACGGTCTACAAGCACACCGATGCGGTCATCACCGGCAAGAGCGCGATCGGCAACGACAACGGACAGGGTGGGAACGGTGGGCTCCCACCGTCGCTGCAGGCATCGCTGCTGACCGACGTCCGTGCGCTGCCCGGCGTCGCCGACGCGGCCGGCGGAGTCGCCGATCGCGCGCAGATCGTCGGGCGCAACGGGAA
The DNA here is from genome assembly GCA_035524415.1 of Solirubrobacteraceae bacterium. Lineage (GTDB taxonomy): Bacteria > Actinomycetota > Thermoleophilia > Solirubrobacterales > Solirubrobacteraceae > Palsa-465. Next base: position 9,575 of record DATKOY010000245.1, on the reverse strand, counting down.
GACGATCTCGCGCGGTGGGTCCCCCGGCCTCGCGTTCAGCTACGAGCCGAGCGGAGCGCGCTTCAATCCGTTGACGCTGACAAAGGGGGCGTGGCCCGCCGCCCCGAACGAGGTCGCGATCGACGCCTCGACGGCGAGCAAGGAGCATTTCGCGATCGGCGATCAGGTGGGGATCGTCGCGCTCGGGCCGGTTGAGAAGTTCAAGGTCGTCGGCACCGTCGAGATCGCCGGGCTGTCGTCGCTCGGAGGCTCGACGATGTCCGTCTTCACGACGCCGACCGCCCAGCGTCTGTTCAACAAGCAGGGCAAGTACGACGAGATCGACGTCGCGGCGAAATCGGGAACCTCGCCGACCCAGCTCGTCGAGCAGATCCGGCCGCTGCTGCCCGCCACCGCGCAGGTGCGAACGGGAACCGCCCAGGCGCAGAAGGACACGAGCAACACGAGCGGCTTCCTCGACATCTTCCAGTCGTTCCTGCTCGCGTTCGGCGGCGTCGCCCTGTTCGTCGGCAGCTTCGTGATCGCCAACACCCTGTCGATCACAATCGCGCAGCGTACGCGGGAGCTCGCCACGCTGCGCACGCTCGGCGCCACCCGCAGTCAGGTTCTGCGGTCGGTGCTGCTCGAGGCGTTCGTGATCGGGCTGATCGCGGCGGTCATCGGGCTGTTCCTCGGCCTGTTTCTCGCGAAGGGACTCAACAGCCTGTTCGTCTCGCTCGGGATCAACCTGCCCCAGGCGGGCACCGTGTTCAAGACGCGGACGATCATCGTGTCGCTGCTCGTCGGCGTCCTCGTGACCGTGCTCGCCGCCGCGCGCCCGGCGTGGCGCGCGACGCACGTACCGCCGATCGCCGCGGTCGGCGAAGGCGCGGTGCTGCCGCCGTCGCGCTTCGCCCACCTTGGGCCGTACGCGGCCGGGGCCACGGTCGCCGGGTCGTTCGCGCTGATGCTGATCGGCCTGTTCGCCGGCTCGCTGTCGACCGGCACGCGACTGCTCGCGATCGGCCTCGGCGCCGCGGGGCTGTTCGTCGGCGTCTCGATGCTCGCGCCGAAGCTCGTCCCACCGCTCGTGCGGGTGCTCGGATGGCCCGCGGTGAAGTTCGGCGGTGCGTCGGGCAGGCTCGCGCGGGGCAACGCGATGCGCAACCCGCCGCGGACCGCCTCGACCGCGTCGGCGCTGATGATCGGGCTGGCGCTGGTGACGCTCGTGGGCGTGCTCGCGGCCGGGCTGCGGTCCCGGTTCGAGGGCGCCGTCAACGAGGTGTTCGTCGCTGACTACGCGCTCACATCGACGGACAACTTCTCGCCGATCGGCACCGCGTCGGCCGACGCGCTCAGCCGGGTCCCGGGGGTGATCGTCGTGTCGGGCGTGCGCGCCGGGCAGGGGAAGGCGTTCGGCTCGAGGGTGCAGGTGACCGGCGTGTCGGGCGACGTCACCAAGGTCATTTCGGTCAAATGGAAAGAGGGCAGCTCGCAGACCCCCTCGCAGCTCGGGGCCGACGGGGCGTTCGTGTCCAACGCCTACGCGCACGCGCAGCACCTGCACACCGGCTCGTCGCTCACGCTGCTCACACCGACCGGCAAGGTGCTGCACCTGACCACCCGCGGGATCTTCAACCCGCCGAAGGGCGGCTCGCCGTTCGGCGATATCACCGTGTCGACGGCGACGTTCGACGCCTCCTATCAGAACCCCCAGAACGTGTTCACGTTCATCGACATCCAGGGCGGCGTGACGCCCGCGAACACCGAGAAGCTGAAGGCTGCCGTGAGCAGCTTCCCCGATGCCAAGGTCCAGACCAAATCGCAGTTCAAGGACAACCAGCTCCAGGGCCTGAACACGCTGCTCAACCTGCTCTACGTGCTGCTGTCGCTATCGATCCTGATCAGCCTGTTCGGGATCGTCAACACGCTCGTGCTGACCGTGTTCGAGCGCACGCGTGAGCTCGGCATGTTGCGCGCCGTCGGGATGACCCGGCGGCAGGTCCGGGGCATGATCCGCCAAGAGAGCGTGATCACGGCGCTGCTCGGCGCCACCTTCGGAATCCCGCTCGGGGTCATTCTCGCCCTGATGATCGGCGTTGCGATCAAGTACCCCGCGTTCACGATCCCGGTCGGCACGCTCCTCGTGTTCGTGATCGCGGCGATCCTCGCCGGCATCATCGCCGCGATCTTCCCGGCGCGTCGAGCGGCCCGGCTCAACGTGCTCGAAGCGCTTCAGTACGAATAGACGTCGTCGGACCGGGCCGACAAACGCACCATATTTGTCTCTTTCTCGGCCCGGTCTCGGATCACGGACATGAACCAGGGACGACAACCGCCCGCCACCCAGCCTACGCTGTTCGAGCAGGTGTGGCTTGACGGCCGCCTCGAGGATCATCTCGACACCGTCTATCGCGATCCCGGCGTGCCCGCCCCCGTGGTCGAGTCCGGGACGGCCTCGGGCCTGACCTATACGAAGCGCGCGGTGGCGCGGGCGGCGGGGCGGGTCAGCCGCGCGTCCGGGCGCGGGGGAGGCACGACGGCGCCGGGGCGGCTGTTACTGCGGATGGCCCCAGGCGCGATCGATGCGCTCGGGCGGCGATTGCGCGGCGGCGTGACCCTCATCAGCTCGACCAACGGCAAGACGACGACGGCACGGATGCTCGCCTCGATCCTCGAGGCGGACGGGCGCGCGGTCGTGCACAACCGTGCCGGCGCGAACACCCACTGGGGCGTCGCGACGGCACTCGCCGAGCACGACGGAGATACCGGCGTCTTCGAAGTTGACGAGGCCTGGCTGCCGCTGATCGCTGCGCAGTTGCGGCCCCGCGTCGTCGTCCTCGGCAATCTGTTCCGGGATCGCCTCGACGGCTATGGCGAACTCGACCGGCTGATCCGCGTGTGGAGGGGGCTCCTGAGCGGCGCGGCCGCGCCGGCGGTCGTCGTCGCCAATGCGGACGATCCGCTGCTCGCCGGGCCGGGTGCGGTGCTCGCCGGTGCACGCTCGGCGCGGCTGCTGTTCGGCATCGAGGACGCGCATGCCGGCAGTCACTCGCCTGAGCATCCGAACGACGGACACAGCTGTCTCGCCTGCGGTCAACGGCTGCGCTACACGCGGGCGTTTGTCGGCCACCTCGGCCATTACCACTGCGATCGGTGCGGGACGACCCGACCGCGTCCGTCCGTGCGTGCTGCCTCGGTCCGCGAACGGGGGCTCGACGCCGCGGACGCGCGGATCGTGCTGCCCTCCGGCTCCCTTTCGGTGAGGCTGCCCTTCGGCGGCCTGCACAACGTCTATAACGCGCTGGCCGCAAGCGGCGCGGCCGTGTCCATCGGGGTCGCGCCCGGTGCGATCAGAGACGGCCTCGCGTCCGTCAGCGCGCCGTTCGGCCGGTCGGAGACGATCGTGGTCGACGGGCGCGCGGTGCGTCTGTGCCTCGTCAAGAATCCGGCCGGCGCCAACGCCACGATCCGCACGCTGTCGGGCGAGCGAAGCGACCACGCACTCCATCTGTGGATTGCCCTCAACGACGCTGAGCCGGACGGACGCGATGTCTCCTGGATCTGGGACGTGCAGTTCGAATGCCTCAGCGCGCATGTCGGCAGGGTCACCTGCAGCGGACGGCGTGCGAACGAGCTGGCGCTCCGGCTGAAGTACGCCGGCTGGTCCTGCCCGCTGGAGGTCAACGCCTCGCTGCATGAGTCATTCGCACGCGCCCTCGCGCACACGCCGGCGGCGCTCGTGGCGATGCCCACCTACACGGCGCTGCTCGGTCTGAGAACCGTGCTCAACGAGCGTGGCGTGGCGGTCAGCGACTGGGGTCACAGCGCCCGCGCGGCGCGCGCGACGCCCTGATCGCGAAGCAGCTCGCGCGCGACGACGCGGTCGTCGAATGCGATCGCGCGCCCGCGAGGATCCGGTTGCATCTCGCCGTAGGCGCCTCGCCCCGGAATCGCGACGACGTCGTCCGGCCCCGCAGCACTCAGCGCGCGCTCGATTGCCCGGCGGCGATCGAGCACAATCTCGAGCTCCGCCCCCGACGCCCTGCGCGCTCCGCGCAGGCTCGAGTGCAACGCCAGCAGCGGCGGGCATCCGCGAAACCCGGACGTCGTCAGGATCAGATGATCCGCGAGCGCTCGCGTCAGCCGGCCCATCTCGCGCATGGCGCTTCCCGCGCGACTGCCGATGCCGAACACGACCCTGAGCTTCGCGCCGGGGGTCATGCCCGCACGGAGCGACCGCAGCAACTGCTCGATCCCATCGGGCGAGTGCGCGAAGTCCACGATCACCGAGAACGGCTGCCCCTCGTCGATGTGCTCAAAGCGTCCCGGAGGTCCGCGGAACGCGCAGACCGCCCCCGTCGCGACATCCTGCGGCACCTCGAGAGCCCCCGCGATCCCGAGCGCCGCCGCGATGTTGCGAGCGTTGTAGGAACCGGGGAGCGCTGTGGTGAGCCGCAGTGACCCCTGGGGCGTGGCAAGGCGCAACGTGCACCGGCGCAAGTCCCATTCAGCCTCCTTAACTCGGTACTCAGCGTCGGCCGAAAACCCGACCCGACTGACGGTCGCGCCGAGCAGCTCGATCTCATCCGCCAGGCGGCGCCCAAACGCGTCGTCGACATCGATGACCGCGCGCGCCACCGGGGAGTCGCATCGGACGAACAGGCGCCGTTTCACCGCGCCGTAGCGCTCAAGTGTCCGATGGCGCCCGAGATGCTCCACCGTGAGGTTCGTGAACACGGCGACCTCAGGCAGGAACTCCGGAGACCCTTCGAGTTGAAAGCTCGAGACCTCGCACACGAGCCAGTCGAGCGGCGCACGTGCGGCGGTCGAGAGTGGCTCTCCGAAATCGGTGTTGCCGGCGAGCTGCACGCGCGCGCCCGCAGCCGCGAGCACGGCCGTCGCGAGCCCGGATACGGTCGACTTCCCGTTCGTGCCCGTCACGGCAAGCACCGGTGCCCGGCTCAGTCGCCACCCGATCTCGAGCTCGTCGAGCACCGGGATCTCGAGCGCCTGGGCCTCCGCGATCACGGGACTGGCGAACGCGACGCCCGGACTCTTGACGACAAGACCGCCCCGGAGGATCCGATCGAGCGACGGCGGGGCTCCAAGCACGGTGTGGATGCCGTCCATCTCGAGGCGGCGCGCGAGGCGATGCATCTCCTTCGTCGTGTCGTGATCCCAGGCATGGATCGTCGCCGACGGGAACTCCCGACGCAGCGCCCGCAGCGCGGCCGTGCCCGCACGCCCGAGCCCCGCGACGAGGAACGGCCCCTGAGGGATCGGCGGTCGCGCGCGCACCGGCGTACGTTCGATGATCGACGCTGCGCGAAGGGTGGTCACGGTGATCATGTAGTTTGGCCAGTCCGGAGCGGACATGCGGATCGTGCTGAGCACCGAGAACTTCGACGCATTCGCGGGCACGGAGACCTACACGTTCACCGTGGCGAAGGAGCTCGAGCGGCTGGGCCACGAGGCCGTGATCTACTCGCCCAACCGCGGCGCGATGGCCAAGTTCGCCCGCGCCGGCGGCCTGCGGGTCGTCGGGGCCTCGGCGCTGCCGCGGTCCTGTGACGCCGCGATCTGTTCAGACGCTGCGACATGCCACGAGCTCGCTGCGCGCGCATCGGACGCGGCACGGATCTTCGTCGCGCACTCCGCCGACTTCATGCTGCAGGCGCCGCCGCAGCTGCGGGATCGCGCCGACGCCGTGGTCGTGCTCAACGATCGCGTGGGCCGGGCCATGCGGGCGCGCGCATGGCACGCGCCGATCGTGCGCCTCCACCAACCCGTCGACCTGTTGCGCTATGTCAACCTCGGCCCGCCGCGTCCGTCGCCGCGCGTCGCGCTGGTGCTCGACAACAACCTTTCCCGCGCGCGAGCGCAGCTGATCGCGGATGCCTGCCGAGCGAGCGGACTTGAGTACAGGCGCGTCGGGGTCGGCGAGCTCGTCACGCCGCTCCCCGAGCTCGCGATCGCCGATGCGGACCTCGTCATCGGCCTGGGCCGCAGCGCGCTCGAGGCGATGGCCGCCGGGCGGCCGACGTACGTGTACGGCCCTGTGGGCGGTGACGGCTGGGTCACGCCCGCTCGCTATCCGGCGATGGAAGCCGACGGGTTCGCCGGCATCTCGGCGCGCGATCTCGTGATCGACGCCGCACGCGTGAGCGAGGATCTCCGCTCCTGGAACGAGCACATGGGAGAGGTCAACCGTGACCTCGCGTCCGCGCATCACAGCGCCCGTGAGCACGCGACGGAACTGGTCGAACTGGCCCGCACGCTCGAACACGGGCGCCCCGCGGAAGCGCCGCTCGCGGACGAGTGCGCTCACCTCGTCCGGCTCGAGTGGCAGGCACAGGGCCGCCTCGCGGGCTGCATCGCCGAAGTCGAGCGGCTGCGGACCCGACTCGCCGAGACCGAGGACCGGCTCGCGGATGCCCACGCCGAGCTGCGCACGGCGCACGCGGAGCTCGTGCACGTTCATGATGAGATACGTGAATCAGAAGAACGACTTGAGGCGTTGCGTCGCACGCGGCGATACCGGCTTGCGGTTACGGCGGCTGCACCGCTTGACCGATTGCGCCGTTGGCTCGGTACAAGGCCGTAGGCTCCGGGCGTACCTCTCCGGCGCGCAGCCGTCACTTTGAAGCCGCAGCCTGCTCTCGCGCGCTCGCCTGGGCGATCCCCGCGATCGCCGCGCTCGAGTTCAGGTCAAGCGTGAGCGCCCTCCCGAAGTCGGCGCGAGCGAGCGCGGGCCGCGCGCGCTGCAGGTCATATGTGCCGAGCGCCAGCCACGTGTTCGGGTTCTGTGGCTGTAGTCGAGCGGCCTTCACGAGCTGCTCGCGCGCGGAGCGCTCATCGCCGATCGCGCTGTAGGCGTCCGACAGCGCCCACAGCGGCTGCACCGAGAGTGGATCGCGCGCGGCGGCCGTCCGCGCGTCCGCGAACGCGGATCTCGTGTCGCCCCGCGCGAGCGCGCTGTAGGCCGCGTTGTACGCGTCCGATGCGCGCAGCGGCTGCACGACGGTCCAGGCCGCGAGCAGCGCGAGCGCGACGATCGCGATCACGGCCGCGCCGAGCGCCGGTCGCGCCGTGAGCCGGCGCCGCTGCGCCAGGCGCCCGACCGGCTCTGCGAGCGGTCCCCGCCCGGCAAGCCAGCCGGCGCACAGCAGCGCGAGCACCGTGGTCGCGGGAACGAACCACGTCCAGTCGATCGCCGAGTCTGCGCCGAAGACGATCACGACGCACAGCAGCGTCAGGAGCGCCGCTCGTTCCGGGACGCGAGCCGGTGGGACCTCGCGCGGACGAACCCCGACGGTGCGCGCCGCCGCGATCCCCCACGCGACGAGCAGCGCGAGGTTGAGCGCGAGCCCGATCAGCCCGAAATCGGCAAATGTCTCGATCACGTAGCTGTGGGCGTGCTGCACGACGAACACGTCCTTCGCATAGCGCGTGCGCGCGGTGCCGTACCCGGCGGCGCCGACTCCGTCGAGCAGCGCGTGCTCGCCGACCTTCAGCCCTTCGCTCCAGTCGCGCGGACGCGAGCTCTCGAGGTTGCCAATCCGGCTCTTCGTATCCGCGAGCGAGTACTTCTGCTCGGTGAGCGAGTGCCAGGCGTGCGAGATCTCGCCGGTGAGCCCGCGTGAGGAGGCGGCCACCGCGACGATGCCCGCGAGCGGCACGAGCGCGACGAGCATGAGCAGCCCGGTGGCGATGCGCTTGCGCACCGCCGCCGCGAGGACCGCGCGGTCCATCGCATACGCAGCGAGCAGCCCGGCCACGCCGAGCGCGACGAGGATGCAGACCAGCAGGATCCCGAATCCGTGGCCGGCGCTGCTGCGCGCGGCCGGCGCGACGTTGCTGTCCGAGAGCCCGTGGGTCGCGAGCGCCCAGCCGCTGAGCGCGGCGGCGCCGACCAGGCCGAGGCCGAGCACGAGCGCGCCGCGCAGCCGCAGCGGCACGAACGCAAACCAGCAGGCGAGGCCGACGATCAGCGCACACAGCGCGCTGCGCGAGTAGGACAGGATCGCGACCGTGACGAGCACCGCGACCGCGGGAACCGCGAGTGCGCGCATCGCGCGGGCGCGCTCGCGCCGGGCGCCCGCCCATAGGCAGGCCGGCACGCCGAGCGCGCCGATCAGCCCGGTCGCGTTCCAGTACCCGATCGGCAGGTAGATCCTGCCGATCGTGCCGTGGGCGTCGAACGTCTCGGGGAAGACCTTGACGATCAGCGCGTACAGGCCGATCGCCGTGCTGAACAGCGCGACGGCGCCGGCGACCCCCGCCCATCGCTCCGGGAACAGGCGGGCGAGCGCCATCGCGCCCGCGAACACGGCGAGATACGACAGCGTGCGGTTCGCCTCCAGCCACGAGTTGTCCGGCTGCACCGACCACGCGATCGACAGCGCGGTGAACGCGGCGACCGCGGCGAACAGCACGAGCGACGTGACGCCCCAGCGCGGCGCCGGCGCGCCGACCGTCAAGACCGCGAGGCACAGCGCGACGCCGATCACGATCAGCACGAGCTGGACCCACGTGTTCGACCCGAGCGCGTCGCCGACACCGGCGATGAACGTGACGAGCGTCAGCCCGGCGGCGAGGGCGACGCCCACGGCCACATCGGCGTGCTCGGAGAGCGAGGGCGACGAGTCGGTCTGATACGAGCGGACGTCCGGAGCAGGCGGACGGTCCCGCGGGGTCTCTGCGGGTGCGAGCGCCGAGGATCCACCCGCCGGTGCCATATCCGTCTCAACGGTAACGAGCGCCGCTTGTTTCGGCCTCGCGGGACGGCCGCGATGAGGGGTCGTGCCGATCGTCACGTGCGTCGCGCGATCAGCATCAGCGTGTGCCCGAACGGGGCGGCGCGAGGGCGCGAGCCGACGGCGTCGAGCGGCGCGAGCAGGCGCTGAACGGGCGGCGGGAGCCGCCGCCACGTGTACGTGACCGCGTGCAGCTCGGGTGTCAGCCCGGCGGCGCGAGCCTCGGCGATGAGCGTGAGGGGCGAGAGGGGCACATCGTCGGGCGTGCCGTGGATCGCGCTGGCGACGCCGAGGCGATTCGCGAGCGCGAGTCCGAGGCCGACCGGGTGCCAGAGGCCTGGTTCGATCGCGATCAGCGCGCCGCCCGGTCGCAGGAGGCGTGCCGCCTCCCGGAAACAGGGTCGTAGGGGGCCCTGAAACGCAATGTGGTGCAGGACGAGCCGGTACAGCACAACGTCGAACGAGCTCGGAGCGAAATCCAAGTCCCCCGCGCGGCCGACATGGGCCTCGTCGGCGCGTCCGGTGCTGAGCACGCCGGCGACGCGGTCGGGATCGATGTCGACGCCGAGAAGGCGGAACGCCGGCGTCGGAAACAGGTGGCGGCCAGGGTGCCAGCCGCAGCCGACCGACAGCACGTCGCCGTGGTCGAGCCCCAGGTGCCGCGCCAGGATCAGCTGCTCCCGGCGCTCCATCAGGCGGTAGTGCGACTCGAGCGTCGCACGGGCGCTCATGCGGTCGAGCAGATTGGCGGGGGTGTATGCCTCGCTGCCCGCGGCGCGCGACGGTGCTCGCAGTGTGCGATGCGTTGCGAGCGTCGATTGGGCCTCGGCCGCGGGT
>DATKOY010000244.1:0-23287 GCA_035524415.1 Solirubrobacteraceae bacterium | reverse complement strand
GCCCTCGCCGGTTGCGATCACGAGCCCGCCGTCGGCCGAAAAGGCGAGGCCCGTCGGCCACAGCCAGCCCTGGCGCGAGAAGCTGCGGACTTCCTGGCCGGAGGCGACGTCCCAGAGCTTGACCGCGGCGTCCATCGCCCCCGAGGCGAGCAGTCGCCCGTCCGCGCTCATCGCGACCGTCGTCAGCGTCGCCGCATGGCCGGTCTGGACGACGATCTCGATCCCGTCGGCTGGGCGGGGCTTGTCCGGCGCCGAGAGGCCGAGCTGGCGCATCAGGTCCTCGCGCATCTTCTCCTCGTCGGCGTTTGGTTTTCGCGGCGGCGCGGCGGTCGCCGCAAGTGCGACCAGCAGCACGAGCACCACGGGCGCTGCGCGTCCAGCGAGGAGAAGGAGCAGATGCCGCATCCAGGTTGCCTTCCGTGCCGGCCATTGAGGTCATCGGCCGGTCAGTCGTCCGGACGGTCTTGACGGTTCATTATTGACCCTTCATGAACGATCGCGCGACTCACTGGGCGATTGTGGGTGCCGGGCGTTCCGGTCCGGGTACCCAGGCGTGGAAGCCCTTTGGACGGAGGGGTCAGGTGCCGATGACGCCGATCGAGACGACGCCTGAAGTCCACCCGCAGGTGCTGCTGCTGCCGTGGTACCTGGCGGGCACGCTGCCGAAGGACGACCGCGAGACGGTAACCGATCATCTTGGCAACTGCGCCGCGTGCCGGTCCGAGCTCGAGGAGCTGACGACGATCAGGCGGACCATTCGGGCGACGCTGGTCGCGGTCAGCCCGGCGACGCGGCACGCGCGCCGCTGGCGGACGCTGGCGGCGGCCGCCGCGGTGCTGGTGTTCATCGAGACCGGCGTCCTATTGACGCTCGACCACGCGCCGGCGACGCCGGTGATCGTCGCGAGCCGCGGACTCCCTCCGGAGCCCGCTCGTCTCGACATCACGGCGAATCCCGAATCGAGCGAGCTGGCGCTGCGCACGCTGCTCCTCGCGCTGTCCGCACATGTGATCGCCGGACCCTCGGCCGATGGGCACTACGTCGTCGAGCTAACTGACGCCGATCCCGGGCGGGTCGCCGCGGCGCTCGAGCGCGCGCGCGCCGAGCGCGCGGTCGTGCACGCGGCGGTCCGCGCGCCGTGAGCCGCTTCGTGCCCAGACGATCGGGCCCGACGCCACTGGTCGCCCTGGCACTGGCCGCGTTGATCGCCGCTGCGCTGATCGCGGCTGCGCCCGCGGCCGGCGCGGCGGACGGCGTGCGTCGGGCGCTGCTGATCGGCATCAACCGCTACAGCGCGGTGCCGTCGCTGCAGGGCTCGGTCAACGACGTCGAGACGATGCGCGAGATCCTGATCAGCCGGTATGGATTCGAGGCGCGCAATATCACGATGTTGACCGACGAGGCTGCGACGCGGGCGGCGATGATGGCGGCGCTCGAGAAGCTGGTCGACGACACCGGTCCCGCCGACACGGTGTACCTGCACTACTCGGGGCACGGCTCGCAGGTCGAGGACTTAAGCGGCGATGAGGCCGACCACCTCGACGAGACGCTGGTGCCGCAGGATGGCCGCAGCGGCCGGGTTCGCGACATCGTCGACGACGAGCTCGCAGCGATCCTGGCGCGCTTGAAGGCGAAGTCCGCGATCATCGTGCTGGACTCGTGTCATTCGGGCACCGCGACCCGGGCGCTCGACATCCGCGCGCGCTCGGTGCCGCAGGACCAGCGCATCGACCTATATAAGGAGGCGACCCACACGCGGGCGATCGTGCCGGCGATGAGCTCGCGCTTCGTCGTGCTGAGCGCGACCGCCAAGAGCGAGGAGGCGCTCGACGGGCCGATCGAGGGCCGTTACCAGGGCTTCTTCACGCACGCGCTGGCGCGGAGCCTGAGCACGGCGCCGGCCGGCGCGACGCTGAGCGAGGTCTTCGCCGGCGTCGGCCGCGAGCTCGCCCGCCTGCAGGCGCAGGTCGGGCGCGTATCGATGCCGGAGCCGCAGCTCGAAGCGCCGCCGGCGCTGATGAACGTAGCGCTCTTCACTCCGCTCAGGCAGGTCGACGCGGCCGCGACCGCGGCGATGGAGCCGCGCCTGCCGTGGCTCGCCGTGCTGCCGCTGACGCCGGAGGAGGGCATCCTGCAGCGCGCGGCGCTCCTGGGGGCGGCGCCCGGCGCGCGTTTCAGCGTCTACCCGCCAGGCGAGACCCAGTTCGTGCCGGGTGGCGCGGTCGGCGTCGCGACCGTGCTGCGTCTGGACGGCCAGGATGCGGTCGCGCGTCTCGAGACCAATGGTGCACCCCTGAATCCCGGCTCGCGCGCGGTGGCGCTGTTGCCGCCGCCGGCCGCGAGTCGCGTCAACGTGCACCTGCTCGCCGCAACGCCCGAGCAGCGCGCGCAGGTGGACAAGATCCTGAGCCGCGACATCGTCAACGTCGTCGGCCCGAGCGAGCCGGCGCAGTACGTGATCGACGCGCAGGGCAGTTCCGTGAAGCTCCTGTCGGCGGACGGCTCGCACCTGGTCGGCGAGTACGCGCCGGCGAGCGCCAGCGGCGCGGCGGACCTTGGCCGCGTGCTGCAACGCGCGGCGAACGCCGCCGAGATCCTGAGCCTCGACAACGCGGCTGCACGGATTCAGGTCCAGGCCCACGTCGTCGGCCGGCCGGCGCTACAGCAGCGCGGCATCGCGGTCGTCGCCGACACGACGGCCGCGCCATTGCACGTCCGACGCAGCGGCGAAACGCGCGGCGCCGAGAACAGCCTGCAGCTCGAGATCACCACGGGCCAGGACGCGTACGTGACGATCGTCGACGTGGATTCGGAGGGCAGCGTCAATCTGCTCTTTCCGAACGACTACCAGGCAAGCGGCTTCGCCCCGCAGGGTCTGGTGCGCGCCGGGGAGCAGCTGCGCGTGCCGGACTCGCTGCAGCCGGGCAATCGGGCGGGCTTCTACTGGGACTACAGCCCACCGCGCGGCACCGACACCGTGCGCGTGTTCGCGTGCGCGGATCTGGCAACCGCGAAGTTGATTCGCGACCGCGTACGCGCGTTGCAGCGCGCACCCGGCGCCGGTTCAGGAACGCGCGCGCTCAGCGAGGGTATCGACGGGCTTCGCACGGCGCTCGCCCGCGCCGCGGCGCGCGGGATCCAGGTGGTGGCCGATGCGAGTCCCGCGGCGAGCGCCCCGTCCGTCGCTACGGGTTCGACGCCGTTATCGCTGGCCGGGAGCGGCGATTGGGCGGCGACGACGGTGACAATCGCGCTCGGCGACGGACCGTGAGCGATGAGCGTCTGGTCGTGATCGACCGGGTGGCCCGGCGGCGCACCTCGGAAGGCCCAGATGCCATCTCCAGTCGATTCGATAAAAGAAACGCAAGTATTCGAAAACCATAATATTTATATAACCTCGGTCCTCATGCCGTCGGTTCCCGCCACCGCATCGCGCGCGCGTGAGCCGTTTTGCTACGCCTTCCCGCATGAGTCGCAGGGGAGGCGCATATGGACAATGCGGTCACCGACGATGGCCCGGAACGGGAGCTGCTCGCACAAAGCGCGGCAGGAGACCGCGAGGCGTTCAAGCGCCTCTACCGATGCTATGAGTCGCGGATCTACGGCTATGTGCGCAACATCGTCGGCGATGCGGCGCTGACCGATGACCTCGTCGTCGAGACGATGACGGCGGTCTGGCACGGTGCGCCGCGCTTCGGCGGCGCCTCGCGCGTCTCGACGTGGATCCTCGGCATCGCGCGGCACAAGGCCATCGACGCCGTTCGAGCACGCGCGCGGCTTCCGCCGCTCGTACCGGTCGCCGCAGCCGGCGAGGTCGAGAGCATGGCGCCGGGCCCGCTCGAGATCGTCGACGGGGAGCGCCTGACGGCGCTGACGGCGCAGGCGCTTGCGCTGCTGACGAGCGAGCACCGCGAAGCTTTGCGGCTCGCGTTCTTCGAAGAGCTGTCCTACGACGAGATCGCGACGCTCGTCGGCATTCCGCCCAACACCGTCAAGAGCCGCGTCTTCTACGCCAAGCAGGCGCTGAAACGCCATCTCGACTCCCTCGCGCGCGCCGAGTGCGGCGCCGTCTAGCGGTGCCCTGCTTGACGCTTCGATGGACTGCGGCCGATGCTCGCGCCCCAGTCACTCGCACGGGACGCGTGCTGCAATGAGCGGGCCCGAGGAATTGCCCCCCGGTGTGCATCCGCAGGCCCTGCTGCTGCCGTGGTTCCTGGCGGGCACGCTGACCGAGTTCGAGCGCGAGGCAGTGACGGCGCACCTCGCGACCTGCCGCAGCTGCCAGCTGGAACTCGAAGCGGTGCAGAACACCCGCCGTCTGGTTCGCGAGGCGCTCGCGGCCGAGCCGGCGGCCCGCCCCGACCTCGAAGCGCGCGTGATGCAGGCGATCACGCGCGAGGCGGCGGCACCGGCCGCGGTCGTGAATCCGATGCGCGCGGCGCGCCTGTGGCGGCTCGCCGCCAGCGTCGCGTTCGCGACCATTGCCGTCGAGACGGCCATGATCGCTTTCCGCACCGGGCACCCGCTGCCCGTGGCGGTTGCGCCCCGCGGCCTCGCTCCCGAGAGCCTGCGCGTCGAGCTGACACTCGAGCCTGCCGCGACCGAGGCGAGCATGCGCGCGCTGTTCCTGAGCCTCCATGCGCGGATCGTCGACGGGCCGGACGCGAGCGGCCGCTACGTCGTCGAGATCCCCTCACGGCCGGGCGCGGGCGCCGATGCGCTTGCAGTGCTGCGCCAGCAGGGCGGCGTGGTCCGCGACGTGCGCCTGTTGCGCTGACGCGGCCCGAGACTAGCCGCGTCTCTGCGACAGTTCGCGGTGCAGCCATGCGCGCGCCGAGGTCCAGTCGCGCTTGACCGTTGCCGGCGAGATCGCGAGGGCCTCGGCGCACTCGTCGATCGTGAGTCCCGCGAAGAAGCGCAGCTCGACGATGCGGGCCTGAACGCGATCGAGCGCCGCGAGCCTTCCGAGCGCCTCGTCGAGCGCCAGCACGTCGACCTCGGGCTCGCCGCCCGCGCTCATGCTCTCGGTGAGCTCGAGGCGCTCGGCGCCGCTGCCGCGCTTGGCGGCCGCGCGTGCGCGGGCGTGGTCGACGAGAATCTGTCGCATCGCGTTCGCGGCGATGCCGAAGAAGTGCGCGCGGTCCTGCCAGCCGGGCCGCGTGGCGCCGATGAGCCGCAGGTAGGCCTCGTGCACGAGAGCGGTGCTCTGCAGCGTGTGGCCGGCGCGTTCGCGGCGCAGGTGCGATTGCGCGATGCGCCTCAGCTCGCCGTAGACGAGCGGCAGGAGTTCATCGAGCGCGGCGCGATCTCCGTCCCGGCAACGCACGAGCAGTTGTGTCACCGGCCCCGCCGTGCTTTCCGCCACCTGCCCCGCCTGTTGCCGGTCGGCCCATCGCCGTCGGGCCATCAAATCGGTCGCGGCCGCGCTTGTCAATGCGGCCGGACCCGCGGTCTCCGCGCCGCGTTGCGGCCGGCGTGAGCCGTTCGCGCGGCTGCACTACGGCGTGTTGATCGCGTAGCGCACGAGCGCATCCGGGTAACCCGGCGCGCGCGCGACCATGGCGGGGCCCATGCCGTAAGGCTGGCGCTGCCCGCCGGTCGGTCCCGGCAGCACGAGGGCAGGAGGCGCAGGCAGGTTGATGGTGATCGGCTGGTTCGCCGGGCCGACGGCCTGACCATTGAGCAGTACGACGGCATTCGGCACCGCCTGACCGGTCCGCTGATCGACGGCCGACACGACGAGCGTGTTCGCGCCTGCGTTGACAACCGGGGTCTTGCCGGCGATGAACGCGACGATCTTTGGCGCTGCGACCGTGATCGCAAAGGCGCCGCCGCCCCCCGTGTACCCCGCGGGTGGTATCACGACGCCGGTCATCGGCACGGCCGCGTCGACGCAGAAGGCGGAGCCTCCGTGCGTTCCGCAGCGCTGGGCGTGCGGTGCCGGGACGGCGACGTTGAAGGGGGTCATTGTGGTCGCCCGGATGTTGCCGAGTGTGACTGGCAGGCCAGGGAGGGGTGCACCGTTCTGCGCATCAAAGGCATCGACGCGCACGGTGATCGTTTCGCCCGGCTGTACCGCCCGTCTCGGGATCACGCGAACGAAGATGTGTGGTCGCGTCTCGCGCGGCACGAGTTCCGGATGACGGATCGGTGGCAGGAATCGTGAGATCGGCGACGGCGCTGCCGCCGCGGCAGCCACGGGGCTCGGCGCGGCGGCGAGGCCCCGGACCTTGACCGGAGCCACGAGCGAAGGCTGCTTCGTCACCGGCGTCGGCGTGGTTGTCGGCGGCGTGGTCACGACTTTCGGCGGGTTCACCGCCGTTGCCGTCGTTGGAACGCCGATCGCGGTCACAGGCGCCGGTCCCGTCGCGATCGCGACCGGCGCGCCGCAACTGATGGGCGGCTCCGTCGGCAGGATCTTGTTGGCGGCGACCGCCGGGGTCAGGTTCGGCGCGCTCACGAACGCATCCATCAGGAACGCGGAGGCCAGCGCGATCGACACGCGTTCGGCCGACAGCGAGGCCCAGTCAAAGTTCTGCAGGCTCGGGTCGGCGCCCGGCGCAAAGCTCTTGTCCTTATACATCGTGGGCAAAGGCGGGTTCGCGCCACCAATGACCATGGTGTCGTCGTGGCAGGCGAGGTACGGGTTCGGAGGGTCCGACGCCGTTAGGCACGGAAAGTAGCCGGTGATGAGGTGGTTCGCGTTGGCGTCGCTGAAGACGGCCGGGCGATTGTTCAACGTGACCTGGACGCTGAGCCAGCTCCACTCGTTAATGAAGTCGCCGATGCTCGTCGGCAGGTGTGCGTCGGTCGGCAACGGTACCGATCCGAAGGGCACGACCGATGCGTTCAGCGCCGTGCCGCACACGAGGTCGGCGTTCTTTGCGCCGGCCTTGCACGGCGGTCCCTTCTGGCACGAGACGAGCTCGACGTAGTTCGAGTGTGCGAAGAAATCCTGTGTCGTGTGAAACGCGTGTCCGAGATGCTGCCACGCGTAGTACGCCTGGTACTCATACTGCAGGACCCGCAGGGCCCCGACCGAGAGCTGAAAGTCGTTGTCGTTCGACATGTCCTCGAGCGTGTTGAAGCACGTCCCGTCAAGCGGCCAGGGACGGCAATGCCGACCCAGCGCGTTGTCGAGGTCGCCCTTGGCGCCGCCGAGGAGATCCGCGTAGCTCGGGACGGTGCCCGTGCCCGTGATCAACGGCGGGTCGGGGTCCGGGTCGGTATCGATGTTGATCGCCGCGAGCATGCCTTCGACGGCGGCGGCCTTGGCCGTCAGGTCAGTCGTTGGGCAGGCGAGCTCGGCGAGACAGGTCGTGTTATAGGCGAGCGCCAGGTAGGCGTCAGCGAGGTCCTGCGCCATCGAGGCGAACGAGGCGTGCAGCGGTGACAGGAAATATGGATTCGGCGCACAGGCGCCGGTATTCGGATTGCAGATCTGCTGTTCGCCCTGCGCGAGTCCCAGCATCGTACCGATCGTGTTGAAGCCGTTGATGAAGCCGCCGTTGAACGCGTCGCTCGCGTCGAAGTGGAACGAGTGATCGCCCTGGTGGGCGAAGTCGGTGTTGTAGACGCCCGACTGGACGTTGGCGACGAAGATCGGATTCGCGGACGGCGCGATCATCGCGATCGCGTTGGCGGTCAGCGTCTCGTGGACCGCGGGCTCCCCGGGCGTCCCAATCTTGAAACTCCATCCGACGACTGGTGCGGCGAGCGCGGCGGCGCCGAGGACGGTCGACACGATCAGGCGCAGGGTGGGGCGCTGGGGCGATGTGCGACTTGGGTTGGCGCTCCGAGTGGACATGTGCGTGCTTCCTTGTCGTATGGCAAAGTCGCGATCGAGGCGTCTCGACCCGCATCATCGGGTCCGTCCGTTCGGCTGCCCTCGAGTCTTCGCAATGCGGGTCGCTGCGAGGGTGGCGCGGCACAGGAACCGCGCCACCGTTACCGCTCAAGGCATGGCCGCGCCCTTCTGCTCGGCAAGCTGCCACGTGCGAAAGAAGTAGTCGGCGCCGTACATGAAGTTGTTGTCGATGGTGTCGGCACCGGTCCGGGCGCCGTTAATCGACGGCAGCGCGCGCACGTCCTGCACGAAATCCGCGAGCAGGCCGTACTGGGAAACACCCTCGACGTTGTAATTGAACTGGCGGGTCCCCTCGACCAGCATGGGGAACGAGGCCGAGTAGACGTTTGGTGGCGGGACTCCGCACCAGCCGGTGCAGACCATCTTCACGGGGTAGGTGGTCGAGCAGGCCGACGTGCATTGCCTGACGCACGTCGGGTTGAGTCCGTGACCGTTGCTATTCGGCAGACAATCGCTGGTGGCCGGGTTCGAGCAGGCCGATTCGCACTGGTTGCGCGGCGTCGCGTTCGCGTCAGCATCGCGCTCGAACTCGCCGCGCGGTGGCATGCCGAACTCGAGCCCGTTGAGATCGGTCCCGAAGGCGCCGACGACGTTGTACTTGCCGTTATTGCTCATCGCGCTCATCACGGCGTTGTAGCTCTGCAGCCACCCGTAGGAAGTCATCTTCGCGGAACCGACGCCGGCCATGCCATGCAGCGCGCCAATCTGCGCGTAGACGTCAACCGGGAAGCTGCGCTCGCTCGAGTTCGGGTCGGCAGCAATGCGCAGGCCGTTGTGGCCGCTGTTGAGCGGGTAGCCGTAGGTCGCGGCGTACTGCAGGGAGCCGCGATAGCCCGCCTCCGACATGTGATCGATGTCGATCAGCATGCCGTGCTTCATCATCTGGTGTAGCGCCGCGATGCCGTTGTTCGGCCGCAGCCCGAGCGTATTCACGGCGCCCTGACAGCCTAGCGGCCCGGGGACCGGCACGTGCAGCGCCGAGGCGATCGTCTGCACGAAGGGCTGCGCCGCCTTGAACGGCACGTAGTTGATGCCGGTCGCCGCCGGGGACACGCAGCCGAACGCGTTCGGGCCGCCTTCGGTGTAGACGTTGGCGATGATGAAAAGGTCGTTGTAGCCCGCCGTTCCGCCGATAGCGTTGTCGGTCAGATGCACCGGAAAGATGTAGCGCACCCCTTCGCCGTAGAGGCGATCGATTTCGGCGGTGACCGCAGCCGTCGGTGCGCTCCCCGTCAAGTTGCCGGGATGGTCGATCTCTATCCCGAGGACGACCGCGAGCTTGTTCTGCGAGACGATGTTGTAGACGTCGGTCGATGAATAGGCGATCGCCATGAAGTTGGAATTCGCGACCATGCGCTTCATCTCGAGGATCTGAATGTCGGCACTCGTCTTGTCGTCGGTCGGCAGGTCGGGCGGCCCCGAGACATTGCCGGCCGTCACGGCATCGCCGAGCAACTTGTTGTTGA
This sequence comes from Solirubrobacteraceae bacterium, assembly GCA_035524415.1. GTDB lineage: Bacteria > Actinomycetota > Thermoleophilia > Solirubrobacterales > Solirubrobacteraceae > Palsa-465. The sequence goes on along the minus strand of DATKOY010000244.1, from coordinate 13,954 downwards.
CCGCGAGCGCGACCATCACGCGCAAGCCACCGTTGTAGGCGCGACGGATCCACTCCACCCACATCTTCTGGCGAGTCAGGTCGTTCCAGGCGGGCCAGTTCGCGAAGCTCGCTCCACCGGGATTGAGCCCGGAGGTCGTATACGTCGAGTCAGGAGGGTCGATGGAGGGGGGGGTGTTCGTTTGCAGCTGGTGAATAATCGACTCGCGTCCGAAGTTCCCGCAGGGATTGTTGTTTGTGAACGGGTTCGCGTCGGGACCGCCGTGGATCGGATTCTCAGGGCCGAGTGCCTGGGCTTCGCTGGTGGCACGCACCGCCTGTGACCAGCCCGTGCCGCCCCACACGCTGTGTCCGCAGTTATTCGTACCGAGGGTAATGGCCGTGATGATCGACCCGTTGCCGTTGGGGTCGGCATCGGTTGAGCCATAGATAAGCTTTCCGCCGAACCCCAGATGGGCCATCGGGTGCGCGTGAAGATCGACAAATCCCTTCAACGGTATCGAGAAGTTATAGGCAGGCGGTGGGGTGATGACCTGGACGGGCACCTGGAGTGGCGTCGTCGTGGTCGTGGTCGTCGTCGGCGGAGTGATCACCGTTGTCTTCGGCGGGGTCAGGATTGGCTTCACCTGCGCACCCGCGTAGGGCAGCGCGGCCAGGAACATGAGGCCGGCGGCGAACGTGTGAGCGAGAGTCTTCATAGCGGCTCCTCGTGCGGCTCGGGGCATCCCGGAACATCGGAGAACCGCCTGGTCCAGCCGGCGGTTCAGGGAACGCCGAGTGAGTCGTCGCCCTGTCCAGAATTGTTCAACGCCGACCGCTTCGGCATGCCGCCGGCGCGACCGGCGCTCGACCCAAATCGCTGCTGCATTGCGATGGTGCTTGCGACCGACCGCTCATCGAGGAGAGGCGGCCTCGCTTCCCGGGACACGACTACATCCCCGTGACACCAGCCGGTCACCGTATTGCAAAGGAGGTCTTGCACATTGCGGTTTCCACGCGGCGAACGTTGCCGCGAAACCCGCCGCGGAGGCGCGCCGCGATGAAGTCATCGAAGCTGGCAGTACGCACCGCATGGATGGCGACCGCGTCGTTCGCGGTGATCCTGATGCAATCGACCCCGGTCCACGCGACCGATCCGGATGGCGGCGGTCCAGCGCTGACGCTCGCCGGCGCGCGCCACTCGCGGGGCGCCGAGGCGGCGCGCGAGCCCGGCCGGCAGCACTCTCTGCGCTTGCACGAGAAGATCGAACTCCTGCGCCGCAAGGTGAAGTACGTGTTCGTGCTGTTCCAGGAGAACCGCTCGTTCGATCACTACTTCGGGACGTACCCGGGCGCGAACGGTCTTTTCAGCACCTTCCCCGGCGCCAATCCGAACGACCCGTACTCGCAGCCGGGAACGAGCTTCGGCAGCTTCCAATCAGTGATCCGCGACACCGACGGCAGCTACACGACGATCAGCCCGTTCCTGATTCCGCGGACGATCGTCAACGCGAGCGGCCAGACGGTTCAGCTCTATCCCGAGGACACCTACTCGGTCGACCACAGCCATACCGGCTACGTCAATGACATGCACGCCGACAAGGCGACGAAGACGCTGGCGCAGAACGATGGCTACGCGCTCGACCAGGAGGGCCTGCATTACTCGACGGACGCCTCGGGGGTTGCTGCGTCGATCGTGAACTCGAGCGGCGTCGCGCCGACTGCGAACCCGACCCTGCAGCAGAAGCAGAAGGGCGAGGTCGTGATGTCGCACATCGACTGCGACACGATTCCGTTCCTCTGGCAATACGCGGACCGCTTCGTGCTGTTCGACAACTTCCACCAGACGGCGACGGGCCCGTCGACGCCGAACGCGATCGCGATGATCGCGGGCCAGGTCGGTGATACACAGTGGGCGTTGCACCCGGGTGCGGCGGACCCGAAGGGACTGACGCTACCGAACCTGACCGACAGCGCGCCGTTCCCCGGCAGCGTCAAGGACACTTCGGCAGTGCAGCCGCCGTACGGACCGGACGAGGCGACCAACGGGACGAGCCAGACGGGGCCCTTCACCTCGTTCAGCCCGCAGATCAACCTGACCTTCGCCACGCTGCCGCTATCCTTCATGGGGCATCACATCGCGAGCATCGTCGCCAACGACCAGAACCCGGCGGCCGATCTCGCCGACGTGCAGCACGACGTGCTTGCGATCGCCGCGAAGAACCCGACGGTGCACTGGGGCTGGTACCAGCAGGGCTATGGCCCCGAGCCCTTCGATGGCACGTCGATTTCTGAAAATGCTGCGCCCTTCAGCGGCAGCCCCTTCAAGTACAGCGCGGCACCCGAGCACGCCTCGTACATCGTGCACCACAACGGGCCGCAGTATTTCGGCTACATCGGCGACAACACCCAGGAACTGACCTACCTGCACGGCCTGCAGCAGTTCTACACGGACATCGCGAACGAGGCACTGCCCGAGGGCGGCGGAGTGTTCTACGTGCGCGGCGGCTACTACAACAACGATGGGTTGCTGCCGATCGACCCGAACCCGAACGTCCAGCTGTCGACGCCCGGAAACGACGATCACCCGAACTACTCGGATGCGCAGATCTCGGAAGCCCTGGTCGCGGATTCGGTGAATGCGATCGCCCGCAGCCGCTATTGGAGCGAGAGCGCGATCATCATCACCTATGACGAGACCGACGGCCTTTACGACCACCAGCCCGAGCGCTTCCGCACCTACGGTCCGGACGGGCAGCCGGAGACCGGCGGGCCGCGCATCCCGACGATCGTCGTCTCGCCGTACGCGGCGGCGCACACGGTCAGCCACGTCTACAGCGAGCACAGCTCGATGATCAAGTTCATCAACGAGCTCTTCGGCCTGACGCCGCTCGCCGAGCTCCCGGACGAGGCCGCAGCAATGGCGGCGGGTGCCGCGAATCCCGCGCTGAACGGCCCGAACGGCCCGCAGGCGGCGCTCGGCCCGGCCGACGCGACGGCCGGCATGGGCGACCTGCTCGAGGCGTTTGACAACGATCGCCTGCTCGGGATCGCGCCGCCGCTGCCCGCGCAGTACGCACACATCCGGGAAGTCCGCGCGCTGCCGCACTACGCAGGCGCCGGGTGCCGGGCGCTGCACATCACGCCGACGGACTACCGCAACGGCACGCTGATCGATCCGCCGCCACTCGACTTCAACCCGCGGCCGGTGCAGAGCCCCGGCAACCCGTACCTGAATACGAACAACAACACCGGCGGTGCGTCCACGGGGCCGTGGCCGAACTGACGTGCGGCACGAAATGATGGAGGGACCCGGCGCCCCGCGCCCTGGGTCCCTCCGGCGCAGCGGATGGCGCGGCGCAGTCGCGCGCCTGCTGGTCGCCGCGGTCGCGGCGATCGCTTTGCCGGCGCATGGCGGCCCGACGCTCGATCACGTCCGCTCCGTCGGACGAATCCGCTGCGGCGTCGTCGTGACGCCGGAAGACTGGAACAAAACCGATCTGCACGGGCCGCTGGCCGCGCTCGACATACAGGTCTGCACCGCGATCGCGGTTGCAGTCAACGGCGCGCGCTCGGCGCTTGACGTCGTGCCGTTCGCGTCGGAGCTCGAGGCCGAGGAGGGGCTCAGCACCGCGGCCGTCGATCTCGTCGTCGGCGTGACGCCGGATGCGACGTCGATGTGGCACTGGAAGATCGCGTTCGGGCCGCCCGTGCTCTATGACGGCCTGGGGATCCTCGTGCGCGGCGACTCGAGCGCCACGACGCTCGCAGACCTCGCGGGCTACAAGGTCTGCGTCGTCGAGGGCACCGACAACGAGAGGGTGCTGCTCGCGCGCACCGTCGCCCGCGGCATACGGATCGTGCCGCTGCCGTTCCAGGAGGAGGGCGAGATGGATGACGGGCTCGCCGTCCGCCATTGCGATGCGATCAGCGCGCAGCGCTCCCGCCTCGCGGCGATCAAGGGAGCGTATCCGAAGCAGCTCGCAAGGGATCGGATCCTGCCGGAGCTCCTGACGCTGTCACCGGTGGCACCGGCCTACCGTCGCGACGATCCCGAGTGGTCGATGATCGTCGACTGGACGGTCCACGCGCTGATACAGGCCGAGGCGAGCGGTGTGACGCGCGCCAACGTCGCCGCACAGCGCGCGAGCGAGGACCCGGTCGTTCAGCGGCTGCTCGGAGCCGACTGGGCGACGAGTCGCGCGCTGTCGTTGCCGGCCCACGACTGGGCTGCGACGGTCATTGCGACGGTCGGCAACTACGGCGAGATCTACGACCGGACGCTCGGCGATGACTCGCCGCTGCGACTGCCGCGCGGGCTGAATGCGCTCTGGTCGAGCGGCGGCCTGATGCGGCCGCTTCCGGTCCAGTAACGGCCCGCCCTCAGGCGCTCGCCCGAACCTCGTCGGCGGCCGGCTGCGATACCGAGCAGATGACCCGCGTGCCGCCGCCGCTGCGCGCCTCGATCGCGAACTGACCACCGATCGCGGCGGCGCGGTAGCGCATCGTGTGCATGCCATAGCCCGTCCGGCTCGTCGGCTGCGCGCCGATGCCGACGCCATTGTCGCCGACGACGATCCGGACCTCCGCTGTCGTGGACGTCAGCTCGACGTCGATGCGCTGCGCGCGCGCGTGCTTGAGCGCGTTTTGCACCGCTTCCTGCGCGATCCGGAACAAGTGACCGCGCACCTCGACCGGCAGGGTAATGGGCACGTGCAGTTCTGCCCTGAACGCGACCGCGGTGTCGGCGCGCGAAGCGCTCGTCGCAAGTTCGGCGAGCGCACGCGCGAGATCGCCAGCGACGTCCGACAGCGGCGAAAGTCCGCGCACGATCTGGTTCGCGCTCGCGATGCAGCGGTTGATGATGCTCTTGAGGTCATTGAGGTCGGCGGCCGTGACCTCCCGCTGGCCCTCGATGCGGTTCGCGAGCGCGGTGGCGATCAGCGCCGCGCCCGTCAGCTCCTGGCCGAGACCGTCGTGCAGTTCCTGCCCGAGCCGTCGCTGCTCGCGGCCCGCCGCACCGACGATCTCGCGCTGCAACGCCTTGATCTCCGTCAGGTCGCGCGCCGCGCAGTAGATGTAGTGGCGGCCACCGACCTCGAACGCCTTGACGGAAACCTCGACATCGATGGCGCGCCCGTCCCGGTGCCGGTATCGCGTCTCGAACTGCAGCCGTGACTCGCGGATGACCTGAACTACCGTCGCTGCGACGGATTCCGGCGTGACCCCCACGTTCCAGCTGGCGGGGTTGCGGCCGATCATCTCCGCGCGCGAGGTGCCGAGCAGGGCGCAGAACGAGTCGCTGGCTTCGACGACCCGCCCGGTCTCATCGAGGATGTGCACGCCGTCGCTCGCGTTGCGCAGGAACTGGCGGTTGCGCTCGAGCTCGAGCTGCACCTGGGCCTCGAGCTGCTTGCGCTCGGTGATGTCGACCGCGGACGCCAGCAGTTGCGCGACCCTGCCCTCATGGTCGCGCAGCGGCACGATGGTCAGGTCGACGACGATCGACCGTCCGGCGTCAAGCCAGATCGTCTCGTCGTAGCGCACGACCGAGCCGCCGCGCGCCTTCGCCAGAGCGTCGCGGATCCGCTTCTGCGCCTCCACGGACCGGCTGAAGGCAATCGTGTCGGGAAGGGCGACACCGATCAGAGCCTCGCGCGGAACACCGATCGCCACGGTCGGTGCGCGGTTGACCTCCTCGATGACGCCCTGATCCGAGGTCAGCGCGACGAACGTCAGCAGCCCGTCGAGGATCTCGCGCTTCCGTTCGCCGCTGCGCTGAAGGGCGATGCCCCGCCGCCGGTGCTCGAGGCCGAGGGAGATGTCGCCGGCCATCTGCTCGACGAGTGTGCGCTCCGCCGCGTCGAAGTGGCCGCGCTGGCCGCTGTAGAGGCCGAGTACTCCGATTGGCTGTCCGTCGCGCGTCAGCGGCAGCGCCGCCGATGCGCGGATACCGTAGCGGGCCGCGCGCTCGACCCAGTGTACGGTCTGCGGATCGCGGAGAAAGTCGTTCGTGTAGACCGGCTGCCCGGTGCGCATCGCGATGCCGGCGGGGCCTCGTCCCTCGGGCAACGACGCATCCGGCGACAGGCGCAGCCCTTCGGCATAGCCGAGCGCCGGCCCCGCGAGCGCGAGCGGGTGCAGCACCGGCTCATGGTCGGTCAGGCCGATCCACGCGAGCGCGAAGCCGCCTTCGGTCACGGCCGCCGTGCAGATCGTGTTCAGGAAAGTTCGCGTATCCGCCTCGTTCAGCAGCGAGTGGTTGATGGCGGATGCCGTGCGATAGCGGCGAACCGACCGCCGGTGTGCATTCAGCAGGAGCGCGACGGAGACGACCGCCGCTGCGAGCAGCGTGTTTGCGATCCCGAGCTCGAATGTCAGGCGGTTGCGGCGCGCGATCACCCCCGAGAGGTCCGAGATGAGCGTGACGCGCCCGGGCTCGCCGTCGCCGTACGGGAGCGGGGCCGAGAAGGTCTGCGCCGGCGCCGCTCGCATCGCGCGCGAGAAATCCGCGAGCAAGGCGCCGTCGTGGGTCTCGACACGAATCACCGACACGGTGGGATCGCTCTGGCCCCACGTCGTCGTGATTTTCGGCACGTCCGCAGTTCGCGAGGCGTTGAGCGCGTCGGTGAGGAACGGTATCAGCTGCGCGACGCTCGTCCGGCCGGCGCGGTCGGCATCGGCGAGCTCGCTGCGCCACTGCTCTCTAATGAGGTAGGCGCTGCCCGCGGCAAAGGATCCCGCGACAACGACGGCCGCAGCCCAGGTCCGAAATTCACTGATCGACATCGGGCGTCAGCGCATCGCGCGGCCGCGGGCGACCGATGGCCCGGGGCCATCGCCGGCGATCTTGGCTCTGGCCAGCCGGTCGGCGTCAAGTGCAGTCAAGAACAAACCTTGCACGAATCAGCCTCTTGATCCAGCGCTCCGCCGGCCCGCGGCGGACCGCGTTCGGGCGGGCATTCAACACGTTCAAGCGGCGCGGGGGAAGCGCAGCCGTTCGCGAATTCGGCGCCACAGCGGCCGCCCGTTGCAGCGACATCGGAGGGCGACGCTTGCGCGACGGGTCGCGACCGATGTCCGGGCCGGGGCCCACTTTCGATGATTATCATAAACAACTGTTATATAGAGGAAATATTCGGGCTGACCGTGAGTTCCGGTCGAAGTGCCACCTGCGACTGAGAATCGTCCGCGGCGCAAGGCACTCTCCGCGACAGCGGCGGCAACCACTAGGCCACGTGCAGCGTGCCGAGACGGACGACGGTGAGACGCCCGGTCCGAGCGACCAATGGGTTCGCGAAGCGAGGGATCCCGAGTACGCTCGACCGACTGGCGGGAGGCTTCGTCGTGCCGTCGACGGGGCGGGCGATCGCCCGCGGCGGGCGGTCCGCCGCAAGCCGGTCCGCGGTATCGGTGGATCGAGCCGTGATCGGCGTCGGTTACCGGCGGGAGGGCGGATGGAAACCGAGAGAAGGACCGGCCGGCTCGTCGGCGCGCTGATTCTCGCGCAGATGGTCGGCAGCTACGTCGTGAACTTCGTGCTGCTCGCGCCGCTCTCCTCGGCGCCGGGCGGGCTCCTCGTCAATGCGGCCAAGGATCCCCTGCGCGTCGGCGTCTGGGCGCTCGTCGGGCTCGTCGCCGGTGCACTGTCGCTTGCGATCGGCATCACCGCGTGGCCGGTGCTGCGGCGGCACAGCGCGCGGCTCGCGCTCTGGATCGTCGCGCTTGGCGCGGTCAGCCTCGCGCTGCTCGTCGTCGAGCACGCCGGCCTGCTCGCGGTGCTGTCGCTGAGCGAGGCGTACTCGTCCGCCCCAGCGCCACCCGCCGGTCTCTATGAGGCGGTCGCGCTCCTGGCCCGCTCGCTTCGCAACTGGATGCACTACAGCGGGCTCGTCGTCGCAGGTTCCATGTACCTCGTGTTCTTTGCGACGCTCTATCGCGACCGGCTCGTTCCGCGCCCGTTGTCGGGCTTCGGAGTGCTGGCGGTCCTGTTGCAGATCGCGAGCGTGTCGCTGCCGTTCCTCGGGCGCGAGGTGAGCTTCCCGTTGCTGATGCCGGTCGGTCTCAGCCACCTGGCGCTCTCGGCCTGGCTGCTCTGGCGCGGTTTCAACGACACGCCGGCTGGAGGTGCGTGAGCGCGCCGGCGGACGATTTCTCCGACGACGGCGTAGGCCGCTAGGCCGGGTGCCGTTCGAGCGCGAGGCGCTGCAGAACGCGTGCCGTTACCCGGTCGCAGCTCGTTCCGCCGAACTCGTAGAGCTCGTGCTCGGCGAGATCAAGCTCGAGCGTGAGCGCGTCGCGCAGCAGGCTCTTGGCGCGGAAGTGGCGGCTGCGGACCGTGGCCTCGGGAATGCTGAGCGAGAGCGCCGTCTCCTCGACCGACAACTCCTCGACCGAGCGCAGCACGAAGACCGTCCGATAGCTCTCGGGCAGCTCGTCGAGGCGGTGCTGCAGGATCGCACGCAGCTGAGCGCGGTCGAGCAGGAAGTCGGGACGCTCGCAATCGCGGGCCGGTGTCCGAGTCATTTCGCCGTCCGTGGGCACGATGGGCACGACGTTCTGCCGGCGCTGGCTGCGGCGGCGGCGGCCGAGGCACTCGTTGAGCACGAGACGCGTCAGCCAGGTCGCGAGCGCCGAATCGCCGCGAAACAGCTTCATTTGCCGGTAGGCCGCGAGATACGCCTCCTGCAGCGCGTCCTCGGCGTCGGCGTTGTCGTGCAACACCGCGCGCGCGACGCGATAGAGCCGGCGATTGAAGCGGCGCATCAGTAATTCAAAGGCCCGCTCGTCGCCGGCGGCGACCAGCCGCACGAGCGCGGTCTCGTCCGGAGGCGCAGCCGGCGCGGGTGCGGTGTTGAGGTTCACGTCTGCTTCTCCGCGCCCGTCACGATGAGCTTTCCCTTCATCGCCGGATGGTACGCGCAATGGTACGGGAGCTCGCCCGGCCGCTTTGCGACGTAGGTCCATGACGCGCCGGAGGCGATTTCGCCGGAATTGAACGCTAGGCCGTCGGCGCTCACCGTGTGGGGCACCGGGTCCTTGTTGACCCACACGATGCGGTCGCCCGGGCTGACGGTCAGCGCGACCGGGTCGAAGCGCATGTTCTCGATCGCGACGGCCACTGTGCGGGGCGCGGCGATGACGTTGCCCGCGAGCATTGCGCTCGCGAACAACGCGGTCGCTGCGCGGGCGTCAGGCACTAGCCGCGCTTCGCGAGCGAGGCCTGCAGCTGCTTGGCGTGCTCGAGGTGCGCCCCGAACGCAGGGCGGACCTTCACGAGCAGCGCCTTGAGCTCGGCGTTCTGCGAGCTCGGGATCAGCGTCTTGTCGATCGCGTCGATCACGGCCTCGTGATAGGCGACCTCATGGTCCACGTAGGCCTTGTCAAAGGCGGCGCCGCTGAGCTTCTTCAGCGCCGCGAGGTTCTCATCGCCGCCCTTCTGCAGACCCGCTGCGGTCGCGTTGGCCTCGGGCGTCACGTGCAGGCGGGTCACGAGATCGACCGCCGACTTGCTGACCCCGGTGTGGTCGCGGATCATCAGCTGCGCGAATTCCTTGACTCCCTTGGAGCTGCCGCGGCTCTCGGCGAGCTTGCCGGCGTCGATGTCGACCTGATCGGCGGTGACGACGATTTGCGCGATTTGCGGATCGGTGGGGGCGGCGGCAACCGCGAGTCCGCTGACCGAGAGCGCCCAGAGCCCCATTCCCGCGACATGCACGACTTTCACGACAGACCCCCTTGCTGATCGCCCGACGACCGGGTGTTCAACGCATTGGATGTCACGGGCGGCACGGGCGTTCCGCGCGCCCGCGCGTCGGGGCGAAGGCACGGATGCCCTGAACCGGTGCGCTCGCGCGGAGCTGTATCGCGAACAAGCAAGGGACATTCAATGGCTTGCGCGTAAAACGCACCAGGCGTCCTGCCGATCGATCTCCACCGCGTCAACGATCGACGGCGCGCGAGGGCGCCGCGATTTCAGCGTCAATCGCTCTGCAGTGTCGGCGGGAACTGCCACCACACGCTGTCGAAGCGCATGTGGCTTCCGATCATCGTGGCCCAGATCGACAACGACTCGCTGCGCCACTGAACAATCAGCGAGCCGTCGCTCGCCCTGAGCAAGAATACCAACGTGCCGCCGGCCTCCACGACGAGCGGTGATGTGCTGCTGTGGCTCTCGGGTTCCGCCATGAACCGCAACCGGGCGCCAGCGTCGGAGGGATAGCAGGTGAACAGGTCGTCATAGCGCTTCTCTTGCAAATTGAAGTGGTAGCGGCGAAAGGTCAGAGGGGTCTCTGAGCCGTCGTCGGCAATGAAACGCACGAGCAGGGATTCCGGATCGAGCCGCAGGATGACGCTCTTGGCGGGCGGCAGTTCCGGCCACGCGGGTCCTCGGGGCAGCATCGTGTGACCTCGACCCATGCGGGCGAAGACCTCGCTCAGACGGGCAGGGCCCGCCTCGGGCGGGACTCCGCCGGCGGAACTGTCGCTGTAGGTGCCGTCGATGACCGGGCAGCCATGCGCCGCCGTCGCGCGGTCGATCGCCGCCCATCCGCTCGGGTAGCGAACGGCTCCGGTCATCGACCCGCAGCCGGCGAGCGCGAGCGCGAACGCGATCGCGATACAACGCATTTGAAGTACCGTGTTGAACGTCATCGGCCGACGGGACGCATCATGGCGACGGTGCTCGGGTCTAGGCGGCTCTTCTGGTTGCTCTTCGGCGCGACGTCGTTCGGTGTGGTACTCGGTAGACTTGGCACGGATTTTCGTTCCGATCCGGCGGCGGAATCGCTCGTTCTGCGCACCATCCTGTGCGCGCTCCCGTGGCTCGTTGCGGCCTTCGTCGCGTCGTCACTCGCTCGGCTCTGGCCCGCGCCCGGCACGCGCTGGCTCCTCGCCAATCGCCGGTACGTTGCCATCGCATTCGCGGCTGGCATGGCCTGGCATTTCGCGTTCGGCGGCGACTTCATGTGGAAGATTGGCAACAGACTGACTCCTCGCGACCTCGCGCTCGACCTCACTGGACGTTCGTTCCTGCTTGCTCTGACGGCGACGTCGCTGCCGACGTTTCGCAGTCGACTGAGTCCCTCCGACTGGCGCCGCCTGCACACGACCGGCATCTATACGCTGTAATTCCTGCCCACGCTCTTCTTCCTTGACGACTTCATTCACGATTTCGATTTCCTCGACGCGTCGGCGGTCGCGGTTCTGCTGGCCGCGCTCGCGTTGAGGGATGGTGCCCTTGTCCGCGCACGGCGATCGCGCTCGCTGGCTCAGCCCGCCTGAGCCTCACCGCGGGGCTCGATCGTAGCCCACGCTGATCCACGCGACAGCCCGCAATCCTTGAGCGCCAGCGCGCGCAGCGTGAGTTCAAAGCGCACTGCGGTGTCGGCGCACTCCTATAGCCGCTCTCGAATCGGGATGTCCACGGAGAGTCTGTGCCCCTTCTGCCGCGTGTCGAGCTGATCACCCTTGCTGTAGGCCATCAGCGCCCACGGCCGCGGGTTCTTTCCGAAGCGCACGGCGCCGCCGCGCGTGACTGGCCGGCCATAGCGGCATTTCGCCTGGCGTTCCAGCGCGCGAAGGTAACTCCGAACGTCACCGCGGGTGCGAAGTCGCCACAGGCCCGCACAATCGAAACGGGTCACGTGATACTCGCCCGCGGCTCACGAATCCCGGTCGGATCGGGCAGACTCAATACTCGGCGCGAGCGTTGCCCGTCCAACCACGAGGCGACGAGACCGACCCCGTCGCTACTGCCGAACGATTGTGGCCTTGGAGCCATTTCGCCGCATTACCGCTCACGAGCGGGCGATCCTGATCCGCGGTCTGGAGCACGACCGTCGAGGCGCGGGACCCCAGAACCGAGCGCATGCGGTTGCTTTGCCGCCCACTCGAGCCGCCGGCATCCGTCATGACCGTTCGGCCGCCAGTGACTGGGTCCGCGTGGTGACACGGGACGACCGCGGTGATCCAGTCGATTACGGGCGCGTGATACCAAGCGCGGTGCCCTGGCCAGCTCTGGTCAGGTCCAGCCGAGACCGAGCGTGCCGATCGCCAGATTGGCCTAAGCCGTTTAGCCGATGCGTCTCGGCGGGTCTGCGGACGTCTCCATAAAAACGTGAATTTGGTGGAGCCGGGGGGAATTGAAGAAGCCTCCGCGAACCTCTGACATCGAAAAGCATCGAGAAAGACAGGCATTTCAGCCCAGGCTAAAGAGATGCTGTCACAGAGCTGCCAGAGAGAGGTCCATCTTCTTGGACTCCCCGGCGCGCAAGCTCAGTTCGCTGCGGCTAGCCCCACGCAGCGCGGCGGCCCCTCGTACGTCTCAGGCCGTCCGGGAACGTGGCGACCGCAGCGTGCTGAACGCGGCGAAGCAGTCAGCTCCGTCGGTCAACGACTGCCGGAACTGCCTCGCCTGCGAGAATCGTCTAGGAGTCTGTCTGAGTAACGTAGATCGCGTCAGAGCAGTGGGAATTGCGCGCAGCGTTGAGCGCTGTCTCCACCACAATGTGGTGGCACGGCGCGCGAGTACGAGCGAAGCGATAGCTGTGTGGCATTTCTCAACCCGCCAAATGATTACTCGGACAGGCTCCTAGGCGACCACCGAGTGGCGAGCTCCCCGGGATTCGCAGATCGCCGGCGCCATCGAGACACTCGGCGCCGCGGCAGCATCGCCGTCCAGTGCGCCCCTGCGGCGGGCGTTGACTGGCGGCTGTCGGCATCGATGTGCCAGGACGCTCTGAGCGCCAACCACCTGTGCTGCGCGCACGCCACGGCAGCGTTGCTATGCGGTATGAGCGACCTTTCTGGTCGCTCAAGCTCCGACGCGGACGCGCCGTGATTTGCCCGTGGATGAGGTGCAATTCGTAATTGTCGCTCGCCGAACTGATGTGTAGAATGATGTGTAAGAGGTAACACATGGCGACTAATCTGTCATTAGACCCGAAGTTGATCGAGCAAGCGGTGAAAGTGAGTGGTGAGCGCACCAAGAAGGCCGCGGTAACACGGGCGCTGGAAGAATTCATCGCCCGCCGCAAGCAGAAACACCTGCTCGATCTGATGGGCAAGCTCGAGTGGGATGCGGCGTTCGATTACAAGGCTGAGCGCTCGCGTCGATGACCCTGCTGGTTGACACGAGCGTCTGGTCGCTCGCGTTTCGCAGGGACTCGCCGGTGGCTAGCGCCGAGGTGGCAGCACTGCGAGGGGCGATCGCCGGCGGCGACGCGATCGTCACCACCGGGCTGGTGCTTCAGGAACTGCTGCAAGGCTTTGCCGGCCCACGCGACCGCAAGGAGATCGTGAAGCGATTCGCGGCCCTGCCTCTCCTCGTGCCCGATCGGCAGGATTACATCGATGCTGCGGAGATTCGCAACGTTTGCCGGCGGGCCGGGGTCCAGATCGGGACGATCGATGCGCTGCTCAGCCAACTGTGCATTCGCCACGAACTGATTCTGCTGACGACAGACATCGACTTCACGCTTGCCGCACGGCACTGCCCGCTGCGCGTTTGGAGTTCTGGGGTCTGAGGTGTGCCGGGACGAGCGCGCGCCCTTCAGCCGCTCCCAGCCGGCCGTCCGTGCTCGGCCTGCCCGGGACGCTCAGCGTGGTCGAGCGAGGAGTTGACCCGGCGACATCACCGCCTCGCGACCCGAATCGTCGTCGAGTGACCAAAAGAGCAACCCGACCGCCGGGTCGGGTTGGTAGTTGGTGGAGGCGGGGGGAATTGAACCCCCGTCCGCGAGCCCTACGCTTCAGGACCTACATGCTTATCCGGTCTATTGTTCTCACCGCGGGCTACCCGATCGGCAGGGAAGACCCGAAGCCAGCTCCGTCCTGTTTAACGCTGCGTTACCCGGAACCCGCACGCAGCGCGATCCTGTGATTGCGACCCCATCCCCACCCGCACAGGCACGGAGAAGGGTGGAGTAGGCGGGGCTTAAGCCGCCAGAGCGTAGCTGTTGTCGTTCGCAGCTAGA
>DATKOY010000243.1:0-11490 GCA_035524415.1 Solirubrobacteraceae bacterium | reverse complement strand
GACACCCAACCAGATCATCTCCACCATGAGCTACAAGGGCCAACCCAACACCCTCGCGCTCCCCGACCACACCAACCGCATCCAAATCACCTACACCCCCCTATTCGGCACCAACCCCACACTCTCCGGCCAACTCAAAACGATCCTGAAACCCGGCCAATGGGCACAGCTGATCACCCACATCAGCCAAATCCAAGAACCCATCGTCCCGATCGCACCCAGCAAATACGCCATCCGCACGAGCGGGACGAATCAGTAGGCCGGGCGCACGCGCACGCCTCAGGCTCACCTCCAGGTGAAGGTCGTCGTGGCCTGTGCCGGTAGGCGATAGTCGAGCACACGCCCGCGCCAGCCCACGGCGAAGCGGAGCGGCCTGCTCGTACCGTTGTAGGTCACCAGGACCTTCTCGCCGCTCGGGTTGAGGAACGCAACATCGTCGAGGCCAGGCGTCGGCCGGTAGAAGTCGTACAGGCCCGTTTGATCGGCGACGAACGTATTCGTGCCAATCCGTACGGCTCCGCGCGCGATGAACCTGCTGAACTGGCCAAGCCCATAGTAGGTCGGGCCGGGACGTGCGATATGAGTGGTTTCGTCGATCGTGACGACGCCTTCGCATCGCGGGCAGCGGTGCCTCGGCGGCTCCACGGGTCCGCTGCTCGGATCGAGGGCGAGGTTCCACAGCGCCACCGCACTTGCCCAATTGCGAAGCGAGCCGATCAGCGCCTGTGGGGTCGTGAATGGGCGGATTTCCGGCGAGCACTCGTTGATGAGTTGGACGAGCTGCGGCGCCTGTACGTGAAGCGCCGTCATCACGGCGGGGGTGCCGAAGTAGCAGTGCCAGGAGATGCCGGTGAGCTCGCCGGGGACAATGTCCTGTGCGAGCGCCTGCGCGAAGGACAGCATGTCCCAGCTCAGGTCGAGGCCGTACACCTGCGTGCTCAGCCCGGCCGACATGAGGGCAGGATGAAGATAACGTGACACAAACGTCGCTTCGTCAGCCTCGCTGAACTGCATCCCGGGGTCTTCGGCGACGACCGGCTCGTTCTCCGGTCCGATCGCGTCGACGGCTATGCCCTGACGCGCGTAGGCCTGCACGAACTTGACGAAGTACGCCGCGAACGGGCCAAACGCCGCGGGCAGGAGCGTGCCGACATTGCCGAAGTCGTCTGTCGCCTGGTTCGCCTTCATCCACGCCGGCGCGGTCCATGGGTTGGCGAAGACAAACAGCCGCGGATGGATTGCGAGCGCCTCGCGAAGCGTCGGGATGATGTACGGCATGTCATGCGCGATCGAGAAGTGTTGGAGACTCGGATCCGACTGGCCCCGCGGCATGTCGTCGTAGCTGTACGGCTTTCCTCGCGCGGTGAAGTCCGATGCGCCCATCGGCAAACGGATGAAGTCCAGGTTGAGTCCGTCGGGACCAAACAGTTGTCCCATGAGGGCTGTGCGGTCCGAGGGCGAGAGCTGGCGACGGATCAGCCACGCGGAGCTGTCGGTGAGCGTGGCGCCGAATCCCAAGATCCTCTGATATCGGACGCCGTCCTGAACATGCACGACGGTCGATGTCCGCGGCCGACCGCGCGCCAAGATGGCATCCGGCAGGCGCTTCATCCGCTCCGCAAGCGACACCGACGTCTGGACAACGTGCACGAGAACATCTCCACGGCGCCTCGCATGGCCGGCAGAGGCACCCTGCGGGAAGGCCCCGACACAGGCAGCCGCGGCAACCAACCCGGCGAGAGCACGCCTGCAGCCGACGGCCCGCTCTGGTCCATCCGTCCCGCTGCCGTACGGTCGCGTGTGACCCCTCCTCGTGACGCCACGCTGAGCGCGGTGCAGCAACGTTCTCACGCGCGCGACCGCATCGCATCCGCCATTCGGCACCGATGCGCTCCGTACCAATCCACATCGTCGATGGCCGCTACGCGATCTCGGGGGACGGCGGCGCGCCGCCGACGGGCTCGGACGCCGCCCCCGTCACGCTCGGTCCGACGACGGTCCGCCGGGATCGGCCGCTCCCGCCTGCTCGTCCCGATCCGCCCACTCGAGCAGCGGCTCGAGCGAGAACACCGCGTCGTCGATCCCGGCCTGCAAGTCGCCGAGACTGGCAAACCGCGCGGGCACGGTCGCGATCGTGCAGTCCTCGGGCGCCACGTCATCGATCTCCTTCCAGGCGACCGGCGTCGAGACCATTCCCCGCGGCGTGCCGCGGACTGAATACGCGCTGGCGATCGTGTGGTCTCGAGCGTTCTGGTTGTAGTCGACGAAGACCTTGTCGAGCTCCCTGTCCTCTCGCCACCACGCGGTCGTGACGTCGGCCGGCGCGCGCCGCTCCACCTCGCGAGCAAATGCAAGCGCCGCGCGCCGGACCTCGGCGAAGCCCCACCGCGGCGCAATCCGGACGTAGATGTGGATCCCGGATCCGCCCGAGGTCTTCGGCCACCCCACAGCCCCGAGCTCGTCGAGGAGCTCGTGCGCGACGTGGGCAACGCGCCGCACGGTGGCAAATGCGCAGTTGGGCATGGGGTCGAGGTCGATCCGCCACTCGTCCGGACGCTCCACGTCCAGACACCGGGAATTCCACGGGTGAAACTCGACCGTCGACATCTGCACCGCCCAGATGACGCTCGCAAGCTCGGTCACGCACAGCTCGTCCGCATGCCGTCCCGACGGAAAGTCGACACGGACCGTCTGCACCCATGCCGGCGCTCCAGATGGCAGGCGCTTCTGATGGACCTTGTCGCCGTCGACACCGGTCGGGAAGCGGTGCAGCATGCAGGGCCGGTCTCGGAGCGCACGGACGATGCCGTCACCGACCGCGATGTAGTAACGCGCCAGGTCGAGCTTCGTCTCCCCCCGCTCGGAGAAGTAGACGCGATCGGGATTGGAGATCCGCACCGTCCGTCCGGCGACGTCGAGCTCGGTTGCCGGCGTGCTCAGGGCCCCCACCGTTCCGTCAGCTCGAGGTCCTTGTGCAGCGGCCGGACAGGGGAGATCGCCAGCCGCTCGAGCTCCGCGTGGTAGGAGCGGCACGCTTGCTGCGCATCGAGTTCGCCGTCGGCGATCAGCCGCAAGTGCCTGACGAATGTGAGCGGATGCTCGCTGTCTTTGATCTTGCGCCCGAACAGTGCCGCCCGGGCGCCGTTGCGGCGAGCGTCCTCGAGCAGGAAGAACGCGTCATACGTCGTGCCGGACGCGCCGCCGAGGATGCCCGGGATCAGGTGCGGATCGTACGCGGCGAGCTCGCGCATCACCGACGCGCCGTAGTACGGCATCTTCAGGAACAGCGGCCGCCCGCTGCGGGGCACGCCGGCGAGACTGCGCGCGGCGAAGTCGTTGAGGAACCGGCCCGGATCGGCAGGAGCTCCCTTGGCAGGAGCCGGCGCGAACAGCTCGAGGAAGTGGCGCAATCCGTGGTCCTCGGCCTCTGCGCGAAACGCTCGATACGCCTGAAGCGCGCCGGCGTCAGCCTCCGCGTCGTTTGCGGGCGTGATCGAGTAGAGCGCCAGGTCGACCCCCGCGGCCATCCGGATCTGGCCCACCGTCGGGGTGCGGAACGGCCGCGACGTCTGGAGCGGGTATCGCGCGCCGGCCAAGACGTGGATATCGGTCGTGTCGTTGGCCCGAACTGCCGGGGTCACGGTGGAGTGGGCGAACAGCTGTTCCTCGACGGTCAGCAGTTCGCTGGTACTGACGCTCATCAGCATGATGTCGACGAGTCCCTGCCGGCTGATCTCGCGCACCTGGTCGCGGAAGTCCGCCAGTGACCGGCGCGCGCCGGTCCCGCGGTCGACGCCCGGCGCCGCGAGCCCGAACGCCATGTCGGCGTCCTTGGCGTCCGCCAGGATGAAGTCCTGCGCCGCGCCCGCATCGGCGTGGAGGCGTGCGAGCTTGACGTCGAGCGACTTCATCAGCCGGTCGTCGTCGCGGCGAGGGTGCCGACGGGGTCCGCTTGGAGCGGCTCATCTGCGTCCAGTCCGATCTCGGCCGGCAGCCGCTCCCAGCCGCTCGCGATCCGCGCAGCCACCTCGCGCCAGCTGGGAACGCCGCTCGTGGGGTCCATCTCCTCCACGCTACACGCCCCGACCGCCGTGGCGGCAGTCGCCGCCTCGGCCGGGGGTTCCCCGCGCAGGATCGCGGCGAGCAATCCCGCGATCGTCGTGTCGCCCGAGCCGGTCGTGCCCATGATCCGGCGCGGCCTGAAGCACGGCGCGAGGATCTCCCGCCCGCGCCACTGCTCCGCCCGCAGACCGACCCTGTCGCAGAACCGCGCGACCCGATCGCGAGCCGTCGTCGTGCGCAGATACAGGCCCTGCGCGCCGAGCTTGATCGCCACGATCGTGGCGCCCATATCGAACAGCGTGGCGCTGAGACGCTGCAGATGCGCTCGGTCGACGACCGAGCCCAGCGCCGATGCCTGCGCGAGCCGGTCGTGCGAGGCGCGGTCGAGCATGAACAGGAGCTCGTCGACGCTCGGCGCAAAGACGTCCACGTGCGGCAGCGCGCGCGCGAGCACCCGCTCCCAGTCGAGCCGGCCGGCGTCGCTGTGCGGATCGGGGACGCACATGTCAAGGCTCGTGCCGGGCCCTGCGGCGTGAACGCGTTCGAACATCGAGGCGAGCTGCGCGCCGCCGCCCGCGTAGATCCGCGGCATCAGCGGCGGATAGCCGAAGTGGAACAGGCGCACCCCCGGCAGCTGATCGTACGGAACGTCATCGGCGGTGAACGACTGGTTGGCGCCCGGGCAGTGCAGGAAGCTCCGGTCGACGCCCGGCGGATTGATCACGATCGTGTAGCTCGTCACCTCCCCCTCCCCGACGACCATCCCACCTGACAGCCCGCGCTCACGGCGTTCGAGCATGTCGAGCACCGCCCGGCCGAACAGGTCGGCTCCGAGGCGTCCGACGAGCCGCACCGGCACCCCGAGCCGGTGGAGCGCCAGCCCGGTGTTGGTGACGGCCCCACCCGTTGAGAACGCGGCCGGTCCGATCTCGATCAGGCGCCCCGGCTCGAGCGTCACGGGTCCGTGGAGCGCGGGGAACACGTCGAGAGAGACGTGACCGGCGACGACGACCTCGACTGTCGGCATTGTCGCTCGCGTGCCCACCTCACACACGCTAATCAGTCGCCGAGCGCCGCGCGGGTATCGTCGTCGCCGTGCCGCGCTCCCGAGACGCCCTCCGGCGCTCGTGCCGCTGCTCCAACTGCTCCCGCTGGGGATCGCCCCATCGGGTGGCGGCGACCGTGGCGCGATCGCAGGACCCGCCGACCGCGCCCTCACCTCCGAGAGTGCTTCCCGGCGCCCGCGCGGTCGGCCCGACGCCGTTCGTTCCGGCCGCGACCGTGGGTGCACAGACGGCCGCCTGGATCGCTCGCTCAGCCTCGGGCATCGCGCTGTTGTCGTTCAACCAGCGCGTCGTGAGGCTTGCGCTTCACTCAGGCACGATCGACGCCGGCGGGTCCGGCTGGAAATGGGGTCCTGCCGTGAGCGCAGGCGAACGCCGGACCGTGGTCGCGGCGTTCAACGGGGGCTTCAAGTTCGCCGCCGGCGCGGGCGGCTTCATGTCCTACGGCCGCGTCGCAGCGCCACTGCATGCCGGGCTCGGCTCGATCGTCACGTACGCCGACGGCGCGACGGACATCGGCTCGTGGCGTCAGGAGGTTCCGGCCCTCGGGCGCCGGGTCGTGTCGGTCCGCCAGAACCTCTCTCTGCTCATCGACCACGGTCGCGGTGCTTCGAACCTCGGCTGCCTGAGCTGCTGGGGCGCGACGCTCGGCGGAGTCAGCGCCCCGGCGCGCTCCGCGCTCGGAATCACCGCCGACGGGCGGCTGATCTGGGCCGGCGGTGAACGCCTGACCACGGCCGATCTGATCAACGCCTTGCTCGCGACACGCGTGGTCAGAGCCGTCGAGCTCGACATCAACCCCGAGTGAGTCGCCGCCTACCTGTACGCGCGCCGCGGGCGCGACACGCGACCGGCGCCGATCCCGGTCGTCCCCGGCCAGCCCGGCGTCCCTGGGCAATTTCTGCACCCATACAGCCGGGATTTCTTCACCGTGCAGACGCGCTGAGCGCGGTGGCAGGTGTCTGATCTGAGAGAATCTTGTCGATCAAATCTAAGTCTGTATGACTGAGATTTGAGCGAATGCTGAAGCAGATCCCGGGGCGACGTTACCCAGCAGCCCGCGCGCCGATCCGGAGCAGATGGCCGAACTGCCCGAGCTGAAGCGCCGCGGCCTCCAGCGAGATCGCAATCTGAGCATCGGGGTTGACGCTCGCGTGGGCGAGCAGCTCGAGCAGGCCGATCGTGACCGCGCCGTCGCGGATCGGGAGCAGCAGCGCCGAGCGCAGGCCATGGTCGGCGGCGATGTTGAGGCGGTCGTCGTCGACGGCGTCGATCTCGGTCACCCACGTGAGATGGGGGGCGTGGAGCGCCTGCGCCGGGAGTGACCCGGCCGGCGGCTGCTCGGCGTCCCACGTCAGCGCCTCGAACGCGCTCAGGCCCGGGTGGGCCGTCCACATCGCGGCGCACTCGAGCCCGCCGCCGTCATCCGGGACCCACGCCGTGACCGCGTCCCAACCGCCTTCGGTGCCGATGATCCTCGTCGTCTCCTTCAGGACCGCCCGCCACACCGACATCCGCGCGAGCGATGCCGACAGCTTTCGCTGGGCGCCCGGCAGCCACTGGACCGAGGGCTGCTCGCCCGGCTCCGCGGGCTCCAGCTCGTGCGAGTCCATCAGCCGGGATTCATCCTCGAGCGGCGGCGCCCTGTGTTCGAGTTCCAGGCCCTGCGACAGCTGCGCGATCGAGGGCCAGCCGGGCCCCGCACCGTTCACGGCTGCCGCGTCGGGCGCGTCGTCCGGATGCGGTTCGGAGGCGGTCGTCGGTGCCGGCGCGGGTTCGCTGCTCGAGACCTCGTGACGGTCGCTGTCGCTCTCGCCGGGGCTCTCCCGCTCGGACTGCGCCCGCAGCTGCTCGAGCTCGCCGCGGGCTTGCTCGGCCTGCTCGAGCGCGTGTCCGGCCTCGGTGCGCGCCGTCTCGGCGTCCGCCAGCGCCTGATCGGCCTCGGCCCGCGCCCGCTCGGCTTCCGCGCGAGCGTGCTCCGCCTCCACGCGAGCCCGCTCGGCCTGCCGGCGCTGCTCCTCGGAGTCAGTGTTCTCGAGCTCGAGCTTGTGCTCAAGACGCGCGACCCGTTCACGTGCGTCGGCGTGCTCGCGGCCCATCTGCTCGGCGCGCGCCCGCGCGAGCTCGACGTCCGTTTGCGCCCGTCGGGCCTCCGTCCGCAGCTCCTCGATGTGCAGACGCGACCGCTGGAGCTCGCCTTCAAGCTGCTCGGTGCTCTGCAACTGCTGTTCGAGGCGCGCGACCCGCTCTCGCGCC
The DNA here is from genome assembly GCA_035524415.1 of Solirubrobacteraceae bacterium. Lineage (GTDB taxonomy): Bacteria > Actinomycetota > Thermoleophilia > Solirubrobacterales > Solirubrobacteraceae > Palsa-465. Next base: position 4,108 of record DATKOY010000243.1, on the reverse strand, counting down.
TCCGCGAGCGCGCGCTCGGCCGACTGGTTGCGTTCGCGCTCGGCGTCGAGCGATCGGGCGAGTTCCTCCGCCCGCCCCTTGGCACTGGCGGCCGTCTCGTGCAGAACGGTGATCTCGCGGCGCTGCTCGTCGAGTTCCCGCTTGAGGCCGGAATGCGCCGACAGGGCGGCGTCGCGCTCCGCCACCGCACTGCTGAGCGCAGCTTGCGCATCCGCCCGGATCCCTTCCGCCCTGGCGGCCGACTCCCGCGCCTGGGCTTCAGCCTCCTCCGCGCGCGCGCGCACGCGCTCGACGTCACGCTCGAACTGCTCGGCGCGCGGGCCTGGATCCATCGCGGGACGGGGCTCGGGATCGGGACGCGGTTCCGGGGGCGGTTTCGACGCCGGGTGTGCGGGCATCTCGTGCGACCGCAAGAACTCGGCGCGAATCGCGGGCGGGTCCAGCCGGCTGAAGCGCTCGATCTCGATCAGCCGGGCGGCCTCCGCGTGGGCGACGCTTGCATCCTCCATCGGGGCCGCGACGCCGCACACGGCGATCGGCTCGCCGGCGCGATTGCGGACGGCAAACCGTAGTGCCGCAAAGCCCGGCCGCCCCTCGAACGGCGGGACGACGTACTCGAGCTCGAGCGGCTCCTCGGTCGCGTCGTTGCGGCCGTGCAGCCGCGGGCCGTCAACCGTCTCGCGGGCCGTCAGCTCGGCATCGGCATGGCCGCGGACGCGGTCCTCGGTGGTCCCGAGCACCGCCGTGAAGCGGCTGTTGATGCGCAGGTAGCGCCCGCCGAGGTCCTTCAGCCAGACGATCGCACGACCCGCGTCGAGCGACTCGTCGAGCAGCGCGTTGCGTGCCGGATCGGTCGCGGTCCGGGCGCCTCCGATCGTGACGAGGACGCGACGCGTCCCGTGCGCGTCGACGATCGCCTCGATCTCAGCGGGCGTACTGTCGATCGAGATGACGGCATGATCGGCTTCGCCCGCCAACACGCGCTCGAGGTCGGTCGATCGGCGCCACAGATCGGCCGAGCTGGCGTATCGCAGCCGGAAGGTCTCGCTGCTGCGCTCAACCAGGCCAGCAGCATTCAGCAGTGCAAGGGCAGGGGCGCTCATGGCGGTTGAGGTCCCACCGATGAAGGCTCTCGTGTTGTGACAGCAACTCTCACACAGACTTTTCGGCGCGAAATCGACCCGAAAGGTCCATATCGACGTGCTGTCTCGACGGATGTGCGCCCGTTCAGCCCCGCGTACGGTTTTGAGCGATCGCTCTGTGATTGTTTGCTGCGTGGCTCGGCCCCGAAAGTTCGACCCGGATGACGTGCTCGATCGCTCGATGCGCGAGTTCTGCCTTCGCCGATCTGAGCTGCGGCCGATCGGCCTCCACGACGCGTTCGGCGGCCGACGGCCGCCCCCTTTCGCGGTCGTCGGCGTCGCGATTGACGCGATCGTTCAGCGCGAGCGAGCAATGCCCGCTCGCCGGCGGCTGATCGAGCGCTCGCGGCTGCACCCATGACACGTCGCGGGCGACGGTGCCGCTACTCCGGCGCCGCGCCGTCGAGCCCGAGCCGCGGAATCTCGTGCGAGCCGAGCGCGACGTGGACGATCTCGGTCTCGCAGTAGAAATCGAACGCGTAGTCGCCGCCCTCGCGGCCGATGCCACTCGCCTTCACGCCGCCGAACGGCGTGCGCAGATCACGCACGTTCTGGGAGTTGATCCAGCACATGCCGGTGTCGAGCGCGTGAGCGACGCGATGCCCGCGGCGCAGGTCATTCGTCCACACGTACGCAGCGAGTCCGTACGGCGTCGCGTTTGCCAGCCGGATGCCCTCGGCCTCGTCGGCGAACGGCATCGCCACGAGCACCGGGCCGAAGATCTCCTCCTGAAAGACCCGCATATCCTCGCGGACGTCGGCGATCACGGTCGCCTCGAGGTAGTTGCCGTTCGGGAGGTCGGACGGCCTGCTCCCGCCGGCGAGGATCCTGGCACCGCCGGCGCGCGCCGACTCGATGTAGTCGAGCACGCGCGCGTGATGCTCCGGGCGGATCAGCGGCCCGAGCTCGGTGCGAGGGTCGGCGGGGTCGCCGACGCGGATGTTGCGCGCGCGCGCCGCGACGGCATCGACGATCTGCTCGTAGAGCTGCGCCTGCACGAGCAGCCGCGAGCCCGCCGTGCAGCGCTGGCCGTTCATCGTGAAGATCTGGGCCAGCGCGGCATCGACGCACAGTTCCGGATCGGCGTCGTCGAACACGACGACCGGAGACTTCCCGCCGAGTTCGATCGACTGGCGCTTCAGCGTGGGGGCGCCGGCCGCGATGATCGTCTGGCCGGTCGTCGTCTCGCCGGTGAAGCAGATGAGCTGCACGCCCGGGTGAGCGGAGAGCGGTGCACCGGCCGTCTCGCCGAAGCCGTGGACGACGTTGAACGCGCCGGTCGGCAACTCGGCGTCGCGGATCACCTCAGCCAGCAGGGTCGCAGTCAACGGCGACCACTCTGCGGGCTTGAGCACAACCGTGTTCCCGGCCGCGAGTGCGGGCGCGATCCGCCAGGTCGAGAGCATCAGCGGCGCGTTCCACGGCATGATCAGCCCCGCGACGCCCACCGGCTTGCGGATCGTGTAGTTGAGGAACTCCTCGCCGACCTGGAACGAGCGGCCGTGAAGCTCGCTGATCACGCCTGCGTAGTAGTCGAAGTTCTGCGCCGCGCGTGCCGCCAAGCCGTGCATCTGCGACACCGGCATCCCGATGTCGAGCACCTCACGCGTCACGAACGCGTCGGCCCGCTCGCGGATCAGCGCGGCGATCCGGCGCAGGGCAGCAGCCCGCTCGTTCGCCGCCAGGCGCGGCCATGGTCCGTCGTCAAACGCGGTCCGTGCGGCGGCCACCGCCGCGTCGATGTCCTCGGCACGGCCGTCGCACGCGAACGCGAGCACATCGTTGGTCGCCGGGTTGAGGCTCTCGAAGCTGCCGCCGCCGCGGCTCTCGACGAACCGCCCGTCGATGAAGTGGCGCTGGAGACCGAACTCGGGCGTCGTTGCCGCGCTCGACGGCGATGAGGCGTGAACGGTCACGACCCGCCCGATCATATAGATTTTTTGATCCAGTGCTATCCGCAGGAGGTCGATCCCGTGCCGTCTGAGATGCCCGGCACCACGTCGAAGATCATCGCCGTGCACCTCAACTACCGCAGCCGCGCGCAGCAGCGCGGCCGGACCCCGCACGAGCCGTCCTACTTCTTCAAGCCGCCGTCGTCGCTCGCGCGCGACGGCGATCCGATCGTCCGTCCTCCCGGCACCGAGCTGCTGGCGTTCGAGGGCGAGATCGCGGTCGTGATCGGGACGAGAGCGAGACGCGTCGCGCCCGAGGATGCCGCCCGGCACATCGGCTGGTTTGCGCCCGCGAACGACGTCGGGCTGCACGATCTGCGGTGGGCCGATCGCGGCTCGAACGTTCTCTCGAAGGGGCAGGACGGGTTCACCCCAATCGGGCCGCTGGTCGAGGCCACCCAGGCCCCGGCCGTCCTGACGCTCACAACACGCGTCAACGGCGAGGTCCGTCAGCACGCGACAACGGAGGAGCTGCTGTTCTCGTTCGCCGAGCTGATCGCCGACCTGTCCCGCGTGATGACGCTCGAGCCCGGGGACGTGATCCTCACCGGGACCCCCGCCGGCGCGGGGGTCGCCGAGCCGGGCGACGAGATCGAGATCGAGCTGTCGGGCGCCGGCGTGCTGCGCAACCGGGTGATCGAGGGCGATGCTCCACTCGCGCCGTACGGAGCGCAACCAAAGACGACGCCGGAGAGCCGCGCGTTCGCGTTCGGGGTGGCCGCGCCGCGACCGGTGCAGCTGAGCGACGCTGCGTGCGCCGCGCTGAGCACGGTCTCGACCGCGACGCTCACTGTGCAGCTCGCGCGGCGCGGGATCCGCGACACGTTCATCCGCGAGGTCCGGCCAACCCGCCCGGACCTGCGGCTGCTTGGCTATGCGACGACGTTGCGGTACGTCGCGCTGCGCGAGGATGTCCGCGATGCCGACACGGCCGAACTCAACCAGCAGAAGCAGGCGGTCGAGTCGATCTCCCCGGGCGATGTGCTCGTGATCGAGGCGCGCGGCGAGACGGGG